>NZ_CP093845.1:2239628-2986171 GCF_024732245.1 Dietzia sp. B32 | reverse complement strand
GCGGATCCGGGATCGGAGTAGCGGATCTGGCCGGCGACGGTGAGACGGGCCCGGTGAGACAGGCCCGGCCGGTCAGGCCAGGGTCGCGCGCAGCCGCTCGACGGCCGCCTCGTACTCGGAGACGATCTGCGCCATCGTCTCGGCCACGGGCACCACGCCCTCGAGGGAGCCGATGATCTGGCCTGCGGGCATGGCCACGACCTCGGGGTCCTGCGCCTCGGAGATCCGCTGGTGGGCCTCCGCGACGAGGATGTTCTGCAGCGGCATGGGCAGCGGGTCCGGCGCGTCGGCGGCCGCCCACGCCTCCGTCCACTTGCTCTTGAGCAGCCGCGCGGGCTTGCCGGAGTAGATCCGGGTACGGACGGTGTCGCGGCTGGTGGCGGCGACGAGCGCCTTCTGCATGGCCTGCGAGCCGCCGTCCTCGGCGTACTCGGCGGCGGTGAGCCAGCGGGACCCCATCCAGGCGCCCTGCGCGCCCATCCCGATCACGGACGCGACCTGGGTGCCGTCGCCGATGCCACCCGCGGCCAGCACCGGGGCGCGACCGCCCAGGGCCTTGACGATCTCCGGCACCAGCACCATGGTGGCGACGTCGCCGGTGTGACCGCCGGCCTCGCCGCCCTGGGCGATCACGATGTCGACGCCGTTGTCCACGTGGGCCAGGGCGTGCTTGGTGGCGCCGGCGAGGGCGGCGACCTTCATCCCGTTCTCGTGGGCGAGGTCGATGATGTGCTTCGGCGGCGACCCCAGGGCGTTGGCGATGAGTACCGGCCGGTGCTTGAGCGACATCTCGACGTGCGACTGGGCGACCGAGTGGAGCCACCCGATCACGCCGGCGTTGTGCTCCGCGTCGTCCCCGAGCGGCGGCACCCCGAGATCATCGAGGACCCTGGAGACGAACGCCTTGTGCTCCTCCGGGATCATCGCGGCGATGTCGGCGGGACTGCCCTCGGTGGGCACCTTGTTGGGCATGACGATGTCCACACCGTAGGGCTTGCCATCGGTGTTCTCGTCCATCCAGGTGAGCACCTCGTCGAGCTCGGCGGCGTCGTTGTAGCGGACGCACCCGAGTACGCCCATGCCGCCGGCACGGGTCACCGCGGCCGCGACCGCCTTGGACGGGGTGAAGGCGAATACCGGGTACTCGATCCCGAATTCCTCCGCGAGGGAAGTGCGAATGCTCACTTGCTGATCTCCTGGCTGTCGTCTGCGGGGCGGGACGCGGCGATGTCCGCGGCCCACCGGTAGTCGGGCTTGCCCGCGGGATTGCGCTTGACCGAGGTCTCGACCCACAACGCGCGCGGGCACTTGTAGCGGGCGATCTCCTTGCGCGCGTGCTCGTTGATCTCCTCGATGGGCGGGCACTTGCCGTCACGGGTGTGCAGCACGGCCGCGACCTTGTGGCCCATCCGCTCGTCCGGCACCCCGATCACCAGGGCGTCGAACACGTCGGGATGGGTCTTGAGTGCCGCCTCGACCTCCTCCGGGTGCACCTTCTCGCCGCCGGTGTTGATGGACACCGATCCCCGGCCGAGCATCGTGACGGTGCCGTCGGACTCGACCCGGGCGTCGTCGCCGGGGATGGAGTAGCGCTTGCCGTTGTACGTCTTGAACGTCGCCGCGGTCTTGGCCTCGTCCTTGTAGTACCCCAGCGGGATGTGACCGGTGCGGGCCACCTTGCCGATGACATCCGATCCGGGTTGGATCTCGTTGCCGTCGTCGTCCAGGACGGTGGTCTCGCCGTCGATCTTCACGCGCGGACCGCCGGTGTGGGTCTTGCCCTTCTCCGCCAGGGCGATGCCCGAGAAGCCCGTCTCGGAGGACCCGATCGAGTCGGAGATCATCGCGTTGGGGAAGGCCTCGATGAACTGGTCCTTGACCGACGGCGAGAAGAGGGCGGCCGAGGACCCGATGTAGAAGAGCGACGAGGGGTCGTACTTCTCCGCGTCCCAGGCCTCGATCATCGGGCGCGCCATCGCGTCCCCGGTGATGAACAGCAGGTTGATCTTGCGGTCCGTGACCGTCTGCCAGACCGTCTCGGCGTCGAACTCCGGGATGAGCACGCTGGTGTGCCCGGCGAACAGGGCCATGAGGATCGCCCACTGGGCGCCGCCGTGGATGAGCGGGGGCAGTGCGGCCCGCACCAGCACGCCGCCCTCGACGGCCTTGTTCGCCAGCTCCCACTCGTCGGCGACCCGCTCCCCCGTGAGGAAGTCGATGCCCCCGCCGAGGACCATGAACACGTCCTCCTGACGCCACATGACCCCCTTCGGCGACCCCGTGGTGCCGCCGGTGTAGAGCATGTAGATGTCGTCGTTCGACCGCTCGCCGAAGTCCCGCTCGGGGGACTGTGCGGCCAGGGCGTCCTCGTAGTGCGCCACCGAGACGCTCTCGGGCACGACCGGGTCCGGCCCGTCGGTCCCGTCCTCGACCACGAGGCAATGCCGGACCCCCGGGGTCCTGGGCAGCGCCTCGGCCAGGGTCTCCGAGTAGCGGCGCTCGTGGATGACCGCGACGGCGTCGGAGTTGTCCAGCAGGTACTCGAGCTCGGCCGGCACGTAACGGAAGTTCACGTTGACCATGACCGCGCGAATCTTGAAGATCGCGACCATGGCCTCGACGGCCTCGATGGTGTTGCGGCTGTACACCGCGACCTTGTCGTCCGGTCCCACCCCCACCGACTGCAGGTGGTGGGCGAGCCGGTTGGCACGGTCCTCCAACTCCCGAAAGCTGAGCTCACGGTCACCCTGGACGAGCACGAGCCGGTCGGGGACGCGGTCCACGCTGTGTTCTACGAGATCTCCGATGGTGTACGCCATGACCCCAAACTAGAACGTGTTACCTTCCCGTGGTGTGGGTTACTTCGAACCCGGCATAAAGAAATCCTCCAGGAGGCCCCAGATGACCAGCGTCGACACCCCCGAGGACCAGCACCTGCTCACCGAGCGGCGGGGGCACGTCCTGATCGTCACCATGAATCGCCCCGAGGCCAGGAACGCCCTGTCCGGGCCGATGATGCGGGGCATGGAGGCCGCCTGGGACCTGGTGGACTCCGACCCCGACATCCGGGCGTGCATCCTCACCGGGGCGGGCGGGTTCTTCTGCGCGGGCGCCGACCTCAAGGCCATGAACAAGGACGCACCGGGGGACAAGTTCGCCGGCGGCGGCTGGGACCTGACCCGCCTGCCCGCCCTGCTCAAGGGGCGCCGCCTGAGCAAGCCGCTCATCGCCGCGGTCGAGGGGCCGGCCATCGCCGGCGGGACCGAGATCCTGCAGGGCACCGACATCCGCGTCGCCGGGCGATCGGCCAAGTTCGGCGTCTCGGAGGCGCGGTGGGGCCTGTACCCGCTCGGCGGCTCGGCGGTCCGGCTCGTGCGCCAGATCCCGTACACCGTCGCGATGGAGGTCCTCATGACGGGCCGCCACCTCACCGCGGAGGAGGCCGAACGGTTCGGACTCATCGGGCACGTGGTCGACGACGGGTCGGCCCTCGACAAGGCACTGGAGATCGCCGACCTCATCGCGGCGAACGGCCCCCTGGCCGTCCAGGGGATGATCGAGACCATCCGTCGCACCGAGGGGATGCACGAGGAGGAGGCGTTCACGGTCGACGCCGAGGTCGGTGGACGGGTCTTCGCGTCGGCTGACGCCAAGGAGGGGCCGCGGGCCTTCGCGGAGAAGCGCAGGCCCGAGTTCCGGGGAGAGTGACTGCGCGCGCGAGGATCTGCCGATAGAGTCGACGCGACAGACGTTGAGACGAAGGGTGGGGCGATCCAGTGACAGGTACCGGGCCGCGGGTCGTGATCGCCGACGACGACGACGACATCCGTGAGCTCGTCGCCTTCAAGCTCGAGAACGCCGGATACGAGATCCGCACGGCCCGGGACGGGGTGGAGGCGCTCGAGGCGATCACGAGCTTCACCCCGTCACTGGCAATCCTCGACATCATGATGCCGGGCCTGTCCGGACTCGATGTCCTCCGACGCCTCCGCGACGGGGAGGGGCCGGAGAGCTGCCGCGTCCTGTTGCTCACGGCCCGCGCGCGTGACGCCGAGGTCGACGCGGGGTTCGCTGCAGGAGCCGACGACTACGTGATCAAGCCCTTCAGCCCCCGGGAGCTGCTGCGCCGCGTCGACGCGTTGCTCGGCCGATAGAACCACAGGTCCCGGTCGGTGCTGCCCTCGTATGACGACCCGTCCCCCTCCCTGCTCGACGATGTCGCGCCGGAGGTGGCGTCCGGCGTCCTGACCACCTCGCTGTGGGTGCTCGTCGCCACCATCGGCATCCTGGTGGTGGTGATGTTCTGGGCCCACGCGGCCCGGGTCAGCCGCGGCCGTCGCGTCGAGCGGATCCTCCGCCCGATCCGGCCCCGGCTGCTCGCGCTCGCCGCGGACGAGGAGCCGGACGACGAGCCCCCCGGGAGGCTGGGCCGATACCGGGCGCGGGTGGTCGACCGCGCGGTACTCGACCTGCTCGGCAAGGTCCGTGGCGGTGCCGTCACCGCGCTGGTCGACATCCTCGACGGGCACGGCACCGTCGACGGTGCACTCCGTGGTGTTCGCTCGTTGTCGGCCACCACCAGGGCCCGCTCGGCACAGGTGCTCGGGGCGACGCGGCGGCCCGAGCACGCGGCCCCCCTGGCGGGGCTGCTCAGGGACCGCGACCGCGCCGTGCGTTCGACCGCCGTGCGCGCCCTCGGGGTGCTCGGTGACGCGACCTACGCCGACGCGGTGCTGCGCGCGGTGCGCGAGGACGGGGGCATCTCCGGGGTGCCCTCCTACGTCGCCGCGGACGCCCTGTTGGCCATGGGCGACGACGTCCGCGAGGCGGTGCGGCGCGGCCTCGACGACCCGGACCCCGGCGTGCGGTACGTCGCCGCCACCGTCGCGGCCCGCGGCGGAATGGCCTCCCTGCTGCCCCGCCTCCTGCACCTGTTCCGCACCGACCGGGACGAGCGGGTACGTGCGGCCGCCGCGCGCACGCTCGGGATGATCGGGGACGCCCGCGTCATCGACGACCTCGGGCGGGCCCTCGGGGCCCACGAGCCGGCGGCCGTGCGACTGGCCACCGCCACCGCCCTCGGTGAACTGGGCGCCCCGGCCGCGATCCCGCCCCTGCGGACCGTTCTGGCCGATCCCGACCGGAGACTGGCTGAGGTGGCCGCCGGCGCGCTCGCCTCCCTCGGCCGGAGGGGCGAGGCCGTCCTCGTCGACGCCCTGGAACGCGGCACCATCCCGCCGGAGATCTCCGTCCGGGACACCTCGATGGTGTCGGAGGACGACCTGGCCGCGCTCGCCTCGCTGGGGGCGGTGACCGCCATCGGCATCCGGGAGCGCAGGCCCGAACTGTACGACCTCGCCACGAGTACTCGGCGGGCCGGCGAACTCACCCGTCACGACGAGGAGCCCACCCCGTGATCGAGACACTCCGCGTGGCGATCGCGACGCTGCTGGATCTGATCGCCTGGCCCATCCTCTTCTACTTCCTGCTCATCAACTCCTCGTACCTGGTGCTCGTGATCGCCGCTGCCGTGGATTTCCGCAGCACGCGGCGTCGTCGTCGTCATTCCGGTCGTGTCGAACGTCTCGGCAGCCACACGGCGCCGGGGGTCTCCGTGGTCGTCCCCGCCTACAACGAAGAGGCCGGCGTCGTCGAGGCCACCCGGTCGCTCCTCGGGCTGCGCTACCACCGCCACGAGGTGATCGTCGTCAACGACGGGTCCTCCGACGGAACACTGCGCGCCCTCACGGAGGCGTTCGACCTGGTCCGCGCGGACCGAGAGGTACCCCACGACATACCGACCCGCCAGGTCCCGCGCGGTCTCTACGTCCCCCGCGACGGCTACACCCGCCTCACCGTCATCGACAAACCCAACTCGGGGCGCTCGGATTCCGTCAACGTCGGCATCAACACCGCCGTCGAGGACCTCATCATCTGTGTCGACGGCGATTCCCTGCTGGACCCCGATGCGCTGCTCATCGTCACCGAACCGTTCGCCGACGACCCGCTACGCACCGTTGCCACCGGTGGGGTCGTGCGCGTCGCCAACGGCTGCACCATCCGGTCCGGGCAGATCGTCGACGTCAGAATGCCCCGTAATCTCCTCGCCCAGATCCAGGCGCTGGAATACCTGCGGTCGTTCTTCCTCGGCCGCTCCGGGTGGTCCAAGCTGCGGGCCCTCATTCTCATCTCCGGCGCCTTCGGGTGCTTCCGTCGGGATCTGCTCGTCGAGGTCGGTGGACTCGACCCGGACTCCATCGGCGAGGACTTCGAACTGGTCATGCGTCTCCACCGCCTGCTCCGCGAGCGCGATCAGGACTACCAGGTGACATTCGTGCCCGAACCGGTGTGCTGGACCGAAGTCCCCGAGACGCTGGCGGTCCTCGGGAAGCAGCGCGCGCGCTGGCACCGCGGGCTCTGGGAGACGTTGGTCAAACACCGCGTGATGTTCGGCAATCCGCGATACGGACGGGCCGGCACGCTCGCCGTGCCCTACTACTGGGCCTTTGAACTGTTCGCGCCCCTCATCGAGGCGGTCGGCCTGGTGCTCATGGTCCTGGGGTTCGTCCTGGGCCTGGTCAATCCCACCACCTTCTGGTTGTTCCTCGCCGTGGCCTACGGGTATGCGATCGTCGTCGCGCTCACCGCCGCCGCGGTAGACGAGGTGTACTTCTCTCGTTACCACCGGTTCGGGAGCATGCTCTCCCTCATCGCCTCGTCGGTCCTGGAGAACATCGGCTACCGCCAACTCCACGTGATCTGGCGCCTTCGGGGCTGGTGGCAGGCACTGCGCGGGAGCGAACAGCAGTGGGGCGTCATGACGCGCCGCGGCTTCACCACGGAGGGGGCGTCGTGAGGGAGGACGGGATCCCCGCGGACTCCGGCCCGCCCGCCCAGAAGGTCTCCGAGGTCCTCCGCCGCAAGAGCCGCAGCATGCTGATCCTCGTGGTGGTGATCGCGCTGCTGGGGCCTGCGCTCCTCCTGGTCCAGTTCTACTTCTCCCAACGCACCAGCACGGTCTACACGCCGGCCGTCGACACCACCAGCCGGTTGGTCATCGCCATGCGCTGGGCCCAGTCGGATCTGCGGATGGACCGTGCGTACGGCCTCCCCGGCGCGGAGGACAGGTTGCGGGTGCGCGAGACGGACTCGCGGGAGGCCCTGGCCGAGCTGCAGCGTCTGGTCGGGGACGACGACGCCTTCTCCCCCGCCCTCGGCAAGCTCACCGCCGCGTCCGAATCGTGGTGGCGGTACGCGGACACCGTCGTCGGGACGACGCCCGAGCTCGCCGCCGGGGAGTCCCCCCTCAGCCAGCAGGAGAACATCGACGCCGTCATGGACTTCACGGCGATGGTCACCGCCGCCGACACGCTGCTCTCCGCCGCCAAGGACAAGCGGGCCGAGATGCGCGACTGGCGGACGGTGACGCTGTGGAGTGGGTCGGCACTGGCCTTCCTGATCATTTTCGCGGCCTCCGCCGCGATCATCCGCGACACCCGTCGGACCGCCCGGACGATCGTCGATCCCATCGAGGAGCTCGCCGAGGTGGCCCGGAACGACACCGAGGGGGGTCGCGGCACCCGGGCCCGGACCGACGAGGGCCCCGCGGAGGTCCGCGCTCTCGCCGCGGCCTTCAACGTGCTCCTGGACACGCGCGACGACTTCGAGGCGGGCCGGGAGGAACACGTCCGCCGACTCGAGGAACTGGACCGCCAGAAGGACGACTTCGTCTCCACCGTCAGCCACGAACTCCGCACGCCGCTGGCCTCGATCGTCGGCTACACCGAGATGCTCTGCGACGGGGACGGCGGCGACCTCACCCCCGCCCAACTCCGCCTGGTCTCCGTGGTGCAGCGCAACGCGGACCGGCTGAGGGGGCTCATCGAGGATCTGCTGACCCTCAGCCGGATCGAGGCGAGGGGTCTCGACATCGACCACGACCGGCTTCGTCTCGATTCCGTGGTGGACCACGTCCTCGAGTCACTCAGGCCCGTGGCCGACCGCGCCGGACTCGCCCTCGAGGAGCGGATCGACCCTGCCGAGGTCACCGGCGACGCTCTTCAACTCGAGCGGGCGGTGACCAACCTGGTGAGCAACGCGATCAAGTTCACCCCGGAGGGCGGGACGGTCACCGTGTCCCTCACCGCGGACGGCGGCACGGCGACCGTCACCGTGGCCGACACCGGCATCGGCATCCCCGTGGCCGAGCACGAACACCTGGGCACCCGCTTCTTCCGGTCGAGCACCGCCCAGCGCGGGTCGATCCCCGGCACCGGTCTGGGCCTGAGCATCGTCCAGGCGATCGCGGAAGGCCACGACGGCGACCTGGACTTCGACTCGGCGGAGGGTGAAGGCACCACCTTCCGGCTGACCGTGCCGCTGCACCACCCCGGCGGCACCGGGGACGCCGACCCCACGGCCGGCGGCCCCGCTACAGCTTGAGCCTCGTCCGTACCTGCATCGCCCCCAGGTAACCCGAGGCGATCCGCTTCTTGCCCTTGGTGAACGGCGGGACCATAAGCTCCGACGCGTTGAAGTCGAACGAGTGGTGCGCCACCGCCCGCTCGTGGGTGAACGTCCGGAACCCGTAGTGGCCGTGGTAGCCGCCCATCCCCGAGTTGCCGACGCCACCGAAGGGGATGGCCGACGAGGCCATGCCGATCCCGAAGTCGTTGCCGTAGATGTTGCCGGAGCGGGTGCGGTCGGCGACGGTCTCGAAGCGGTCGTTCCTGTCCCCGTACCAGTACAGGACCAGCGGGCTCGGCCGGTTGTTGACGTAGCGGATCGCCTCGTCGAGGCCGGAGTACCCGAAGACCGTCAGGACGGGGCCGAACACCTCGTCGGAGTCGATCTCCATGTCCGGGGTCACGCCGGTGAGCAGGGTGGGCGCGATCTTGCGGACGACCGGGTCGGGCAGGCGCTCCCCGGCCGGCGCGGCGTCCCGCTTGACGGCCCCCTTCGCCACGGCGTCGTCGATCAGCCCGACGATCCGCTCGTAGTTCGAGGTGTTGATGGTCGCCGTGTACTCGGGGTTGCCGACGATGGCCGGGAGGGTGGTCCGCCACTGGTCGAGCACGGTGTCGCAGAACGCGTCCAGGCGGTCCTCGGGGACGAAGACGTAGTCCGGGCACATGCACACCTGGCCACCGTTGACGAGGCGGGACGAGGCGATGCTGCGCGCCGCCCGGTCGATGTCGGCACTACTGTCGACGAAGACGGGGTTCTTGCCGCCCAGTTCCAGCGTGACGGGCGTGAGGTTCTCGGCCGCGTCCTTGGCCACGGACTTGCCGACCCCCGGCGATCCGGTGAAGAACAGGTGGTCGAACGGGAGCACGGAGAAGTCGGAGCCCCGGCCGTGCTCGGGACCCGCGATGGCCAGCTCGTCCACGGCGAAGTACTCGGGCGCCCGCCGGCACAGCACCTCGGTGGTGTTCGCGGTGACCGACGACGGCCGGATCATCACCCGGTTGCCGGCGCCGAGCGCGGATCCCGCCGGAACGATCGTCAGGTACAGGGGGAAGTTCCAGGGGCCGATGATGCCCACGACGCCCTTGGGGTCGTGGCGGACCTGCTGTGAGAACCCGACCGCGTCCAGGGCGCGGGAGATCCGCGTGGGCTTCATCCACTTCTTGATGTTGCCGCGCTGGTGGTCCAGATCCGGGATGGACGAGGCGATGTCGGTGATGGTGGAGAACGTCTCCGGTCGCGAGCCGTAGTCCTCGCGGATCGCTTCGGTCAGCTCGGCGGCGTTGTCGAGGACGAGCTGCTTGAGTCGCAGGATCCGGTCCCGGCGGATCTTCACGCCCGGCTGGGGCTCGGCGAGGAACGCCTGCTGCTGCCGCTCGAGAATCTGCGCGAGCGTGAGGTCGCGCGCGGTGGGGGTTCTGGTCATGTGTCCAGGGTAGAACGCGTTCTCGCCGCGCGTCGAGGATCCGACGACGACGAGGGTCCGCCTCCTCGAGTGTGGGAAGCGGGCCCTCGGGGTCGCGTAGGGGCGGATTCAGCCGCGGCCGTTGCCGACGAGCGGGCCCGGCGCCACCGGCACCTCGTCCCGGCCCGCCGGCACGCCCGCCCCCAGCAGCACGGCGAGCTCCCTGGGCAGCGGCGGCAGCATCACCGGGTCGAGCCGGATCGCGCCGGTGTTGACCCCGTGGAGCACGCCTCCCACGGCGAGCGCACCGACAGCCAGCGATCCCACGGCGAGGGAACCGAGCCCGCCTGTGGAGCCGAACGCACCTGTCGAGCCGGCCACATCCGACGACCCCAGCGGACCCAGCGATCCGAACGCGATCGCGCCGACCCCGCCGGATCCGGTGCCATCGGCACCACTGCCGCCGTCTCCCCCACCGCCCGAGATCGAACCGGACGCGCCGTCGAGTGAACCGAGTCCCTCCGCCGCGAGCGAGCCGCTCTCACCGGTGGACCCGCTCGCCACCGAACCAGCGGTGACACCGAGCGAACCGAAGGCCATCTCGAGGAGACCGCTGATCGCACCGGCCAACCCGATATCCGCGCTGCCCGGGTCGGCACCGCCCCCGTTCCCGGCGGATCCCGAGCCGATCGACCCGAACCACTCGGGCACCACGGTCGTGGTGGCCACCGACGTCGAGGTCACTGTGGACGTCGCCGTCTGGGTGGTGGTGGAGACCTCTGTGGTCACCTCGACCTGCGTGGCCGTGGAGGTGGTCGTCGACGTCGAGGTCTCGACCTCCGTGATCGTCACGGTCGGCGGGATGACGGTGGTCGGCACCAACTCAGTCGTGGACTGCACGATCGTCGTCGGGACGAGTTCGGTCACCGTCGGAGCCGTCTCAGTCACCGTGGAGGTTTCCACCGCGGTCGTCGTCTCGGTTTCGGTCTCGATCGCTGTCGTCGGCACCAGTTGCGTCGTCGTCTCCCGGACCGTCGTCGGGGGAAGCGTCTCCGTCACCGTCGGCGGAGTCTCCGTCACCGTGGACGTCTCAATTGCCGTCGTCGTCTCCGTCTCAGTCTCGAAGGCGGTCGTCGGGACCAGCTGAGTCGTCGTCTCGGTTTCGGTCTCGACCGCCGTGGTCGGAACCAACTGAGTGGTCGTCTCCCGGACCGTCGTCGGAGGAAGCGTCTCCGTCACCGTCGGCGGAGTCTCCGTCACCGTCGACGTCTCAACCGCCGTCGTCGTCTCCCGGACCGTCGTCGGGGGAAGCGTCTCCGTCTCCGTCACCGTCGGCGGAGTCTCCGTCACCGTCGACGTCTCAACCGCCGTCGTCGTCTCCGTCTCAGTCTCGAAGGCGGTCGTCGGGACCAGCTGAGTCGTCGTCTCGGTTTCGGTCTCGATCGCCGTAGTCGGAACCAACTGAGTGGTCGTCTCCCGCACCGTTGTCGGGGGAAGCGTCTCCGTCACCGTCGGCGGAGTCTCCGTCACCGTCGACGTCTCAACCGCCGTCGTCGTCTCCCGGACCGTCGTGGGCGGCAGCGTCTCCGTCTCGATCTCCGTCGTCGGCACCAACTCGGTGGTGGTCGCCACCACCGTCGTCGGCACCGTGGTCGGCACGACCTCGGTCGTCGTTTCCACCACCGTGGCAGTCGACGTCTGAGTAGTGGTTTCCACGGCAGTGGTCACCTCGATCGCGGTGGTCGTCGCGGTCACCGTCACAGGGGGCTGGGATGGCGCGACGCCGAGCGTCCCTGCGGGTGCCTCGTCCGAGACATTCCCGGCCGCGTCCGTCGCGGTCGCCGTCACTGGCAGCCCGTTCCACTCCTCTACCGCGGTGAAACTGCAGGCGAACTCCCCTGCCGCGTTGGCCGTCGCAAAACATGCCGGATCCTCAGCTGCGCCCACGTACACCCGGACCGTGGAGAAGGGCTCCGCCTTTCCCGAGACCGTCACCGCTCCGCCGTGATTGGCGGGGTTCGGCTGCACTCTCAGGTCGGTGGGCGGCAGCGGGGGCGTCACATCGTTCACGCCGATCGGGCCGACCGTGGCCGGCTCCGACGGGTTCCCCGCCGCGTCGGTGGCGATGACGGCGGCCATCTGGCCATCCATCTCCTCGGTCACGATGAACTCGCAGGAGAACTCGCCGGTGACGAGGTCAGCTGTTACAGAACACACCTGCTCACCGTCGACGACGACAGACACGGTCGACCCCGGCTCGGCCTCGCCGGTGACCGTGACGGTCTCGCCAGGGTCTGCCGCTGCGGGAAGCATCACGACTCCGGACGGTATCGCGGGCGGGGTCTTGTCGTTGACCGCCAGTGGTCCGGCGTCTCCCGGCTGGGACGAGTTCCCCGATGCATCGGTTGCGATCGCCGTGACGGGCAGGCCGTTCTCGGTCTCCAGTACCGCGAAGCTGCACGAGAAATCGCCCTCGGGGCCGGCGGTGGCAGAGCACCTGCTTTCGTCGCCGAGAAAGACGGTTACCGATGACCCTGGCTCGGCCTGGCCCGACACCGCGACGAGCTGTCCCGGATCGACAGGTTGCGGGGCGATTACCAGGTCAGAGGGCGGGGCGGGCGCGGTGGTGTCGCCGGCGACAGTTCCGGTGGCCGGAGCTGATTCGGACGGCGCGTGGTCGGCGGAGCCGAGATATTTCGCGGCGATGGCGAACGGCTGGCCAGCGGTCCCTGCGCCGGGCCGCCACGGGAGGGTCGAGACGCCGCCTGTGACGGTTCCGACGCCCAGCCGGACCTCGCCGTCGAAGAACTCGACGACATCGCCGTTCCGGCCGTTAGCCACTGTCGCGGTGAGAACGGACTCGCTGCTCTCCTCGGGGCCGGGGTCAACCGCGAGCGTAGTGCTGGTGGTGGTCAGCGCAGGCCGCACCGTGATCGACGGGCCCGCTGTCGTCCACGGAATGTTCCGAGCCCTCGAGTCGTCCCACGTGAACCCGCCGGAGCTCAGTGCCCCGGGTGCACACGTGACCTTGTACGTCTCGGTCCACGTGGTGGTCAGGCCGTCTCCGTTGCCGCCATTGATCCTCAGCCTCGGTAGGACGTCTGCCAATTCGACCCTGGTAGTGGCCTGACCGCCCTCGGTACCAAACGTGAAGTCGAGTTCGCTGGCCCGGCTGGTCGGCGAGTAGGTCCGCGGGCTCGTTGAACTCACTTCACCGGGCGACCCGATCCGATGTCCCGAGATCGTCCACCCGCCGCTCTGACGCTCAAAACAACTGGGATGAAATTCCTTCATCCACTCCAGGTTCGTGTAGGCGATGACCTTCACACCCTGGATCACGTTGGTCACCGTGATGACATCTCCCTGACGAGGAGACCCTTCGCTCACCGTCCTTGTCCAGGTGGCGTACATCGGGAGCCCGGGAGACGGAATCGGCACGTTCAGAGGCCCCACCGACACCGGACCGATACCCGTCGTCGGCTGGGCCGACGCCACGGGCGCCTGGCCCACCACGAGTGTCGTCGTGGCCAAGACCACCGAGCTGACCAACGCGGCTATCCGCCGTCGAATCGGCGCCATCTGAACTCCCCCGAGGATGGGTGCACGTGGCCCCTCGAGACCACTGGACGCCTACAACATTAGCGAGCACTTATCTTTACTGGTAATCCTTCCCACTCTCGCGCGGACACCTTCTGTCGCGCACGATAGTTGAACCCGATACGGCTGCCACCTGTCGAGACAGGGGCACAGACGAGACGTGGCCGGACCATCTGGATGGTCCGGCCACGCCGTCGCTCAGCCCCGACTCGGGGATAGTGACCCGATTACTGGGCGTCCGCCCAGTAGGGCTCCTTGAGGGTGCGCTTCATGAGCTTGCCGTTGGCCTGGCGGGGCAGCTCGTCCACCACGTCGATCGACCGCGGCATCTTGAACTTGGCCAGCCGTCCCGACAGGTCGTCGAGGATCTGCGCCTTGAGGTCGTCGGATTCGGTGAATCCCTCGGCGAGCTCGATGACGGCCTTGACCTCCTCACCCCAGTCCTTGTGCGGGATACCGAACACGGCGGCGTCGCGGACCGCCTCGTGGCGGGTCATCTCGGACTCGATCTCCGCCGGGTAGATGTTCACGCCACCGGAGATGATCATGTCGTTCTTGCGATCACACAGGAACAGGTAACCGTCGGAATCGACGTACCCGATGTCGCCCATCGTGAACAGCTCGCCCACGTAGGTCTTCGCGGTCTTCTCCTTGTCCTGGTGGTACTCGAACTTCGACCCGTGCATCTGCAGGTACACGTTGCCGATCTCGCCGGTGGGCAGCTCACCCCCGTCGTCGTCGAGGATCTTCAGGGTGGTGGTCTTCCACGGCCGGCCCACGCTGCCGGGCTTGCGCAGCCATTCCTCGCCGGTGATGGTGCAGCCGCCACCCTCGGTGCCGGCGTAGTACTCGGTGAGTACGGGGCCCCACCAGTCGAGCATGGCCTGCTTGACGTGCTTGGGGCACGGCGCTGCACCGTGGACGATCGTGCGCAGGCTCGACACTTCGTACTTCGCGCGCACGTCCTCCGGCAGCTCCAGCAGACGCGAGAACTGGGTCGGCACCATGTGCGACTGGGTGACGCCGTGGGCGTCGATGAGGCGCAGCATCTCCTCGGGCGTCCACTTGTCCATGAGCACCACCGCCTGGCCCAGATTGAGCGAGATGGTGACGAAGTTGAGCACGGCCGTGTGGTAGAGCGGCGAACCGCAGATGTGCACGTTGTCCGGCGCCTGGATGTTGAAGCCGGCGAAAAAGTAGTAATTGGGGACCGTCACCTGATCCGGCGAGCCGCCGGTGAGGGGGCGCCGCACGCCCTTGGGGCGGCCGGTGGTGCCGGAGGTGTACAGCATGGGGCCGCCGAGGGTCCGCGACGACGGCAAGGGGTCCTCCCCCGCAGCCGGGGCCCTGAGCTCGGACAGCGGACGGAATCCGGGGACCTCACCGACGGCGTAGCAGCGGGCGGGGTCGAGCCCGGCCTCCTCGGCGGCGGCGCTCGCGACGTCGGCGAACCGCGTGTCCGCGATGAACACCGTCGATCCCGAGTTCTCGAGGATGTACGCCACCTCGGGGCCGGTCAGGTGCCAGTTCGCCGGGGCCACGTAGAGCCCGATCTCCATGGCCGCGTAGTAGACCTCGAGGAACTCGATGCTGTTGGGGGCGAGCAGGACGATGCAGTCGCCGGTCTCCAGCCCGAGTGCCTGCAAGCCCCGCGCGTACCCGTGGGCGGCGTCGGCGAGCTGGCCGAAGGTGACCTGACGACCGGCAGCCTCGATCACCGCGACACGGTCCGGGTCGGCCTCGGCGATCCGGTAGACACTGGTCACGTGCTCGCCGGTCCGCGGATCCAGGATTCCGGCGTCGGCGGGGACGGAAGGCGTGGGTGCACTCATGACCCCATAGTAGAACGTGTTCTATCGCGATGGCGGGCTTTCCCGGCGACCGTGACCGGACCACTGCGAGCCGCCGGTGGTTACCCTGCTGCCCATGGCGCAGCATCGCATCCGCGCGAGCGACCCCCAGCGCGTCGAGGCGTGGGAGCAGCTCGACGCCGCCGCCGCAGATGGGCGCCTCGACCCCGTGGATCACCTCCACCTCGGGTGGCAGGTGCGGTCGAGCGGATATGTCGACGAACTCCGGGCGATCCTCGCGGACCTGCCCGCCCCGGCCCGGTCGCCTTCGGAGGTGGCGGGCGACCACCCCACTCCGGTCGTCCGGTCCCGCCGCGCGTCACGCGACCCGCTCGACACCGCCAAGCTGGTCGGCGTCTCGACCCTGGCGGGGCTCACCCTTGTCGCCGGCGGGGTCCTCGCGCTGCGAGACGGTGCGTTCGCCAGCCTCCTTAGCGGCACCGAGGACACGATCACCTCGAGCAGCGTCGGTGAGGTCCTCTCCTCTGCGCGCGCGAGGTTCGGTGACGCTCGTGTGGTCTCGTTCGACATCAGGGGCGACCACGCCCTCCTCCTCATCGAGGATCCGGCGGACCCCGGGGCGGTCGACTCGTGGCGACGCGACAACCTGGGCGAGTGGGCCGCCGAAGGGGAGGCTTTCCGCCCGGTTGACGACCTCTCGGTCGGAATGGAGTCCATCGATGTGACGGCCGCCCTGGAGGCGGCTCGAGCCTCCGCGGCGGAAAACGGGCTCTCGGACGCAGATCTCGTGGGGATCGACGTGGGCCCGGACGCGCTCGCCCAGCCCACCTATGAGATCACCGTGACTCGTGAGGGTGACCGCGGGCACATAGTGGTGGGACACGACAGGAACGTGAGAGAAGTCGGCGTCCCCCGATGAGCGCACCACCCCCGCACCCCGGTGGGCCCGCCCCGGAGCCGGCCACCGAGGGCCGCAGGCGAGCCGTGTGGCAGATCCTCGACAATGCCTACACGGACGGCCGGATCGGCCCCCTCGAACACGGCGAGCGCAGCCGCGAGGCCGCCGTGTCCACCACCCGCGACGAACTCGACTCTCTGGTGGCCGACCTCAACAGACGCTTGTTCGAACTGGAGGTACGCAGCCGGGGCCTGTCAGCCGACACCCCGCTCTCGGTACGGCGGACCAACGCGCGCGAGCGGATCGTCGCGAAGCGACCGCCCGGGCCTTCGACGCGGGGGCCGGCGGGGCGCAGGCGCCTGGCGAGCGGACTGCTGCGCGCGGTCCTGGCCAGCGCATTGGCCGTCGGCCTCATCGCCGGCCTGGACCACCTCGCCGGGAACACACCCTCCCCGGCCGGCGACACGGTGGACCGCCCGGCCTCCGTCGAGGTGATCCGCACGGCACCGGGACCACTGCTCACCGCCGAAGGGATGACCCGCGTCATCGATGCCGCACGCGACCAGCTCGACGACCCCACCGTGGAGCGGCTCGTCATCGAAGGCGACACCGCGCACCTGAGCCGCCCCGATCCGGACGACGCGGAGGCGACGCTGCACCACACCTTCCACGGTCGATGGCGGGACGGGATCACCAGCCGGCTGCCCGCGTCGCCCGGTTTCCCTGTAGCCGCGGTGGACGCGGAGACCGTGATGTTCGCGATCGAGGCGACGCCCGCCCTGTTGGGAGCGCCCGGGGCAGTTCCGGACAGCGTGGTGATCTCCCCTGGTTCACCCCCTTCCGACTCCGGGCCCCCGCCCGTCTACGCGGTCAGGGTCTCACTCACGGACCGACCCGGCTGGGTCACGGTCGGCGCCGGTCGCGAGATCCTGGAGGTCGGCGACGGCGGTTGACCCCCGGGCCCGGCCCACGTCAGTCGATGAACTGCGCGAGCGTCTCGATCTCCTCGACCGACCGGGCGGTCACCACGAGCATGGTGATGCCCGCGGCCTCCCACTCGGCGATCTGCGACCGCACCGAGTCGGCATCCCCGATGATCGCGGTGGCCTCGACCATCTCGTCCGGCACCGCGGCGGCGGCCTCGTCCTTGCGGCCGGACCGGAACAGTTCGGTGATGCGGTCCACGTCGTCGCCGAAGCCCATGCGACGGAACGCCTCGGCATGGAAGTTCTTCTCCTCGGCGCCCATGCCGCCCGCGTACAGGGCGGTGAACGGCTTGTACGCGTCGAGGACGCCGCGGCGGTCGTCCGTCACGTGGAGCTGGCACAGGAAAGCCACCTCGAAGTCCTCGCGGGTGCGGCGCGCCCCGGGTCGGGCGAACCCCTCGTCGAGCCACGCGTTGAACTCGTGGGCGGTGCGCGGCGAGGCCAGGAAGCCCAGCCAGCCGTCGGCGATCTCTGCGGCCAGGGCCACGTTCTTGGGCCCCTCGGCGCCCAGCCAGATCGGCACGTCCTCGCGTAGTGGATGCAGGATCGGCTTGAGCGGCTTGCCGAATCCGGAGGCGTCGTCGCCCTGATAGGGCAGGGCGTACGCGGGGCCGTCTGAGGTGACGGGCGCCTCGCGGCGCAGGACCTGGCGGATGATGTCGATGTACTCGCGGGTCCGCGCCAGCGGCTTGACGAACGGCTGGCCGTACCACCCCTCCACCACCTGCGGCCCGGACACACCCAGCCCCAGAGCGAAGCGTCCGCCCGACAGGTGATCGAGGGTCATGGTGCTCATGGCGGTGGCCGTGGGCGTCCGCGCGGAGAGCTGCACGACGGCCGTCGACAGCCGGATGCGCTCGGTGAGCGAGCCGTACCAGGCCAGCGGCGTGAAGGCGTCCGAACCCCAGGCCTCGGCGGTGAAGACGGTGTCGAAGCCCGCCCTGTCCGCCGCCACCACGAGGTCGGCATGGTTGGTGGGCGGCTGGGCGCCCCAGTATCCGAGCTGCAACGCGAATTTCATGGACACCAGTGTGACCCACACCTCTCCGCGGCGGGGGCGGCGACCCGGATCAGCGTGTCGGGGAAACCCACACACCGGCCGGTGGAACGTGTTCTACTTGTGCGCGTGACATCCAGAGAGATCGTTGTCGATATCACCCCACCGGACGAGCCCGTGCTCTCGGCGTCCCTGGCACCGTCGTTCGACTACACACGGTCGACCGGCCCCGTGCTGGGAGCGTTCTTCACCGGCCTACGCGAGCGACGCCTGGTCGGTAACCGCGATTCCCGCGGCACCGTGCACCTGCCGCCGGTCGAGTTCGACCCCCACACGCGCCGGGCCCTCACGGAATCCGTGGAAGTGGGATCCGGTTCCGCGATCGAGGGCCTCGTCGTCGCATGGACCTGGGTTCCCGCCCCCACCGAGGTCAACCCGCTCGACACCCCGTTCGCGTGGGCGCTCGTGCGGTTCGACGGTGCGGACACCGCCATGCTCCTGCCCCTGGCCGCCGACGGCCCCGAGGCGGTGAGCACAGGCATGCGCGTGCGCCTGCGGTGGGCCGCCGAGCGCACCGGGACCATCCACGACATCGCGTGCGTGGTCCCCGCCGATGCCCCGGGCGAGTCCGGTGGCGACGACGAGGCCCTGCAGACCTCCGACGACCCGGTCACCATCGTGGTGACGCCGATCGGGCTGGCGGTCACCCACACGGCCGGACCCGCCGAGAGCGAGTTCCTCCGGGCGATCGTGCAGGGCCGGATGCTCGGGCGGCGCCGCTCCAACGGCCCCGAGGTCTACGTGCCCCCGCGCGACTACTGCCCGTCCGACGGCGTGGCCATGGGCGAGTACGTGGAGGTCGCCGACGTGGGCACCGTGACCACGTTCGGCATCGTCAACGTCCCGTTCGCCGGTCAGCAGATCAAGCCGCCGTACGTCACCGCCTACATCCTGCTCGACGGCTCCGACGTGCCCATCCAGCACCTGGTGCTGGGCTGCGAGGCGTCCGAGGTGCGGATGGGGATGCGCGTGCGCGCCGTGTGGACGCCCGAGTCCGAACGGCCCGCCTCGATGAAGGCCATCGCCCACTTCGAGCCCACCGGCGATCCCGACGCCGACCCCGACACCTACGCCGATCACCTGTAGAGGACACCACACGTGACCCCCAACGCACCCCGGGACGTGGCCGTCGTCGGATTCGCCCACGCCCGCCACACCGAGTCCACCTTCGGCACCACCAACGGTGTCGAGATGCTGGCCCCCGTCTTCGCCGAGTGCTACCGGCAGACCGGTCTGGAGCGCACCGACATCGAGTTCTGGTGCTCCGGCTCCTCCGACTACCTCGCCGGCCGCGCCTTCTCGTTCATCTCCGCGGTCGACTCGATCGGCGCGGTCCCGCCGATCTCCGAGTCGCACGTCGAGATGGACGCCGCCTGGGCGTTCTTCGAGGCCTATCTCAAGATCGCCTCCGGACAGGCCGACACCGCCCTGGTCTACGGGTTCGGCAAGGCCTCCGCCAGCACCGACCTCGACTCCGCCCTGGCGCTGCAGCTCGACCCGTACACGGTCGCCCCGCTGTGGCCCGGCCGGCACCACGTCGCCGCCCTGCAGGCCCGCGCCGGCATCGACGCCGGCCGCTGGTCCGAGGCGGAGATGGCCGCGGTCGCCGCCCGCGCGACCGGCCACGACGAGAAGGACCTGCTCGCCGAGCCGTACGTGGCCGACCCGCTGCGTCGGCACGACTGCCCGCCCGTCACCGACGGCGCCGGCGCGATCATCCTCGCCTCCGCCGATCGCGCCCGCGAGCTGGTCGACACCCCGGCGTACATCACCGGGATGGAGCACATCGCCGACTCCGCCGAGTTCGGCGCGCGCGACCTCACCGACTCCCCGTCCGCCCGCGCCGCCGCCGTCCGCGCGACCGGCTCGTCCGGGGACCGCCCCGACCTCGGCGGTGTCTCGGTGGCCGAGCTCCACACCCAGTACACCCACCAGGAGCTCCTCCTGCGCGGCGCGCTGGGCATCTCCGACGACGTCGCCGTCACCCCGTCCGGCGGCTCGCTGCTCGCCGACCCGCTGTTCTCCGCGGGCCTCGAGCGCATCGGCTACGCCGCCCACAGCATCTGGGAGGGCCGCTCCGAGCGCGCCCTCGCCCACGCCACCAGCGGCCACCTGCTGCAGCAGAACCTCATCTGCCTCCTGGAAGGACGCACCGCATGAGCGCCCCCGCATCCGGAACCCACAGCTCCGGTCTGCCCGCCGCCGTCCTCGGGACCGGCCAGACCCACCACGTCTCCCGACGCACCGACGTCTCCATGGCCGGCCTCTGCCGCGAGGCCATCGACGCCGCCATGACCGACGCCGGGGTCGGCTGGGACGACATCGACGCCGTGATCGTGGGCAAGGCCCCGGATCTGTTCGAGGGCGTCATGATGCCCGAGCTGATGATGGCCGACGCGCTCGGCGCGGTCGGCAAGCCTCTGCTGCGTGTCCACACCGCCGGTTCCGTCGGCGGTTCCACCGCTGTCGTCGCCGCGTCGCACGTCCAGTCCGGCCGCTACCACCGCGTCCTGGCCGTGGCGTGGGAGAAGCAGTCCGAGTCCAACGCCATGTGGGCGCTCAGCCTGCCGGTGCCGTTCACCGCACCCGTCGGGGCCGGCGCGGGCGGTTACTTCGCTCCGCACGTGCGCTCCTACATCCGCACCACCGGGGCGCCCGAGCACGTGGGCGCGATGGTCGCGGTCAAGGACCGCCTCAACGGTTCGGTCAACCCGCACGCCCACCTCAAGCAGCCCGACATCACCGTCGACAAGGTGCTTCAGGGGCAGATGCTGTGGGACCCCATCCGGTTCGACGAGACCTGCCCCTCCTCCGACGGCGCGTGCGCGATCGTCATCGGCGACGCCGAGGCGGCCGAGGCGGTGGAGTCCGCCGGCCGACAGGTCGCGTGGGTCCACGCCACCTCGCTGCGGACCGAACCCGGCACCTACGCCTTCCGCAACTACCGCAATCCGCAGGCCGGCCGCGACGCCGCCGCCGCCCTGTGGGCCGAGGCCGGGATCACCAACCCGGCCGAGGAGATCGACGCGGCCGAGATCTACGTGCCGTTCTCCTGGTTCGAGCCCATGTGGCTGGAGAACCTCGGATTCTGCGCGGAGGGCGAGGGGTGGCGCATGACCGAGTCCGGCGCCACCGCGCGCGACGGCTCCCTGCCGGTCAACCCGTCCGGCGGCGTGCTGTGCTCGAACCCCATCGGCGCGTCCGGCATGCTCCGCTTCGCCGAGGCCGCCCGTCAGGTGATGAACCGCGCCGACGAACACCAGATCCCCGGCGCGCGCAAGGCCCTCGGACACGCCTACGGCGGCGGGTCCCAGTACTTCTCCATGTGGGTCGTGGGGACCGACCGTCCGGAGCGTCACTCATGAGCAACCCCTATCTGGACGCCAGCGGGCAGTACCGACCACTGGAGATGAGTGACGCGGCCCTGGCCAGTCCCGCCTACGCCGCCGCACGCCGCTCGTGGGCTGCCACCAACGCCGGCGACCGCGATGCCTGGATCGCCGGCTGGAATCCCGAGGGCACTATCGAGGATCCCGTGGGTCCGTCGATGTTCGATGCCGAGGGCATCGGCCACACCGGCACGGAGAGGCTCCTGGAGTTCTGGGAGAAGGCCGTGGCCACCCCGGATCACATCGAGTTCCGCTTCGACCGCGGGATCGCCGTGGGCGACGAACTGCTCTGCATCGGCACCATGCGCACCCATATGGGCTCCAGCATCATGGAGATCGACATCGCCGTGGACTACCGTGTCGACGCCGACGGTCGCCTGATCAACCTCCGCGCCTTCTGGGAGCAGGACGTGGCCATGGCCTCGGGCCTGCGTGCACTCACGGACGACGACAAGGCCGCCATCGCCGGCGCCGCAGGAAAGAGCGAGTGACCATGAGCCGCGTAGCGGACGTCGAGTTCTCCGTCCCCGTCTCCTTCTCCCCCGTCGACCAGTACCTCGACATCGCACGCGGCGCCGAGGCCGCGGGTATCGACCGGATCGTCCTGCCCGACTCGCTGTTCCACCCGCGGCGTCAGGACAAGGACTACCCGTACACGCCGGACGGTTCGCGGATGTGGGACGAGAACACCGAGTGGGTGGAGCCGCTCATCGCCTGCGCCGCCATGGGCGGGGCGACCTCCCGGATCAGGTTCTGTCCGCAGGTGCTCAAGGTGGGCCCGCGCAACCCGCTGCTGCTCACCCGGCAGGTGGGCTCGGTCGCGTTGCTCACCGGCAACCGGCTGGACCTGGGCGTGGGCATCGGCTGGGACCCCAACGAGTTCGAATGGTGCGGCGCGCCGTTCAAGGGCCGCGGCAAACGCACCGACGAGTCGCTGGCCATCATGCGAGAAGGCCTGCGTGGCGAGTGGATGGAGTTCCACGGCGAGCACTTCGACTTCGACGAGCTCATCTTCGCCCCGGCGCCGTCCGAGCAGGTCCCCTTCTACGTCGGCGGCCACACCGAAATCGCGCTCAAGCGCGCCGCCCGCGTCGGTCAGGGCTGGACCAGCGCGATGATGGGGTTCGACGACATCGTCGCCACCGTCACCCGCCTGGGCGAACTGCTCGAGGAGCAGGGGCGCTCGCTGGCCGACCGCGGCGACGGCAAGCGCTTCGCTATCCAGGTGGTGTGCCTGGACCGCTACGGCTCGAAGGGCTTCGCCGAGCTCGCGGAGGCCGGCGTCACCGACATCATCGTCATGCCGTGGCTGATCGAGGGCCACGGCTACGACTGCACGGCCGAGCAGAAGGTCGAGTCGATCGCCCGCTTCGGCGAGAAGTACGGCCTCACCGGCTGAGCCCGCAGCGTCAGCCCCGCACGCCCACCGGCCCCGCGCCCCGGCCCCCGATCTCCCGGGGCCGGGGCGCTCCCGGTTGCGCGGCCGGCCGCGGAGCCCCTCAGACGGGCAGGTGCGCCGCGATGTCGTCCAGACACGCGAGGATCGCGCCGTGCGTGTCCTGCGTGGCCTCCAGGTGCATGAGGTGCCCCGCCGGTGCCGTGATCGCGCGGACCATCCGCACGTCATCGTGATAGCGGCCGAGCTTGGCCAGCGGGTCGCGGCCGTGGAATCCCTCGAGGTCCGGGTCGTGCTCGGAGTAGAGGAAGTAGAAGGGCACGGGGTTGGTCTGCCGCTCGAACTCCTTGCGCGCGTGCCAACTCACGTCCATCGCCCGATACCACTGCAGCGGCCCCGCGAACCCGGTCCGCGCGTACTCCGCCTCGTAGGTGTCCATCTCCTCGACGGTCAGCCACGGCCACGGCAGCGGCGGCGCCTCGGGCAGCGCGTCGAGATAGGTGGAGCCGGGCGGATGCTGCCACACGTCGAGGTAGTGATAGTCCGCGGACAGTGCCCAGAAGACGCGGGTGAGGAACTCGCGTTCGCGGCCCGCGAGGTCGGCCTCGGCCACTCCGGGCTGCGCGAAGTAGTGCAGGTGCAGGAAGTGCTCCTGCGCCATCATCGCCGACCCCTCGAGCGGCGGGACCGATCCGGCGGTGCTCATGAACGGGTTCTCCATCCCGATCACGGCCCGCACCAGGTCGGGTTCGAGGTGGCACGTGTCGTAGGCGACGCCGGCGCCGAAGTCGAAGCCCACCAGCACCACCCGGTCCGCGCCCTCGGCCTCGCAGATGGTCACCACGTCGCCGACGACCTCGCGCGGCGCGTAGGCCGCGACGTCCGTGGGCGCATCGGATCCGCCCATCCCACGCAGGTCGGGAGCGATCACCCGCCACCCGGCCGCGGTCAGGACGGGGATCATCCGGTGCCAGGTGAACCAGAAGTGCGGGAACCCGTGCACGAGTACCACGGTCCCGGGGCCGGCCGGCGCCGTGGCGGGTCGGGGGTCCGGGTCGGCGACCACGTAGTGCAGTCGTACGCCGTCACGCTCGATGGAGCGGTGGTCGATCATGGGGATCACCTTGCCTGTTCGATGGGCCGACGGGATCGGTTCGGGGCTTCTGGGGTCGGACGACGACGACGAGGTCGCCCTCTCCCCGGAGACGAGAGCCCCGGCCCGGCCTGCGGAACAGGCGGGACCGGGGCTGACCGGCCGGGGGCCGGGTGTGGCTGCTCGCGGTGTCAGACTCGCTGTGTCAGGTCAGTGCATGACCGGGCACTTGAAGTCGACCTTCCAGTCCTGGATGGCGTTGAGCCAGCCCGACCGCAGACG
This sequence comes from Dietzia sp. B32, assembly GCF_024732245.1. Lineage (NCBI taxonomy): Bacteria > Bacillati > Actinomycetota > Actinomycetes > Mycobacteriales > Dietziaceae > Dietzia > Dietzia sp. B32. The sequence continues at coordinate 2,961,791 of NZ_CP093845.1, read as the reverse complement.
CGTCGAGTCGCCCAGCGAGGTGATGTCCGGCATGTGATCGGCGATCGCGTTGAAGATCAGCTCGATCTGGAGCTTCGCCAGGTTGGCGCCGATGCAGTAGTGCGGGCCGTTGCCGCCGAACGTCAGGTGCGGGTTCGGGTCGCGGAGGATGTTGAAGGTGAACGGGTCGGAGAAGACGTCCTCGTCGAAGTTCGCCGAGCCGTACATGATCGCGGCGCGGTCACCCTTCTTCATGGTCACCCCGCCGATCTCCACGTCCTCGGTGGCGGTGCGCTGGAACGAGCTGATCGGCGAGGCCCACCGCAGGATCTCGTCGTAGGCGGTCGCCGGGCGCTCGCGCTTGAACAGCTCCCACTGGTCGGGGTTCTCGAGGAACGCGATCATCCCGTGGGTCGTGGCGTTGCGGGTGGTCTCGTTGCCGGCCACGGCGAGCAGGACCACGAACCAGCCGAACTCGTCGGAGGTGAGCTTCTCGCCGTCGAGGTCCGCCTGGACCAGCTTGGTCACCAGGTCGTCGCGGGGGTCGGTCTCGCGCTTGGTGGCCAGCTCCTGGGCGTAGGAGAGCACCATGGCGTTGGCCATCTGCGACTCCTCGACCTTGCCGGGGACGTCGTAGCTCGTCATCTGGTTGGACCACTCGAAGATCTGGTGGCGGTCCTCCATGGGGATGCCGATGAGCTCGGCGATGGCCTGGAGCGGCAGCTCGGAGGCCACGTCGACGATGAAGTCGCCGGTGCCCTTGGCCGCGGCCGTCTGGACGATGTCCTTGGCCTTGGCGGTGAGGTTCTCGCGCATCTTCTCGATGTTGCGCGGGGTGAAACCCTTGGAGATGATCCGCCGGTACTTCTTGTGCTCGTCGCCGTCCTGGTTGATGAACAGCAGGCGGGTGAGCTCGACGATCTCCCGCTCGGTGCCGGGGGCGAAGCGCGGGATGGCGGTGTTCTCCCACGTGGAGAAGACCTCGTTGGTCCGGCGCGAGATCTCCTTGACGTCCTCGTGCTTGGTGACGACCCAGTAGCCGTCGTCGTCGAAGCCGTCCACTCCCGGTTCCTTCGCGCACCACCAGATCGGCTCGGTGCGGCGGAGGTGGGCCCATTCGGGATGGGGAAGGCGCTTTTCGTAGAGCTCCGGATCCGTGAAGTCGAACCCCTCGGGAATGGTGACTGGCTGCACTGGCACTCCTTGACCACGTCTGATTGCGTCTCGTGCTCGGACGGCGCCGGGACATCTCTGCCCTCACCCCGCGCTGTAATCTAGAACACGTTATAAGAACCATACTGGAACACGTTCCTCCGTGGGTTGTGGTTCCCGGTCCGCCCGCCGACCCTGGCGTGCACCCCGCGGGGCGAACCGCGAATCCGCGCCCGGGGTGGCGTAAACTAGAACCCGTTCTAACCTTGCTTCCGAAGGAGCGCATCCATGGGAAATCCCGTCATCGTCGAGGCCGTCCGGACCCCGATCGGAAAGGCCCGCGGCGCACTGTCGGGCCTGCACCCCGCGCACCTGCTGGGCGCATCGCAGAAAGAGGTGATCCGGCGGGCTGGCATCGACGCCGCGCTCGTCGAGCAGGTCGTGGGAGGCTGTGTCACCCAGGCCGGCGCCCAGGGTAACAACGTCACGCGCGGGGCGTGGCTGGCGTCCGGGCTCCCCTGGCAGACGGCGTGTACCACCATCGACTGCCAGTGCTCGTCCGCGCAGCAGGCCAACCACTTCATCGCCAATCTGATCCACGCGGGCGCGATGGACGTCGGCATCGCGTGCGGCGTCGAGTCGATGAGCTGGATCGCTCTGCGCGCGGCCGTCGGCGACGGTTCCAACGGCATGCCCCGCCCGGATGACTGGGACGTCGACCTGCCGGACCAGTTCACGGCCGCCGACCGGATCGCGCAGCGACGCGGGCTCAGCCGCGCCGACCTCGAGGACCTGGGCGTGCGGTCCCAGGCCAACGCGAAGCGCGCGTGGGAGGAGGGCCGGTTCGATCGCGAGACCTTCGCCGTCGACGCCCCCGAACGCCTCAAGGACGGCACCTACACCGGCGAGACGGTCACCGTCACCCGCGACCAGGGGCTGCGCGACACCACCGCCGAGGCGCTGGCGTCCCTCAAGCCCGTCATGGACGGCGGCCTGCACACCGCCGGGACCTCCAGCCAGATGTCCGACGGGTCGGCCGCGGTCCTGCTCATGGACGAGGAGGTGGCCCGCGCCCACGGACTCACGCCGCGCGCCCGCATCGTGCACCAGGCGCTCGTCGGCGGGGAGCCCGAGTACCACCTCGACGGGCCGGTCCAGGCCACGCAGCGAGTGCTGGACCGCTCCGGCATGTCGATCTCGGACTTCGATCTCTTCGAATGCAACGAGGCGTTCGCCTCCGTGCTCCTAAGCTGGGCGCAGGTGCACGGGCCCGACATGGACAAGGTCAACGTCAACGGAGGGGCCATCGCGATCGGCCACCCCGTCGGCAGCACCGGGTCGCGGCTCATCACCACCGCCCTGCACGAGCTCGAGCGCACGGACGGCGAACGCGCCCTCATCACGATGTGCGCGGGCGGCGCCCAGGCCTCGGCGAGCATCATCGAGAGGATCTGACATGAGCAACGCCATCGAGACGGCCGCGAACCGCCGGCGGGAGGTGTTCGCCGCCGTGTCGTCGGCCGACGGGCCCGAGGACGCCGTCCGCGCCATCGCGAGCCTGCTGTCGGTGTCCCCCGACGAGGCGCGTGACGTCCTGAAGACCCCGCTCGAGACGTTCGCGGGATCCCCCTCCGGCGGATCCGGCGACGGTGCCGCCCGGGGCTTCACCCTCCGCCCCTTCACGGAGTCCGAGGAACACACGTCCCTGTTCCACGCGCGCTCGTCCGATGAGACGTCCGCGACCGGCGGGACCTGGGACCTCGAGAAGACCGAGCAGGAGCTCCGGGACGGACTGGCGCGCGTCGAGGCCGAGTCCGCGATGTGGTTCGTCGCGGTCGACACCTCCCGCGACGCCCCGGTGGGGTTGGTGTTCGGCGAACAGGTCGACAACGGCGACGTGGACGTGGCCATCTGGATCCGCCCTGAGGAACGCAAGAAGGGCTTCGGGCTCGCCTCGCTGAAGGAGAGCCGCCGCGAGCTCGCCGCGTTCTTCCCCGGTAAGCACGTGATCGTCCGCGCCCCTCTGGGCGGCGGCCGGTGAGCTCTGCCGACCCGGCACCCGAGACGGGCGTCGACGACCCGCGGAGGGGCGCGCCGTGGGTCGTGGGGCTCATCAAGACGATGTCCAGGGTCAACACGTGGGCATACCGGGTGTCGGGCGGGCGGATCGGCGGGTCCTGGCGAGTGGGTTCCGCCCTGCGGGCCCCGGTGCCGGTGTGTCTCGTGACGACAACGGGCCGCAAGTCGGGCGAGCCGCGGACCGTGCCCCTGCTCCACCTCCCGGACGGAGACCGCGTCCTGCTCGTCGCCTCCCAGGGGGGCCTTCCCAAGCATCCCCAGTGGTACTTCAACGTGCGGGCCGACCCGAACGTCACCGTCCAGGTGGGTCGCCGCCGACGCGCGATGACGGCGAGGGAGGCGACCCCGTCCGAGCGAGCCGAGTTGTGGCCCCGGCTCGTCGAGCGTTACGCGGATTTCGCCGACTACCAGGCCAACACCAGCCGGGTCATCCCGGTCATCATCTGCGAACCCAGAGCCTGACTCCACGCCTCCGACGGCCGGCCCCTCCCCAGGGGCCGGCCGTCGTGATTTCATCGAGTTTCACACCATTGGTCACACCAGTAACATTTCCTGAGCAAACCATTGACATATGAGCTTTCTTAGAGGAATCTAATCTCCGCCGAGGCGCGCCTCCTGCGCTGACCGGCCACGACTGTGATCCAGGGGGATCTCATCTCAGGGAAGGCTTCTTTATGAACAAGTCCAGCAAGGCCGTCGCCGTCGCGGCGTCGGTCCTCCTCGCCGCCGCCGGCACTCAGGGAACAGCCAACGCCCAGGACCTGGGGAGCGTCCTCGACATGCTCCCGTCGCTCATCGACACGGGATCGGCGGGAGATCTGGCCGGCGGTTCGGGCGGACTCTCGCCGCTGGCGGGTTCCGCGGACGCGCCGGGGTCCTCCGAGGTGCCCGGGTCCTCCGGCCTCAGCCCGCTGGGCGGGTCGTCGGACCTGCCCGAGCTGAGCCTGTCGCCGCTCGGCGGCTCGTCCGAGCTCCCCGGGTCGTCCGAGATCCTCCCAGGCTCGGCCGGCGTCCTCGATGGCTCGTCCGAGCTCCCCGGGTCCTCCGAGATCCTCCCCGGCTCGGCCGGCGTCCTCGAGGGCTCCACGTCTCTGCCCACCGACCTCACGGGCTCCCTCGGCACGGTGCCGCTGTCGTCCGAGCTCCTCGGCGGATCCGCCGCACTGCCGGGCTCTGCCGAGCTCCCGCCGCTGTCCACCGAGCTCCTCGGTGGCTCGTCCGACCTGCCGACCGACCTCACGGGCTCCCTCGGCACGGTGCCGCTGTCCACCGAACTGCTCACCGGCTCCGGCGACGTCGGCTCCACCGAGATGGCACCGCTGTCCACCGAGCTGCTCACCGGCTCCGGCGACGTCGGCTCCACCGAGATGGCACCGCTGTCCACGGACCTCCTGGGTGGTTCCGCCGCCTTTGCTTCGTCCGACCTCCCCACGTCGCTCCTCGGGTCGCTGGGCACCACCCCACTCTCCACCGAGCTCGACCTGCTCGGTGGTTCTGCCGAGTTCGGTTCGTCTGACCTCGCCCCGCTCGTGGGATCCGAGGAGATGGCCCCGCTGTCCACCGACCTCCTCGGCGGCTCTGCCGAGTTCGGGTCCTCCGACCTGAACCCGCTCACCGGTTCCACGGGGATGGGTTCGCTCGGGATGGCCCCGATCGTCTCGTCCATCGGTATGGAGCCCCTGTCCACCGAGCTGAACCTCCTCGGAGGCTCCGCGGAACTGCCTGCGCTCTCCGCCGAGTTCCCGGACGGCTCGACCGAGGGCATCGGCGGCTCCGCTGTGCTCGTCGGTGAAGGCATCGCCGGGTCGCTGACCAACGGATCCGCCAACCAGCTCGCGGGCTCGGTGGAGAGCAACTCCGCCGACCCGATCATCGGCTCGATCGCCGAGGGCGGCATCCTTCCGGCGCTTTCCGGTTCCATCTCGGAGACCTCCGGGTCCCTCTCCGGCAACGGTGGCTCGACCGGTCAGAGCTCCGATCTGATCACCGGATCGACCGGCGGCAGCGCCGGGGTCATCACCGGTTCGTTCGGTGAGCTCACCGAGGTCAACGGCTCGCTCACCGCGCTCACCGGGTCGCTCGAGAACGGCTCGCTCCAGGGCACCGCGTCCACCAACCTGGGCTCGGAGATGGGCACGCTCACCTCGCTCGAGAGTGTGGCCAGCCTGGCCGACGGCGGCGCTGCGGGGAGCCTGATCCCGCTGATCGCCATCACCGCATCCGCCGGTGGCGGCGCGGCGCTCGCCACGGCCGCGGCCAACGGCACGATCGTCATGCCGGCCCTGCCCGGCCTGCCCCCGCTGCCCACCCTGTGCGACCTGCCGCAGGCCCAGGTGGATCAGCTGTCAGCCGCGGGTTCGGTCGACGCGCAGCAGTGCCCGCGCCCCTGACGCAACCTGCCGCGAGTCGGGTCTGACCCGCTGAACGACTGAGCCCCGCACCTGCTGGTGCGGGGCTCAGTTCGTCTTATCGTGCGGCGGGACGTGCCGCCCCGGCGCCTAGAGGATCAGCGTGCGCCGTAGACCGGGACCGGTGCCGGCGACTCGGCGAGCAATCGCGGGACCACCGAACCGAGCTCGGCCGGGTCCCACTTGGCACCCTTGTCCTCGGAGGCGGCGCGCTGCCAGCCGTCGCACACGGTCACCTTGCCGCCTTCGACCTCGAAGACGCGGCCGGTGACTTCCGCCGACTCCGAGGAACCGAGCCACACGACAAGCGGCGAGACGTTGGCCGGGTCCATCGCATCGAACGACCCGTCTTCCGGAGCCGCCATCTGCGATGCCATGCCCTCGCCTGCCGAGGTGGTCATCCGGGTGCGCGCCGCCGGGGCGATGGCGTTGGCGGTGACCCCGTAGCCCTTCATCTCGGCCGCGGTCTGGACGGTCAGGAGCGCGATCCCCGCCTTGGCGGTGGCGTAGTTGCCCTGGCCGACAGAGCCGAACAGGCCGGCACCCGAGGACGTGTTGATGACCCGGGCCGCGCGGGGACGCCCGGCCTTCGACTCCGCGCGCCAATACTCGGCGGCGTGGCGAAGCGGGGCGAAATGCCCCTTGAGGTGCACGTTGATGACGTTGTCCCAGTCGTCCTCACCCATCCCGACGAGCATCCGGTCGCGCAGGAATCCCGCGTTGTTCACCAGGACGTCGAGTCCACCGAACGTGTCGATCGCCTGCTGGACGAGCTCACGGGCCCCCTCCCACGAGGAGATGTCGTTGCCGTTGACCACGGCGTCGCCACCGGCGGCCTTGATCTCCGCGACGACCTGCTCGGCCGGCGACTCACCCACGTCCGATCCGTCGAGACCGGCACCGAGGTCGTTGACCACGACCTTGGCCCCCTCCGCGGCGAAGGCCAGCGCATGCTCGCGGCCGATCCCGCGGCCGGCCCCGGTGACGATGACGACGCGTCCGTCGCAGATACCCATAGTCGTTCTCCTTGTTCGTGTGTGGTCAGTGCTTGTTGTCGGCTGTGGACGCCGAGAGGAATGCGGGCTTCTCGCCACCGCCGTGGACCAGCAACTCGGCCCCCGTGATGTACGCGGCGAGTGGCGAGGCCAGGAACGCCGCGGCCTGTCCGACGTCGCGGGGGTCCGCCATCCGGCCCATCGGGATCGTCGCGTCGACGGCCGCCACCCCGTCGGCGTCCCCGTAGTGCATCTCGGCGAGTTCGGTCTTGACGGGCCCCACCACGACGGAATTGATACGGACCGCAGGAGCCCACTCCACGGCCAGAGACTGCGTGAGCGAGTCGACGCCCGCCTTGGCCGCCCCGTATGACGCCGTACCCGGCGAAGGCCGGTGTCCGGAGACGGACGAGATGTTGATGATCGCCCCTCCGGTCGGTTGCATCACACGGTTGGCCTCCTGCGAGACGGTCAATGCCGACAGGAGGTTGAGGGCGACGATCTTCGAGTGGAAGTTGGCGCTCGCCTCCGCGGCGAGGGCGAACGGTGCGCCCCCGGCATTGTTGACCACCACGTCGAGCCGCCCGTGTCTGGCGACGATGTCGTCGACCATCGCGCGCACGGCGTCGGCGTCGCGGAGATCGACCGGGTGGAACTCCAGATCCGCCACCCCGGAGCCCTCGTCGGCGGGTCGACGGGCACAGGTGACGACGACCGCGCCGGCCTCCCTGAAGACCGTGCTGATGCCCGCGCCCACACCGCGTACGCCCCCCGTGATGAGGACGACCTTCCCCGCCAGACCCAGATCGATGTTCGTCATGCGTGCTAGCCTACCAAGCAAGCGTTTGGTTAGTCACCGACCCGTCGAGGACGGCGGTGGCGCGGGAAGGAGCTCCATGGGCATCAGTGTCGACAAGGGCGCGGACGGGATAGCCACCGTCACCGTCGACTACCCTCCGGTCAACGCCATCCCGTCCGCGGGATGGTTCGAACTCGGCGATCAGATCCTCGCCGCGGGGCGCGACCCCGAGGTCCACGTGGTGATCCTGCGGGCCGAGGGCCGGGGGTTCAACGCGGGCGTCGACATCAAGGAGATGCAGGACTTCGAGGGCTTCGACCACCTGCTCGCGGCGAACCGCGGCTGCTACGTGGCCTTCAACGCCGTCTACGAGTGCGCGGTCCCCGTGATCGTGGCGGTGAACGGCTTCTGCGTGGGCGGCGGCATCGGTCTGGTGGGCAACGCCGACTGCATCGTCGCCTCCGACGACGCGGTGTTCGGCCTGCCAGAGGTGGACCGGGGAGCACTCGGTGCCGCCACGCACCTGTCCCGGATGGTCCCGCCACACATGATGCGCACCCTGTACTTCACGTCGCGAAACGTCACCGCGCAGCAGCTGCACTCGTGGGGAACGGTGTACGACGTGGTCCCCCGTGACCAGCTCGACGCGGCCGCACGCGATCTCGCCGAGGCGATCGCCGCCAAGGACACGCGGGTCATCCGTGCGGCCAAGGAAGCCATCAACCACATCGATCCCATCGACGTGAAGTCCTCCTACCGGATGGAGCAGGGCTTCACCTTTGAACTCAACCTCGCAGGTGTGGCAGACGAGCACCGCGACGAGTTCGTCAAGACCGGCAAGAATCTGGACAAACGATCCGAGAGGACGGGCGAGCACAAGTGACGACGACCCCCACCCCGCGCGACAAGCGCACCAGTCTCGACGAGGCCGTGTCGCGCCTCTCCAGCGGCATGACCATCGGTATCGGTGGATGGGGTTCACGGCGTAAGCCGATGGCACTCGTCCGGGCGATCTTGAGGCGCGAGGACCTGACCGACCTCACCGTCATCACCTACGGCGGTCCGGACCTGGGCCTGCTGTGCTCGGCGGGCAAGGTCTCCAAGGCCTACTACGGGTTCGTCACCCTGGACTCCGCGCCGTTCTACGACCCGTGGTTCGCCAAGCGGCGCACCGAGGGCTCGATCGTCGCCCGCGAGATGGACGAGGGCATGGTCCGCGCCGGCCTGACCGCCGCCGCGCAGCGCCTGCCGTTCCTGCCGACCCGCGCCGGGCTCGGCTCGGACGTGTTCCGCTTCTGGGGCGACGAGCTCAAGACCGTCGACTCCCCGTACCAGGTGGATGGCAGGACCGAGACGCTGGTCGCCATGCCCGCCCTGCGCATGGACGCCGCGCTGATCCACCTGGACAAGGCGGACAAGCACGGGAACGCCGCGTTCACCGGCGCCGACGGGTACTTCGACGATCTGTACGCCATGGCCGCCGACACGGTCCTGCTCGAGACCGACGAGATCGTCGAGTCCGCGGACGCCCTGATGAACGAGGTCGGCCCGCAGCGCATGCTGCTCAGCCGCATGTTCGTCGACACCGTCTCCGAGGCACCGAACGGCGCCCACTTCACCTTCGCCGGCGGCTACGGGCGCGACGAGGCGTTCCAGAAGCACTACGCCGCGTCCGCGAAGGACGAGACGTCGTGGAAGGCGTTCGTCGACGAGTTCCTGTCCGGGTCCGAGGAGGACTACCAGAAGGCCGTCACCGCGTTCGCGGAGAAGGTCGCTGCCGAAAAGGCCGCCCAGAAGGGAGCCAAGTGATGTCCGACGTCACCACCGAGACCGCTACCAGGGCCGAGTACTGCGCTGTCGCGTGCGCGGAGATCTTCGCCGGCGCCGGCGAGATCTTCGCCTCGCCGATGACCCCGATGGCCACCATCGGCGCCCGCCTGGCCCGGCTCACCACCGAGCCCGACCTGCTCATCACCGACGGCGAGTATCGCTTCCTCGGCCAGACCCCGCCGCTGGGCAAGACCATCGACTTCGAGGGGTACATCCCGTTCCCCCGTGTGTTCGACGTCCTGCAGGCCGGCACCCGCCACGTGGTGATGGGCGCCAACCAGATCGACCGCTTCGGTAACCAGAACCTGTCCGCGTTCGGTGACGACGTCCAGAAGCCCACCCGCCAGATGTTCGGCCTGCGCGGCGCGCCCGGCAACTCGATCAACCACGCCACCAGCTACTGGGTGGGCAAGCACTCCTCGCGGGTGTTCACCGAGAAGGTCGACGTGGTCTGCGGCATCGGTTACGACCGCTACACGCCCGGCGACCCGGCGTTCCGCTACCACCACCTCCACCGCATCGTGTCCAACCTGGGCGTGTTCGACTTCGGCGGCGCCGACCACAGCATGCGGGCGCTCAGTCTGCACCCCGGCGTGACCGCCGACGAGGTCGCCGAGAACACCGGCTTCGAGATCGAGGGCCTCGCCGACGCCGCGGTCACCCGCGACCCCTCGGCCGAGGAGCTGCGCATCATCCGCGAGGTGCTGGACCCCCGCGGGTTCCGCGACCGCGAGGTGCCGGCCGCATGAGCGCTCCCACCATCTCGACCGCCTTCACCGAGCTCGTCGGCGTCGAGTACCCCATCGTCCAGACGGGCATGGGCTGGGTCTCCGGACCCGAGCTCACCGCGGCCACCGCCAACGCCGGCGGCCTGGGCATCATCGCCTCGGCGACCATGACGTTCTCGGAGCTCGAGAGCGCGATCGTGCGCACCAAGGAGCTGACCACCAAGCCGTTCGGCGTCAACCTCCGGGCCGATGCCGAGGACGCCGCCGAGCGGTGCGAGCTGATGATCCGTCACGGGGTCAAGGTCGCGTCGTTCGCGCTCGCGCCCAAGCCCGAGTTGATCGCCAGGCTGAAGGAGAACGGCCTCGTCGTCATCCCCTCCATCGGCGCGGCGAAGCACGCCGTCAAGGTGGCGTCCTGGGGCGCCGACGCGGTGATCGTCCAGGGCGGCGAGGGCGGCGGGCACACCGGACCGGTGGCCACCACCCTGCTGCTCCCCAGCGTGATCGACGCCCTCGGCGGCGCGGGGAACACCTCGATCCCCGTGGTCGCCGGCGGTGGGTTCTTCGACGGCCGCGGACTGGTCGCGGCGTTGTCCTACGGTGCCGCGGGCGTCGCGATGGGCACCCGCTTCCTCCTCACCAGCGACTCGCAGGTCCCCGACGCGGTGAAGCAGCAATACCTCGAACGCGGACTCCAGGACACCGTCGTCTCCACCCGCGTCGACGGCATGCCGCACCGCGTCCTGCGCACCGGTCTGGTCAACGCCCTCGAATCGGGCAGCCCCCTCAAGGGCATGGCCGCCGCCGTCCAGAACGCCAATAAGTTCAAGTCCATGACCGGCATGAAGTGGCAACAACTGGCCAAGGACGGCCTCAACATGAAAAAGGCGTCCGACCGCACGTGGCAGCAGATCGTCATGGCCGCCAACACCCCGATGCTGCTCAAGGCCGGGCTGGTCGAGGGCAACACCGAGGCCGGAGTCCTGGCCTCCGGACAGGTCGTGGGCATGATTGACGACCTGCCGAGCTGCGACGAGTTGATCCAGCGGATCATGACGCAGGCACACGAGCGACTCGACGCCCTGGGACGCCTGGCCTGATCACAGCACGCCCGTTCCGCGCGAGCCACGCCCGCCACCCACAGGGGTGGCGGGCGTGCGTCGTCCGATCAATCAGCTGATCCTCAGGACTCTCTTGGTCTAACGTGAACTCCACGTTCGCGTTCCGCGACCATTCCCCACGCTCAGGAGTCACCTATGACCGCTCCCCGCCACGCCGTCCGGATCGCCGCCGTCCTCGGCGCGACCACCGCCCTCACCCTCGCCGGCGCTGGCGTCGCGTTCGCGACCACCGCCACCTCCGACGTCACCGGCAACACCGTCTCGGTCGAGTTCGAACTCGAGTCGGGCGAGCTCGGCGACACCTGCGGGGCGGCGCTCGTTCCGCCCACCGCCGGTCTGGAGATCCTCGACAGTGTCAGCGGAAACGGTGGCCTCGGCGGCATCCTCACGGGGCTCGACGCCCTCGACGGGGTGCACGTCCTCAAGAAGGGCGTCTCCCCGACCGTCATCATGACCCTGGCGACCCCGAGCGACACCGTCAGCGCCTCCGAGGTCCCGTCCGGCCTCTACGGCCTGGTGACGGTGTGCCTCTCCACGCTGTCCGATCCGGGCATCTCCATCGTCACCGTCGGCAGCCCCCTCGACGTGATCAGCGGACTGAGCTCTGACGGCCTTCTCGAGACCGGTTCCGCCATGCTCCAGGGTGGCACGGAAGGCGGCGGCCTCGACACCCTCTCGTCCGTTCTCGGCGGCGGCGAGACCGAGGGCGAGCTCGACCTGGGCACCCTGTCCTCCGCGCTCGGCGAGACCGATACCGAGAACTGATTCCGACGACGCCTCGGCTCGTCATCGGTGCCCGGCTCGCGACAGCGGGTCGGGCACCGGCCATTTCGCGACGGCGTGTAACACTGAGCGTCTCCTGAGCGACAGCGTGATCGAGAACACCGCGTCGATCAACCACCAAGGAGCGTTCATGACCATCGCGAAGAAGGCGGCCGCCGGGCTCACCGCTATCGCCACCGCTGCCGGACTCACTGTCGCGGGTGCCGGCGTCGCGAACGCCGCCGCTCCCGTGCCGCACGTGTTCGGTAACCAGGTCGTGGTGGACATCAACCAGCCCCTCGAGGGCCAGACGTGCCTCGGAATGCTCGTCCCGCCGTACGCGGCCGCTGACCTCGCCGGCGCCGCCGTCGCCGGGGGCGGCGACCTCATGACCATCGTCCGCGCACTCGGCAACCGCGGCGACGTCATCTCGCTGAAGGGCCCCGGCATTCCCGGCATCTTCAACCTCCCGATGACGCTGCCCGGCCAGCCAGGCAAGCTCACGGCCGAGAACGTGCCTTCCAACATCTACGCGCTCGCCGTGATCTGCCTGACCGGCGGCGGGCCCGCCGAGCCGCACCTTTTCCCGGCCGTTGTCGGCAACCCCCTGGACGCGTTCGCGGGCAGTGCCGCCGGCAGCAGTGGTGTCGCCCCGGCGCCCATCCAGGGCGGCGGCACCACCGGTTCCACGAGCGGTTCCGCTTCCTGACCGACGCCGGAGCTGGAACGAGGGCCCGACTTCCTCGCGGAAGTCGGGCCCTCGTCGTTTCCCCGGGCGGTCAGATCGCGGCGGTCGTCAGATCGCGGGCGCGGTCAGGAGTCCAAGCGCTCGATGATCGTGACGTTGGCGGTGCCGCCGCCCTCACACATGGTCTGCAGGCCGTAGCGGCCGCCGGTGCGCTCGAGCTCGTTCAGCAGGGTCGCGAACAGCTTGGCTCCCGTGGCGCCGAGCGGGTGGCCCAGTGCGATGCCGCCACCGTTGGGGTTGACGCGCGCCGGGTCCGCGCCGGTCTCCTTGATCCACGCCAGGACGACGGGAGCGAAGGCCTCGTTGATCTCCACCACGTCGATGTCGTCGATCGTCAGGCCGGTCTTCTCCAGCGCGTACTTGGTGGCCGGGATGGGTGCCGACAGCATCATCACCGGGTCGTCGCCCCGGACGGTGAGGTGGTGGATACGGGCGCGGGGCTTCAGGCCGTACTTCTCGACCGCCTCGGCGGAGGCGAGTAGCCCGGCGGACGCTCCGTCACAGATCTGCGAGGCAACGGCAGCGGTGAGGGAGCCGCCCTCGGCCAGCACCGGCAGGGAGGCCATCTTCTCGAGGGTGGTCTCGCGCGTGGTCTCGTCGGCCTCGAGACCGGCCATCGGGACGTACTCGCGGGCGAAGCGCCCCTCGGCGATCGCGGCGCGGGCGCGCTGGTGGGACTGCAGCGCCCACTCCTCCATCTCGCGGCGGGAGATGTCCCACTTGTCGGCCATCATCTGTGCACCGTTGAACTGCGAGATCTCCTGCGAGCCGAAGCGCTCGACCCAGCCTGTGGAACCGGTGAACGGGTCGTCGAATCCGTACTCACGCCCGGCGAGCATCGCCGAGGAGATCGGCAGTGCGCTCATGTTCTGTACGCCGCCGAACAGGATCACGTCCTGGGTGCCGGACAAGATGGCCTGCGCGCCGAAGTGGATGGCCTGCTGGCTGGAACCACACTGGCGGTCGACGGTGGTGCCCGGGACGCCCAGGGGCATCCCGGCGGCGAGCCAGGCGGAGCGCGCGATGTTGCCGGCCTGGGGGCCGATGGTGTCGACGCAGCCGAAGATCACGTCGTCGACGACCTCCGGGTCAACACCCGTCCGCTCGACGACCGCCTTGATGACATGGGCGCCCAGGTCGGCCGGATGCTGTCCGGACAGGCTGCCGCCGCGCTTGCCGACGGGTGTCCGCACGGCGTCGATCACGTAGGCCTCGCGGCCGGTCACGCTGGTCATGTGTCTCCTCGGAGTGGGTGGATGCGTCAGTCGACGGCCAGGCCGTCGAGCACGATGTTGAGGTATTGGTCCGCGATGGCCGCGTGGTCGTTGTCGTCGTCGGGCCGGTACCACCGCACGGCGACCCACACGGTGTCGCGGAGGAACCGGTAGGTGAGCCGCACGTCGAGGTCGCCGCGGAACTCCCCCGATTCCATCCCCCGGGTCAGCACGTCGGTCCACATCTCGCGGAACTCGGTGTTGCGCTCGCGGAGGTAGTCGAACCGCGGGTTGCCACGGAGGTGCTTGAGTTCGTCCTGGTAGATGGCGACCTCGTCACGGTCGCGGTGGATGGCCTCGAAGGAGGCCCGGACCAGATGCTCCAGGGTCTCGCGGGGCCCGAGCCCCGCCTCCACGATCCGGCGGTACTCGCCGAAGAGGGCGTCGAGGAATCCGCGCAGGATCTCGTCGACGATCGCCTCTTTGGAGGAGAAGTGGTGGTACAGACTGCCCGACAGGATTCCGGCGGCGTCCGCGATGTCGCGGACGGTCGTCGCCCTCAGTCCACGCTCGGCGAAGAGCCCGGCCGCAATCGACAGCAGCTCCTCACGCCTGGTCGTACTCGTCATGCGCCCACCCTACCAACCAAGCACTTGCTAGGTTGTGGGACCGTTCCCGTGACACCCGTCGCCCACCCCGAGGGAGATGAGCCGAGGATCGGGCGAGCGTGCCTAGACTGCCCGGCATGCGCTCCACCATCACCACCCCGTCCCGCTGTCACGGCCGTAGGGTCCTCGCGGCGTCGGCGTCGCTCGGCCTCGCCCTGGCCCTCTCCGCCTGCACGATCGGTGGGGGCGACGACGGCGAGGGCGGCGCCTCCCCCACCACCGCGGCGGCCGGGTCCACCGAACCGGAGTACCCCGGGGACGCGGGATCGACCCCGCCGGCGTCAGAGGTCGAGCAGCTCGTCCTCACCGCGGAGGACGCCCCGGAGGTGGGTCTGCAGCCCGTCCCCGCGGATGAGATCGCCGGAGGGATGGATGCCCTCGGCGCGTTCACCTCCGACGTCCGGGTCGAGCCGGAACAGTGCGCCGACGTCAGCCAGGACGGGTTGGGCGCGCAGTCGGAGCCGGGCGCGATGGCGATCCAGGCCGGCCAGGTCGGCGACACCTCGATCGCCGTGGCCGTGACCCGGGTGACCGAGGGGCTGCCCGCGCGGGCCCAGCAGATCGAGGACTGCCCGGTCATGACGGTGACGTTCCCGCTGCAGGGCGAGGAGATGGTCACCGAGGCGACGAACTCGCTGCTCGACGTCGATGCGCCGGAGGGGGTCGAGGACTTCGCGGCCGTGGTCCAGGACAACTCGATGGACATGATGGGGCAGACGATCCGGACCTCGAACGTGATGATCACGGGAGTCGTCCGAGGGCTCGGCATCTCCGTCACCGCGTCCGGTACCGACGGGCCGGTCTCCGACGAGGCTCGGGACACCGCCCTCGGACTCTTCGCCGCGCAGGCCGAGAAGGTCCGGAACGCCTGACCCGCGGCGTCCGTCAGGCCCGCTGCGAGGAGATGGAGACGACCTCGCCGGTGAGGTAGGTCGTGTAGTCGCTGGCGAGCATGGCGATGGTCGCGGCGACCTCCCACACGTCGGCGGCGCGGCCGAAGGCCTCCTTGGCGGCGAGTTCGTCGAGCAACTCGGACGACGCGGACTTCTCGAGGAACTTGTGGCGGGCGATGGACGGGGCGATCGCGTTGATGCGCACGCCGTAGTCTGCGCCCTCGATGGCCGAGCACCGGGTCAGCGCCATGACGCCGGCCTTGGCCGCCGCGTAGTGCGCCTGCGCCCGCTGGGCGCGCCAGCCGAGCACCGAGGCGTTGTTGACGATCACTCCGTTGTGCGGCACGTCGCGGAAGTACCGCAGCGCGGCACGCGTCGCGCGGAAGGTCCCATTAAGGGTGATGTCCAGGACGCGGTCCCAGTCCTCGTCGGTCATGTCGACGAGTTCGGTCTCGCCGCCGAGTCCGGCGTTGTTGACGAGCACGTCGATCCGGCCCAGCTTCTCTGCGGCGCCCGCGATCAGCGCGTCGACGTCCGAGGTCGACTGCACGTTGCAGGCCACCGCCTCGAACTGCTGGTCGGGGAACTCGGCGGCGAGCGCGTCGCGGGCCTCGTTCATACGCCGCTCGTGGAAGTCCGAGACCAGGACGTCGGCGCCCTCGAGGGCCGCGCGGCGGGCGGCGGAGAAGCCGATGCCGGTACCGGCGGCGGCCGTGACGACGACCTTCTTGCCCTTGAGCAGTCCGTGCCCGGGGGTCTCCTCGGGAACGACTGCGAGGGGGGATGTGCGCTCGGTCATGACGGCCTGGCCTCTCGGGGTAGTCCGAGCACGCGCTCGGAGATGATGTTGCGCTGGATCTCGTTGGATCCGCCGTAGATGGTGTCGGAGCGGGTGAAGAGGAAGAGTCGCTGCCACAGCGCCAACTCGACGTTCTCCGGGTCGCGCAGGTCGTTGGGGGCTCCCTCGGAGGTGTGGGTGGGCCCAGTGAGCGACCTGGCCCCCTGCACGTCCATCGCGAGCTCGCCGAGGTCGCGGTGCCAGTTGGCCCACAGCAGCTTCGCCGCGGACGCGTTGCCGCCGGAGGAGTCACGCTCGGCGAGGGTCCGCAGCGCATGGGCCCGGATCACCTTGAGCCCGATCCACGCCCGGGTGATGCGCTCCCGCACGGCCGGCACCTCGGCACTACCGTTGGCGCGGGCCATGGCCACGATCTCGTCGAGTTCGCGGGCGAAACCGACCTGCTGCCCCAGCGTGGAGACCCCGCGCTCGAACTCGAGCAGGGTCATGGCCACCTTCCACCCGTCGCCCCGCTCCCCCACGATCATCCCGGCGTCGGTGACGGCGTCGTCGAAGAAAACCTCGTTGAACTCACTGGTGCCGGTCAACTGCTGGATCGGACGTATCTCGACGCCGGGCTGGTCGAGCGGGACGAGCAGGAAGCTCAGCCCCTTGTGGCGGCTCGTGCCCTCCTCGGTGCGGGCCACCACGAACACCCACTGACTGAGGTGCGCGAGCGAGGTCCACACCTTCTGGCCGTTGAGGTGCCACTTGCCGTCCTCCCGGAGCTCGGCGGTGGTGGCGACGTTGGCCAGGTCGGATCCGGCGCCGGGCTCGGAGTACCCCTGCGCCCAGAGCTCGGTCACGTCGATGATCCGCGGCAGGAACCGGTCCTTCTGCTCCTGCGTCCCGTGGGCGATGAGGGTCGGGCCGAGGAGCGTCTCGCCGAGATGCGACACCCGCGCCGGGGCGTCGGCCTTGGCGTACTCCTCGTGGAAGCGCACCTGCTGGCTCAGTGACGCGCCGCGCCCACCGTGTTCGACCGGCCAGCCGACGCAGGTCCATCCGGCCGCCGCCATGTGCCGCTCCCAGGCGAGACGCTGGGGGAAGAACTCGTGTTCGCTCCCCGGGCCGCCGACGCCCTTGATCTCGGCGAACTCGCCGACGAGGTTGGCGTCCAGCCAGGTGCGGAACTCCGCGGCGAACTCGTCATCGGTCATCTCCGACGCGGGCTTGCACTTCTCGGGTGCCGTGCTCTCGGTCATGCGGCCACACTACCAAGCACTTGCTTGGTTCGTGGGATCCGGCCTCCGCCCACGCCGCCATCGGTTTGGATGAGCCCATGACCACCCCCTCGAAGCCCCTGGCCGGCAAGGTCGCCTTCATCACCGGAGCCGCCCGCGCGCAGGGTCGGGCCCACGCGGTCCGCCTCGCCTCGGAGGGCGCCGACGTCGTCGTCTCCGATGTCTGCGCGCCGGTGTCCGGGTCCGCCACCTACCCCGCCCCCACACCGGACGACCTGGGCGAGACCGTCCGCCTGATCGAGGAGACGGGTCAGCGCGCCCTCTCGGCCGTCCTCGACATCCGGGACCTGGGCGCACTGCAGGGCCTCGTCGCCCGCACGGTCGACACCTTCGGACGGCTGGACATCCTGGTCGCCAACGCCGCGGTCCTCAGCTGGGGCCGCCTGTGGGAGATGCCGGAGGACGACTGGGACACCGTCATCGGCGTCAACCTCAGCGGGACGTGGCGGACGATCCGCGCGGCCGTGCCGGCGATGATCGAGGCCGGCAACGGCGGGTCGATCATCATCGTCAGCTCGTCCGCCGGCCTCAAGGCCACGCCCGGCAACGGGCACTACTCCGCCTCGAAGGCCGGCCTGGTGGCGTTGACCAACGCGCTCGCACTGGAGGTGGGCGAGTTCGGCATCCGCGTCAACTCGATCCATCCCTACTCGGTGGCCACGCCCATGATCGATCCCGAGGGGATGGCCGAACTCTTCGGCCGCTTCCCGTCGTTCCTCCACAGCTTCGCCCCGATGCCTCTGAAGAACGCCCGGGTGGACGGCGCGAGCACCCTCGCCGACTTCATGCCGCCCGAGGAGGTCTCCGAGGTGGTCTCGTACCTCGCCGGGGACGGGTCGCGGTCGATCTCCGGGGTCCAGCTCACCGTCGACCGGGGTGCTTTCAAGTACTAGCCGGACGCGCGGATCGAGACTGACCAAGCACTTGCTTGGTAGGGTTGCGTGCGCCACACCCGCAGCCCCACCGAGGAGTCCGCGATGAATCCCCCCGCCGAGACCACGCCCGCCCAGGGCACTGCCGTCGAGACCACGCCCGCCGCCCTTCGCCGCGCGGCGCTGACGTGGCCGGACCGCGAGGCGATCGCCGATGTCCAACCGGGACAGGACACCCGCTGGACGTGGGCGCAGCTGCTCGACGAGGTCCGCCGGTTCGCCGCAGGCCTCGTGGCCCGCGGGGTCGCCCCCGGCGACCGCGTGGTGATCTGGGCGCCCAACACCCGCCACTGGGTGGTCGCGGCTCTGGGCGTGCAGTACGTCGGAGGCGCCGTGGTCCCGGCGAACACCCGCTACACCGGGAGCGAGACGCTCGAGATCATCCAGCGCACCCACGCGGTCGCGGCCGTGGTCGCGGGACCGTTCCTCGGGTCCGATCGGATCGCGGACCTCGCCGCGGCCGCGCGCGGGACGGCGGGCGACACCCTGGCCGGGGTCACCGAGCTGCGGACCCTCGTCCGCATCCCCCTCGACAGTGCCCCCGCCGACAGTGCCCCCGCCGACGGCATCCACGCCGACAGCATCCACGGCGCGGACGTGCACCTCCTCGACTTCGCCGACCTCCGGGCGCTGGCCACCGAGGACCTGCTCGCCGAGGCCGACGGCCGCGCGGACGCGGTGACCGGCGACGACGTCGCCGACATCCTGTTCACTTCCGGCACCACCGGCAAGAGCAAGGGCGTCGTGGCCCTGCACCGCCAGACCGTCGCCGGCGCGCGCGCATGGGGATCCAACGGCGGGCTCACCGAGAACGACCGCTACCTCATCGTCAACCCGTTCTTCCACAGCTTCGGCTACAAGGCCGGCTTCCTCGTGTGCACCCTGTTCGGCGCGACCATCATCCCGCTGGCCGTGTACTCGACCGCCGAGACGATGCGCCTGGTCCAGACCGAGCGTGCCACCGTACTGCCGGGGGCGCCGACCATCTTCCAGACGCTGCTCGACGACCCGTCCCGCAGCGCGTACGACCTGTCCTCGCTGCGCCTGGCCGTCACCGGTGCCTCGGTCGTCCCCGTTGTGCTGGTCGAGCGCATGCAGTCCGACCTGGGGCTGGAGACGGTGCTCACCGCGTACGGGCAGACCGAGACGATGGGGTTCATCACCACCACCACCGCGGACGACGACGACGTCACTGTGGCCACGACCTGCGGCCGCGCCTACCCCGGCATGGAGATCCGGATCGGCGGGTCCGGCGAGATCCTCACCCGTGGCGAGATGGTCATGCAGGGCTACCTCGACGACCCGGAGAACACCGCCGAGACCATCGACCCCGACGGCTGGCTGCACACCGGAGACGTCGGGGAGATCGACTCCCGTGGCAATCTCCGGATCACCGACCGGCTCAAGGACATGTACATCACTGGCGGGTTCAACGTGTACCCGGCCGAGATCGAGCAGGCCCTCGCCCGCATCGACGGCGTCGTCGAGTCCGCGGTGATCGGCGTTCCCGACGAGCGGATGGGCGAGGTCGGCAAGGCCTTCATCGTCCGGCGCGAGGGGTCGGGGCTCACCGAGCAGGACGTGAAGGACTTCGCCGCCGAGCACCTGGCCAACTTCAAGCGACCGCGGACGGTCGAGTTCGTCGAGGCCTTCCCCCGCAACGCCTCGGGCAAGATCCTCAAGACCGAGCTCCGATGACCGAGCCGGGCGGGCCCGGCGGAGCGGGCGCGGTGGTGGTCACGGGCGCGTCCGGCGGGATCGGGGCGGCGGTCGCACGCCGCCTGTCCGCCGAGTTCCCCGATGCGCCGGTGGTGCTGGGGTACCGGTCGACCGAGCCCGTCGACCTCGCGCACGACCTGACCGCGGAGGGATCCCGGACCGTCGAGTGCGTCCGCCTCACCCCGGGGCGGGACGGCGCCGACGGGAACGACGACGAGGTGGCCGGGGTGATCGACGGGATCGCCTCCCGACACGGCGGAATCCGCGTGCTGGCCCACTGCGCCGGTCCGCACGTGCCCATGGTGCACCTGTCCCGGATCGCACCGTCCGAATTCCGTCGACAGCTCGAGGACGACGCGGTCGGGTTCTTCGCGATCGTGCGCCCCGCGCTGGAGCACCTGCGTGCGGTGGGGGGCAACGTCGTCGTCGTCACCACCGCGGCCACCACCCGCTACCCGGTGCGCGACGGACTGTCGGCCGCCCCCAAGGGCGCGGTCGAGCAGCTCGTCCGCGGCCTGGCCACCGAGGAGGGGCGCTTCGGGGTGCGGGTGAACTGCGTGGGCCCGGGGATGCTGACCGACGGCATGGCCTCCCGGCTCATCGCCTCCGGCGACCTCGACGAGCGCGCGCTAGAGGTCACCCGCGGCAACATCCCGCTGCGTCGGTTCGGAACCGCTGCCGACATCGCCGAGGCCGTGGCGTTCCTCGCCTCCGACCGCGCGGGCTTCATCTCCGGACAGAAGCTCGACGTGGACGGCGGCTACGGCGTGTGAGGTACAGTACCAACCAAGCACTTGCTAGGTAAGGAGAGTCCCAGGTCATGACCGATGCACCCATCCCCCCGGTCCTCGGGGTCGACGACCTCGGGCCGGACACGCAGCCGGTGGCCTACGAGGTCTCCGACGGCACCGCGTACGTCACCCTCAACCGTCCCGACTTCCGCAACGCGCAGAACTCGGTCATGACGTACTCGCTGGACAACGCGTTCATCAGGGCCGTCGAGGACGACGCGGTCAAGGTGATCGTCCTGCGGGCCAACGGCAAGCACTTCTCGGCGGGCCACGACATCGGCACCCCCGAGCGCGACCATCACGTGGAGTACCCCAACCGCGCCGCGATCTGGTGGGACCACACCACCCGCGGCGGCGGCGACCGGCGACTCGCCCGCGAGTCCGAGGTCTACGTCCAGATGTGCCGGCGCTGGCGCGAGATCCCCAAGCCGATGATCGCCCAGGTCCACGGGGCCTGCATCGCCGGCGGGCTGATGCTGGCGTGGGTCTGCGACTTCATCGTGGCGTCCGACGACGCGTTCTTCTCCGACCCGGTGGTGAAGATGGGCATCCCCGGCGTCGAGTACTTCGCCCACGCCTTCGTGCTGGGCCCGCGCCGCGCCAAGGAGATCCTCTACACCGGTCGCAGATTCGGCGCGGCGGAGGCCCTGGAGTGGGGGATGCTCAACCACGTGGTCCCCCGCGACGAGCTGCAGGCCAGGGTCGACTCGATCGCCGATGAGATCAAGGCCATGCCCGCCTTCGGGCTCACCCTGGCCAAGAAGGTCATCAACTCGAACGAGGACCAGATGGGGTTGCAGACCTCCCTGGACACCGCGTTCGGGTGGCACATGTTCGCCCACTCGGCCAACGCGGAGCCGGACGACACGGACTCGTTCTCCGCCTCGCTCGGCGGGATGGACGCCCGCTCGATGCGCGACAGCGCCAACACGGGGACGACCTCCCCCACCGAGAAGAAGGAGGGCTGACGCCGTGGATCTGGAACTGGACGCCTCGACCGAGGCCTTCCGCCTCGAGGTGCGACAGTGGCTCGAGGCCAACGTGCCCGCCGAGCCGCTGCCCCACATGGACACCCGCGAGGGCTTCGAGGCCCACCGGGAGTGGGAGCGGAAGATGGCCGACGCCCGCATGTCGGTCGTCTCCTGGCCCGAGGAGTTCGGCGGCCGCGACTGTGGACTGGTCAACTGGGTGGTGTTCGAGGAGGAGTACTTCTGCGCCGGCGCGCCGCTGCGGGTGAGCCAGAACGGCATCTTCCTGCTGGCCCCGACCCTGTTCGACCACGCCTCCCCCGAGCAGCTCGCGCGCATCATGCCGCGCATGGCCCGGGCCGACGACATCTGGGCGCAGGCCTGGTCCGAGCCCGAGGCCGGGTCCGACCTGGCCTCGCTGCGCTCGACCGCCAGGAAGGTCGACGGCGGGTGGGTCCTGAACGGGCAGAAGGTGTGGTCGACCCGCGCCTCGTTCGCGGACAAGGGCTTCGGGCTGTTCCGCACCGACCCGGACGAGCCCCGCCACAAGGGCCTGACCTACTTCATGTTCGACCTGCGGGCCGAGGGCGTCACCGTGCGCCCGATCGACCAGCTCGACGGGCTCCCCGGCTTCGCCGAGCTGTTCCTCGAGGACGTCTTCGTGCCCGACGACCCGGCGAACCCCGCCGAGTCCGGAGTGATCGGCGAGGTCAACCAGGGCTGGAAGGTGGCCATGTCCACCGCCAACAACGAGCGCGGCCTCTCGCTACGCTCCCCGGGACGGTTCCTGGCCACCACCGACCGGCTGCTGGAGCTGTGGGACTCCCGGGAGGGCGACCTCGACGATCGCACCCGCGGGGCGCTGGCCGACCGTGTGGCGGACGCCTGGATCGGCTCCCGCGCGTACGAGCTGAGCACGTGGAACACGGTCACCAAGCTCACCGGCGGCGCCAACCTCGGCTTCGAGTCCTCCATCAACAAGGTCTTCTGGTCCGACTGGGACATCGCGACCCACGAGACCGCCCTGGACGTCCTCGGGCCCGCCGGCGAACTCGCCGGGGAGCAGTGGATGGACGGGTACCTGTTCGCCCTCGCCGGCCCCATCTACGCGGGCACCAACGAGGTCCAGAAGAACATCATCGCCGAGCGACTCCTCGGCCTCCCGCGCGGCTGAGAAGGCGGTTCTTGAATATGCAGTTCGCACTCGATCCCGAGATCATCGACTTCGCCGGCAGCATCGACTCCCTGCTGGCCAAGTCCGACATGCCCGCGGTGATCCGCTCGTGGGCCGCCGGTGACACGGCCCCCGGCACCGCCGTGTGGGGCCGCGTCGCCGAGACGGGCGCCGCCGCCCTGCTCATCGACGAGGCCGCCGGCGGCGCCGGGGCCACCGCGGTCGAGGCCGTGGCGGCGCTCGAGGTCCTGGGCCGCCACGCGGTGCCGGGTCCCGTCGTGGAGACCGTCATGGTGGCGCCGCGTATCGCCTCCGGGGACGTGGCCGGGGAGATCGCCGGCGGTGCGCTGGCGTCGGTCGCCGTGCCCGGCGTCTCGCCGCTCGCGCCCGACGTGCACGTGGCGGAGTACCTGTGGGTGGCCGACGACGACGAGGTGTTCACCGCCGAGGCCGGCGAGACCCGTCGGTCGGTCGACCGGGCCCGCACGGTGGCCACCCCGACCGCGGGGGCCCGCGTCGCGGCGGCGAGCACGACCGACCTGGTCAACCACGGCGCCCTCGGCACCGCGGCGCAGCTCCAGGGCCTCGGTCAGGCCATGCTCACGATGAGCGTCGACTACGCCAAGCAGCGCAAGCAGTACGGCAAGCTCATCGGTGAGTACCAGGGCCTCAAGCACCAGTTGGCCGAGGTGGCCATCGCGCTGGAGATGTCCCGACCACTGCTGTGGGCCGGCGCCCTGGCGATCGCCGAGAACCCCGACGACCCCGCAGCCGCGGTGCGCGACGTCTCCGCCGCCCGCGTGGCCGTCGCCGACGCCGCCTACCTGGCCGCCCGCACGGCGCTGCAGGTGCACGGCGCGATCGGCTACACGCTCGAGCACGACCTGGGCCTGTGGCTGACCAAGACCCGCGCCCTGCAGACGGCGTGGGGCACCCAGAGCTACCACCGCGGCCGCGTGCTCGACTCGCTCCGCGCGGACGCCGCGGGGGCCACCCGATGACCGCCCCCGCCACCCCCGGCGTCGACACCGAAGAACAGGCCGCGCTGCGGCAGTCCGTGGCCGCGCTGCTGGAGAAGAGGTCCGACTCCGCCGCTGTGCGCGCCGCGTTCGCCTCCGACCACGGGTACGACCCCGCGCTGTGGTCGACGCTGGTCGACCAGATCGGGGCCGCCGCGCTGTCGATCCCCGAGTCACACGACGGTGCCGGGGCGACCTGGGTCGAGACCCACCTCGTGTGCGAGGAGCTCGGCCGCCGGTTGACCCCCTCCCCGATGCTCGGGTCCGCGGTCCTCTCCGCACAGGCCGTCCTCGCCTCGGGCGACGAGGCCGCGTGCGCGCGTCTGCTGCCCGGAATCGCCGCCGGCGAGCTCGCCGCGCTGTGCTGGGCCGGGCTCGACGGCTGGGCCACCCCCGGGGTCCGAGCCGACGGCACCACCCTCACCGGCACCGCCCACCACGTGCTGGGCGCCGACACCGCCACCACGCTACTCGTCGTGGCCGTCACCGGCGACGACGTCGGTCTGTTCGAGCTCCCCGCCGACGCCGACGGCGTGACCGTCACCCGCGTGCCCGTCATGGACCCCACCCGCACCCTGGCGCGCGTGGAGTTCGACGGCGCCGCGGCCACCGCCATCGCCACCCGGCCGAGCTTCCTGGCCCGCCTGCGCGCGGCCGCGTGGGCGGCGGTGTCCGCCGAGCAGGTGGGCGCCGCGCGCGCCGTGCTGGACGCGACCGTCCGGTACACGCAGGAGCGCACCCAGTTCGGCCGCGTGATCGGCTCGTTCCAGGCACTCAAGCACCGCATGGCCGACATGTACGTCCGCGCGGAGACCGCCGCCTCGCTCTCGTACTCCGCCGCCGCCCTCGTCGCCGAGGCGCAGGCCCTCGGGGACGGGCCGGACGCCGACGAGGCGGCCTACGCCGCGGAGATCGAGGCGGCCGCCGCCAAGGTCTACTGTTCCGAAGCCCTGCAGTGGATCGCCGGTGAGTCGATCCAGCTCCACGGTGGCGTCGGCATCACCTGGGAGTACGACGCCCAACTGTTCTTCAAGCGGGCACACGGTACCGCGCAGTTGCTCGGCCAACCCCACGAACTGCTCGCCGCGCTGGAGGTCGCGGCGGGACTCTAGCCGGGGCCACTAGAATCAGTCGCATGAGCCCCTTCCCCGCGCATGGACGGACCAATGACCAGCGGTCGGCCGAGGACCTCGCGGCCCAGGCCGGACGCCTGCTCACCGACCTGCGGGTCTCGAAGGTGGCGCCGGAGGACCTCGGCGCGTTCGCCGAGGGTGAGGCGCAGTCCGTCATCATCGACCGGCTCGCCGTGGCGCGACCCGGGGACCTGGTGTTCGGCGAGTGGGACCCCGACTCCCGCGCCCGGCTCGAGGCCGACCGTGTGTGGTTCGTCGATCCCCTCGACGGGATCCGCTCCTACGTGACCGAGGGCCGCCCCGACTGGGCGGTCCACGTGGCGCTGTGGGAGAAGGACCCGCAGGGCGTCGGCGGCATCACCGCCTGCGCGATCGCCATGCCCGCCTACGGCCGCGTCCTCACCGGACGCGGCGCCACCACCTACCAGCCCCTGTCGATCATCCGTGGCCCCCGGCCCGGCCCGCTGGTACCGCCCCGTGAGGACGACCGCCTGCGCATCGCCGTCTCGGAGGCCGAACCGCCGGCGTTCGCGGAAGAGCTCGCCGAGGAACTCGGCGCCTCCCTGGTCCACCTCGGATCCGGCGGCGGTAAGACCGCGACGGTGCTCGAGGGCGAGTGCGACGCGTACATCCACACCAGCGGGCACCACCAGTGGGACTCCGCCGCGACCGTCGGCGTGGTGCAGCAGCGCGGTCTGCACGCCAGCGCCCTGGACGGGTCCGAACTAGTATACAACACCGAACAGATCGAATTCCCCGACCTGCTGGTGTGCACCCGGGACGTGGCCGAGAAGATCATCGACGCGGTCGGCAAGTACCTCTAGCCCTCCAGCCCGCGGTACCCGGCGAACCGCTCCGCGATCAGCGCCTCGCTGAGTCCGTAGTCGGCGAGCGTGTACCGGTGCGCGGGCGCGCGGTCGCCGGACAGACTCTTGTCGTTCTCGGCCACCACGCCCGCGCGTACGTCCTCCGGCAGTTCCGTCCCCACCGCGGCGTAGACGCGCTCCACCACGCCCGCGGGATCGTCCACCAGTTCGTGGTGGTCGACGTCCACGAACGTCGCCCGCGATGCCGGGTCCGCCTCGTGCCGGGCGCGGGCGGCGTCGAAGGTCTCGACGCCCCGCGCCCAGAAGTCCAACTGCGACGCACCGATGTACTCCGGGGTGAACCGCGTGGACCACTCCGTGGCGGTCTTGTGCGCGAGCGAGCACATGGACGCCATGGACTTCCGCGGATCCCGGTGCGTCTGCACCACCACCGCGTCCGGGTACACCTCCAGCAGCGCGTCCAGCGCGAACAGGTGGCTGGGGTTCTTGAGCACCCAGCGCCGCCCGGGATCATTCGCCCCGATGAGCTGCAGGTTCCGCCTGTGACGCCGGTACGCGGGCACCCAGTCGACCCCGGCCAGCCACTGCGAGTAGCCGTCGAGTCGGGCGAGGCACTCGTAGGAGGCGCTGGTCGCCGACTGACGCAGCAGCTGCCAGCACTCCTCGAGGTCGTCGGCGGAGATGTAGTGCACCCCGCCGTAGTCGGGATTCTCCGCCATGAACCCCGAGTACAGGTCCCGCAGGCCGACGTAGGCGGGGTCGTCCTCCCACTGCTCGCGAGGCGGCCGCGGCTGCGGGACCTCGGTGAGCCACAGCTCGAGCCCCTGGTTGGCGGGGTCGGCGCCCAGGAGCCGGTGCAGCGCCGTGGTGCCGGTCCGGGGCAACCCGGTGACGACGACGGGCCGCTCGATCACGGAGTCCGCCCGGGCCGGGTCCGCCGAGAATCCCGCGTTCGCCAGCAGCCGGGCGGTGAGCGCGCTCTTGAGGACCGACCGCCAGTACTTGCTGCCGGCCGGGGTCAGACCCGCGTCGGAGTGCAGGGAGTCCAGCAGAACCCCCAGCGCCTCGCGGTGCCCGTCGTCGCCGTCGGCGAAGTCCTCGAGCCCGACCGTGCGCGACGCGCTGGCGTGCAGGTCCTCGACAGTGCCGACGTGGACACGATCGGAGTCGGTCCCGGCCGGCCCGCTCACGAGAGCCCCCGCCGCGCGAACGCGTCCTGGCGGGCGGCGATCCGCTCGCGCCACTGCTCGGGCGTCACCCGCAACTCGTCGTATCCGGGGACCTCGTCGGCGAGCCGCTCGAACGGCACCACCCTGACCGTGGGGCCCAGCTCCGGCGTGACGGGGTCGCTCACCCGCTGCCACCGGAACTGCATGATGCCCTCGCGACGACCGAGCGTCTCGACCCAGTTGGCCAACCCCGGGTCCCGCTCGGAGACCACCAGATGGATGAGCCCGTCGGAGGTGACGTGCGCCTGGTCGGCGGTGAGACTCGTCTGGTGGTGCACGTACTCCAGCGAGGCGTACCACATGCTGCCCAGCTGGAAGCCCTGGTAGGGCACCCCGGCGACGGGCACGGAGATCACGATGGCCTCGTCCGGCCCGAGCTCGAAGACGCCCGCGGACGAGTACTGCGTGGTGAGCCCACCCGGCGTCCGGCGGGGCTCGTTCAGGGTGTTGCGCGGCTGGTCCCCGAAGAACCACTCCGGGAACGCCAGCCAGGTACGCAGCCGGCCGACGAGCGCCTCGGCGAGCTTGGTGTAGAACTTCTCCTGCCCGGCGAGCGTCACCGGCTCCGGGGCGGTGCCGACCGTGTCGAGTCTGCGGATGATCGCCGACCCGGCCTCTTCACGGCTCCAGTCCGAGTACACCTCGCGGACCGCGATCATGGACGATCCCGGATGGAGCACCACGTAGCCGGAGTCGCCCTCGTCGTCGTCGTATCTCGCCGGCCCCAATCGGAAGTGATACCGACCCTCGGCGTCGATCTCCAGCGCGCGGTCGTCGAACGCCGCGTGCGACGCGGCGCGCTCGTCGGCCGAGTACGTCCCCGCCATCACCTGGAAAGACAGGTCCGCGGTCGTTCCGCGCCGCCCCTCGATCACGTACTCCGCGCCGTCGGTGAGGTTGGCGTAGAAGTACAACGTGTCCGGGTTGTCCAGGCCCATCTTGGTATACGGGCCCGTGGCCTGGAACAGCTGCGGGTGACTGCGCCCGCGGTGCTGGCCGGTCTCGATGGCCCCCCGGATGGTCCCCATCAGGTAGTCCAGGCCCTCCGCGACGTCCTCCTCGGTGTGGACGTGCGGCGCCGAGCGGATGATCTCCTCCGCCTCGGCCAACGCCTTGGCCAGCGGCTCCGTGGCCCGGCCGACCTCGCCCACCGGCCCGCTCACAGCCACGTGTAGGAGTCGGCGGAGGTGATGAAGTTCTCCAACTCCTCCTGCTCGGGCGTCGGGTCGACCACGTCCTCCTCGATGCTGAGGTAGGCACCGCGGTAGAACAGCAACGGGCGGATGTCGCGCTTGGTCGGGCCGAGGTTATCGACCCGCCCCAGCACGATCCAGTGATCGCCGCCGTCGAGGACCTGGTCGATCTCGCAGTCCAACCAGGCCATGACGCCGTCGATCACCGGCGAGCCCAGCGGGCTGGGCGACCAGTCGATCTGCGCGAACTTGTCGTCACCGCGGCGGCCGAACGTCGAGGAGACGTCCTCCTGTTCCTCGGACAGGATGTTCACCACGAACCGTCCCGCCTTCTCGATCCCCTTCCACGAACCCGAGGTCTTCATCGGGCAGAACAGCACCAACGGCGGCTCGAGCGACAGGGCCGAGAACGACTGGCAGGCGAAACCCACCGGCTTGTCGTCCTCGATCGCGGTGATGACGGTGATCCCCGTACAGAACTGTCCCAGTGCGTCACGCAGTTCACGGCTGCTGAAGGACTGGCCCTCCGGGCTTTCGTCGGTGCTGCTCATGTGGGTCGTCCTCCCTGGACTTTCGGCTCGTGAACTGTCTACAAGGCCCAGCCTAGGCGGCTACTTGAACCCGACGGAGAAGTCGTGGCCCCACAGGCTCACGGCCGTCGACTCCCGCGCCACCCACTTCTCGTCGTCCTCGACCTGCACGCCCTCGCAGCCGTACTCGCAGTCGAAGCCGCCGGGCGTCTTCATGTAGAAGCTCAGCATCTTGTCGTTGACGTGCCGGCCGAGCGAGGCCGACATCCTCACCTTCTTGCGCGTCGCCCGGTCCAGCGCCAGCCCCACGTCGTCCGCGGTACCGACCTCGACCATCAGGTGGATGATCCCGGTCGGGTTGGGGAACGGGGTGAACGCCAGCGAGTGGTGCCGCGGGTTGCAGCCGAGGAACCGCAGCCACGCGGGCTCGCCGTCGGCCGGTCGGCCCACGATCTCCGGCGGCAGGCTCATCGAGTCACGCAGCGAGAACCCCAGGACGTCACGGTAGAACTCGAGCGCCGCGGTCTCGTCCGGGGTGGACAGGACGATGTGGCCCGCACCCTGGTCGCCGGTGACGAACTCGTGCCCGTACGGCGTCGGGATGCGACGGTGCTGCAGCGCGATGGTGTGGTAGATCTCCAGCGTGAACCCGGCCGGGTCCTGACAGGTGATCAGCCCGCGCACCTTGCGGTCGCGCGCCACCTCGGCAGGTGCGTCCTCCCAGGGCACACCGGCCGCGTCGAGGCGCCGCTTGACGTCCTCGAACTCGCCCTCGTTCGCACACTCCCAGCCCACCGCGGAGAGCGTGTCCTCCTCGCCGGGGACGATGATCCACCGGTGCGGATGATCGTCCATCCGGAAGTAGAGCGACTCGGGATCGTCGCCCGCTCCCACCACGAAACCCAGCACCTTCGTGCCGTACTCGTGCCAGGCGGCCATGTCCGTGGCGAAGACCCGGACATACCCGAAATTGCTGATCGCCATAATTGTTAGTCCTTTCGATCCGTGAGGTGGATCAGACCATCGAGTCGGTGACCTTTTCGCCGAACTCGTTCTGTCCATACATGATGTACGCCTTGGTGGCCTCGTTGGCGGCGTGGACCCGCCCGGCGTTGGCATCCCGCCAGAATCGCTGGATCGGCGAGGTCTCCTCCAGGGCGCGGGCCCCGGAGTTCTGGAACAGCAGACCGATGGCGTCGATCGACCGCTGCGTGGCGCGGACCTGGTCGCGGCGGGCGCGCGTGCGGATCGTCATGTCCGGGTATCCGCCGGCGGTGATGATGTCCTGCTCCTCGCGCACATTGCGCATGAGCTGCAGCCACGCCGCGTCGATGTCGCCGGCCGCCTCGGCCAGGCGCACCTTGGCGAACGGATCGTCCTTGACCGCGGTGCCGAACGCCGCGCGCACGCGCTCCCGCTGGTGCTCGCGGTGAACGTCATAGCAGCCGAACGCCATGCCGACGATCGGCGTCGAGATGGTGGTGGGGTGGATGGTGCCCCACGGCATCTTGTAGATGGGGTTGGTGTTGACCTCGAGACCCGGGCTCTTGGTGGCCGCCATGAGGCCGAAGGACAGCACGCGGTGCTCGGGGATGAGTGCGTCCTTGACCAGGATGTCGTTGGAGCCCGTGCCCTTGAGCCCGGCGACGTGCCAGACGTCGAGGATCTCGTACTGCGACTTCTCGACCAGGAACGTGCAGAAGTCGACCATCTTGCCGTTGTCGTCGAGCACCGGGCCGCCCACGAAGACCCAGTCGGCGTGATCTGAACCCGAGGACCAGGACCACTTGCCGTTGAGCAGCAGCCCGTCGGCGGTCTTCTTCGCCGCACCCATCGGCGCGTACGAGGACGAGATCCGCACCGTCGGGTCCTCGCCCCACACGTCCTCCTGCGCCTGCTGCGGGAAGAGCGCGAGGTGCCAGTTGTGGATACCGAGGATGCTCGCGCACCACCCGGTGGACGGGCACGCCGTCGCGATGGTCTTGACCGCCGTGTAGAAGGTCTCCATGTCCGCCTCGTACCCGCCCCACTGGGCCGGCTGGCACAGCTTGAAGAAGCCGGCCTCGTCGAGTTCCGCGATGTTCTGGGGATGGACCTTGCGCAGGTCCTCCGTCTCCTGGGCCCGCTCGGCGAAACCGGGCAGCAGAGCCGTGATGCGGTCGATGACCTCGTGGGAGGCGTACTCGCTCATGTGAACCTCTCTGGCGTTCGTGGGAGTGATGCGGACTAGACTAGAACACGTTACAGTTTTGCACCAGACAACCGCCGCCGAGCAAGAGCTTCTGGCACCCCGTGCCAGCACTTACGCACCCTGGTTGTGGCCTGCCCGCCCATTCTATAACCTGTTCTCATCCGGCTCACGCCCCTCAGGAGGAATCATGACCGCACCCGGCTCAGCCCCCGGAGCCGTCCGCGAGATCGATACCGGCAAGGCCCGGGATCGATATGCACGCGGCTGGCACTGCATCGGCACCGTCAAGGAGTTCTCCGACGGCAAGCCCCACTCCATCCACGCCTTCGGCACCAAGCTCGTGGTGTGGGCCGACGACGAGGGCGAGATCAAGGTCCTCGACGCGTACTGCCGCCACCTGGGCGGCGACCTGTCCGACGGCTCGATCAAGGACGGCAACATCGCGTGCCCGTTCCACGACTGGCGCTGGGGTGGCGACGGCAAGTGCAAGGGCATCCCCTACGCCAAGCGCGTGCCCCTGCGTGCCAAGACCCGCGCGTGGATCACCAACGTCCAGTCCGGCCAGGTCTTCGTCTGGCACGACCACGAGGGCAACCCGCCCCTCGAGGAGGACGCCATCCCGGTCATCGAGGAGTACGACACGGGCGAGTGGACCGACTGGGAGTGGAACCGCCTCGTCATCGAGGGCTCCAATTGCATGGAGATCGTCGACAACGTCGTCGACATGGCCCACTTCTACTACATCCACTTCGCGTTCCCGACGTACTTCAAGAACGTCTTCGAGGGACAGACAGCCACCCAGTACCTCAACACCAAGGGCCGTCCGGACCACGATCCGTCCGGCGGCAAGTACGGCGACACCCTCCTGGAGTCCGAGGCCTCGTACTTCGGCCCCGCGTACATGATCAACCCCCTCAAGCAGATGTACGGAGACTTCGTCACCGACGCGATCCTCATCAACTGCCACTACCCGATCGACCAGAACTCGTTCGTGCTCATGTACGGGCTCTCGGTGAAGAAGCCGCAGGGCTTCGACGACGAGACGTCGGCGAAGATGGCCGCGAAGATCGCGACCTTCTTCGGCGAGGGCTTCCTCCAGGACGTCCGGATCTGGCAGCGCAAGTCCTCGATCGCCAACCCGCTCCTGTGCGAGGAGGACGGCCCCGTCTACCAGCTCCGCCGCTGGTACGAGCAGTTCTACGTGGACCGCGACAAGGTCGAACCCGAGATGCAGGAGCGTTTCGAGTTCGAGGTCGACACCACCGCGGCCAACCAGTACTGGGAGAGCGAGGTCGCCGAGAACATGCGCAAGCAAGCGGCCGGCGAGGCGGAGATCTCCGACGAGCAGACCCAGTACACCGGCATGGCCGAGGTCGCCGGCGAGGCGGGCGCGGCCCCGTCGAAGAAGTGATGTTCAAGAAGAACGATTCGCGGCGCGCGCCCACCTGGGACGAGACCGACCCCGCGCGCGCCGCGCGGCTCCACGAGTACACCGACCTGGATCGCGAGACCTACACGCGGGCCGGCTTCCAGCCCGTCGAGTGCCGCAGCTGCGGCACCAGCGTGGCCGTGCGCAAGAACAGCGAGAAGCACACCTCGATCCAGTGGACGGAGGGCGGCGACCGCAACTGCCCCGTCCTCAACGAGTGGCGCGAGGGTGGTGCACGGCCCGATGGCGAGGACACGTGCCCCCGGATGCTCGCGAGCATCCGCTACGCCTACGCCGAGGGTCTGCTGACCATCGCCGAGGGCGTCGACCCGGCCGACGACGAGCACATGGTGAACCCGCTCTACGTCCCCGAGTAACACCCCGACGGCCGGCGACTTCCCCGGGGCGAGAACAGCCCGGAGGAGGTC
Source organism: Dietzia sp. B32 (assembly GCF_024732245.1). Lineage (NCBI taxonomy): Bacteria > Bacillati > Actinomycetota > Actinomycetes > Mycobacteriales > Dietziaceae > Dietzia > Dietzia sp. B32. The sequence continues at coordinate 2,928,770 of NZ_CP093845.1, read as the reverse complement.
GCCGTCGTCTGGGACAGTGCACTGAAACCCGTCCGCGCGTATCCAAGCGATAGGCTCCCGATCCATGACCGAAACACCCCAGCTCGGCTCCTTCGTGCGCGAGCTCACGATCGCCGAGGTGATCGAGGAAACCGCCGATGCCAGGTCGATCGTCTTCGACATCCCCGCAGGCTGCGAGGACGACTTCCGCTACACCCCCGGCCAGTTCCTCACGCTGCGCATCCCCAGCGACCGGACCGGCTCAGTCGCGCGCTGCTATTCCCTGTCGAGCTCCCCCACCCAGGACGCCCGACTCAAGGTGACCGTCAAGCGCACGATCGACGGGTACGGCTCCAACTGGCTGTGCGACAACGCCGAGGCCGGCATGAGCATGCACGTGCTCGCCCCGTCCGGGATCTTCACGCCCAAGAACCTGGACCAGGATTTCATCCTCCTTGCCGCCGGGTCGGGCGTCACACCGGTGATGTCGATCCTCAAGTCGGCACTCGCCCAGGGCACCGGACACATCGTCATGGTGTACGCGAACCGGGACGAGAGGTCGATCATCTTCAAGGATGAGCTGCAGAAGCTCCAGCGGGAGAACCCCGACCGCCTCACCGTCCTGCACTGGCTCGAGTCGGTCTCCGGCATCCCCACCGCGGAGATGATCGGCAACCTCCTCCAGCCCGTCGCCACGAAGCGCCACTCCTACATCTGTGGCCCGGCCCCGTTCATGGAGACCGTCAAGGACGGGCTCCGCCGCTCGGGCGCCGACATGCACCTCATCCACACCGAGGTTTTCTCCTCGATCGAGGGGGATCCGTTCGCCGAGATCGTCATCGACGACTCCCCCGGTGACGACGGCGAGGGCCCGGCGACCGCCGTCGTCGAGCTCGACGACGAGGTCCACGAGGTCTCCTGGCCCCGCAAGACCCCGCTGCTCGACGTCCTGCTCGCCAAGGGCATCAAGGCACCGTTCTCCTGCCGCAAGGGGGAGTGCTCGGCGTGCGCCTGCATCCTCAAGTCCGGTGAGGTCGAGATGATCCACAACGGGATCCTCGATCCCGAGGAGGTCGACGAGGGGTACGTCCTGAGCTGCCAGCTCCTGCCCAAGACCGACCGTGTCGAGGTGTCGTACTCCGAGTGAGACCTCTCGGATTCCACCGGAGGCTGGCAGACTCGGGGGCGTGACCCGCCCCGTCGTCGCCTTCACCTCCAGGTACGGCTCCACCCGGCGCTATGCCACCGCTCTCGGCAGTCGGCTCGGCACCCCTGCGGTCGAGCTCGCCGACCTCGCCACCGCCTCCGACGCCGACCCGCTGATCGTGCTCGCGCCCGTCTACGCGACGCGGATCCTCGGGCGGCGTCGGATCATCCGGGCGATCCGCTCGGCTCCCGGGAGGGCGGCCCTCGTCGTCGTCGCCCTCTCCCCCGCCGACGACCCGGGGCGCGGCAACCTCGCCGCCCGGCTGATCAACGCGTCGGGCCGTGCCGTCACCACCTTCCACCTCCGCGGCGACTTCGACCCCGCACGACTCACCCGGCTCGACCGCACCCTCATGGCCGCGCTCCGCCGCCAGTTGCGCAGGACCCCCGACACGCCCGCCGCGCGGATGCTGTTGCCCGGCGAACCGCTGCACTTCGTCGACGAGACGTCCCTCGATCCGGTCGTGGCCTGGGCGCACCGCGACACTATGGTCGAGGAATGAGCGAGACCACGTTGCCGCGGTGCCCCGAGTGCGCCTGCGAGTACACCTACGAGATGCCGCCACTGCTCGTGTGCCCGGAGTGCGCTCACGAGTGGGTGGCCGGGAACGCCGACGACCCCGCGGTCGGTGACGACGCGGGGTCTGCGGACATCCGGGACGCCGTCGGCAACATCCTGGCCGACGGCGACACCGTTGTGGTGGTCAAGGACCTCAAGGTCAAGGGCGGATCCGGGCCGATCAAGGTGGGCACCAAGGTGCGCAACATCCGGCTGGTCGACGGGCCCGGCGACCACGACATCGACTGCCGGATCGACGGCTTCGGCCCCATGCACCTCAAATCGAGCGTGGTCAAGAAGGCCTGACCTCGCCGGGCCGCGCCGGCCCGGTCAGGCGTTGGCGAGTTCCTTCTGGATCTCCAACGCGATGTCGATCAGCTGGTCCTCCTGGCCGCCCACGAGGCGGCGCTCCCCGGCGCGGATGAGGATCTCCGAGGCCGGCACGTCGTACCGCTGGGCGTGGCCCTCGGCGTGCTTGAGGAACGACGAGTAGCAGCCGGCGTAGCCGAGCATCATCGCCTGGCGGTCGACCACGCATTCGCTCGGCATCAGCGGACGGACGACGTCCTCCGCCGCGTCCGCGATCTTGAAGAAGTCGACGCCGGTCGTGATGTCGAGCTTGTCGCAGCACCCCACCAGCGCCTCGACCGGTGTGTTGCCCGCGCCGGCGCCGAAGCGACGGGTGGAGCCGTCGATCTGCTGGGCTCCCGCGCGGATCGCCATGATCGAGTTGCCCACGCCGATGTCGAGGTTCTCGTGGCCGTGGAAGCCGACCTGGGCATCGTCGCCGAGCTCTGCGACGAGCGCCGAGACGCGGTCGGAGACCTGGTCCATGACGAGCGCCCCCGCCGAGTCGACGATGTAGACACACTGGCAGCCGGCGTCGGCCATGATCCGGGCCTGCTTCGCGAGCACCTCCGGCGGCTGGGTGTGGCTCATCATGAGGAAGCCGACGGTCTCGAGGCCGAGGTCACGGGCGTAGCCGAAGTGCTGGATCGAGACGTCGGCCTCGGTGCAGTGGGTGGCCACGCGGCAGATCGACCCGCCGTTGTCGCGGGCCTTGAGGATGTCGTCCTTGATGCCGAGGCCGGGCAACGTGAGAAAGGCGATCTTGGCCTGCGTGGCGGTCTCGGCCGCGACCTTGATGAGGTCCTGGTCGTACGACTTGGCGAAGCCGTAGTTGAACGAGGCACCGCCGAGCCCGTCGCCGTGGGTCACCTCGATGACCGGCACGCCGGCTCCGTCGAGCGCCGCCACGACGTTGCGGACGTCCTCCACGGAGAACTGGTGGCGCTTGTGGTGCGAGCCGTCGCGGAGCGAGGAATCGGTGATGCGGATGTCGAGGTCGGCGCTGTAGGCGCGGGCCTGTGCGTTGAGCGGGTTGTTCTTGTCCATGTCTGTCACACTCCGAGCTTGCTCTTGGCGATCTCCTCGCCGACCTTTGCGGCGGCGGCGGTCATGATGTCGAGGTTGCCCGCGTAGGGCGGCAGGAAGTCGCCCGCGCCCTCGACCTCGGCGAAGATCGCCACGCGGGCCATGCCGCCGGTGATCTCGGTGGGCGGATCGAACTGCGGTTCCTGGAGCAGCCGGTAGCCCGGCACGTACTCCTGGATCTCCTTCTCCCGCGTGCGGATGGCGGTGGTGATGAGGTCGTGGTCGGCGTCCTCGGGGATCGAGCAGAAGATCGTGTCGCGCATGATCATGGGAGGCTCGGCCGGGTTGAGGATGATGATCGCCTTGCCCTGCTTGGCGCCGCCCACCTTCTCGATGGCCATCTTGGTGGTCTGGGTGAACTCGTCGATGTTCGCGCGCGTGCCCGGGCCGGCGGACTCGCTGGACACCGAGGCGACGATCTCCGCGTAGTCGACCGGCACCACCGAGGAGACGGCGTGGACCATCGGGATGGTGGCCTGACCGCCACACGTGACCATGTTGGTATTGGGCGCGTCGAGGAAGTCGCGCAGGTTGGCCGGCGGGATCACCATCGGACCCACCGCGGCGGGGGTCAGGTCGATGGCCACGATGCCGGCGGCCTCGTATTTGGGCGCGTACTCCTTGTGGACGTAGGCGCTGGTGGCCTCGAAGAGCAGATCCGGCTTCTCGCCTCCGCCCTCGATCGAGGTGAGGAGCTCGTCGGCGCCGCCGGCCATACAGATGAGGCCCTCCGCGGCGGCGCGCTTCATCCCCTCCGACTCGGCGTCGATGCCGATCATCCACTTCGGTTCGATGAACTCGCTGCGCTGGAGCTTGTACATGAGGTCGGTCCCGATGTTTCCGGACCCCACGATCGCGGCGGTGAGCTTGGTCTTGTCTGTCATGACGGAAGTGTCGCGCGGGCGGCCTCGTGCGACAACAGGCTGTGCCACTCAGTGAAATCGCGGCACTCCGGGGAGGCGAACGCGGGCACTCAGGCCGGCCGTGCGCGCGCCCGGGCCGCGCCCGGAGGGTTCGTGAGGTGTCCGTCTGCGCTGATGAGCCGGTCGGTGAAGGCGTTCCACTCGCGTTCCCGTATGGCGTCGCGCGCACGGGCCAGGGGGCCCTTGGGCCTGGTGCGGTGTTCGTGTCCGGTATCGGTGAGGATGACCAGTTCACCCAATGGCCCGGACCGGTAGGCGTTGGTCCCGAACGTCTTCTCCCGGTGGTGTTTCCGACACAGGCAGACGAGATTCCACTCGGTGGTCGGCCCACCGAGTTCGGGATCCTTCTTGTTGAACGCGATCACATGGTCCACGTCACAGTCCTCCGCGGGAACCGAGCACCCCGGGTGCCTGCAGGTGCCGTCGCGCATGCGGATCCTCTCCGCCATCGCCGGAGTGATCACGTACCGCAGGGCGTGATCCGGTCCGTCGAGGGCACCGGGGGCGGGGTCGACCAGCTCGAACCGCACGCTCGCGTCCTCACCCTCCAGCAACTGCTGGCACAACCAGTTGAAACTGCTGTACGCCCCGTGCACGAACTCCACCCTGTTGGGCAGCCCCTGCCCGGCCGCGGCGATCACGCTGATCCGGATCGGCTGGCCGGCCGCGGCGGCGTTACCGAGTGACGGCCTGGGCATGTCCGCGCCCACTGTGACCTCGCCCAGCTCGATCGATCCGTCATCCCCCGGTCCGGAGCCCGTCCCGCCGGCATCGGCGGGCGCCGGGGCCGGGGCGTACACGGCGAGGGAGGCGAGAGCGTCGGCACGCAGCTGATCCAGAGTGCCAGGCACTCCGTCTCCGGAGGCGGCGCGGGCATCGGTCTCTATGCGTCCCCGCAGCAACTCCGCATCGGCCAGAGGCAGCTTCGCCCACATCGAGGCCATCCCGTCCCGGCCCGACCGGAATCGGACCGTGCGCGTCAGCGCCGCCCGGGCCCGGGCGTCCTCGGCGCCCTCCGGGTCGAGGCGGCCGACAGCGTCATCGATCCGGCCGTCCACGGAATTCCGAGTCGGCCGGTCACCGCCGTCCAGGTCGTCGACGATGCCCGCCACGACCTCGGCCTCCACGTCCGAGACGATCGAGTCGGGCACGTCGGCCAGCTTGCAGGCGATGTCGATGGCGAGCTGTTCGGGAACGACCCCGCGCTCCACCGAGGCCCGCAGTCGCGCGAGCCGCGAATGGATCTGGACCCCGGCGGTGACCAGACGCGCGGCGTGCCAACACGTGAGCTGACAGGCCGCCACGAGATGGTCACGAGCCCTGGACTGCGGGTCCAACCGTGCGTACGCCGGACGTGTGGGACAACCGTTCCCGCCGACCCCGTCAGCGCCCGTGCCGACCTCATCCGCCCGCGACATCTGCTCGACCAGGGCCGCTGCCGCCTCCAACCGGGTGGCACCTGCCCGGTTCTGCGCCAGGGTCGCGGCTCGTGCCGCCTCGCTCACCGCTGTCGTGTCGAGCCCGCCCAGGGATTCCGGAACCACGAACAGTGTCGTCGTTGTCGTCACGCCCCCACCCCCGCCGCGCCCTTTCTAGAACTTCTGTTCGAGTCTAAGACGTCACGCTCACTCGCGCAAGTGTTCGAACAGTTCGGCCTCCGGCGTCGGACCTGCGCGCTACACTCGGCGCATGACCGAGCCCCCCGCCTCTCCCGTCGACCGCGCCTTCGAGGTGCTACGCGTGACGGCGGGCGGGACGGGGATGACGCTCAGTGAGATCGCCCGCGAGACTGGGCTCGCCAAGTCCACGGCGCTGCGCCTCCTGGCCGCGCTCGAGCGCAACGACGCGGTGACGAGGATCGGGCAGCGCTACCGGCTGGGGCCGCTGGTGCACGAGCTGGACCCGATCCCCGTCTCGCCGGCGTACGAGCGGATCCGCCGGGTGCTCACGCCCTTCCTCGCGCACCTCTTCGAGGCCACCCGTGCGACCGTGCACCTGGCGACACTGCACGGCGACGAGGTGGTCTACCTCAACAAGCTGCACGGGCCGCGGCCGATCCCGTCGCCGTCGCGGATCGGCGGCGGGCTACCCGCGTACTGCACCGGGGTGGGCAAGGCGATGCTGGCGTTCGACGAGGACGCGGCCGACCGCGTGGCGCAGGGGCCGTTGGTCGAGTGGACGGACACCACCCTGACCTCCCCCGACGCCCTGGCGGTGGAGCTCGCAGAGATACGACGGAGGAGACGCGCGATCGACCGCGCCGAACTCACCCCCGGCCTGTACTGCGTGGCGGCGCCGGTGTTCGACGACGACGACGAGGAGCACGCCGGCCGGACGCGGGCGGTCGCCGCGTTGTCCGCCAGCGCCGCGGACGAGAGCGCCCTGGCCCGGCTCGAGCCGCTGGTCACCCGCGTCGCCGCGGCGGCCAGTCGCGCGCTGGCCGCGGACGCCTAGCGGAAGTCCATGGTGACGTCGCCCAGCCCGGCGAACTCGGCGCGGAAGCTGTCGCCCGGGGCGGCGTCCATCGCGCGGATCGCGGTGCCCGGCAGGATCACGTCGCCCTTCCGCAGACGGACGCCGAACTTGGCGACCGTCGACGCGAGCCACCCGACCGAGTTGAGCGGGTTGCCGAGCACCGCGTCGGAACGCCCGGACGCGAGGAACTCGCCGTTCTTGTAGAGGGTCGCGTCGATCGCGGCGACATCGATGTCCGCGAGCCGGACCCGCTGCTCGCCCACCACGTAGCCACACGACGAGGCGTTGTCCGCGATCGTGTCGGGCAGCGTGATCTTCCAGTCCCGGATGCGGGAGTCGATCAACTCGATCGACGGCACGACCCACTCGATCGCCGCGGCGGCCTCGGCCTGGGAGCACCCCTCCGGCGGGATGTCGGCGCCCAGGATGAAGCCCACCTCCACCTCGACCCGCGGGAAGCAGAAGCGGGCCGCCTCGATCGCGGTCCCCTCCGGGTACTCCATGGTGTCGAGGAGGTGTCCGTAATCCGGTTCGTCGACGCCCATCATCTCCTGCATCGCCTTGGACGCGAGCCCGACCTTGTGTCCGGTCACCACCGCTCCGGCGTCGAGCTTGCGGCGGATGTTCACCAACTGGATCTCGAAGGCGTCGTCCGGCGTCAGGTCCGGATGATCGTCGGTCAGCGGCACGATCGGCGCGACGTCGGACTCGGCGTCCCAGAGTCGCTGGGCGAGAGTGGCGCGGGTCTCTTTGTTGAGCATGACGGGGATGCTACCTGGGGCGTCTGGCGCCACGGCGCTCAGTTCTATAACGTGTTCTACATGGCAGACCAGGAATTCGACGTCGTCGTCGTCGGCAGCGGTGGAGCAGGCATGACGGCCGCCCTCGCGGCAGCAAAGAAGGGCCTCAGCGTGGTGCTCGTTGAGAAGGCCCCACACTACGGAGGCTCCACCGCCCGCTCCGGCGGCGGCGTGTGGATCCCCAACAACTCGGTGCTCCAGCGCGACGGTGTCCTGGACACGCCGGAGGCGGCCCGGACCTACCTGCGCGCGATCATCGGCGACGTCGTGGAACCCGAGCGGATCGACGCCTACATCGACCGCGGCCCCGAGGTCCTGGACTTCGTCCTGGCCAACAGCCCCCTGCGGCTGGAGTGGGTCAAGGATTACGCCGACTACTACCCGGAGGCCCCCGGTGGTCGTCTCGGTGGTCGGTCCGTCGAGCCCAAGCCGTTCGACCTCCGCCAGCTCGGGTCCGAGGCCGACAAGCTGGAGCCGGGCTACGCCAAGGCGCCGGTCAACATGGTGGTGATGCAGTCCGACTACCGCTGGCTCAACCTCCTCCAGCGTCCGCACACCAAGGGCATCAGGCGTTCGATCCGGGTCGCCCTCCGGATGTTCCTCGCCAAGGCGCGCGGGCAGAACTCGGTGGGGATGGGTCGCGCGCTCATCGCCGCGATGCGCAAGGGCCTGCTCGACGCCGGCGTTCCGGTGTGGCTCGAGACCCCCATGACCGGCCTGGTCACCGAGGGTTCGGGCACCCAGGAGCGCGTCGTGGGCGTCACCGTCACCCGGAACGGCGAGGAGATGACCCTGCGCGCGCGACTCGGTGTGGTGATCGGGTCCGGTGGCTTCGAGCACAACCAGGAGATGCGCGACAAGTACCAGCGTCAGCCCATCCCCACCTCGTGGACCGTCGGCGCCGCCGCCAACACCGGTGAGGGAATCGAGTACATGGAGAAGGCCGGCGCCTCGCTGTCCTTCATGGAGGACTCCTGGTGGGGTCCGTCGATCCTGCTGCCGCGCGGCCCCTGGTTCGCACTGGCCGAGCGGTCGCTGCCGTGTTCCTTCATGGTCAACTCCCGCGGCGAGCGGTTCATGAACGAGTCGCTGCCCTACGTCGAGGCCGGCCACAAGATGTACGGCGGCGAGTTCGGACAGGCACCCGCCGGGCAGGAGGGGACCCCCGGCGAGAACGTCCCGGCCTGGATCATCTTCGACCAGGAGTACAAGAACCGGTACCTCTTCGCCGGCCTGCAGGCCAAGCAACCGCTGCCCAAGAAGTGGCTCGAGACCGAGAACTTCCACAAGGCGGACACCCTCGCCGAGCTCGCCGATCTCATCGGCGTGCCGGCGGAGGCGCTGGAGCGGACCGCCGAGAAGTTCAACGGCTTCGCCGCAAAGGGCGTCGACGAGGACTTCAACCGCGGCGAGTCGGGGTACGACCACTACTACGGCGACCCGACCAACAAGCCCAACCCGAGCCTCGGCCCGGTCCGCAAGGCGCCGTTCTACGCCGCCAAGATGGTGCCCGGCGACCTCGGCACCAAGGGCGGCGCGAACACAGATGTCCACGGTCGGGTCCTGCGTGAGGACGGCTCCGTGATCGAGGGCCTCTACGCCGCGGGCAACGCGTCCTCGCCGGTCATGGGCCACACCTACGCCGGCCCGGGCGCCACCATCGGCCCCGCGATGGTCTTCGGCTACCTCGCCGTGGAGAACATGCTGGCCTCCACCCCCACCACCGCGAAGACGGGAGTCTGACGTGCCGATCGACCTCGACAAGGCCCTCGGGGCGCAGTTGCCCTCGCAGGAGTTCTCCTGGACCGCCTCCGACGTGGCGCTCTACGCCTTGTCGGTGGGCGCGGCCGCCGACCCGATGGACACCACCGGGCTGGCGTACGTCCACGACACCGACCCCAAGGTGCTGCCGTCGTTCGCCACCGTAGCCGCGACGATGAACGTCACCGAGGCGCCCCGGGTGTCCTTCCCGGGCGTGGAGATCGACCTCGCCAAGGTCGTCCACGGCAGCCAGTCCGTCACGCTGCACCGGCCGATCCCCGCCTCCGGCACCGCCACCACCACCACGAAGATCGCCGAGATCCAGGACAAGGGTTCCGCCGCGGTCATCATCCAGGAGTCCGAGACGGTCTCCGCCGACGGCGAGAAGCTGTGGACCTCGCGCTCGGGCATCTTCGCCCGTGGCGAGGGCGGTTTCGGCGGCGATCGCGGCACCTCCGAGAAGGTGGAGTACCCCGAGCGGGAGGCCGACCACACCATCGAGGTGGCCACGCTCCCCCAGCAGGCGCTGTTCTACCGTCTCTGCGGCGACCGCAACCCGCTGCACTCCGATCCCGCGTTCGCTGAGGCGGCCGGGTTCCCGCGCCCGATCCTCCACGGACTGTGCTCGTACGGCCTGGTGCTGCGCGCGGTCGTGGATCAGGTGCTCGGCGGTGACGTCGCCCGCGTCGGCGGTTACGGCGTGACCTTCGGCGGCATCTTCTTCCCCGGCGAGACCATGCGCATCCGCGTGTGGGAAGAGGGCTCGCGACTGCTCGTGGCGGCGACCGTCGTGGAACGCGACGACGCCCCCGTGCTGAAGAACGTGGTGGTCGATCTCGCCTGACCGGCGCTGGTCGCCCCACCGGGCGGCATCCGAAAGCACCCGAGAACACCCCGCGGTCGACCACCGCGGGGTGTTCTCGCGTCCGGCCGACACCGGCGCCCGCCGTGGTGCGACATGAAGACTCCGTCATGGAGGTTTCATCAACCCGTCATACCGGGCACCCAGGATGGCACTCATGACAGAGAACAACAGCCTCCGCACCGTCCTCCTCGCCCTGTCCGCCTCCGCCGCCCTCATCCTGTCCGGATGCGGCGCGGGGAATGACGCCGGGAGCAATGCCCCTGCCTCCGAGACCACCACCGTGACCGCGCCTGCCCAGTCCGTCGACGGGACCGCGGGAGCCGCCGCCCCGTCGACGGACGACGACCTGGATCATCAGGACGATGACCGGGACGACGACGACCGCGACGACCGGGACGACCGCGACGACCGCGACGACGACCGGGACAACGAAGACGACGACCTCGACGACTGACCGGGCCCGCCATGTCTGAGTTCACGCGCAAGCTCGCCCTCATCGCCGCGGTGGTGCTCGTGCCCGCCGGACTCGCACTGGGCGCCGTGGCGATCGGTTCCGATACCGGCGCCCCGCCCGTCCGGGTCGAGGACGCGACGGTCGACCTGCACGCGCCCCCCGGCCAGCACGGGCGTACCTCGTCGTCGTCATCTCCCACGACGAGCTCCTCCCCGACCACCACCTCATCCCCCGGCGAGGCACCGGCGTCGGCGCCCGCGCCGGCACCGGCACCGGCACCGGCGCGACCGGTGCCCGTGCAACCGGTTCAGCCGGTGGTGCCCTACTACGGAGACGACCGGGATGACGACTGGGACGATGGGTGGGACGACGACGGGGATGACTGGGATGACGACTGGGACGACTGAGACCGGCGCCGCCGAACGGGCGGACGCCACCTCGATCCCGGCGCGGTGGCGGATCGTCGGGTGGATCGTGCTCACCACCGCCCTGGTGCTGCTCGCACTCGGTCTGACGCTCCGGACACTGCTCATGGCCGACGTCGACCGGACCGCGAACGCGGACGTGGTCCAGGAGCTCGACGAGTTCCGCGCGTTCGTCCGGGAGGGCGTCGATCCGACGACCGCAGAGCCGTTCGACGATCCCGAACGACTGCTGCGGCTCTACCTCAGCCGCCAGATCCCTGCGGCCGACGAGGTCCACCTGGGGATGGACGAGGCCAGGGTGTTCGCCGTGGACCGCTCCGCCGGCGATCCGAGCCCCTACGACCTCGCGGCCGATGCGGAACTCCTCGAGACCATCCGGGCCTCGGCCGCCCCGTCGGGCATCGCCGACAGTCCTGTCGGCCCGGTCCGGTGGGGCAAGATGACCATCGCCGCCGGTGAGACACCGGGCGGGGCGGACGCGGCCGCCGGCGAGTCGACGTTCGTGATCGCCGTGTTCACCGGGCCGGAACGTGCCGAGGTGGACTCCACCATGCGCGTCTTCGGCTGGGGGTCGCTCGGCGGCCTCGCGCTGACCGCACTGTTCGGCTACCTCGTGGCCGGACAGATCCTCGCGCCCGTCCGAGAGGTGCGCCTGGTGGCCGAGCGGATACAGGAGAGCGACCTCGACAGCCGGGTTCCGGTACACGGTCGCGACGACATCTCCCAGCTCGCCGAGACGTTCAACGCGATGCTCGACCGGATCGAGGGTGCCTACGACACCCAACGTCGGTTCGTCGACGACGCCGGTCACGAGCTGCGGACTCCGATCACGGTGATCCGCGGTCACCTCGAGACGATGGATCCCGACGACGACCCCGCCGCCCGCGCCGAGACCCTCCGCCTCGTCGACTCCGAACTCGACCGCATGTCCCGGATCGTCTCCGACCTGCTCACCATGGCCAAGTCCGAGCGACCCGACTTCGTCAGGCCCCGACCCGTCGACGCCGCCGAGCTGCTGCTGGACATCGAGTCCCAGGCCCAACAGCTGGGCGACCGCCGGTGGGAACTCGTCGAGATCGCCGAGGGCGAGGCGTCCGTGGACCCGCAGCGGATCACCCAGGCCGTGCTCCAGCTCGCGTCCAACGCGGTCACCCATACCGAGGTGGGCGACCGGGTCCGGATCGGGTCCCGGTGGGTCGACGGCCGCCTGGTGATCTCCGTGGCCGACGAGGGCCCCGGGGTCGCGCCGGAGGACGCCGAACGCATCTTCCGCCGCTTCGACCGCGGCACCGCCGGGACCTCCGGTTCCGGTGGCGCCGGCCTCGGACTGGCCATCGTCACCGCGATCGCGACTGCCCACGGAGGCACCGTCACCCTCGACTCCACGCCCGGTCACGGCGCCACCTTCGCCGTCGACATCCCCGTTCCAGACCGCCCTCAGGAGGCCCAGCCGTGAACCGCATCCTCATCGCCGAGGACGACGCCCGGATCGTGTCGTTCCTCCAGAAGGGCCTGCACGCCGCCGGCTTCGTCACCTCCCATGTCGCCGACGGCCGCTCCGCCCTCGAGGCCATGCGGGCCGGCGACCACGACCTGGTGGTCCTCGACATCGGCCTCCCGCTGATGGACGGGTTCGAGGTGCTCGCCACCGCCCGCGGGTCGGGGATCACGACGCCGGTCGTCGTTCTCACCGCCCGCGACTCGGTGGACGACACCGTCCTCGGCCTGGAATCCGGGGCCAACGACTACCTGGCCAAGCCGTTCCACTTCGCCGAACTGCTCGCCCGGGTGCGTATCCGGCTGGGCGAGCGCGGTGAGTCAGCGGAGGCCACACCCGTCCTGCACCACGGCGACCTCACCCTCGACCTGCTCACCCGGATCGCCACCGTCGCCGGGCGACCCGTCGAGCTGACGAGCCGGGAGTTCGCGATGCTCAAGGTGTTCCTCAAGCACCCGGGCCAGGTTCTCTCCCGGGAGCAGATCCTGGCCCATGCCTGGGGATACGACTTCGATCCCGCCTCCAACGTCGTCGACGTGTACGTCCGCACACTGCGCCGCAAGATCGGCGCCGAACGGCTGGTCACCGTCCGCGGGGCCGGATACAAACTGTCGTGACCACCACCGTCCACCACCGGACCCCGGGGCCCGGTGGGTCGTCCCCGCATGCCCGCAGCACCCCGCGGCGCGGGCTCCGGCCGAGCTCTTTCCGGCCATCCACGCGGGTGCTCCGCGCGGCCGTCGCCGCCCTGGTCCTCGCCGCCGGTGTCGTCGCGCTCGCCGTGGCCGGCCCCGACGCCGGGGCGTCCGCGATCCCCACCCTCACCGTGTTCGCGGCGGCGGCGTGGTTCTGGGTGTTCACCGATGTCGACGACACGTTCGTCGCGCTGGGAGCGGCCGTCGTCCTCACCGTTCTGGGCATCTCCGACCCCGACGCCCTGTTCGGGTCCCTCGGCGACGACACGATGTGGCTGCTCATCGCGGCGTTCATCATCGCGTTCGCGGTGTCCGCGTCGGGACTCGCCACCCGGGCGGCGGTGTTCGTGGTGACCGGTGCCCGCGGGCCGCGGAGCCTGGTGCACCTGCTCACCGCCGCGCTCTTGGCGACGGCGTTCGCCGTCCCCGCCACGTCCGGGCGGGCCGCGCTCGCGTTGCCGGTCTTCCTGGCGCTGGCCAGGGTGCTCGCGGACCGGCCGGCGCTCGTGCGGATGCTGGCACTGCTGTTCCCCACGGTGATCCTGCTGTCCGCCGTCGCTTCGCTCATCGGGGCCGGCGCCCACCTCATCACCGTGCAGTTGCTCACCACCGCCGGCCACGAGGGGCTCGACTTCGCGAACTGGCTGATCCTCGGACTGCCGCTGGCGCTGGTCTCCTCGCACCTGGCCGCCGAACTCGTCCTCCTGCTGTTCACCACCTCCGAGGAACGCGGCCGCGGGCTGCAGATCGGGGTGTCGGAGTTCGAGGCCGCCGGCGCGGGCCGGGTGACGGGTCCGCTCACGGTCCAGCAGTCCCGCACCGTGTTGTTGCTCGCGGCGATGATCGTGCTGTGGTCCACCGAGGCACTCCACGGGGCGCCACCGGCGTTGATCGCCCTGATCGGCGCCCTGGTGGTGACGTCCCCGCGCTACGGCGGGGTCGAGCTGGGGGACGCGGTGAAGAAGATCCCGTGGGCCCTGCTGCTCTTCATGGCGGCCACCGTCACGCTCGGCCACGCCCTGGGCACGTCCGGCGCGGCGGACCTGCTCGCCCGGGTCGCCCTGGGTCGGGTGCCGGACTCCGGGCCGGTCGCCGGCGCGGTGTTCGTGGTGGCAGTGGTGGTGGTCTCCGCCCTGTCGCACCTGGTGATCCAGTCGCGCTCGGCCCGGTCCGCGGTCCTCGTGCCGATCGTCCTGTCACTCGCGCCGGGAGTGGGCGTGTCCCCGGTTGCGGCCGCCCTGTTGTCGACCGCCGCCGCGGGCCTCTGCCACACGCTGCCGTCCTCCGCCAAGCCGGTGACGATCTTCGCGGGTGTGGTCGACGTGCCCACGTTCGAACGTCGTGACCTGCTCCGACTGTCCGCCTGGCTCACCCCGCTGATGTGTGTGGTGTTCCTGGCTTTCGCCTGGTGGGTGTGGCCCGTCCTGGGCCTGCCCCTATTCCTGTCCTGAACCCCCTCCCCCTGAAGGAAATGACTCATGTACCTGCCCGATCGCATTCTCGTCGCCCCGTCCGGCTTCAAGGAGTCCCTCGACGCCATCGAGGTGGCCGACGCCATCGCCGCCGGGGTCCGCCGCGCATTGCCGGGGGTGCACGTCTCGACGCTGCCGGTGCCCGACGGTGGGGAGGGGACCGTGTCGATCCTCGCCGCCACGACCGGTGGCGTGACGACCGAGACGGTGGTCACCGGTCCCGTGGGGCTCCCGGTCACGGCGACGTGGGTGATGCTCGGCGGGAGCGGGCCGCGCACCGCGGTCATCGAGATGGCCGCGGCAGCCGGGCTGTCGCTCGTGCCGCACGACCTGCGGGATCCGGGCGAGACCACGACGCGTGGCGTGGGCGAGCTCATCGCCGCCGCGCTGGACGCCGGTGCCGACCGGATCGTGGTGGGCTGCGGCGACTCCGGGACGTGTGACGGCGGGGTCGGGGCCCTCGCCGCGCTCGGGGCGCTGATCCTCGACGACGACGACGAGGTGCTCCCCGACGGTGGCCGTCACCTCCACCGGGTGGCGCGCGTGGACCTGTCCCCTGTGCATCCGCGGCTGGCCCGCGTGCCCGTCGAGCTGGCCTGCAATGCGACCAACGTCCTGTGCGGACCCCGCGGGGTGGCCCGCGTGTTCGGCCCGCAGAAGGGGGCGACCCCGCACCAGGTCTCACACCTCGAGCGGGGACTGGAACGGTGGGCCGACGTGCTCCGGCGCGACGGGGTGGGCGCCCCCGGTGGGCTCGACCTGCGGACGGGAGCCGGGACCGGTGCGTCCGGCGGGCTCGGGGCCGGCCTGGCAGGTGGGCTCGGTGCGGTACTGCGCTCCCGATTCGACACCCTGCTCACCCCGGACCTGCTCGGGGCGGACCTGGACGCCGAGATCTCCGCCGCCGACCTGGTGATCACCGCCGAGGGGGCGATCGACTTCCAGACGCCCCGGGGCAAGGTGCCCGCCGAGGTGGCGCGCCGCGCCGGGCTGGCCGGAGTGCCGGTGATGGCGATCGCCGGGTCGCTGGGCCGGGGGGCGCCGGATGTCCACGACATCGGCATCGGTGCCGTCACCTCGATCATGGCGGTCCCCATGCCCCTGGCCGACGCCGTCGCCCAGGGTCGACGACTGCTGGTCGAGGCCACCGAGCGGTCGATGCGCATGCTCCAGCTCGGGGCTGCGGTGTCCCGGCGGGCCGGGGACCGCGTGGCCTGAGACAGCACTGCCTGAGACAGCACGGCCTGACCCGACGGTTCAGCAGAGCTCGCGGAACTGCTCCACCAGCCGGAGACGACCCGGGGCGTCGAGCGCCATCGGGGTGACGGTGAGGGTCGTGGCCCCGGCCTCGCGGAACGCCTCGACGCGCTCGGCCACGTACCCCGCCGGGCCGATCAGCGAGACCGAGCGGACCAACTCGTCGGGCACGGCCGCGGCGGCCTCCTCCTTCTTGCCGTCCAGGTACAGGTCCTGGATCCGGGCGGCCTCGGCCTCGTAGCCGTAGCGGCAGGCGAGCTCGTTGTAGAAGTTCTTGCCGCGTGCACCCATGCCACCGATGTAGAGGGCCAGGTGCGGGCGCACGAAGTCCAGGTAACCCGGAACCTCGCTCTCCTCGCAGATCGCCAGTGCCGGCCCCGCGTAGACCTCGAGCTCGCCCAGCGAAGGATCACGCTTCTCCCGGCCCTTGGCCAGCGCGTCACCCCACGCCACGTCCGCCTTCTCCGGGTGGAAGAACAGCGGTTGCCAGCCGTTCGCGACCTCGGCCGCGAGCTCGACGTTCTTCGGTCCCAGGGCGGCGAGGATGATCGGGATGTCCTCGCGCACGGGGTGGTTGATGAGCTTGAGCGGCTTGCCCAGGCCGGTGCCCTGATCGGCGGGCAGGGGGATCTGGTACTTCTTCCCGTCGTGGACGACCTTCTCGCGGCGCCACACCTTGCGGCAGATCTCGATGATCTCCCGCGTCCGGGCCAGCGGCGCGTCGTACTTCACGCCGTGGAAACCCTCGACCACCTGCGGCCCGGAGGCGCCCAGGCCGAGGGTGAAGCGGCCGTCGGAGACGAAGTCCAGGCCGGCCGCGGTCATCGCGGTCAGGGTCGGCGTGCGCGTGTAGATCTGCAGGATCCCCGAGGCCAGCTCCATGGTGGACGTCTTGGCCGCGAGGTAGCCCAGCTGGCTCACCGCGTCGAACGAGTAGGCCTCGGGGACGAACGCGATGTCCAGTCCCGCCCGCTCGAGGTCGGCGGCCTCCGCGGCCGTCTCGGCGAACCCGCCGCTGTAGTTGAGAGCCATTCCGATGCGCATGGGCGCAACGCTACCGGGGGGTCCGGTCGCCGCGGATCACCGCGTCGACCTCGCCGCCGATCCGCACGAACACGCCGACACGGCGACGCAGTGGCGAGTCGGCGCGTTCGTAGCCCACCAGCCGCATGCCCGCCCCGGAGGCCACCTCGAGGACGGTGCGCTCGGGCAGGTCTACGTCGGAGGTGGGGACGACGACGAGGTCCGCGGTCCCCAGCATCCGGGCCAGTCGCAGTCGCCGCGCCGGTTCGTCCCCCCGGCGACGCAGCCACCGGCGCACCGCCACCACGCAGGCCGCGATCCCCCACGCGACGAGCGGCAGCAACGCCACTATCGTGAGCGCCCAGCCGGAGCTCACCGCCCACCCTCCACGCGGGTGAACCGCATCGGTTCAAGCCACGGGCCACGCTGCACGAGCGCCCGCGTGCCCCCCACGGGTTCCAGGCCCCTGGACCGGGCCGCCGCGTAGATGACCGACCGGGGAAGCCGCAGCTCCCAGGGGCGCAGGACCACCTCGTCGTCGTCGCCGTCGAGTCGCACCGCCAGCGCACGGACGCGCCGGCCGTGCCGGTCCCGGTGGGACCGCTGCAGGTCGCGGATCCGCGTCGTCGGGTCGATTTTCCGCATGCAACGGATCGTACGGGGCCGTAGGCTCGCCCCCATGGCACCGAAGCCCAGCCTTCAGTCCGAATCCCACCCCGGCGATCCCCGTGCTGCCGAACCGGAGCTCACCGACGACGGGCACGTCGTCGAGCCCAGCGCGGACGACTACCGTCACGCCACCGAACTCGAGATCAACCACGACTGGTACAAGTCCGCGGTGTTCTACGAGGTCCTGGTCCGGGCCTTCTACGACTCGGACGGCAACGGCACCGGCGACCTCCGCGGCCTCATCGAGAAGCTCGACTACCTCGAGTGGCTGGGCGTCGACTGCCTGTGGCTGCCGCCGTTCTACGACTCGCCGCTGCGCGACGGCGGGTACGACATCCGCGACTTCCGCACCGTGCTGCCGGAGTTCGGCACCGTCGAGGACTTCGTGGAACTCCTCGAGCAGGCCCACAGTCGCGGGATCCGGGTGATCACCGACCTGGTCATGAACCACACCTCGGACACCCACGCGTGGTTCTCCGAGTCCCGCGCCGACCCGACCGGCCCGTACGGCGACTTCTACGTGTGGTCCGACGACGACACGCGGTACCCGGAGGCCCGCATCATCTTCGTCGACACCGAGTCCTCCAACTGGACCTACGACCCGGTACGCGGGCAGTTCTACTGGCACCGCTTCTTCTCCCACCAGCCCGACCTCAACTACGACAACCCCGAGGTCCAGGAGGCGATGATCGACGTCCTGCGCTTCTGGCTGGACCTGGGCATCGACGGCTTCCGACTGGACGCCGTGCCCTACCTGTTCGAGCGCGACGGCACCAACTGCGAGAACCTGCCCGAGACGCACGAGTTCCTGCGCAAGTGCCGGGCCGTGGTCGAGGAGGAGTTCCCGGGACGCGTGCTGCTGGCCGAGGCCAACCAGTGGCCCGACGACGTGGTGGACTACTTCGGCGAGTCCGAGGTGGGCGACGAGTGCCACATGGCGTTCCACTTCCCGCTCATGCCGCGGATCTTCATGGCGGTGCGGCGGCAGTCCCGGTTCCCCGTCACCGAGATCCTCGCCCAGACCCCGGACATCCCGTCGTCGGCGCAGTGGGCGATCTTCCTGCGCAACCACGACGAGCTGACACTCGAGATGGTCACCGACGAGGAACGCGACTACATGTACGCGGAGTACGCCAAGGACCCGCGGATGAAGGCCAACATCGGCATCCGCCGGCGTCTGGCCCCGCTGCTCGACGGCGACACCAACCAACTCGAGCTGTTCACCGCACTGCTGCTCAGCCTCCCCGGTTCGCCGATGCTGTACTACGGCGACGAGATCGGCATGGGCGACAACATCTGGCTCGGCGACCGCGACGCCGTCCGCACGCCGATGCAGTGGAGCCCCGACCGCAACGCCGGGTTCTCCCGCTGCGATCCGGGCCGGTTGTACCTACCCGCGATCATGGACCCCCTGTACGGCTACCAGGGCGTCAACGTGGAGGCGCAGATGAACTCCACCGCCAGCCTGCTGCACTGGACGCGGCGCATGATCCACGTCCGCAAGAGCCAACCGGCGTTCGGGCTGGGCGAGTTCACCGACCTCGGCGGGTCCAATCCGTCGATCCTGTCCTACCTGCGCACGCTCGACTCCGACGGCGCGGGCACCGACGTGATCCTGTGCGTCAACAACCTGTCGCGGTTCCCGCAGGCGGTGCGCCTGGACCTGGCGGAGCACGCCGGTCGCCAGCCCGTCGAGCTCACCGGCGGGGTGCCGTTCCCGGAGATCGACGCCGATCCGTACCAGCTCACCCTGCCCGGATACGGGTTCTACTGGCTCGAACTGCGCAGCACGGAGGAGGGACCGAGATGAGCATCTCCCCGGTCGACGACGACACCCTGGCCCGACTGCTCACCGACTGGCTGCCCGAGCAGCGGTGGTTCGCCGGTAAGGGCCTCGAGCTCACCGGGGTGCGCATCGCCCGGCGCGAGGTCTTCCTGGATGATCCCGAGGTGCTGGTCGAGCACCTGTTGGTGGATCTCGAGGTGGACGGCCGGCCCCAGCGCTACCAGGTGCCGATCGCGACCGCGGCCGAGCTGCCCGGGGACCGGCGGGCGTTCCCGCTGACCCCGGAGGGCGCCTCCCCCGTGGTCTACGACGGACTGCGCGACCGCCGCGGCACCGAATCGCTGCTCCGCCACCTGGCCGGGCAGGACGAGGTGGGCGGGCTGCGGTTCCGGCTCGTCGCCGACGCCACGCTTCCCGAGCCCACGTGGGGGCGGCTGTTGGAGGGCGAGCAGTCCAACTCGTCACTGGTGTTCGGCGACGACCTCATGGTGAAGGTGTTCCGGCTGGTGCAGCCGGGTGTGAACCCGGACGTGGAGCTCCACGCCGCGCTGGCGGACCGGGAGTGCCCGGCGGTGGCGGCGCTGCGGGGCTGGGTGGAGTTGGACGACGACGAGGCCGCCGCCGGCGACACCGGAGCCGGGCCCACCACGCTCGCCATGGCCCAGGAGTTCATGGCCGGCGCGGCGGACGGGTGGGCGATGGCCACGGCGAGCGTCCGCGACCTGTTCGCCGAGGCCGACCTGCTCGCCGAGGAGGTCGGCACCGACTTCGCCGACGAGAGCTTCCGGCTGGGCGCCGCCGTGGCGCAGGTGCACGAGGACCTGGCCGCGGCGACCGGGGTGAGCACGCGCGACGGTACCGACCTGGTGGCGTCGATGCGTGCCCGGCTCGACGCGGCGGTGGCGGAGGTGCCGGAACTGGCCGCGTACGCAGACGCCGCCCGGGCGGTGTTCGACGAGGTCGCGGGGTCGGGACCGGTCCGGGTGCACCGCATCCACGGCGACCTCCACCTGGGGCAGACGCTGCGGGTGCCGGACCGGTGGATCGTCATCGACTTCGAGGGCGAACCGGCCGCGCCCCTGGCCGAGCGGCGGGTGCCGGACTCGCCCGCCCGCGACGTGGCCGGCATCCTGCGCAGCCTCGACTACGCCGCGCAGCACACCCTGGTCGGCGTCGAGGACCGGCAGCTGCGCTTCCGGGCCCGCGAATGGCGCGACCGCAACGTCGACGCGTTCTGCGCGGGGTACGCCGAGGTCAGCGACCATGACCCCCGGGACTCCGGGGCACTGTTGCGGGCCTACACCCTGGACAAGGCGCTGTACGAGGTGGTGTACGAGACGCGGAACCGACCCGGGTGGGTCGCCGTGCCGATGGGCGCGGTGGAGCGCATCCTCGCCACCGGCTGAACGTGCGCGGCCGGGCCCGCTGCTGCGGGCCCGGCCGGGCGGGTGGGCGGCGGAGGGGCGCCGCGGGGCGTCAGTTGCTCGAGATCCGCTCCTTGGCCCACTTGTAGTCGGCCTTGCCCGCGGGCGAACGGCGGATCTCGGGGACGTCGACGATCACCTTGGGGACCTTGTAGTTCGCCAGGGACTCGCGCAGGAACGCCGAGAGCTCCTCCGGCTCGGCCGACATGCCCTCACGGAACGAGACGACCGCGGCGACCTTCTGGCCGTAGCGCTCGTCGGGGGCGCCGGCGACCAGGGCGTCGTGGACGGCCGGGTGCGCCTTGAGCGCCTGCTCGACCTCCTCCGGGAAGACCTTCTCGCCACCGGTGTTGATGCAGCCTGAGCCGCGGCCCAGGAACACGATGGTCCCGTCCTCGCGGACCCTGCCCATGTCACCGAGGATCGACACGCGGCGACCGTCGACCTCCGGGAAGGTCTTGGCGGTCTTCTCCGGGTCGTTCCAGTAGCCCACCGGGACGTGACCGCGCCGGACGATGTACCCGATCTCGTCCGAGCCCGGCTCGATCGGCTGGTTCGACTCGTCGATCAGACCCAGCCGCGGCCCGGGCGGCAGGAGCATCTCGCCGTCCTCGTTCAGGCTCATCTCACCGTCGTTGCCGGACTCGGAGGCCCCGAAGTTGTCACGGATGATGACGTTCGGGAACTCCGCGACCAGCCGGTCACGCGAGGTCTTGGACCAGATACCGCCGCCCGAGGCGACCATGAACAGCGAGCTGAAATCCTTGGTGTCCTTGGCCGCGAGCAGGGCGTCGGTGATCGGCACCGCCATGCCGTCGCCGACGAACATCAGCAGCTGGGCCTTGAACTCGGCGGTCGAGTCCACGATGACCTCGGCGTCGAAGTCGCGGAACATGACCAGATGGCCACCCAGGTTGACGAAGGTCAGCAGGGTGAACAGGCCGGCGCCGTGCATCAGGGGCGCCGAGATGACGATCTTGAAACCGCCCTCGGGCGAGACGTTGTCGGCGACCTCCTGCGGGCTGTGCCGCTTGTCGCCGTACGGGTTACCGCCGGACAGGCACGCGTAGTAGTAGTCCGACATGTGCCACTGGACGCCCTTCGGGAACCCGGTGGTACCGCCGGTGTAGACGATCCAGTGGTCGTCGCCGCGGGCCGGCTCGAAGTCCCGCTCCACGGACTGCTTCGGCAGCTCGGCGTCCACGTCGACCACCGTGAGGCCGCTCTCGGCACAGGCCTCGGCGAGGACCTGCGGGACGCCGCCCACGACGAGGACCGTCCGGGCGGTCTCCAGCTTGGGCACGGCGGCGGCCATGGTGTCCGCGAACTCCGCGTCGACGACCACGGCGACCGACTGCGAGTCGTTGAAGAGGTAGACCAGTTCGGCCGGGGTGTAGCGGTAGTTGACGTTGATCCCGGCCACCCGGATCTTCATGCAGGCGACGATCGCGGCCATGTGCTCGGTGCTGTTCTTCATGTACAGCGCGACGTGGCTCCGCGGCTCCGCGCCGTGGGCCTTGAGCAGGTGCCCCATCCGGTTGGCGAGCTCGTCGATCTGACGGTAGGTGAAGTCGACACCGTCCATCGTGAGCAGGAGGTTGTCGGGGATCTTGTCGGCCACGGCCTCGAACACGGCGGCCTGGTTCATCTCCGGATTCGTCCCGGCGAGGGGATCGGTGGACTGGTCGGCTGCTGTATCCGTCATCGGGGCGGGTCCTTTGCACGCGGGGGGCTAACTGTGTCGTCTCTCACATTGTTACCTGAACTTGTTCTCGTGTCCAGACGCAGGGCTGACCTGCGCTGATCCCGGAGAGTTGGAACAGGTTCTATTAACTATAGGCTGCCACACCGGCACGTCGGTGCAGCGGCGTGGCCGGGGAACGCCTAGATTGCGCACATGAACGGATCACGGTCCAGAAATCCCGGCCCGCCGTACGACGGCGGTCTCCGGCTGCCGCGATCGACGGGATCGGGTGAGGTGCCGCAGGACGGGCGTCGTTCCTCGGAGCGCGAGGCCGACCGCCCCTCACGGCGCCGCGGACCGGCCCTGCACGGCCCGTCCGAGCAGGGCACCCTGCGGTCCCGCGGGCTCGCCGGGGGGCTGCGGCTGTTCGTCCGACCGGCCCTGGACCGGATGCCCGCGACGGACGCCTCCCTCGGTCGCCTCCGGGCACTGACGTCGGGGGCCGGGCGCGCGGCCGCCCTGGAGAGCACCAACGACTGGTCCTCGGACGGGCCCGTCCCCGGACTGTGGGTGGGGCGCAAGCGCTTCTTCGACTCGGACAAGGTCATCTACCACGTCCACGGCGGCGGGTTCACCTTCGGATCGCCGTGGTCCCACAAGGCGCTGGCGTCGCGGATCGCCAGCGAGACCGGTGTCCCCGTGTTCCTCCCGGACTACCGGCTCGCCCCGGAGCACCCGCATCCCGCGGCCACCGAGGACACCATCGCCGGGTGGGAGTGGTTGCTGGAGATGGGCTTCCCGGCCGAGAACATCGTCGTCGCGGGAGATTCCGCGGGGGGAAATCTGGCGATGCAGTTGGTCGCCCATCTCGAGCGGACCGGAGCGCCGATGCCCGCCGGCGTGGTCCTGCTCTCGCCGTGGGTCGACCTCGACTTCACCGACATGACCGCGCGGGACCGGGCGCGCAAGGACCCGTTCCTCGCACTGGGGTTGGCCGAGCTGTGTCGTCGCCAGTACGCGCCGGGCGTGGACACGGACGACCCGGCGATCTCGCCGATCAACTACGAACCCTCTCCCGACTGGCCGCCGTTCCTCATCCAGTGTGGTGGTGAGGAGATCTTCCGCGGCGGGATCGAGAAGATGGCCGAGAACTTCGCCGAACACGGGGTGCGGCACGAGTTCCAGCTGTGGCCCCACCAGTTCCACGTCTTCCAGGTCTTCCACCCGCTCGTCCCGGAGGCGAAGGTCGCGGTTCGGGACATCGGGTCGTTCGTCCGCGGTTGCCTCCGGGGCTGAGCCGGGCGGGCGCGGACGGGAAGGCCCCTGCCACGGGTCGCGTTCAGGCGTGGGCGGCCACCGCTCGCCGGGAGGCCCGCAGCAGCAGATCCTTGGGCAGCTCGCGCACACGGCGGGGCGTCGCACGGTGCACGCGCGCACCCACCCGCATCAGCAGGTCGAATCGGCGCTGATCGGCCGGGTTCCACGGGAAATCGTAGGCGGCCCTCAGCTGATCGGGCAGGAGCCCGATGGTGACGAAGCGCATGAGGCGGATCACCGGCCGGGCCGGAAACGGGTGCCCGGCGGGATCGAGCAGCGCGGCCCCGTAGTCACGCACTCGCTCGTCGATGACGATCCCGTCCAGGATCCGCTCGACATAGGCGTCGTAGGCCCTGCTGTCGGTCGGCCACAGCTCCGCCGGTACCTGCAACGATGTCCCGTAGGCCTGGAACCGACGGTAGAGCCGATCGGCGGAACCGGCGTCGAGTGGCCCGACCATGCGCTGCCACATGTCACGACCGCCGTAGTACATGCACCCGGCCACCCAGAGTTGCAGGTCGGGGTCGAACGCCGTGTACCCCACCTCCGCGCCGGGCGCCGACCTCACCGGGCGATGTGCGCGATTGACCATGCGGACCACCGCGTCCCGCTCGTCCGCGCTGCCGAACGCCACGAGATAGATGTAGGCGGTGGTGTTGCGGAACCGCCCCACCGGGTCCCGCAGCGCCCGACTGTGGTCGGCCACCCCGTGACCCACCGGTCGCAATGCGATCTCCATGAGGAAGCGCCGAGGCGCCCCCACGAGGAACCCGACGTCGCCCACGACATCGTGGAGTGTGGGCCCGTCGGTGGCGCGGGTGGCGGCGGTCGCGGTCATGCCACCACCCTATCGCCGATCACATATATGTGATGCGCTTTCCTCCGGAGGCGGCGGTCAGACGGTGAGCACCAGACCCGAGGTGGGCACGCCGGTCCCGGCGGTCACGACGAGCTTCTCGGCGCCGGGGACCTGGTTGACCGAGTCACCGCGGAGCTGACGCACGCCCTCGGCGATGCCGTTCATGCCGTGGATGTACGCCTCGCCGAGCTGGCCGCCGTGCGTGTTGAGCGGCAGCCTGCCGCCCACCTCGAGAGCGCCCGGCTCACGGACGAAGTCCTTGGCCTCGCCGCGGCCGCAGAATCCGAGCTCCTCGAGCTGCATGAGGACGTACGGCGTGAAGTGGTCGTAGAGGACGGCCATGTCCATGTCCTCGGGGCGCAGGCCCGATTGGGCCCACAGCTGGTCGCCGACGATGCCCATCTCCGGGAGTCCGGCGAGCTCCGGCCGGTAGTACGAGGTCATGATGTACTGATCCGGCCCCGATCCCGAGGCCGCCGCCGCGATCGACACCGGCCGGTGCGGCAGATCCCGCGCCCGCTCGGGGGTCGTCACGACGATCGCCTGGCCCCCGTCGGACTCCTGACAGCAGTCCAGCAGGTGCAGTGGTTCGGCGATGTAGCGCGAGTTCTGGTGGTCGGCCAGCGTGATCGGCTTGCCGTGGAAGAACGCGGCCGGGTTGACCGCGGCGTGCTTGCGATCCACCACCGCGACCCGGCCGAAGTCCTCGCTGGTGGCGCCGTACTCGTGCATGTAGCGCTGCGCGACCATCGCCACGAATCCCGCCGGGGTGGACAGCCCGTGCGGGTAGGAGAAGGCGTTGTCCGTGCCGGAGGAGTTGACCTGCTGCACCAGCGCCGAGTTGACCTGGCCGAAGCGCATCCCGGAGCGTTCGTTGAACGCGCGGTAGCAGACCACGACCTCGGCCACTCCCGTCGCCACGGCCATCGCGGCCTGCTGCACGGTCGCGCACGCGGCACCGCCGCCGTAGTGGATGCGGGAGAAGAAGTTCAGGTGGCCGATACCGGCGGCGCGGGCCACCGCGATCTCGGTGTTGGTGTCCATGGTGAACGACACCAGGCCGTCGACGTCCGAGGGCTGGAGACCCGCGTCGGCGACCGCCGCGCGCACCGCCTCGGCGGCCAGCCGCAGTTCGGAGCGCCCCGAGTCCTTGGAGAAGTCGGTGGCGCCGATCCCGACGATCGCAGCCCTGTCTGCCAGCACGCTCACTGCGGGTCTCCGTTCATGTAGAGGGTCGCCGTCGACGTGACGTGCGCGCCCAACGAGTCCGTGCCGACGATCTTCAGCGTGACCAGCCCGTCGTCGTCGACCCCCGTGACCTCACCGGTCAGGGTGAGGGAGTCGTAGGCGTACCAGGGCACCCCGAGACGCAGTTTGATCGAGGTGATGCGGGCGCGCTGGCCC
Source organism: Dietzia sp. B32 (assembly GCF_024732245.1). Lineage (NCBI taxonomy): Bacteria > Bacillati > Actinomycetota > Actinomycetes > Mycobacteriales > Dietziaceae > Dietzia > Dietzia sp. B32. The sequence goes on along the minus strand of NZ_CP093845.1, from coordinate 2,902,801 downwards.
GCCCAGTCGGTGACGAACCTCTGCACCAGCCCGGTGTCGGTGAGGATGTTGACGAAGATGTCCTTCGAGCCCTTCTGATGGGCCAGGTCGCGGTCGTGGTGGACGTCCTGAAAATCCCGGGTCGCCAGCGCCGAGGCCACGATGAAGGTCGGGGTCCCCTCGATGGTCAGCTCGGGGAGCCGGTCGCCCACCGCCACGGCGGGCGGCTCGGCGGGGCAGATCACGTTCACAGCACTGTTCTCGCTCACTTCGCGCCACCTTCCGTGACTTCGGCCATCTGGCGGTCGACCGGCGGCGCGCCGGCGGGTCGCCACGCGTACAGGGTCCACGGCTCGGTGCCGAACGCGGCGTCCTCGGCCGGGTCGCCGGGCATGTCGAGGTACTCGACCTCGACCTCCATACCGATCCGCACCTCGGCCGGATCGATGTCGCGCAGCTCGCCGAGCATGCGCACGCCCTCCTCCAGTTCCACGAGCGCGATGACGAACGGGAACCGGGTCCGGCCCGGTACGCGCGGCGCGTGGTGGGTGACGAAGCTGTACACCGTGCCGCGGCCGGAGGAGACCACGTAGTCGGTCTGTTCGGTCTTGTCCTTCCACAGCGCCGGCACGGGCGGGTGCTGCAGCGAGCCGTCCTCGCGGGTCTGGATGCGCAGCTCGTGGGCGCGGACACCCTCCCAGAAGAAGCGGGTGTCGTGCGAGACCGACGGGCGCAGGACCTTGCCCACCACCAGGTCGTCGGTGGCCGATCCGGAACTGGCCACGATCTGGTCCGCGGGCGCCGGCGCGGGGTCGGCGGCCTTCGCGGCCGGGCGGAACTTGAGGATGCGGAAGTCCATCTCCGCCACCACTTCGTCGCCGACCCTCCAGAAGTTGCGGGTGGTGAAGAACCAGCCCTCCCCCAGGCCCGTGGTCTTGGGGCCGACCACGTCGACCAGGACGGACTCGATCGTCACCTCCTCCCCCGGGCGCGTGTACCGGTGGTAGGTGGAGTCGCAGTTGGTCGCGACGACCGAGGTGAAGCCCTCCGCGTCGAGGAGGTCGGTCATGCGGCCCAGCGGGTCGTCGGCCTCGCGGGTCTTCCCGAGTCCCCGCATGGTCCAGACCTGGGCCATGGCCGGCGGCGCCACCGGACCTCCGTGACCGGCGGCGTGGGCCGCGTCCTCGCTGGAGTAGATCGGGTTGGCGTCCCCGATCGCCTCGGTCCAGTTGCGGATCATCGGCGTGTTGATGGGGTCGCGGCCCGCGCGGCGCGCGCTGCCGCCGGAGGCGCGGACCTCCTCGGCGGCGGCGAGGATACGGGCGGCCTGCTCGTCACTCATGGGTGCCTTCTCGTTCGTTCGTGGGCGTCTGGGCAGGGGTCGGGTCAGCGCGAGGTGCGGGGCATGCCGAGGCCGCCCATGCAGGTCAGCTCGCGCATGACCTCGTTGACGCCGCCGCCGAAGGTGATCACGACGTTGCGCTTGTTCATCATGTCGAACCAGCGCTGCAGCGCCGCGGTGTCGGGATCGGTGGGGTCGCCGAAGCGGCCGAGCAGCTCCTCGACGATCCGGCCGACGTGCTGGATCTTCTCCGTGGAGAACACCTTGGAGGCCGCGGAGTCGCCCATCGACGGGTTGTCGCCCGTCGAGGAGACCTGCCAGTTGAGGAGCTCGTTGAGCCGGACGACCGCGAAGATCTCCGCCAGTCCGCGCCGCACCTCGGGACGGTCCAGGTGGCGGACCCCGTCCGGGCCGGTGCCGCGGGCCCAGGCGGCCAGCTCGTCGTAGTACCCGCCCGGGCGACCGGACGGCGCGAGCATGACGCGCTCGTGGTTGAGCTGCGTGGTGAGCATCTTCCAGCCGCCGTCGACCTCGCCGACCACCATGTCGGCCGGCACGCGCACGTCCGAGTAGTAGGTGGCGTTGACGTGGTGCGCGCCGTCGCAGGTGATGATCGGCGTGAAGGAGAAACCGGGGTCAGTGGTGTCGACGATGAAGATGGTCAGCCCGCGGTGCCGCGAGTCCGGGGTGCCGGTGCGGGCGGCCAGCCAGATGTAGTCGGCGTGGTGGCCGCCGGTGGTCCACATCTTCTGACCGTTGATGATCCAGTCGCCCGTGGCCTCGTCGCGCTTGGCGGTGGTGCGCAGGGCGGCCAGGTCGGTGCCGGCGTCGGGCTCGGAGTAGCCGATCGCGAAGTGGATCGACCCGTCGAGGATGCCGGGCAGGAACTTCGCCTTCTGCGCCTCGCTGCCGTACTTCTGCAGGGTCGGGCCCACGGTCTGCAGCGTCACCGACGGCAGCGGCACGTCCGCGCGCGTGGCCTCGTTGGTGAAGATCGCCTGCTCGATGTGGCCGAAGCCCTTGCCGCCGAACTCGGTCGGCCAGCCCACGCCCAGCCAGCCGTCCCGGCCCATGCGCTTGATGATCTCCGCGTAGGTGTCGCCGTGGCGGGTCGTGGCGATGTCCGCCGCCTCCTCGGGCGAGATGAGCGTCGAGAAGTACTCGCGCAGCTCGGCCTGCAGCGCGCGCTGCTCCGGGGTGAGGTCGATGAACGCCCCGTCCCCCGAGGCGGCGGCGTCGGCGTCGGTGGCGGCCGCACCGCCTGTATCGATGCCGTCGACCGGGTCCGCGGCGACCGCGGCACCGAGGACGTCCAGGTGCAGCTGCGCGCCGCCGACGAACCGCGCCAGGTCCTTGACGGCCGAGGAGTACCGGAACATCGGGTAGGTGACGTCCACGCCCACCCCGCCGTGCAGGTGGTGCAGGATCTGGACCGCGCGGGGGCCCTCGGCCGCCAGCCAGTAGGCACCGATCGTCGGGTCGGTCTCGTAGCGGTCGCCGGAGCCGGCGAGCCCCTCCGAGATCCGCCAGGACACGGACTGCGCGATCACGTGCAGCGTCTTCGAGACGATGTACACGTCCGCGAGCTCCTGCTGGACCGCCTGGAACGACCCCAACGGCTTGCCGAACTGGTGGCGGTCCTTGAGGTAGCCGGCCGTCATGTCCAGCGCGCCGGCGACGAGACCGTCACCGTGCGCGATACAAGCGGACAGGACGAGACGTCGGAACACCTCGAGAACGGGCTCCGCTCCCGAGCCGCGCAGCACGTCGTCGTCGTCGACCGGGGTGGCCTCGAACCGCATCGCGTACTCGGGCACGCCCAGGGAGCCGAGGGTGGGCGTCAGGGTGACTCCCGGGGCGTCGGGGGCGACGACGACGAGGGCGGCACCCTCGGACGTGGACACCGGCACGAGTACCGAACGGGCCTGGGCCGCGTACCGCACCGAGGTGGCGGTCCCCGTGATCGCCCCGGACTCCAGTCGCACGGTGGGGTCGAGCGGCAGTGGGCGGCCGGGCTCGGCGACGGCGGCGGTGAGGATGCGGCCGTCCTCGATGCCCTCGAGCAGCCTGGCCTGCTGGTCGGCCGTGCCGAGCGCGACGATCGGCGCCACGCCCAGGCCGAGCGTCTCCAGGGCCGGGATCACCACTCCGGCCCGGCCGACCTCCTCGAGGACCACGGCGATGTCGGCGGCCGTGAGGTCGTCGCCCCCCACCGCGGCGGGCAGGCCCAGGGAGAGCAGACCCGACTCGGCGAACGCCGCCCACAGCCGCTCGTCGTATCCGGCGTCGTCGACGCTCCTGCTGGGCAGCGCGGTGAGCAGTTCCTCGGCGGGGGCGGCCGTCGAGAGTGCGCCGGCGACCGCCTCGGCGACGGCGGCCTGGGTCTCGGTACGGGTGAAGTCCACGGGGGATCAGTCCTGTTCGGTCGGTAGGGGGCGGGCCGGGTCGTGCGGGGTCAGTCGCGGGGCAGGCCGAGGATGCGCTCGCCCACCACGTTGAGCAGGACCTGCTCGGTGCCGCCGGCGATCGACAGGCAACGCACCATGAGGAACTTGCGGCCCTGCTCGGTGAACTCGACGCCGCCGGTGCCGGTGAGCTGCAGGCCGAACTCGGCGATGTCCTGGCGGTGGCGCACGCCCACGATCTTGCGGACCGAGGACTCGGCGCCCGGGCCCGAGCCGGCGAGGCTGCGCAGTGCGGTGCGCAGGTCGAGCAGGTTGCCGACGACGCCGTCGGCGACGTGCTTGCCGAACTCGTCCAGCACGAGGGCGTCGTCGGCCACACCTGCGGCGTTGATCAGCCCGATGATCTCCTCCGCCGCGTCGCCGAGCGACGAGCCTCCGCCCATGGCCACGCGCTCGTTGGCCAGGGTGGTGCGGGCGATCTTCCACCCGTCGTTGACGGTGCCCACCTGGAACTCGTCGGGGACGAAGAGATCCTCGAGGTACACCTCGTTGAACAGCGCCTCGCCGGTGATCTCGCGCAGGGGCCGGGTGCGGATGCCCTCGGAGCGCATGTCCACGAGGAAGTACGTGATGCCCTTGTGCTTGGGGGCGTCCTTGTCCGTCCGGGCCAGGCACATCGCCCAGTCGGCCTCGCGGGCCAGGGAGGTCCACACCTTCTGTCCGTTGAGCTTCCAGCCGCCGTCGACCTTCTCGGCGGTGGTGCGCAGGGCGGCCAGGTCGGAGCCGGCGCCGGGCTCGGAGAACAGCTGGCACCACCTGATCTTTCCGGCCATGGTGTCGCGCACGAGCAGGTCGGCGTGCTCGGGGGCCGCCTGGAGGATGGTCGGCACCGCCCAGCCACCGATGGTGATGTCGTGGCGGGGCACGCCGGCCGCCTCGAGCTCCTCGTCGATGAGGAGCTGCACGGCCGGGCTCGCGCCGAGGCCCCACGGCTCCGGCAGGTGGGGCATGAACAGGCCCGTGTCGGCGAGGGCCCGCTTGCGCTCATCGCCCTCGACCGCCGCGACCTTCGCCACCAACGCGCGGATGTCCTCCCGCTTGGCGTCGAGGCCCTCGATCTCCGACAGGTCGATGTCGAGGTGGCGACGCTTGCCGGCCAGGGTGAGCTCGGCCAGCGAGCGCCGCCACCGGGCCGATCCGCCGATCGCCTGGCGGAGCGCGCCCGCCCTCCGCATGTAGAAGTGGGCGTCGTGCTCGAAGGTGAAGCCGATCCCGCCGAGGATCTGGATGCAGTCCTGGGAGTTGCGCACGGAGTTGTCGAAGGCCAGGGCTCCGGCCACCGACGCGGCAACGGGCAGCTCCGAGTCCGCGGCGAGCAGGTCCTCGGCGGCCGCGGCGGCGTCCCACGCCAGGGCGCGGACCTGCTCGGTGCGGCAGAGCATGTCGGCGGCGAGGTGCTTGATGGACTGGAACGAGCCGATGGTCCGGCCGAACTGCTCGCGGATCTTGGCGTAGTCGACCGCGGTGGCGAGCGTGTAGTCGGCGACGCCCGCGGCCTCGGCGGCGGCCAGGGTGACGAACAACTGGTGGACGTGCTCGGTGGTGACGCCCTCGAGGACGCGGTCGGCGGGGATCGTCACGTCCTGCAGGCTGACGTGGCCGATCGACGCCGAGATGTCGTACGGGGTCGCCGGGGTGACGTTGAGCCCTGGCGTGTCCGCGTCGAGCAGCGCCCATCGGGTGACGCCGTCGATCTCGACGGGCAGCAGCAACCCACCACCGGGGGTGCCGCCGTAGGCGACCCCGGGGTCGCCCGTGACCGCACCCGACCCGTCCAGGGTCGCGGTGCCGATGCCCAGGCACACGCCCACCGGCAGCCCGCCCTCCGCGAGGGTCTCCCCCAGCGACCGGGCGAGGGCACCGCCCGCGCGGGAGACCAACACGCCGGTCAGCGCGGTGGACAGCACCGGGCCGGGCACCATCTTCGCCGCGGCCTCCTCGAGCATGCAGGCGAGGTCCACGATCTCGGCTCCGGCCCCGCCGTGCTCCTCGGCGATCGCGACGCCGAACAACCCGAGCTCGGCGAGCTGTGGCCACAACGCCTTCCAGGCTTCCGGATCATCTTCCTGAGCGCGTACGGTGGCCACGGGATCGGCGGATTTGGCCCAGGCCTTGATCGAGTTCTGGATCTCGGTCTGGTCCGGGGTGGTGGCGATACTCACTGCTGGGCTCCTCGACTCGGGCGGGGTGCATACCCGGCGCGGACCCGCTGACCCGCGCACTCCACGCCATAGTAGAACGTGTTCTAAGTAACGTGTTCTAGAATGCACCAGCAGGGACCTCCACGCACACCCGGGTCCCGCACCAGACCGCCGGAGAGTCCCGCGGTTCCGCTCCGACCAGCGCAGAAGGTTCGCTTCCATGACCAAGAGCTCAGCCGAGTCCGGTTCCGCCGCCGCGTCGGATCCCGTCCCCCGGAGCGACGAACCCACCACGTCGTCGCAACGGGAGCGCCGGCGGCGGATCCTGGACGCCACGCTGGCCCTGGCCGCCAAGGGCGGGTACGAGGCGGTGCAGATGCGCGCCGTCGCCGAGAAGGCGGAGGTCGCGGTGGGAACCCTCTACCGGTACTTCCCGTCGAAGGTCCACCTGCTGGTGTCCGCGCTGGCCCGCGAGTTCCGCCGACTCGACCAGCGCACCGAGCGGTCGGCCCCGCCCGGCGACACCGCGCAGGAGCGGATGAAGGTCGTGGTGGAGATGATCACCAAGTCCATGCAACGCGACCCCAACCTCACCGAGGCGATGACGCGGGCGTTCATGTTCGCCGACGCGTCCGTGGCCACCGAGGTCGAGGAGGTCGGCTTCTACATGGACCGGATCCTCGCGCGGGCCATGGCCCAGGGCACGCCGGACGAGGTACAGCTCTCCATCGCCCGGGTCGTCTCCGACGTGTGGATGTCGAACCTCGTGTCGTGGCTGACCCGCAGGTCGTCGGCCGCCGAGGTCGCCACCCGGCTCGGCCTGACCATCGATCTGCTGCTCGGCAGCGACGACTCCCCCCGCCGGGCGCGGATGCACTCCGCGATCGGCAACGGCCACGGCTCCGACCCCGGCGCACCGGCCGGGGAGCCCGACACCGACTGACCGCCCGCCCAGATCGGCACCGCAACCGCTCCCGCGGCTGGCGTCCCGCTCCCGCGCCTGACCGCCAAGACGGCCGCCGCTCCCGTAGATGGCGTCTCGCCTGCCCATCGGGGCACGCGAGACGCCATGTCGAGGGGCGACGGGCCCGGGCGGTTGCGTAGGGGCGGTCAGGGCACGACGACCGGCGGCACCGTGCGGACCGTGCCGGAGACGTCGGCCGACCACCGCAGTGGCCCGTCGGACGGGGTCCAGTCGGTGAGCAGGTCCGCGACCTTGGCGGTCATCTCCCGGCCCAGACGCAGGAACGAACTCTCGGGCTGCTCGTCGACCTCTCCGAGGATCAGCCACCACGCCCAGGCGACCGCCCCGGCGTTGGCGATGAAGTCCGGCAGCACCGCGATCCCACGGGCCGTGAGGTCGAGTTCCGCGTCGGCCGTGGTGGCGGCGTTGGCGGCCTCGACCACGATCGGTGCCGTGACCTCGCCGCAGTTGTCGGCGGTGATCGCGTACGAGACCGCGGCCGGCACGAGGACGTCGACGTCCATGCCGAGGATCCGGTCCCGGTCGAGCAGTTGCACGCGGGCGGGGACGGCCGAGCGGTCGATCTCCCCGAACCGGTCGCGGGTCGCCAACAGCGCCGGGACGTCGAGCCCCGCCGGGTCGTAGAGGGCGCCGGCGGCGTCGGCCAGCGCGACCACGCGCATCCCCGCCTCGTGCAGGTACCACGCGGCGCCGCCGCCCATCGTGCCCACGCCCTGGACGGCCACCGAGGTGCGTTCCGTGTCCCACCCGCGGACGTACGCCGCCGCCAGGCAGGCCTGCGCGACCCCGTATCCACCGATCACATCTCCCAGCAACCCGCCCGGGACCTCGGCGTTCAACCCACGAAGGATCCTGTCGGCGGTGGCGGCGGGGTCGGCCGACCGTTCGATCGCCGCATGGTAGGACTGCCGCATCCCCAGTCGCGAGAACACCTCGTCGATCAGGTGCTGCGGTACGCCCAGGTCCTCCGCGGTGACCCAGTGCCGGTCGAGGAACGGCCGCATGGCCTCGCAGAACCGGCCCAGTACGTCCACCGCCCGGGGGTCCTTGGGATCGAAGTCGATGCCGCCCTTGGCCCCGCCGACGGGCAGGTCGAACGCCGCCGTCTTCCTGGTCATGCCACGGGCGAGGTCCTCGACCTCGCGGAGGGTGCACCCGGCGCGCATGCGGGTGCCTCCGGTGGCCAGGCCACCGACGAGGGTGTCGACCACGAGGTATCCGCGTGCCGCGGTCTCGTCGTCCTCCCAGTGGAGCCGCAGATAGGGCTCGCGGTTCGATCGGGTACCCGCCCCCGGCGCCGCGGGGGCGGGGGGTGCGGGGTGTGCGGCGGGCACGGCCTGGGGGACCGTTCCGGTGTGGCCGGTGGTGCCCGGGATCTCGATGGACGTCATGGTGCTCGCCTCCTCGGCGACCTCGTCCGCCGGCTGGTCCGGCGGGGGTGTCTCCAGCATGGGAGCCGTCCCCCCCGGGGTCCAGCGAGACTTGGTGGACCCGACCGTTCACTTTTCCTGCACGGTGCGCCCGCACCCTCCTACGCTCGGGGCATGGAGCCGTCACTGCACCGACTGCGGCTGCTCCACGAGCTGGAGCGCCGGGGCACCGTCACCGCGGTCGCGGCCGCTCTGGGCTACACCGTCTCGGCCGTGTCCCAGCAGCTCTCGCTGCTCGAACGCGAGGCCGGGACCCCCTTGTTCGAGAAGCGGGGCCGCGGGCTCGCCCTGACCGAGGCGGGGCTCGTGTTGGCCGGGCACGCGCGGACGATCCTCACCGCCGTGGAGGACGCCGGCCACGCGATGGAGTCGGCCCGCGCGGGCGTCGGCACGACACTCACGGCCGGGGTGTGGGCGTCGGTGGCGTCCACGCTGCTGCCCACCGGGATCCGGATCCTGTCCCGGGACCACCCGGGAATCGTGGTGCGGACCCGGGAGCTCGCCCCGGAGGACACGACCGGCGCGGTCCGGGACGGATCGCTCGACCTGTCGTTCGTCCTGGACTACTCCAGCTACGCGATGGCGGACGTCCCCGACCTGGTGCGGGTGCCGATCGCGCGGGAGTCGCTGCACGCGGTGGTGCCCCGCGGCTCGGTGGACTCCGAGACCGTGTCCCTGAGCGACCTCGCGGCGGCCCCCTGGGTGCTCGCCCACCCGCGTTCGCACTTCGGCCGAGCGGTGCGGATCGCGTGCCGCGAGGCGGGCTTCGACCCCGACGTCCGGCACGAGGCCGGCGAGCAGTCCACGGCGTTGGCCCTGGTCGCGGCGGGACTCGGTGTGACGCTGGCCTCCGACCTGGGCCTGAGCACGTTCCCGTCGGACGTGGAGGCGCTCCCGCTGACCGAGGGCCTGTCGAGGACGGTGGCGATCACCTACCGCCGACGCGATGCGCGCCGGCGACCGCTCCGGGCGTTCGTGGAGGCCTTCACCGACGCCGCCCGTGAGGTGGGCCTGGACCCCACCTGACGGGTGGCCCCGCTGCCGGCTTCAGGGACGGTGCCGGGTTCAGGGACGGCGCGCGAGGAAGTCCGGCCGCGGCGGGGTGCCCGCGAACGGCGCGGTCAGCTCGTTCTCGACGCTGTTGAAGACGATGAACACGTTCGCCCGCGGGAGCGGTGTGATGTTGCCGCCCGAGGCGTGCAGGGCGTTGCAGTCGAACATCGTCATCGAGCCCGCCCCGCCGGTGAGCACGTCGAGTCCGTGACGCTCGTACATCTCGGCGATGTGCTCCTCGGACGGCACGCCGATCTTCGGCGCCGTGGTGACGAGCGATTCCTTGTAGTAGTCCTCCGGCGTCTCACCCGCGCACTGCACGTAGTACTTGTGCGTGCCCGGCATGATCATCAGCGGGCCGTTGTAGGTCTCGTTGGGCGTCAGCGCGAGCGACGCGCTGCAGGCCCGCGGCCGGGGCATACCGTCCTCGGCGTGCCAGGTCTCGAAGTCCGAGTGCCAGTAGAACGCGCCGCCGGCGAAACCCGGCTTGTAGTTGAGCCGGCTCTGGTGGACGTAGACGTCCGACCCGAGGATCTCCCGGGCCAGCTCGATCGCGCCGGACTGCTCGACCGCCTCCCACACCACGTCGCTCAGGGCGTGGACGTCGAAGATGGAGCGGACGGCCTCACTGCCGGACTCGCGGATGATCCGGGGGTCTCCGGCCATCTGCGGATCCGATCCGATGCGGTCGATCTCGGCCAGACAGGCATCGATCCGCCGTTCGTCCAGGGCGCCCTCGCGCTGGATGTACCCGCGCTCGGCGAACTGCTCGACCTCGGGATCCGAGACGTCTCCCCACGCGGCGGGGTCCCGGCGCTCGACGATCTCGGGTCGCCCGCTCACGCGGGTCCGGTAGTCATCTAGGGCAATGGTCACGACGATTCCTTTCTCTCCTCAGCCTGACAACCCCGGCTGACTCGGGAAAGCGAGGGGTGCCGCCCCTCGCGGCGCCGACCGTATCCGCGTCCGCGACCGCGGACAACCACTCAGCCGCTGACGTATCCTCGACTCTTGTCCACACTCGGGCCGGGGGTCCCGCCGCCCGTCCAGGTGCGCAGGTGGTCGAGGAACTGCCCGGAGAGGGTGTCCCGCCACCCCACCACGTCGCCGGACATGTGGGGACTGATGTGCGCGCCCTCGAGGGTCCAGAGCGGGTCGCCGTCCGGGAGGGGTTCGACGACGAGGACGTCCAGATGCGCCGAGAGTCTGCCCGTCCCGATCTCGCGCACCAGGGCGTCCTGATCGACGAGTTCCCCGCGACCGACGTTCACCACGTGGGCGCCGTCGGGAAGGGCTGCCAGTTCCGCGGGGCCGAGCATCCCCCGGGTGGCGTCGGTCAGCGGCGCCACCATGACGAGGTGGTCCACGTCGCCCAGATGCTCTACCAGGCTCGCGGAATCCAGGACGCGACCGAAGTCCTCGTCGTCGTCGCGTGGTCGACGTCCCGCCCCGCTGACGTCGAGCCCGACCGCCCGCAGCAGACGCGCGGTGGCCCGTCCGATCCCGCCGGTGCCCACCACGAGGGCCCGCCGGCCGGCCACCCGGGTGGTCTCGCGGTGGTGCCACCGGCCCGCGCGCTGCAGCGTCTCGGTCTCGTGCAGCCGTTTGTCGTGGGCGAGGACGCAGGCCAGGACGTACTCGGCGATGGGCCCATCGAACACTCCGCGGGCGTTGGTGACCAGCACCTCCGACTCGCGCAGCTCGTCGAACAGCAGTTTGTCGACCCCGGCGGCGGCCACGTGCACCCAGCGCAGCGCGTCGGCGGCGTGCCAGGCGGCGGCCAGGGCGTCGGAGAAGATGTCCCACACCAACAGGATCTCGGCCCCGGGGAGCGCGTCGGCGAGCGTGTCCGCGGTGCACTCCCGGACCTCGGCGAGCTCGCGGATCCGCGCGAGGGTGGTGGGCGGCTCCACGCCGTCCGCGGTGAGGAGGACGACGGTCGGCCGGGCGCCCGGGTCGCGGTTGTCCGGGTCACGGTGCGGCTGCGTCATGGCCCCACCGTAACGCGCCGACCCTCCCGGAAACCAGGATCGTCGGATTGTTGACAATCTGCCGGGGTGCGCCACACACTGGCACCATGACCGCGCACCTGTCGCCCCATCTCAAGCAGGCCACGCCCGTCGTGGTGGACCACGCGCTCGGCTCGTGGATCCACGGCACCGACGGCCGCGACTACCTGGACTTCACGACCGGCATCGGCGTGACCAGCACCGGCCACTGCCACCCCGACGTGGTCGCCGCGGCACGCGAGCAGTGCGGGAAGATCATCCACGCCCAGTACACGACCGTCATGCACCAGCCGCTGCTCGAGCTCACCGAGAAGCTCGGCGAGCACCTGCCCGCCGGGATCGACTCGGTCTTCTACGCCAACTCCGGCTCCGAGGCGGTCGAGGCCGCCGTGCGGTTGGCGCGGATGGCCACGGGTCGGCCGAACATCGTCACCGTCCAGGGTGGCTTCCACGGTCGCACCGTCGCAGCGGCCAGCCTCACCACCGCCGGGACCCGGTTCTCCGCCGGCTTCTCCCCGCTGATGGGCGGCGTGGTGATGACCCCGTTCCCGCACGCCCTGCGGCACGGGTGGACCACCGACGACGCCGTGGACTTCGCCCTGGCCGAGCTGGACTACCTCATGGCCACCCGCGTCGACGCCCGCGAGATCGCGGCCTTCCTCATCGAACCCGTGCTGGGCGACGGCGGCTACATGGCCACTCCCCCGCGCTACCTTCAGGGCCTGCGCGAGCGGGCCGACGCGGCAGGTGCCCTCCTGGTCCTCGACGAGGTCCAGGCCGGCATCGGGCGCACCGGCCGGTTCTGGGGCCACCAGCACACCGACGGGCTGGTGCCGGACATCATCATCACGGCCAAGGGCATCGCCTCGGGCTTCCCCATCTCCGCGATCGCCGCGCCCTCGGGGCTCATGGCCAAGGCCTGGCCCGGCTCGCAGGGCGGGACCTACGGCGGCAACGCGGTCGCCGCGGCGGCCGGCGTGGCGACCCTCGGCGTGGTCGAGCGCGAGGGTCTGGTGGACAACGCCGCCGCCCGCGGAACCCAGCTTCTCGACGGGCTCCGGCGTACCCTCGGCGACGTGAGCGAGATCTGCGACATCCGCGGGACCGGGCTCATGCTGGGCGTGGAGTTCGGCGACGCCCGCGCACCCGCCGGCAGCGCCGGGGCACGCGAGGCCGCCCGCCTGGCCGGAGCGGTACAGCAGGCGTGCGTCGACGAGGACCTGCTCACCCTCACCTGCGGCCCGACCGGGTCCGTGGTGCGCCTCATCCCCGCCCTGGTGGTGACCGCCGACGAGGTCGACACCGGCGTCGAGCGTTTCGCCCGCGCCGTGCACCGGGTGTGCGACGGGGCGGCGTGAGTTCCGGCGCCGCACCCGCCGCCCCCGGGCGGACGGGGACAGCCGAGGCGCTGGTGGGGGCACTCCGGGACGCGGGCCTGGCGCCCGAGGCCGACGCCCGTCGCATCGCGGAGTACTCCTACGACGCCTCCAACTACCGCGTCGAGCCGGCCGCCGTGCTGTTCCCGCGGTCGGAGGCCGAGGTCGCCGCTGCCCTGGCCGTGTGTCACCGGCTCGGGGTGCCCGCGACCGCCCGCGGCGGCGGCACGTCGATGGCCGGCAACGCGATCGGGTCCGGGCTGGTGCTCGACCTGTCCCGGCACATGACCCGGGTGCTCGCCGTGGACGAGGCCGCGGGGACCGTCACCGCCGAGGCCGGGATCGTGCTCACGGCCCTGCGCGCCGCCGTCCACACCGCGACCGGCGACCGCCTGACCTTCGCACCGGACCCGTCGAGCCAGTCCCGGGCCTGCCTGGGCGGCGCGATCGGCAACGACGCCTGCGGCAATCACTCGGTGCGCCACGGCCGGACCGCCGACCACGTCGAGGCACTGCGGATCGTCACCGCCGACGGTCTGCGCCTCACCGCCACGCGCACCGGCGTCGAGGCCACCGATCCGGCCGACCCGGCCGCCACCGCCCGCGCCGAGCACCTCACCACGCACCTGCGGGACCTGGCCGCCGACCACCTCGCGGCGATCCGCACCGAACTCGGACGCATCCCCCGCCAGGTGTCCGGCTACCACCTGCGACATCTACTCCCCGAGGAGGGGCTCGACGTGGCCCGCGCGCTCGTCGGCTCCGAGGGCACGTGCGCCGTCGTCACCGCGGCCACGATGCGGGCCGCCCCCCGCTCCGTGCGCACCGGCCTGGCAGTGGTCGGATACGCCGATGTGGTGGACGCCGCGCGGGACGTCCCCGCGATCCTGCGCTACCGCCCTACGGCCGTAGAGGGCATCGACGAGGTCATCGTGGAGACCATGCGGCAGCGCCGCGGCGCGGACTCGGTCGCCGAGCTGCCGCGCGGACACGCGTGGCTGTTCGTGGAACTCGACGACGACGGGAGCGACGACGACGATGAGGCCGGCGCCGGCGGTCGTGGGCTCGACGCCCGGGTGGCCGAACTGGCCGAGGAGCTGACACGGGACGGCCACGCCCTCGAGGTGCTCGTCGTGACCGATCCGGTGGCCCGCGCCGACCTGTGGCGGGTGCGCGAGGACGGCGCCGGGCTGAGCTCGCGGCTGACCGACCCCGTCACCGGCGTCACCACAGAGTCCTGGCCCGGGTGGGAGGACTCGGCGGTACCGCCCGATCGGTTGGCCGACTACCTGGCCGAGTTCCGCGACCTGCTGGCCCGGCACCAGCTCACGGGCGTCATGTACGGGCACTTCGGCGCGGGCTGTATGCACATCCGCATCAGCTTCGACCTGCGCTCGGACGCCGGCCGGGCCGTCATGCGGGCGTTCTGCACCGACGCCGCCCACCTCGTCGTGCGGCACGGCGGATCGCTGTCCGGCGAGCACGGCGACGGCCGCGCACGCTCCGAGCTGTTGCCGGTGATGTACTCGCCCGAGATGATCGGCGCCTTCGACCGCTTCGCCCGCATCTGGGACCCCGCGGGGCTGCTCGCACCCGGCGGGCTCACCGGCACCCGTCCGTTCGACGCCGACCTCGCACTCGCGGACATCTCCCCCACCGGGCCCGGCCACCGCGGCCGCGACCTCCTCGGCACCGCCGTCTCCCCCGACGGCGCACACCCGGTGCAGGCCTGCATCGGCGTCGGCCGCTGCCGCACCACCTCCGGCGGTGTGATGTGCCCGTCCTTCCGCGCCACCGGGGACGAGAAGGACTCCACCCGCGGCCGGTCCCGCGTCCTGCAGGAGGTGGTCCGCGGGACCCTGCCGATCGACGCCCCGGCCGTGGAGGAGTCACTCGAGCTGTGCCTGGCGTGCAAGGCGTGTTCCTCGGACTGCCCCACCGGTGTCGACATGGCCACCTTCAAATCCGAGGCACTGCACAGTCGCTACCGGCGTCGACCGCGGCCGATGGCGCACTACTCCCTCGGCCTGCTGCCGCTGTGGCTGCGTGGGACCGTCCGCGCGGCCGGGCCGATCAACGCGCTGCTGGGCACCCGCGCCGGTCGGACCGCGGCGCGGCTGGGCGGGCTGAGCACCGACCGCACCCTGCCGCGCTTCGCGTCCGCACGACAGCTGCGGGAGGAGCTCGCCAGGGTCCCGGACAGCGTGTGGACCGTGCGCGGACCGGGGCGCACCTCCGCGGACGTCGTGCTGTTCCTCGATTCGTTCACCCGCGGCCTGCGCCCCGCGGTCGCCGGCGCCGCCGCCCGCGTCCTGGGCGGCGCGCACACCTCCGTGGCCTGCACGGCCGACCAGTGCTGCGGGTTGACCCATGTCACGACCGGCCGACTCGACGCCGCGCGCCGCACCATGACCTCGACCGCGCGCCGCCTCGACGCGATCCGCGGGCCGGGTGGGCAGGAGGTCCCCGTTGTCGTCGTCGAACCCTCCTGCGCCGCCACCCTCCGCGAGGACCTCCCCCGCCTGCTCGCCGACACCCCCGACGCGGACGCCGCCCGCCGCGTCGCCGCCCGCGTCAGGTCCGCGGCCGACCACCTGGGCCGGCTCGCCGCCGAGGGCCGCGCGCCGGCGTGGTCCGGTGGAGCGCCCCCGGACCGCGTCACCGTGCAGACCCACTGCCACGAGTACGCGACCTTCGGCAACCGCGTCCAACGCGCGACGCTCACCGCGCTCGGCGTGGGATCGGTCCGCGAGGCGACCGGCTGCTGCGGCGTGGCCGGCGACTTCGGATTCACCGCGGGCCACGAGTCCGTCACCGCGGCCGTGGCCGAACTCGCGCTCGCGCCCGCCCTGCGCGCCGACACCGACGCCCCCGTCCTCACCGACGGCTTCTCGTGCGCCACCCAGGTCGATCACCTCGGCGCCGTCGACCCCACCACCGGACCCGGCCGCACCGGCCACCACCTGTTCGAACTGCTCGACCCCGACCCCCGTCCCACCAGGAGGCCAACATGACCCGCTCCGCAGCCGACATCATCGACTCCCTCGGCACCGGCGTCCACGTCGACGGGGCCTGGCGCGACGCCGCCTCCGGCGCCACCTTCGACGTGGTCAACCCCGCCACCGGTGAGGTGATCGCGACCCTCGCCGACGGCGGGGCCATGGAGGCCACCGCGGCGATCGAGGCCGCGGGCCGCACGCAGTCGTCGTGGGCGGCCGTCCCCGCCCGCGAGCGGGCCGAGATCCTGCGCAGGGCCTACGAGCTGATCGTCGAGCGCGCCGACGAGGTGGCGCTGCTCATGACCACGGAGATGGGCAAGCCGCTGGCCGAGGCGCGCGGCGAGGTGACCTACGGTGCCGAGTTCTTCCGCTGGTTCTCCGAGGAGGCCTGCCGCATCCGCGGTGACGCCCGCCGCTCACCCGACGGCAAGACCCGCCTCATGGTCACCCACGAGCCGGTCGGGCCCTGCATCCTCATCACCCCGTGGAACTTCCCACTGGCCATGGCCACCCGCAAGATTGGACCCGCCATCGCCGCCGGCTGCACGATGGTGTTCAAGCCCGCCAATCTCACGCCGCTGACCTCGCTGTACGTGGTGGACCTCCTGCGCGAGGCCGGCCTGCCGGACGGCGTGCTCAACGTGGTCTGCACGACCGACGCTGGCGGGGTGGTGGAACCGTGGATCGACTCCGGGATCGCCCGCAAACTCTCCTTCACCGGATCCACCGAGGTCGGCCGCACACTCCTCGAGCAGTGCGCGCGTGGTGTGCTGCGCACCTCCATGGAGCTCGGGGGGAACGCACCGTTCATCGTGTGCTCCGACGCGGACATGGACACCGCGGTCGCCGCTGCCATGGCCGCAAAGATGCGCAACATGGGCGAGGCCTGCACGTCGGCCAACCGGATCCTCGTGCACCGCTCGGTGCTGGACGAGTTCGGTCGGCGCTTGACGGAGAGGATGTCCGCCCTCACCGTGGGCGACGGCGCCGTCGAGGGCACCGACGTGGGGCCGCTGGTCGAGGAGAAGGCCGTCGACAAGGTCGTCGGCCTGGTCGACGACGCCGTGGAGCGCGGCGCCGAGGTGCTGGTCGGGGGCTCTCGGGTCGACGGACCAGGCTACTTCTACCCGCCCACCGTGCTCACCGGCGTCACCCCGGACGCCGAGTTGATGTCGACCGAGATCTTCGGCCCCGTGGCCGCCCTGATCCCCTTCGACTCCGACGACGAGGCGGTGGAGATGGCCAACGACACCGAGTTCGGGCTGGTCTCCTACGTGATGACCGAGAACCTCGACCGCGCGATGACCATGTCCGAACGGCTGCAGGCCGGGATGGTGGGGATCAACACCGGGATCGTGTCCAACCCCGCCGCCCCGTTCGGTGGCATCAAACAGTCCGGGCTGGGACGCGAGGGCGGGCTCAGCGGGATCGAGGAGTTCGTCGAGACCAAGCTGGTCGCGATCCCCGTGCGCTGAGACCGGGCGGTGAGGTCTAGCCGGTGCGGACGCGGCCGGCGCGGCGGTGCCGCTCGGCCTCGGTCAGGCCACCCCACACGCCGTACAGCTCGCGCTGGGCCATGGCGTGCCGGAGGCAGGCGTCGATCACGGGGCACTTCCCGCAGAGTTCCTTGGCGGCGGCCTCCTTGCGGCGCCGCGTCGACTTGGCCTCGTCCTCCGAGTTGTAGAACAGGTCAGGAATCTCTCGGCACATCCCGGAGTCGGCCCATGCCCAGTGCTCGTCGGTCTTGGTCATCACGCTGTGTCGCATCTTCCCCCCACCGTCCGTTCCAGCTTCTGACAATCCGGGAGTGATTCGGCACACCCCCCGGGGTGGGATGGGTTCTGTTGCTAAGGTTTTCTCATGCAGGTCCGTGTCTCGGTCGTCAACGACTACTCGCTGGTCGTCGCCGGCGTGGAGGCCCTTCTGGGCCCCTACGCCGACCGGGTGCTCGTCGTGCCGAGTCCCGATGCCGTCAACGCGGCCACGCCGGTCGACGTCGCCCTGTTCGACACCTTCGGTTCCGGACCCGGGTGGAAGGAGCGGTGCGCCGAGTTGACCCGTGACCCCCAGATCGGCGCGGTGGCGGTCTACTCGTTCATCACCGATCCACGGGCCGTCGACGAGGCGTTGGCGGCCGGGGCCCGGGGATTCCTCTCCAAGTCTCTGGTCGGGGACGCGTTCGTCACCGGGATCGAGCGGATCGCGGCCGGTGAGTGCGTCACCGTGATCGGTGGCGACGGGGACTCCGGGCCCGCTTCCCCGTGGCCTGCCGGCGACGCCGGCCTGTCCCCGCGGGAGGCGGAGATGCTCGCGCTGATCTCGCACGGCCGGTCCAACGAGGAGATCGCCCTGGCCTGCTACCTGTCGATCAACACCGTGAAGTCCTACATCCGCGACGCGTATCGCAAGATCGGCGTGACGACACGGGCGCAGGCCGTGGCGTGGGCCCTGACGAACGGCCTGGAGCCCATCCGCTGACCGGTCAGTAGCCGAGCACCGCGCCGAGGAAACGCTTCGTCCGCTCGTTCTCCGGGGCGTCGAAGAGCCGGTCGGGCGGCGCCACCTCCACCGCGACCCCCTGGTCGAACATCACGACCAGATCGGAGATCTCGCGGGCGAAGTTCATCTCGTGGGTCACCATGAGCATGGTCATGGAGGAGTCGTTCGCCAGATCCCTGATGACCTTGAGCACCTCCCCGACCAGTTCCGGGTCGAGGGCCGAGGTGGGCTCGTCGAACAGCATGATGTCCGGCTTGGTCGCCATCGCCCGGGCGATCGCGACGCGCTGCTGCTGGCCGCCGGAGAGCTGGGGTGGCTTCTTGAACGAGTGCTCGGCCAGGCCCACCAGCCCGAGCAGTTCCTCCGCCTCCCGCCTGGCGGTCCCCTTGTCCTTCCCCAGGACGTGCACGGGGGCCTCCATGACGTTCTCCAGCGCGGTCATGTGCGGGAACAGGTTGAACTGCTGGAAGACCATGCCGATCCGACTGCGGATCTGCCGCATCCGCCTGGTCTCACGAGGACGCTTGCGGGCGTCGTCCGTGTTCCACAACTCGTCCCCCTCGACCAGCACGCGGCCGGAGGTCGGGTGCTCGAGGGTCATCAGCACGCGCAGGATGGTGGTCTTGCCTGAACCCGACGGGCCGATGATCGAGATCTTGTCCCCCTTGTTCACGGAGAAGTCGAGCTCTCGCAGGACGTGGTTGTCGCCCCAGTTCTTGCTCACCCTCTCGAAACGGACCATCGGTTCCCCGGGCGTTCCGAGCTCAGTGGACGGTGCCATAGCGGGTCTCCAATCGACGCAGAACGAGGGTGCACGGGACGCTGACGATGAGGAACAGCAGTGCCGCGATGGTGAAGGGCTCGATGTAGCGGAACTCGGACTGGCCGATCGCCTTGGCCACAGACATCAACTCGTAGACGGTGATCGCGGACAGGATCGCCGAGTCCTTGAACATCTGGATGAGGTAGTTGCCGAGCAACGGCACGACCCGGCGCACGGCCTGGGGCAGCACGATCCGGATCCACGTGCGGCCACGGGGCAGGTTGAGCGCGGTCGAGGCCTCCCACTGGCCCACCGGGATGCCCTCGATGCCGGACCGGTACACCTCGGCCGTGTAGGCGCTGTAGTTCACGCCGATCACGATGATGCCGGTGACCAGGGCACTCATGGCGATGCCGTACTCGGGGAGCACGTAGAACACGAAGAACGCCTGCACCAGCAGCGGCGTGCCCCGGACGAAGTAGACGAGGAACCCGAGGATCTGTGAGAGCACCGGGATCCGCAGGTACCGGAACACGGCCACGGCCAGGCCCAGGACGGCGGCGATCGCCATGCCGGCGACCGTGATCTGCACGGTCGTGACGAGGCCGCGCAGCAGATCCGGGAGGATGCTGATCGCGAAGGCGTTGTCCCAGATCATCAGCTCACCCCCTGCATCCGGCCGGTGAGGGCGGTGAGCAGCGGCCGTCGTTCACGGGTCGGCGAGAACCGCCGCTCGAGCAGCGCGACGATCGCGGAGATCACCAGCGAGAGCAGGAAGTACAGGACGAGGATGATCCCGTAGATGAGGGCGGTCTCGCCGGTGGAGGACCGGATGAGCCCGGCGTTGAACGTCAGGTCCGCCACGGTGACGAGCGAGACCAGGGAACTGTTCTTGAGCAGGTCGACCATGACGTTGCCCATCGGCGGCAGCATCGCCGGGATCGACTGCGGCAGGAGGATCCGGCGCATCCGCATCGCCGGTGTCATGTTGAGCGCGATGGCGGCCTCGGTCTGTCCCCTGGGCCGGGACGCGATCGATCCGCGGACGACCTCCGAGGCGTAGGCCCCCTCGTTCAGCCCCAACGCCAGCACCCCCGCGAACAGGGCGGTGAGTTGGAGCCCGAAGAACGGTAGGGCGAAGAACAGCCAGAACAACTGGACGACCAGCGACGTGCCGCGCAGGAACTCCACGATGCACGCCGCCGGCCAGCGCAGCCAGCGATGGGTGGACAGCCGGGCCAATCCCAGGGCGAAGGCCACGACCAGCGCGAGCACCGCGCCCAGGATCGTCACCTGGACCGTGGTGACGAAGCCCTGGCGGATCAGCGGGAGGTAGTCCGCTATGGCATCCATCGGTTCTGGTCAGCCGTCGACCGCGCAGAGTTCCTCGGTGGTCACCCCGTCCACGACGGTCGGATCGAAGCCCCACTTCTCGAGGATCTCGGCGAACTCCGGCTCGGCCTTGAATGCCTCGAGCTCGACGTTGTAGGCGTCGAGGAAGTCCTGGTCGTCGGGCCGGAAGGCCGCCGACGAGCCCGTGCTGGGCGCGTCCTCGATGGGGTCGGTGACCTCCACTCCGTCCAGTTCCCGCAGCGACAGGGTGGGGAGCAGGAAGGCGTCGATCCGGTCGGCGGCCAGCGCGTCCGCACCGCCGCGGGCGTCGGTGACGTTGACGATCCGGGCCGGGTCGACACCGGCGGTCTCCAGGATCCCCTGTTCGAACCCGCCGGGGACCACGCCCACCCGCAGGTCATCGCGGTCCTTCACGTCGGCGATCGTCGTCACGTCCTTGGGATTGCCCGGGCGGACGCCGAACGACTCCGTGGAGACGATGACCGGGGACGCGTAGATGACCTCGCGGCAGCGGGACTGCTTCATGAACAGTCCGGCGGCGATGGCGTCCCAGCGGTTGGCCTTGAGGCCCGGGATCATCGCGTCGTAGCCCGAGACGATGCCCTCGACCTTCTCGATTCCCATCCGCTGGCACACCGCGCGCAGGACGTCCGGCTCACACCCGGTGACGGTGCCGTCCGCCGCGAGTTCGGTGTAGGGGGGTTCGTTGCCGATGGCGATGCGCAGGCCCTGTTGCCTGGCCCGCTCGAGCAGTCCTCCGCCGCCGGCCTCGGACCCGCCGGGCTCGGTGGTGGAGCAGGCGGTCAGGGAGCCGCCGACCGCGACCATCCCGCCCAGTGCCAGTGCGCCGCGGAACAGTTGACGTCGTGAGATGTTCGTACTCATCGGTGCCTCTCGTGGGCCGAAGTTAACGGTCTTTGCACCGTAGGACCGTGTCCTCACCGGCTGGTGGCTAACGGACCAAAGCGTGACCGGCCCGTTATGGAGCGCTCAGCTGTCACCTCCGGCCGCCCGGACCCGCGCGTGCCCGTCCCGCATGTGGTCGACCAGCAGCGACCGGGCCCGGGAGGGGTCCACGGCGCGTACCGCGTCGGCGATCGCCCGGTGTTCGGCGAGTCTGGACTCCGCGTCCGAATACGTGCTCCGCATGGCGTGTAGGCACATGCTCGTCTCGACCAGAACGGTCTCGTGGACGCGCGAGAGCCGGGGGCTGCGGGCCGATTCGACGAGGGCGTGGTGGAAGTCCAGGTCCGCCGCGACCATCGCCGCGGAGCGGGGTTCGTCGTAGAGGGCGGCCATCGCGTCGACGGCGGCGTCGAGCGCGTCGGCGGTCCCGGCGGCCCACCCGGACTCGAAGACCCTGTCCAGCGCCGCCGTCTCGACTGTCGTGCGCAGCAGGTACATGTCCCGCACCGCGTCGGCCGTGAGGTCGGCGACGAACAGGCCGCGGTTGCGGTGCGAGACCAGCAGCCCCTCCTGGGTGAGCCGCTGCATGGCCTCGCGCAGCGGCCCGCGGCTCACACCGAGCGACCGGGCGAGCGCCGCCTCCCCCAGCTGCGTGCCCGGCGCGAACGTCCCGTCGGAGATGGCACGGCGGAGGGTCCGCGCGATGAGCGCGGGAGTCGACTCCTGCACGACGGGCCCGAGGCCGCCGGGCGGATCGAGGGCGGTCACGGTCGGTCGCCCCCCGACGCGTCGGCGTGGAGCCGGGGGACGGGGACGACCCCGCCCGACGCGGCGCCCGGCGCGGACCCCAGTGCGGCCTCCAGCGCCGCGCCGGCCCGGATGGCCAGCCGGTCTTCGAACCGTGCGCCGACCAGCTGGAGCCCCACCGGGAGTCCGGCGTCGCTGATCCCGCAGGGGATGCTCAGCGCCGGTTGCTGCGTCATGTTGAACGGGTAGGTGTACGGCGTCCACGAGGTCCAATCGGGGCTGTGCCAGCCGGGCGGCACATCCGAACCCGCGGCGAAAGCCGGGATCGGGGTGGTGGGCGTGACCAATAGGTCGTAGTCCTGATGGAAGTCGGCCATGGTCGCGCCCAGCGCCATGCGCACGGCCACGGCGTCGAGGTAGTCGGCGGCCGAATAGTCGTGGTAGCGGCCGAGCGCCTCACGCATCCTCGGATCCACGCGGTCGATCGCCGACGGTCCGTGCGGGGCCAGCACCGCCGCCAACCCGGCGAACCACAGGACGTGGAAGGCGTCGATGGGGTCGCTCACAGGCGGGTCCACGGCGTCCACGTGGGCACCGAGCGCCCCCAGAAGGCCCACCGCGCGGGTGACCTCCCGCTCGACGTCGGCGTCGTTGCTCCCGAATCCTAGGGTGGCGCTGTAGGCGACCCGCAGGCCCTCCAGCGGACGGTCGCCGCGCACGCCCTCGGCGGCCGAGGCCAGGTAGCCGCCGGGACCGGGCGTGGTGGCCCGGGCGGGGACGGCGGACCAGTCCCGCGGGTCCGGGCGAAGTAGGGCGTCCATGAAGGCCGCGGTGTCGGCGACGGTACGGGTCATGGGACCGGCGTGGGCGAGGGTGCCGAAGGGGCTCGAGGGGAACATCGGGATGACGCCGTAGGTGGGTTTGAGCGCGACGATCCCACAGAACGCGGCGGGGATCCGGACTGATCCGCCGCCGTCGGTGCCCAGTGCGAGTTGACCCAGGCCCGCCGCCACCGCGGCCGCGGCCCCGCCGCTGGAACCGCCGGGGGTCAGTGACGGGTCGTGGGGGTTGCGGGTGATGCCGGTGAGGGTGTTGTCGGTGACGCCCTTCCACGCGAACTCGGGCGTGGTGGTCTTGCCGATCACCACGCACCCCGCCTCCAGGGTGGCGGCGGTGACGGGGGCGTCGTCGGGCCAGGCGGCGGGGTCGGCCGCGTCGGCCTTGTCCGCCAGCAGGCGAGAGCCCCGCAGGGTGGGCACCCCCCGGGTGTAGAAGATGTCCTTGATCGAGGTCGGTACGCCATCGATCGGGCTGAGCGGTTCGCCGTCGCGGTACCTGCCCTCGGCCTCGCGTGCGGCCGCCAGGGTCGCTTCGGGGTCGAGGTGGCAGAAGGCGTTGATCCCGCCGTCGACCCGCTCGATCGCCCCGAGTGCGTCGCGGGCCGCGTCGACCGGCGAGACGGCCCCGCTGCGGAACGCCTCGGCCAGCTGCAGGGCGCTCATCGATGTCGTCATACGTTCACCCTCCGTCGGATTGTCGACAATCCTACAGCCGGGCACCCGCGCGTCAAGCGACCTCGGCGGGCGGCTCCGATCCGGCCGGGAGCCCCACCGTCCCCGGCTCCGACTCCTACGCTGGGGCCATGAGCTCCGACGCCGCGTCCGCCGCCCCCTCCCCCGACCTGGCCGAGGCCCTGCGCCGCGCCGCCGACGCCCCCACCCTCGTCGTCGCGTGCGACTACGACGGCACACTCGCCCCGTTCGTCGACGACCCCACCAGAGCCGTGCCCGCCCCCGGCGCCACCGCCGCGCTGGCGCGCCTGGCCCGGCTGCCCCGGACGACCGTGGCGCTACTGTCCGGCCGCAACCGCGCGGCACTGGCCGAGGTGAGCGGGGCCGGCGCGCCGGTGGTCCTGGTGGGCAGCCACGGCTCGGAGTGGGAGGGCGGGTTCGACTCCCCCCTCGACGACGACGAGGTGGCGCTGCTCTCGCGGGTGCGGTCCGCCCTCGAGGAGATCGCCTCCCGCACCCCCGGGGCGCACGTCGAGACCAAACCGACGGCCGCCGTCCTCCACGTCCGGCCGGTGGCCGACCCCGCGGAGCGCGAACGCGCGCAGGCCGAGGCGATGGCCGGACCCGCCGCGCTCGACGGGGTGTTCGTCACCGAGGGCAAGAACGTCGTGGAGATCGCCGTGCGGGAGGCCAGCAAGGGGGCGGCCATCGAGACGATGGTCGAGCGGACCGGGGCCGAGGTGGCGCTGTTCATCGGCGACGACGTGACCGACGAGCGCGGCTTCGCCCGCCTCCGCCCGGAGGACGTGGGCGTCAAGGTCGGTGAGGGGGAGACGGCCGCCGCGTACCGGGTCGCGGACATCCCCGCCGTCGTCGACCTGCTGGACACGCTCGCCCGACTGCGGGCCTGACACCCCCGGATGCACACACCGGCGGCGGCGCGGCTCTACACTTAACGACAACGGTTCCCATTACTACGAGAGTGATGCTCGTGACGTCGTCCTCACCCCACGCCCGCACACCCAGCGCCCGCACACCCCGCGCGCTGGCCCTCGCCGCCGCCGCCCTCCTGGGCGGCGGCGCGCTCACCGCCTGCGGCACGGACGGCGATGCCGGCGCGGCGACGGACAGCCCCAGCATCGTGGCCTCGACGACCGTCTACGCCGACATCGCCGAGCAGGTCGCCGGCGACAACGCCACGGTGGAGTCAGTGATCTCGGACCCGGCCGCCGACCCTCACTCCTACGAGGCCAGCCCCGCCGACGCCGCCGCGGTCGCGGGCGCCGACCTGGTCGTCTACAACGGCGCGGGCTACGACGGCTTCGTCGACCTCGCCCTGGGCAACGCCGGGGACGTCCCCGTGGTGCGGGCGGTCGACGAGTTCCAGAGGGTCACCGGCGAGCCCGCCGGCGATCACAGCGGGCACGCCCACGGCGACGACACCCACAGCGACGACGGCCACGGTGCGGACGGCCACGACGAGGCCGAGCCCGCCGACGATCACAGCGGGCACGCCCACGAGGACGGCGGCAACGAGCACGTGTGGTTCAGCCTGCCCACCGCCGCGGCCGTGGCCGAGCGGGTGGCCGAGGAACTGGCCACGCTCGACTCCGAGAACGCCGAGCAGTACCGCGACAACGCCCGCGCCTTCGCCGACGCGCTGACACCGCTCGAGGACCGGCTCGACGAGATCCACGACCGCGGACACTTCCCCTACGCCCAGACCGAGCGGGTCGGCGCGCACCTGTTCGAGGCCGCGCACCTGACCGACCTCACGCCGCGCGGGTTCCTCGCCTCCGTCGAGGACGACACCGACCCGTCCGCCGCCGACTTCGCCGCCATGCTCGACCTGATGGCCGAGCAACGGGTCGCGTTCCTGGCCTTCAACGCCCAGACCGAGACCTCCGTGACAGCCCGCGTCCGCGGCGCGGCGGAGGACGCCGACCTCGTCGTCGTCGACCTCACCGAAACCCTCCCCGAGGGCTCCGACTACATCGGCTGGATGACCGGGATCGTCGACGACGTCTCCGGCGCACTGGCCGACGCCACCCCGGTCGGCGACGGTGGCCACTGAACCCGGGGCGGGCCACGTCCGCGGCACCCCCGGCCCCGGCCCGGTCGTCTCACTGCAGGGCGTGACGGTGTCCCGCGGCGGTCGTACCCTCATCCGCGACCTCGACCTGGAGATCGCCCCCGGCGAGTTCGTGGCCGTGCTCGGACCCAACGGCGCCGGCAAGACCACCCTGCTCAAGGTGCTGCTCGGCGAACATCGTCCCGATTCCGGCACGGTCCTCGTCGACGGCCGCGCGCCCGGCGATCGCGGCACCCACCTCGGCTACGTGCCGCAACAGCGCGCATTCGACCCCGGCATCACCCTGCGCGGACGGGACCTCGTGTCCCTGGGGATCGACGGCACCCGCTGGGGCCCCGGATGGCCGTCCCGACACACCGGCAAGCGGCGCATCGTCGACGACGCCCTGGCCAGGCTCGAGGCCGGCAGGCTCGCCGACACTCCGCTCGGCCGGATGTCCGGTGGTGAACAGCAACGCGTGCGGGTCGCCCAGGCCATCGCGTGCGACCCGTGCGTCATGCTCTGCGACGAACCGCTGCTCAGCCTGGACCTCACCGGCCAGCGCACCGTCGCCTCGGTGCTCGACCACCGGCGCCGCGAGCACGACACCGCGGTCGTGTTCGTCACCCACGAGATCAACCCGGTGCTGCCGATGGTCGACCGGATCGTCTACCTGGTGGACGGACGGCACCGCATCGGCACCCCGGACGAGGTGTTCACCACCGAGGTGATGTCCGACCTGTACTCCTCCCCCGTCGAGGTGCTGCGGGTGCGCGGGCAGATCGTCGTGGTGGGCGACACCCAGCACCTCGTCGCCGAACCCTGGTCGAGCGGGCACCACCACCACGACGACGCCGCAGGCGGCCACGACCACGGACACGGAGCCTGACGATGGACCGACTGCTCGAAATCCTCGGGTCCATCGCCGACACCGAGACCACCGCGTACCTGCTGGAGCAGGAATTCGTGCTCCTCGGCCTGGCCGCGATCGCGCTGCTCGGACTGCTGGCCGGCGCGATCGGGCCGTTCATCGTGATGCGGCAGATGTCGTTCTCCGTGCACGGCGCCAGCGAACTCGCCCTCACCGGTGCCGCCGCCGCGCTGCTGTTCGGGCTGAACCTGGGGCTCGGCGCGGTCGTCGGGTCGGTCATCGCCGCCCTGATGTTCGGGCTGATGGGCTCCCGGGCGTCCCAACGCGACAGCTCCATCGGCGTGGTGCTGGCGTTCGGCCTCGGCCTAGCCGTGCTGTTCATCCATCTCTACCCCGGCCGATCCGGCACCAGTTTCTCCCTGCTCACCGGGCAGATCGTCGGCGTCTCCGAGCACGGGCTCGTGCAGATGGCCGTGGTCGCCGCCATCATCTGCGGCGCGCTGGTCGCGCTGTACCGGCCGCTCGTGTTCTCCTCCGCCGATCCCGAGGTCGCCGAGGCCCGGGGCGTTCCGGTGCGCATGATCAACATGGTCTTCGCCGTGCTCGTGGGCTTGGCCGCCGCGCAGGCCGTGCAGGTCGTCGGCGCACTGTTGGTCCTGTCCCTGCTCATCACGCCCGCCGCCGCCGCGGCCGCCGTCACCTCCAGCCCGTTGCGGGCGATCGGGCTCACGATCGTGTTCGCCGAGATCGCGGCCGTCGGCGGGATGCTGCTCTCCCTCGCGCCCGGGGTGCCGGTCTCGGTGTTCGTCACCACGATCTCGTTCGTCATCTACCTGGCGTGCCGCGCGGTCGCCGCGGTGCGGCGATGAACGTGGGTGCCGGGGCGGACGACGGTGCCCCCGAACTCGACGCCACGGAACTCGACGCCATCCGGGCCGCCTACCCCACCCTGACGTGGGAGTTCGCCGAGCGCATCGACGAGGGCTGGGACCACGTCGTGGTGATCTGCCGCGGGTGCTCCGGCCCCGACGCGCTCGGCCACCGCGAGCTGGTGTTCCGCTTCCCCGCCGACGACCAGGCGATGGCGCAGCTGCCGACCGAGATCGCGGTACTCGAGCACCTGGCCGGACGCGTCGACGCCGCGCTCCCCCGCTACTCCCACGTGCCGACGCACGGCGGGTTCGCCGGGTACCCGCTGGTGGCCGGCCGGCGCCTCACTCCGGAGCTGTTCCGCAGCCTGCCGACCACCGAGAAGACGACACTGGCCGCCCAGCTGGGCGCCCTGTTGGCCGCGCTGCACATCCAGGACACGTCAGCGCCCCCGGTCGACCGGGTGCCCCACTCCTATCAGCCCGAGAACCTGGACTTCGTCCGCGGCATCGTCGAGAACAACATGCCCGACGTCCTCGCTCCGGACGAGTTGCGCACGGCCCGCGAGATCTGCGACGAGGTCGCGGCGCTGCAGTCCACGCTCCTGCCCCGGGTGCTGCTGCACAACGACGTCTACGTGCGGCACCTGTACTGGAACCGCGGGCCGGACTCCGGCCGGGAATCCGGCCGTCTCGGCCTCATCGACTTCACCGACATGTGCCTGGGCGACCCGGCCGTCGACTTCGCCGAGCTGTACGAGTACGGCCCGCGCTTCGTGGAGGACGTGCTGGCCCGCTACACCGGCCGGGTCGACGAGAGCTTCCTCGACCGGGCGTGGACCTATCAGCGGCTGGCCGCGCTCTACATGATCGCCGGCCACCTGTACTACGGCATGGAGACGTGGGAGTACGCCCGGGCGGCGTTCGACCGGTGCCGCTCCCCGCGCCGGCCGCGGGCCTGAACCCGCCTCAGCGCTTGACGCGCCGCTGCCGCGCGAACTCCGAGAGCACCACACCCGCCGCGACGGAGGCGTTGAGGCTCTCGACCTTCGAGGCGATGGGGATGGACAGGATCGAGTCGCAGTTCTCGCGGACGAGACGGGACAGGCCCTTGCCCTCGGAACCGACGACGATGACCGTGGGTCCGGTGCCGTCGTAGTCGTCCAGCGAGACGTCGCCACCGGCGTCGAGGCCGACGAGCTGCGCGCCCTGCTTGGCCCAGTCGAGCAGCGTCCGGTTGAGGTTCGTCGCCTTGGCCACGGGCAGGCGGGCCGCGGCGCCGGCCGACGTGCGCCAGGCCACCGCGGTGATGGACGCGCTGCGCCGCTCGGGGATGAGCACACCGTGCCCACCGAAGGCCGCGACGGAGCGGATGACGGCGCCGAGGTTGCGCGTGTCGGTGATGTTGTCGAGCGCCACCAGCAGCGCCGGCTGCGAGGAGTGCATCGCACTGGCGATGAGGTCGTCCGGGTCGGCGTACTCGTAGGGCGGCACCTGGAGGCCGATCCCCTGGTGCATGCCGTTTGAGGTCATCCGGTCGAGATCGTGGCGGGGCACCTCGAGGATCGAGATGCCCTTGTCGGCCGCGAACCGCACGGCCTCGGTGAGCCGCTCGTCGTTGTCGGCCCCCACGGCCACGAAGAGCGCCGTCGCCGGGACACCGGCGCGCAGGCACTCCACGACCGGATTACGGCCCACCACGAGCTCGGGACCGTCCGCCTTCTTCTGCGCGTACTGGCGCCGCTGCTGGGCGCCTTCCGTCTTGCGCGACGCGGCCTTGGCCCGGCGGTGCGCGGGGTGGTAGGTCCGGTCCTCGGCCTTGGGGGTGGCGCCGCGCGCCTCGAGCCCGCGGCGGCGCTGGCCGCCGGAGCCGACGACCTGTCCCTTCTTTGTGCCGGATTTGCGGATCGCTCCGCGCCGGCTCGAATTGCCCGCCATGTCAGTCCTTCCGGTTGGCGAGCGACCACTTCTGGCCGTCCGCGGTGTCGGCCACCTCGATGCCCGCCGCGACCAGTCGGTCACGGATGGCGTCGGCGGTGGCGAAGTCCTTGTTCGCCCGCGCGTCGGCGCGGGCCTCGAGTTCTGCGCGCACGAGGAGATCGAGCGCTGTCGCCGCAGCGTCCTCCCCGCCCCCGCCGGATGCCCACTGCGGGTCCAGCGGGTCGACGCCCAGCACGGCGGTCATCGCCCGGATGGACGAGGCCGCCGTGAGCGCCGCGTCGAGATCGCCCGACGACAGCGCGGTGTTGCCCGCGCGGACCCGGCCGTGGATCTCCGCCAGTGCGGCGGGGACCCCGAGGTCGTCGTCCATCGCGGCGGCGAATCCACCGGTCCACTCGCCGACCGGCACATCGCCCTCCGGGCCCGCGCCCGACCTGACGGCCTCGTTGACCCGGTGCACGAGCGCTTCGATGCGGCGATACGCCGCGGCCGCCTCCTGCAGTGCCTCGGGTGAGTATTCCAGCATCGACCGGTAATGCGCACTTCCGAGGTAGTAGCGCAGTTCCACCGGCCGGACGGCGGTGAGGATGTTGGGCACACTGAGCACGTTGCCCAACGATTTGCTCATCTTCTCGCCGGCCATGGTGACCCAGCCGTTGTGCAGCCAGTAGCGGGCGAACCCGTCGCCGGCGGCGTGGGACTGGGCGGCCTCGTTCTCGTGGTGCGGGAACTGCAGGTCCAGTCCGCCGCCGTGGATGTCGAAGGTGCCCCCGAGGTACCACGTGGCCATGGCCGAGCACTCGAGGTGCCAGCCGGGCCGGCCGTCGCCCCACGGGGTCGGCCAGCTGGGCTCGCCGGGCTTGGCGGCCTTCCACAGGGCGAAGTCCCGCGGGTCGCGCTTGCCGCGCAGGTCCGCTGCCTCTCCCTGGTCCACCTCGTCGAGCCGGTGGCCGGACAGGTGCCCGTAGTCACCCTCGGGTGCAGCCGACCAGGCGGCGACGTCGAAGTAGACGCTGCCCTCGGCCGGGTACGCGAAGCCGCGCTCGATGAGCCGCTCCATATAGGCGATCATCTGGGTCATGTGCCCGGTCGCCCGAGGTTCGGTGGACGGGGGCAGCACGCCGAGCGCGTCGTAGGCCCGGGTGAACTCGCGCTCGTGGGTGGCGGCCCACTCCCACCACGGTCGACCGTTCTCGGCGGCCTTGGTGAGGATCTTGTCGTCGATGTCGGTCACGTTGCGGACGAACGCCACGTCGTAGCCGCTCGCGATCAGCCAGCGGCGCAGCACGTCGAACGCGACGCCGGAGCGGACGTGGCCGATGTGCGGCACCGCCTGTGGGGTGGCTCCACAGAGATAGACGGACGCGTGACCTTCCCTGACGGGGGTGAACTCCCTCGGGGAGCGGGTCGCGGTGTCGTACAGATGGAGCGTCACGGGTGCCGAGTCTACCGGTGTCGGCCCCTCAGGCCCGGTACACCAGTGCGGTGGCCACGGCGGAGACCCCCTCGCCACGGCCGGTGAAGCCCATGCCGTCGGTGGTGGTGGCGGACACGGAGACCGGGGCGCCGACGATCTCGGACAGTCTCCGCTCCGCCTCGACGCGACGCGGGCCCATCTTGGGGCGGTTGCCCACCATCTGCACGGCGGCGTTGCCGATCGCCCACCCGTGCTCGGCGAGTTCGGCCACCGCCTCCCGGAGGAGGCGCTCACCGGAGACGTCGTCGTACTCGGGTCGGCCGGTGCCCACGAGGGACCCGAGGTCGCCCAGCCCGGCGGCCGAGAGCAGCGCGTCGACCAGGGAGTGCGCCACGACGTCGCCGTCGGAGTGTCCCTCGCACCCGTGGTCGTCCGGGAAGTGCAGGCACGCCATCATGCAGGGCTTGCCGGGCTCCACGCGGTGGGCGTCGGTGCCGATCCCCACGCGGGGGATGACGGGTCCGGTCACGGGTCCTCCTGGGTGCGGCCCGCGGTCGCCGGGTGCGCGGCGCCGGGACGTGATGGGGCGAGTTCGGTCAGTGCGCGGGCGTGGTCGGCCGCGGTGGTGATCTTGAACGCGAGCAGGTCACCCTCCACGGTCGCGATCCGCTGTCCGAGTCGCTCGACCAGACCGGCGTCGTCGGTGGCCACGTCCCCGGCCGCGTCGTAGGCGGCGAGCAGTACGTCGGGGGCGAACCCCTGGGGTGTCTGGACGGCGCGCAGCGCGGAGCGGTCGGGGGTGCCCACGACGTAGCCGTCGGCGTCGACCTGTTTGACGGTGTCGATGACGGGCAGGACCGGCACCGCCGCGACCTCGCCGGAGCGCACGGCCTCGACGACGCGGCGGATCGGTGGGGCGGGGGTGAGGCACCGCGCCGCGTCGTGCACCAGCAGGACGTCGTAGACCGCCGCGCCGGACCCCCCGTGGGTGGCGGTCAGCGCCGCGAGTCCGTTGCGCACGGAGTCGGTGCGCTCCGGGCCGCCGGTGGCGACGACGACGAGGTGGTCGTCGTCCCGGAGCGGGGCGAGCACCGAGTCCGCCTGTCCGACGCGGTCCGACGGGACCACCACCACGACGTCGTCGACGGCTCCCGAGGCCAGCAGGCCGGCGACGGCCCGCTCCAGCATGGTCCGGCCGTGCAGTTCGACGAACGCCTTGGGCAGTCCCGCGCCGAGCCGGACGCCCGATCCCGCCGCGGGGACGACGGCGGCCACCCGGCCCGTGGGGGCGGGGTGGCCGTCTGGAACGTGTCCGGTCACTCTCGAGGTCGCGTCACGCCGGTGCGGCGGAGCCCAGGACCTCGTCGAGCAGTGCGTCGGCGCGATCCTCGTCGGCTCGCTCGGCGAGCGCGAGCTCACCGACGAGCACCTGGCGGGCCTTGGCCAGCATGCGCTTCTCACCCGCGGACAGGCCGCGGTCGAGATCGCGGCGCCAGAGGTCGCGGACGACCTCGGCGACCTTGTTGACGTCGCCGGAGGCGAGCTTCTCACCGTTGGCCTTGTAGCGACGCGACCAGTTGGTCGGCTCCTCCGCGTGCTCGGTGCGCAGGACCTCGAAGACCTTGTCGAGGCCCGCCTGGTCGACCACGTCACGCACGCCCACGTACTCGGCGTTCTCGGCCGGTACCTTCACCGTGAGGTCGCCCTGTGACACCTTGAGGACGAGGTATTCCTTCTCGGTGCCCTTGACCGTCCGCATCTCGATCGCCTGAATGGTCGCAGCGCCGTGATGCGGGTAGACGACGGTGTCGCCGACCTTGAACTCCATGAGTGGCTTTCCCCTTTCGACCGCCCTATCTTAGCACGCCCTCAGCGCAGGCGTTTTCCGTTTGCGCAGGTCAGCAACCTCCGGCGGGCTGACGGAAGATTCCCGAGGGTGCGACGGGGCCACTCTGACGCCGGTCAGCGCAGGCCGTGGACTACGATGAGACCGGCCTGAGAGACGACCATCCCCGAGGAGCCTGACGTGACTTCACCGAACACCGGCCTGCGCCGCACCGCGCTCGTAGTCCTGGCCGTGGGCGCCGCCCTCGGGGCGTCGGCCTGCAGTGCCGGCCAGGTCTCCCAGACGGCCAACCAGGTCGCCGCGGTCGACGGCGGGCGGGGTTCGGCGGGCGATCTCCACGTCAACGACCTCCAGGTCGTCGTCCCCGAGAACGGTGGCGAGGCCCGCGTCGGGTTCGTCGCGTCGTACACCGGATACGGCCTCGGCGACCCTGTCTCCATCGACCGGGTCGAGATCGACGGGACGCAGGTCCAGCTCGGCGAGACCCAGCCCCTGGCACGCGGCTGCACGGTCGTCGTCGACCCGCGTGAGAACGCCCGTCCCGCCCCCGTGCAGGAGGGCGTCTGCATCGAGCAGGCCACCGCGACGCTCCCCTCGGCCGACGACCTCGACATCGGGGTGTCCGTCCCCGCGACCGTGGCCTTCTCCAACGGCGACCGGATCGAGACCGAGGCCGCCGTCGTGGGCGAGATCCTCGAGGCCGGCGAGTACGACCGTCCGGCGGAGTACGTCGGCGAGTCCGAGGAGCACTGACACGTCCGCCCTGTCCGCCCGCTCGGCCGACGGCTCACCGGTCGACCCGGAGATGCGGGCCGTCCTCCGACGGCTCGCCCCGGGCACCCCGCTGCGTGACGCGCTCGACCGGATCCGCCGTAGCGGAACCGGGGGCCTCGTGGTCCTGGGTGACGATCCCGCCGTCCAGGCCATCTGCGACGGCGGCGTGGACCTCGACGTCGAGTTCGCGCCCGCCCGGCTCCGGGAACTGAGCAAGATGGACGGCGCCGTCGTGCTGTCCACCGACGGATCCAGGATCACCCGCGCCAACGTCCACCTGGTTCCCGACCCGTCGATCCCGGCCGTCGAGACCGGAACCCGTCACCGTGCGGCCGAACGCACCGCGATGCACACCGGCGTCCCCACCGTGGCCGTGTCGGCGTCGATGACCACGGTGACGGTCTACGCCGGTGGTCTGGCCAGGGTGTTGGCCGACCCGGTGGTCCTGTTGGCCCGGGCCGACCAGACGGTCGCCACGATGGAGCGCCACGGCGCCCGCACCGCCCGCGCCCGGGCCCGACTCGACCGTGCGGAGATGGGCGGGTACGCCTCGGTCCGCGACGTCGTCACCATGGCCCAGCGCCTGCTCCGGCTCGAGCGCCTGGGTGCCGAACTCGCCGAGCTCACGGTGGAGATGGGCGAGTACGGCCGCCAGACCACCCTGCAACTCGAGGAGCTGCTGTCGGACACCCCCGACGAACTATGGGGCCTGGTGGCCGACCACCTCCAGGTGGGACCCGTCGACGGCGACGCGCGGTCGATCCCGACCCCAGAGCAGATCACCTCCGGGCTCGAGCGGCTGGCCGCGTTGTCCGACGCCGACCTCCTCCTGCCCGCGCCGGTCGCCCGGTGCCTGGGGTTACCCGCCGAGCCCGAGGACCTGGACGAGCACATCACCGCCCGCGGACACCGCATGCTGGCACACATCCCGCGTCTGCGGCCCGTGCAGATCACGGCGTTGGTGGAGCGTTTCGGATCGGTGCCCGCGCTGCTGGCGGCCGAGCAGTCGGACTTCGCCGACGTCGAGGGCGTCGGCGCACTGTGGGCCCGCCACGTCCGGCAGCGCCTCACCGGTCTGGGCACCGGGTAGCTGAGAAACCAGCTGGCGGCGAGGCCGGGGGCCAGGGCGCCGGGGGCAATGGCGCCGGGGCCGGTCAGGACTCGGGCGCCTCGACCACGTTGAAGGTCGCGGCCGGGCTGAAGACGTTACCGACCAGCGCGTACACCTGGTAGGCACCGACCTCGACCTGCGTGCGATCCGACTCGGAACACGCCCCCTCGGCCGAACGACGGCCGGTCCAGTCGATCTGCCGCGGCTCCGGTTCCTCGGGGCGCAGTTCGACCTCGTCCTCGTCGCGCGGTGTGGTGCAGTCGATGCTCGACCACACCTTGGAGTTGTCGTCGAGCCGGTAGACCTCGAACGACAGCGGTGCCTCCGCCAGGTCCCGGTCGCACGTGGTGTCCGCGACGTTGATGATGTTGACGAAGAAGCGCACGTCGGAGCCCACGGGCACGTTGGGCTCGGCCGGCCACACGTCCAGGCGGAGATCCTCATCCGCGCACCGGCCCCGCGAGGCGCCACCGTCCTCACGCGACGAGGTCTCGGTGGGGGACGTCTCCGTGGTCTCCGCGGCCTCGGACGTGCCGCTCTCGCCGCCCGCCGCGGTCTCCTGCGTATCGGTCCCGCTGTCCCGGGAGGCGAGGAACAGCGCGAGCACCACCACGACGACGGCGATGACCGCGACGACGACCGCGGCGACGCGGCGACGCACATAGACTTCGCGCGGTAGGGGGCCGTTGGGTTCCTGCACGGGACCAATTCTAGAGCCGAGCGGGGGCCCCTCCGGCCCCCCGGCGCGGCGTGTCCCTCAGACGGTGCAGCCCTCAGACGGTGCGACCCTCAGATCGCGACCATCTCCTCACCGGGGCCGTGGGGGACGTCCTCGACCTCGCCCAGGACGCTGCGCAGGTAGGCGCGGCCGTCGGAGAGCTTGTAGGTCACGCCGACGATCGCGAGTTCGCCGTTGTCGATCCGCTCGCTGATGATCTTGGAACGCTGCTCGAGCAGCTCACCCGTCTCGAGCACGTGGCGCGCCTCGAAGTCGTCGATACTGCTGAGCCCCTCGCGACGCCCGTTGAGGATCGACGGCGACACCTTCTCCACCACGTCGCGCAGGAAGCCCGGCGGGATCTCACCGGTCGCGAGCGCGTCCACGGTCGCCTTGACCGCGCCGCAGCTGTCGTGACCGAGGACCACGATCAGCGGAGTGTCCAGCACGTGGACGGCGTACTCGATCGACCCGAGCACGGCGGTGTCGATGATGTGACCGGCCGTGCGGATGACGAAGAGGTCACCGAGCCCCTGGTCGAAGATGATCTCCGCCGCCACCCGGGAGTCCGAGCACCCGAACAGGACCGCCTTGGGGTGCTGCGCGGCGACGAGCTGCTCACGTCGCTGGGTATTCTGGCTGGGATGACGCATCTCGCAATCGACGAAGCGGTGGTTGCCGTCGCGGAGCGAGGCCCATGCGCTGATCGGGTTGGTATGAGGCATGGCTCATATTGTGCACCGCCGACCCCGGAAGACCGACGTTGACCTCCCTCGACACACCCGCGCTCCTCTCCTGGTTCGACCGCGTCGGCCGCCCGCTGCCGTGGCGCGGTGACGGGGTCGGCGCATGGGAGATCCTGCTCTGCGAGGTCATGAGCCAGCAGACCCCCGTTGCCCGGGTCGAGCCCGTCTGGCGGGCCTGGCTCGACCGCTGGCCCGGCCCCGCCGAACTCGCCGCCGCCGCCCCGGCCGACGTGATCCGCATGTGGGGCAAACTCGGCTATCCACGCCGCGCGCTGCGGCTCCGCGAGTGCGCCCTCGCCGTCGTCGACCTCCACGGTGGTCGGGTACCGCACGACGTCGATCAACTCCTCGCACTGCCGGGCGTCGGGGACTACACGGCTCGCGCGGTCGCCTGCTTCGCGTACGGACACCGCGTCCCCGTCGTCGACACCAACGTCCGGCGGGTCGTCGCGCGGGCCGTGGGCGGCGCCGCCGAGGCCGGTCCCCCGTCGACCCGGCGCGACCTGGCCGCGGTCGACGCCCTGCTGCCGGACGACCGGGACCAGGCCGTGGCGTTCTCCGTGGCGGTCATGGAACTCGGCGCACTCGTCTGCACGGCCAGGAACCCACGCTGCGACGACTGCCCGCTCGCGCCCACCTGCGCGTGGGTGGCGGCCGGCCGGCCGGAGTGGCACGGCCCGCGACGCAAGGTGCAGACGTTCGCCGGGACCGACCGGCAGGTGCGCGGGCTGCTCCTCGACGTGCTGCGCGACGGCGACGGTGCCGCCACGCGCAGCGCCCTCGACGCGGTGTGGCCCGACTCGACCCAACGCGACCGGGCACTGGACTCGCTGCTCACCGACGGGCTCGTCGTCCGCGTCGGCGAGCTCTACTCACTGCCCTGAGGCGTGGGTAGGCTCGCCTCATGGCCGTCGTGAAAATCAATGCCCTGAACGTTCCGCCGCAGGCCGGTGCCGAGCTGGAGCGCCGCTTCTCGGAGCGGGCGCACACCGTCGAGAACTCGCCCGGGTTCCTCGGTTTCCAGCTACTGCGCCCCACCGGCGGCGAGACCCGCTACTTCGTGGTCACCACCTGGGAGGACGAGGAGTCGTTCGCCGCGTGGCGCGACGGCGACGCCCGCTCCGCGCACGCCGGCCAACACGGCAAGCCCGTCGCCGAGGGCGCGAACCTGCTGGAGTTCGACGTCGTGATGGACGTCAAGCCCTCCGCCTGACCCCGGCGCCCCACCGCACCCGGTCTCGCCGCCGGTGGGGCGCAGTAGCCGTTCGCCATCGCGCGGGGGCCCGACCGGAGCAGCTCAGGCCAGCGGCCCCACGACCGGGGCGAGATCGTCGGCGAACCTGTCGTCGACGAGCTCCCCGATGTCCACGGACTCGATCTGCCCGTCCTCGGTGAACACGTCCGCCAGCTCCTGTTCGCGGGCGATCGTGTCCGCCAGTGCCACCGGCTGCCGGGTGCTGCGACCCTGCGAGAGCTCGGCCGCCTCCGGAGTCAGATCCACCGCCTCCCCGTAGAACCGTGCCCATTCCTGTGGGTTCTCCACGGTCCAGGTGCCGGCCTCGGCGAGGCGGACGAGGAAATCGGCGATCGCCGTCTGCCTGCGGGCGTCCGCGAGTGCGTCGTGTGAGGCCAGACCGAACCAGAATCCGTTGGAGGCCTCCGCCGCGGTGGTGAGGGTCCTCGTCGCGGACGTCGTCTGCGCGATCGCCGTGTACGGATCCCAGATCGCCCACGCATCGGCATCACCGCGCGCGAAAGCCGAACCCGCCTCGGCGGGTTGGAGGAAGACGAACTCGACGGTCCCGGGATCCACCCCGGCCCTGCGGAGCTGCAGCAGCAGGTGACCGTGCGCCGAGGTGCCCTTGGCCACGAGCACCTTACGACCCGCCAGGTCGGCCACCGTCTGCACCTCGGAGTCCGGGCGCACCAGGATCTGATCGCCCTCTCCCCGGTTGGCGTAGGCCGAGACGACGGACACCCGCGCACCGGCCGCCGCGCCGAACACCGGTGGGGTGTTGCCGGTGACGGCCACGTCTATCCGGCCCGCGTTGAGCGCCTCGACCTGCGGCGGACCGGACGTGAAGGTGGAGAACTCGACCTCGTAGGGCAGATCGTCCAGCTGACCGGCAGCGGAGAGGATCGCCTGGGTGCCCCCCTTCTGGTCTCCCACCTTGAGGACGACGTCGGACAGGTCGGAGACCGCGACCCTCTCCGGGGCCGGCGCCGCGGCCTCGGAGTCCCGGGTCGCGCACCCGGCGACCGAGAGCAGTAGAGCCAGTGCCAGGGCGAACACGGCGGGCCGGCTGCGGGTGGGGGTGGTGGTCATATCGCGTAATCCTCTTCCGTGTGCCCGACGCCCAACGCGTCGAGGAGCGAGCGGCGGTGACGGGTGGTGTCCCGGCCGCCGCGGGGGGTGTCGATGGTCTCGGTGTGCGCGACCGCGCCGCCGTCCAGGACGTGGACGCGGTCCGCGAGTGCGACCGCCTCGTCGACGTCGTGGGTCACCAGGAGAACACCGAATCCGTGGTGCTCCCAGAGCCTCAGCAGGAGCCTGTGCATCGTGCGTCGGGTCAGCGCGTCGAGGGCGCCGAACGGCTCGTCGAGGAGAAGGAGCGAGGGTTCGGCGACCAGGGCTCGGGCCAGCGAGGTCCGCTGCGCCTGCCCGCCGGACAGTTCACCGGGGTACGCGTCCTCGCGGCCGCCGAGACCGACCTCGGCGAGGATCTGCGGCACCCTGGCGGACTTCTCCTCGCGGTCGACCTCCACGCGGTTGAGCCCGTGCCGCACGTTCGCGGCGACGGTCCGCCACGGCAGCAGGCGTGAGTCCTGGAAGACCACGGCGGGAGCGCCGTCTATCACCACCTGCCCGTGGTGGTCCCGGTCCAGACCGGCGAGGATCCGCAGCGCGGTGGATTTGCCACTACCGCTCTGCCCGAGCAGGGCGACGATCTCCCCCCGCGGGATCTCCAGGTCCAGCCCGTCGAGGACGGTGGTCTCGCCGAACCGACGGGTGGCGCCCCGCAGTGCGCCCGCGGGGGCGTGGGACGTGGTCATGAGGTGACTCCTGTGATGGATGGGCGGGGCAGCGGGAGGGTCAGCGGTAGTGGCGCAGGGCGCGGGTCTCGGCGACCCGCACCAGTGCATCCGTGAGGATGCCGAGCAGCGCGTAGACGACGAGGCCGACGATGATCACGTCGATCCGGAAGTAGTCCCGGGCGTTCATGATGAGGTAGCCCAGCCCGGTCGTCGCGTTGAGCTGCTCGGCGACGATGAGCGTGAGCCAGGCGATCGCCAGCGACTGCCGGACGCCCACGAGCACCTGCGGCGCGATGGACGGCAGGATCACCTCGGTCAGGCGTTGGCGGCGGGAGAACCCGAACACCGTCGCCATGTCGCGGAGCTTCGGGTCGATCTGCCGCAGACCCGACGCCGTGTTGAGGTAGATCGGGAA
This sequence comes from Dietzia sp. B32, assembly GCF_024732245.1. NCBI lineage: Bacteria > Bacillati > Actinomycetota > Actinomycetes > Mycobacteriales > Dietziaceae > Dietzia > Dietzia sp. B32. The sequence goes on along the minus strand of NZ_CP093845.1, from coordinate 2,863,428 downwards.
CACCACGCCCAACGCGATGAGCAGGACCTTGGGCGCCTCACCGATACCGAACCAGAGGATGAACAGCGGGATCAGGCCGAGGTGGGGCAGGGCGCGGAGCATCTGCAGCGGCGGGTCGAGGATGGCGTCCGCGTACCGCGACGTCCCCACGACGACCCCCAGCACGAGCCCCGCGACCGCCCCGAGGGTGAACCCCTGGAGCACGCGCAGCCCCGAGATCGCGAGGGCGTCCGCGAGTTCACCCGAGGCGATGAGCTCCAGCGCCGATTCGGCGATGAGTTGTGGGGCGGGCAGGATCCGCTCCGGCAGGATCCCCGTGGCGCCGGCGATCTGCCAGAGTGCGATCAGCGCGACCGGACTGAGCCAGCGCAGCCACCAGAGGCCGCCCCGGGCTCGTCGTCGTCCTCGTCTCCCCCCTCCCCGCGCGGCGGGTTCGGTGGTCGCGGCGGTCGCGACGGTCGCGGCGGTCGCGGCGGTCGCGACCTCGGGGCCGGGCGCCCCGCCCCGGGCCCGGGCCCCCGCGCTCGGCGGGGACGATGGCGTGGACGGGGGCACGAAGGTGGTCATTGCGGCAGCTCCTCGGGTGGGTCAGCCGCCGACGGAGGCGGGTTCCCTGGCTGGGGCGGTGGGCTGGGCGGTGGGCTGGGCGGAGGACGGGGTGGGGCCCGCGAACGGCACCGACGGGGCGGGGTGCGCGGCGGCCCCGGACGTCCACAGGCCACGACGCTCGAGCACCGGCAGGACGCCCTCACCGAAGGTGAAGGTCTCCTCCAGGTGCGGATACCCGGACAGGACGAAGTGGGTCAGCCCCAGCCGCGCGTACTCGGCGATGCGGTCGGCCACCTCCTCGTGCGATCCGACGAGCGCCGTCCCCGCGCCCCCGCGGACGAGCCCGACCCCGGCCCACAGGTTGGGCGCGATCTCCAGTGCGTCCGTGCGCCCACCGTGGAGCTCGAGCATCCGCCGTTGCCCCTCCGACTCACTCGCGCGGAGTGACGCCTGGACGCGCTCCACGTCCGCGGGGTCCACCCCACGCAGGAGCCGCTCGGCCTCCGCCCACGCCTGCTCCGAGGTGTCGCGGGAGATGACGTGGAGGCGGATCCCGTAATCGAGGGTGCGGCCGATCCCCCGGGCGGCGGAGCGGACGCGGTCGAGCTTCTCCGCGACCGCGGCGAGCGGTTCGCCCCAGGTCAGATAGGTGTCCGCATGGCGTGCGGCGACACGGATCCCGGCGGCGGAGGAGCCGCCGAAGAAGATCGGCGGCGCGGGATCGGGTCGCCGCGCCAGAACGGAGTCGACGACGGCGAGGTGGTCGCCACGGAAGGTCAGGGGCTCCGACTGCGACCACAGCCGGCGCACCACCTCGAGGAACTCGTCCGCCCGGGCGTAGCGCCCCTCCTTGTCGAGGAAGTCCCCATACGCGCGTTGCTCACGGGACTCACCACCGGTGACCACGTTGAGCAGCAGCCGGCCGTGGGTCTGCCACTGGAAGGTGCCGGCCATCTGCGCTGCGAGCGTGGGGCTCATCAGCCCCGGGCGCAGGGCGACGAGGAACTTGATGCGCTCGCTGGACTCGGCCAGGAGCGCGCAGGTGATGAGGGCGTCCTCGCACCACGCGCCGGTCGGTGTGAGCAGGGATTCGAACCCGTTGTACTCGGCCGCGGCCACGATCTGCCGCAGGTAGGGCAGGGTCGCCGGCCTGTCCCCCGCCATGAAGGTGCCGTGCCCGCCGGCCACGAGGTTCCGCGAATCGCCGTAGGTGGGCAGGAACCAGTGGAAGCGCAGGTCCCCGGTCGGTTCCTCGTGGGGGGTGGAGGTGACGGGCTGGTCGGTGGCCACGGATGACTCCTCGGGGTCGGGGCTCGGTTCGGACCGACTCATCGTGGGACCGTCGCCGTAGTGGCTGCCACCATTCCGATCACCGTGCACGAAACCCTAAACACCAGTAGACCGATCGGTCTATCTTGTGTGTTATTCTCGGGCCATGACGACCCACTCCCCCGCCGCTGACCTGCGCCTCTCCGACGCCAGTTCGGCGCGCGTCCTGCGGGCGATCCGCTTCCACGGACCCGTCTCCCGCCCGGAGATCGCAGCCACGACCGGCCTGTCGGTGGCGACCGTCGGACGGGCGACCGCGGCCCTGTCCGCCGCCGGCGTCATCCGGGAGCGACCCGAGCTCATGCACGACGGATCCGTCGGCCGGCCGAGCATCCCCGTGGATGTCGACCCCACGGGACCGGTGGCCGTGGCGGTACACATCGGCCTCCACCGCAGCGTCGTGGCGATCTGCGACCTGGCCTGCCGCATCCTCGCCGAACACGCGATCCCCACGCCCGGCCGCGACCCGGAACAGATCGCCGACGAGCTGTCCGCGGTCGCGTTCCGTCTACTCGACGGCCACCGGGACCGCCCGCTGGTCTGGGGCGGCATCGCGACCGCCGCCCGGTTGACCGGCCCGGGACGGATCGACCACGAACTCCTGGGCTGGGTCGACGTCCCCGTCGCCGAGCTCTTCGCCGACCGGATCGGGGTCCCGTTCTCCGTAGCCCCACACGTGGAGGCCATGGCCGCGGCCGAACTGCTGGTGGGCCACGAGACCCACGAGGGCACGACGCTGGTCGTCTACGCCCGTGAGCACCTGGGCTCGGCCCTGGTGATCGACGGCGCCGTGCACCGGCCGCGGGCGGGCTCCGCCGAGCTCGCACACCTGCCGGCGGGCGGGGTCGACCTGCTCGACGACCGTGGCGCGGGTCTGCTCGACGTCGTGGGCGACTCCGGCCTCGTCCGGGCCGCGGCGCTCCACGGAATCGGCGTGGGTTCGGTTCCGGAACTGGCCGCGCGGGCCCGCCACGACACGGTCGCCGAGGCCATCCTCGTCGAGCGTGCGACCGTCCTGGGCCGGCTCGTCGGGCTGATCTCGTCCATCACGCGACCGGACTCGGTGGTCTTGTGCGGCCAGGCTTTCACCGACCATCCCCGCTACCTGTCCCCGCTCATCAGGGCCACCCGTGAGACCCGCCTCAGCGGAGGCGCGCCCGATCTGCGCGTGTCGACCGCCGGGGGCCGGATCCAGCAGTTCGCCGCGATGGCCGTGGCACTGGACGTGATCGCGGCCGACCCCACCGCCGCGCTGGCGAGTCGCCGCCTCTCGACCGCCTCCTGAGGTCGCGGGCCGGGAGATCCCGACGAGCGTTTTGCATCATCGCGAACGGAAGGTTCGACACCCGTGGCGGGTGGGCCGCAGACTCCTCGATATGACCGAACACCAGTCGTTGTCGACCTCCCAGCCGTCCACCGACCAGCCGTCCGTCGCCCCCGAGGTCCACCGCCGCGCGATGCGGATGCACCCCGCGGCTGTCACCGTCATCACCCTCGACGGCGCCGAGGGGCCGGTCGGCTTCACCGCGTCGTCACCCTCGAGCCTCTCGTCCCAGCCGGCGCTCATCAGCTTCAACGTCGGAATCTCCTCGTCGAGCCTGGCCGCGGTCCTCGAGGCGCGCACCGCGGTCGTTCATCTCCTGGGCGAGGGGGACGAGCACCTGGCACTGCGTTTCGCCGGGCCCGCGCATCTGAGGTTCGCCGACACGGCCGTATGGACCCGGGCGGAGACCGGGGAGCCCCTGCTCCACGGTGGCCGGGCGCGACTCCGGGTGGCCCTCGACCGTCTCGTCCCCGCCGGGGACCACGTGTTGGTGATCGCCCGCCTGCTCGATGCGTGGTTCGACGAGGATCCCACTGATCCGCTGATCATCGTCGACGGCGGGCTCAGCACGATCCCGCCGCGGACTGTCTGACCGCGCCACCTGACGTGGTCGCGGGCCGGAGACGCGCCCGCGACGTACACGACGAACGGCCCCCGCCGAGGCGGGGGCCGTTCTCTACGTCCCGGTCCGATCAGACCGGCACCGGATCAGGTGGTGGCGGGAGCCGCCCCGCCGCCGGTGCCCGAGGGCCCGCCGGTGGAACCGCCGCCGAAGCCACCGGTGCTCGGCGGGAGCGAGTCACCCGGGCCGGCCTCGCCGGTGGGAGCGACGCTCGCCGTGATCGCCTCGCCCTCGCGGTCCGCGGGGGCGTCGGGACGCGGGGCACCCGAGAAGGTGAACTTGGCGTCCTCGGTCTTGTCGGACTCGCCGTCCCAGCCCTCGACGTCAACCGTGACCAGCTCGCCGGCCGCGACCTCTCCGAAGAGGATCTTCTCCGAGAGCGTGTCCTCGATCTCGCGCTGGATGGTACGACGCAGCGGACGCGCGCCCAGGACCGGGTCGAAGCCCCGCTTGGCCAGCAGCTGCTTGGCCCGGTCGGTGACCTCGATGGTCATGTCCTTGGCCTTGAGCGCCACGCCGACGCGGCCGACCATGAGGTCGACCATCTGGACGATCTGCTCCTGCGTGAGCTGGTGGAACACCACGATCTCGTCGATGCGGTTGAGGAACTCCGGGCGGAAGTGCTTCTTCAGCTCGTCGTTGACCTTCTGCTTCATCCGCTCGTACGCGTCCTCGGTGTTGTCGGAGGACTGGAATCCCATGCCGACGGCCTTGGAGATGTCCCTCGTCCCGAGGTTCGAGGTGAAGATCAACACGGTGTTCTTGAAGTCCACCATGCGGCCCTGGCCGTCGGTGAGACGACCGTCCTCGAGCACCTGGAGAAGGGTGTTGTAGATCTCGGAGTGCGCCTTCTCGATCTCGTCGAACAGCACCACCGAGAACGGCTTGCGCCGCACCTTCTCCGTGAGCTGTCCACCCTCCTCGTAACCGACGTACCCGGGGGGTGCGCCGAAGAGCCGCGACGCGGTGAACCGGTCGTGGAACTCGCCCATGTCGATCTGGATGAGCGCATCGTCCTCGCCGAACAGGAAGTTGGCGAGCGCCTTGGACAGCTCGGTCTTACCGACACCGGACGGGCCGGCGAAGATGAACGAGCCCGAGGGGCGCTTGGGGTCCTTGAGCCCCGCGCGCGTACGACGGATCGCCCGCGAGACCGCCTTGATGGCGTCCTCCTGGCCGATGATCCGCTTGTGCAGCTCGTCCTCCATGCGGAGCAGACGGGTCGTCTCCTCCTCGGTGAGCTTGAAGACGGGGATGCCGGTCCAGTTGCCCAGGATCTCGGCGATCTGCTCCTCGTCGACCACTGCGGCCACGTCCATGTCGCCCGCACGCCACTGCTTCTCGCGCTCGGCGCGCTCGGCGATGAGCTTCTTCTCCGTGTCCCGCAGACCGGCGGCCTTCTCGAAGTCCTGCGCGTCGATCGCGGACTCCTTCTCGCGACGGGCCTCCGCGATCTTCTCGTCGAACTCACGCAGGTCCGGCGGAGCGGTCATCCGCTTGATCCGCATGCGGGCACCGGCCTCGTCGATCAGGTCGATGGCCTTGTCCGGCAGGAAGCGGTCGTTGATGTACCGGTCCGCCAGCTGTGCCGCCGCGGCCAGGGCCGCATCCGTGATGGTGACGCGGTGGTGCGCCTCGTAGCGGTCCCGGAGCCCCTTGAGGATCTCGATGGACAGTTCCACGCTCGGCTCGGGGACCTGCACCGGCTGGAAACGACGCTCGAGCGCCGCGTCCTTCTCGATGTGCTTGCGGTACTCCTCGAGCGTCGTGGCGCCGATGGTCTGCAGCTCACCGCGGGCCAGCTTCGGCTTGAGGATCGACGCGGCGTCGATCGCACCCTCGGCGGCACCCGCACCGACCAGGGTGTGGATCTCGTCGATGAACAGGATGATGTCGCCGCGCTGGTTGATCTCCTTGAGGACCTTCTTCAGGCGTTCCTCGAAGTCACCGCGGTAGCGGGAGCCGGCCACGAGCGAGCCGAGGTCCAGCGAGTAGAGCTGCTTGTCCTTGAGGGTCTCGGGGACCTCGTTGTTGACGATGGCCTGCGCCAGGCCCTCGACGACGGCGGTCTTGCCGACGCCGGGCTCACCGATGAGCACCGGGTTGTTCTTGGTGCGCCGGGAGAGCACCTGCATGATGCGCTCCACCTCCTTGGCGCGACCGACGACCGGGTCGAGCTTGCCCTCCATGGCGGCCTGGGTGAGGTTGCGGCCGAACTGGTCGAGGACCGTCGACGACGACGGGGTCCCGGCCTCGCGACCACCGGTGCCCGCGGGCGTACCCGAGGCCTCGGCCTCCTTGCCCTGGTAACCGGAGAGCAGCTGGATGACCTGCTGACGCACGCGCGTGAGGTCCGCTCCGAGCTTGACCAGCACCTGGGCGGCGACGCCCTCGCCCTCACGGATGAGGCCGAGCAGGATGTGCTCGGTACCGATGTAGTTGTGGCCGAGCTGCAGCGCCTCGCGCAGACTCAGCTCCAGGACCTTCTTGGCCCGCGGCGTGAACGGGATGTGCCCGCTGGGTGCCTGCTGGCCCTGGCCGATGATCTCCTCGACCTGACTCCGCACCGCTTCCAGCGAGATCCCGAGGGACTCGAGCGCCTTGGCGGCCACTCCCTCGCCCTCATGGATGAGACCCAGCAGGATGTGCTCGGTGCCGATGTAATTGTGGTTGAGCATCCTGGCCTCTTCCTGGGCCAGGACGACGACGCGACGCGCGCGGTCGGTAAACCGTTCGAACATCGTGCTACCTCACATTCCTCGGGTTTTCACCACTGTAGTGGCCCGGTCTGACGACGGGAGCCACAGGAGTGGCAGTAGGTCCGTCATGAATGTGCAACGCGGCAGGTGGGGGAATGATTGCCGATACGTGTACGCCGACAGCGAACGCCCCGGACCGGGCCCGACTAGCATGGCCCGGACACGGTTGAGCAGCGGAGGTGCGGTGCGCGGGAGCGGATTCAGGATGGGCCGCGCCGTCGGCGTCGCCGAGGTCGGTCCGGCCGCGATGGCCGGGCTCATGCTGTGGCTCGATGCCATCTCGGACACCATCCACCCGGACGCCGAGGAGCCCGGGCCCCGGGGCGCCCGTCACCTGCCCGAGCCGGGGTGAACACTTTCGACCTCGAGCGGATCGGCCGCGGACTCCCGTTCGCCGACGCGCTGCCCGCGCTGCGGGACGCCCTCGCCACCGCCGGTTCGGCGGTCGTCCAGGCGCCGCCCGGCACCGGTAAGACGACCCTCGTGCCGCCCGCGGTCGCCGTCGCCGACGGGGTGGCGGGGCGGGTCATCGTCACCCAGCCCCGTCGGGTCGCCGCCCGCTCGGCCGCACGGCGGCTGGGCGAGCTCACGGGCACCGACCCCGGCGGCCCGGTGGGGTACTCGGTCCGCGGTGACTCGCGGGTCGGCAGGAACACGCGTGTCGAGTTCGTGACGCCGGGGGTACTGGTGCGACGGTTGATCGCCGATCCCGATCTACCCGGCGTCGGTGCCGTGGTGCTCGACGAGGTCCACGAGCGCGACGTCGAGTCCGACCTGGCCTTCGCACTGCTGTGTGAGGTGCGGCAGCTGCGCGACGACCTGCCGGTGGTGGCGATGTCCGCGACGGTCGAGGCCGGTCGCTTCGCGCGACTGCTCGGCGGTGCGGCGGTCGGGGGTGCGGCGGTCGGGAGTGCGGCGGTCGGCGGTGCGGCGCCGGTCGTCGACGTCCCCGCCGTACTGCACCCCCTGGAGATCCGGTACGCCCCGCCGCCGACGGCCCGCCTGGACGCCCGCGGGGTCACCGACGGATTCCTCGACCACGTGGCCTCGGTGACGGCGGACGAGGTCGCCGCGAGTGGCGTCGACGCGCTGGTGTTCCTGCCGGGTGTACGCGAGATCGACCGGGTCGTGCGTGCGCTGTCGGCGCGGCTGGGTGAGGCCGCCGAGGTCCTGCCGTTGCACGGCGGCCTGGACGCGTCGGCCCAGGACCGGGCGGTGTCCGGATCCGGGAGGCGGGTCGGGTCGGGCGGGGGCGCCCGGCCGCGGGTCGTGGTGTCGACCGACCTGGCGGAGTCCTCGCTGACGGTGCCGGGCGTCCGGCTGGTCGTGGACGCGTGCCTGAGCCGCGAACCGCGACGGGACACCGCGCGGGACATGACCGGCCTGGTGACGGTCTCGGCGTCGAGGGACTCGTGCGTGCAGCGCGCGGGACGGGCCGCCCGCCTCGGCCCGGGAGTGGCCGTGCGCTGCCTGACGGAGCAGGAATACGCGCACCTGCCCGACCACCGCACCCCGGCCATCGCGACGTCGGACCTCACCACGTTCGCGCTGGACGTCGCGTGCTGGGGCGCTCCCCGCGGCGAGGGGCTCGCGCTGCCCGATCCGCCGCCGGCCGGAGAGATCACCCGCGCCGAGGCGGTGCTGCGCGGTGTGGGTGCGCTCGACCACGCCGGCCGCGTGACCGACCGCGGCCGCGACCTCGCGCGGGTCCCGGCCGACCCGCGCCACGCCCGCGCGCTGCTCGACGGCGCCGGGCTGGTCGGGGCGACGGTGGCCGCCGAGGTGGTCGCGCTGCTCGCGTCCGGGCGACGTTCCCCCGGTGGCGACCTGGTCGCCGACCTGCGGGCGCTGCGTGCGCGACGCACGCCGGACTCCCCGGCGTGGGAACGGGAGGTCCGCCGCCTCGAGCGGATCGCGAAGGGCGACCGCCGGGCCGGTCTGGCCACCGGGAGCGGCGGGCACGGTGGGCACGGTGGGGGGATCGCGCTGGCGGACGCCGTCGGCACGGTCGTGGCGCTCGCCCACCCGGACCGCGTCGCGCGTCGACGGGGCGACCAGTACACCTTCGCGTCCGGCACCGGTGCCGTGTTGCCACCGGGCTCCGCGCTCGGGGGCCACGAGTGGCTCGCGGTGGCCGAGGTCGGGCGCGCCTCCGGACGCGCGGCGGGAGAGGCGGGCGCGGTGATCCGCGCCGGCGCGGCGGTGGACCGCGAGGGCGCGGAACGGGCGGCGTCACACCTGCTCGACGACGACGAGACCGCCGTCTTCCATCGCGGTTCCGTCGCCGGGCGACGCATCCGGCGGCTCGGGGCGATCGAGCTGTCCTCGACACCGGTCCGACCCTCCCCCGAGGCCGCCGGGCAGGCCGTGGCGACGGCGGTCCGGGCCGGCGGACTCGCCGCCCTGGGACCCGATGACGACGCCGCACGGCTCCTGCGCCGCCTCGGGTTCGCGCACCGCGAGCTGGGCCCGCCGTGGCCGGACGTGTCCGCCGACGGGCTCGCGGATCGACTGGACGACTGGCTCGGGCCGGAGATCGACGCTCTGGCGCACGGCTCCCGCCTGGCGGGACGGGACCTCGGCCCGGCGTTGCGGCGGCTGCTGCCCTGGCCGGCGGCCGGTCGGTTCGACGAGCTGGTGCCCGACCGGGTGCAGGTGCCCTCCTCGTCGTCGTACCGCGTCGACTACCCGGAGGCCGGCTCCGAGGACCCGCCGGTGCTCGCGGTGAAGCTCCAGGAGTGCTTCGGCTGGACCACCTCACCGCGCATCTGCGACGGCCGGGTGCCGGTGACGGTCCACCTGCTCTCGCCGGCGGGCCGGCCGCTCGCGGTGACGCGGGACCTGGCGTTCTTCTGGCGGGAGGCCTATCCCGGGGTCCGGGCGGAGATGCGGGGCCGCTACCCCAGGCACCCGTGGCCGGAGGACCCCATGTCCGCCGAACCGACCCGCCGGACCAACCCGAGACGCTGACGCGCGGCCGCCCCCACCGGCGGGGGGAGCGGGCACGTCGGGCGGGGTGTGAGCGGTGGATCCGCGCAGCCCCCTGGACTAGGGTGTGACTTGTACCACAACGCGCTCGTCGCCGAAAGGGTGATCGCAGTGACCGCGTACACGCCCCCCTCCCCGCACCGCACCCCTCTGCCGACCCGGACCCCGTCCAGGACCAAGGTCATCCCCCACGTCACCAACCGACTCGGCGCGCTCGTCGCCGTCGTGGGCCTCGCGCTCGCGCTCGTCAGCCTGTACCTGCCCTGGCTCAGCAGCGGCGGGAATCGGATCACGGGCCTGGGCATCACCGAGGTCATCGACGTCCGCAGCGTCGCCCCCGTGCTGTTCCTGGGGCTGGTCGTCCTCCTGTTCCTGGTGGGGGTCGCGGCGATGACCCGACTGGGCGCGTTCGCGGCCGCCGCCGCCGTCGTGGCCCTCGGGGTCCTCGCGGCCCACCTCGCGTTCGTGTGGACGCTGATGTCCTCGACCGGCAGCGACGACCCCACCCTGTCCGGCCTGCCCGCCGACGCGTCCGTCACCTACGGGCCCTTCGTGGCCGCACTCGGGTTCCTCCTGGTGGCAGCCGGATCCGCGTGGGCCGCGCGGGCGGCCGAGTACGCCTTCCCCGACCTGCGCTCCCCCGTGGCGCACGGGGACGAGTGAGGTCCCGCCCACCCGGCCGGGCCAGGCTCGCGGGTCTTTCCGCCGCCGCGCTGCTGGGCGCCGCAGTGGCGGGGTCCGCGACCGTGCCGACCACCGCGCCGACCCGGGCCGCGACGTCGGATGCGCTCACCACCGCCGGCGCCGAGGTGACGGACGAGCCACCCCGGCCCGTCATCGTGGACGACCGGATGGTGCGCTCCGTCGCGCGCCGGATCCTGGTCGAGCAGGGCCGGTCCGAACACCTCACGGACGTGGACCTCGTGGCCCGCGACGTGCTGGCCGGCGGCCCGGTCGAGGTCGGGGAGGTGGACCGGCTCACCCGGGAGACCCTGCTGGGCGACGGCCCCGGTGCCGCCGCCGCGCCCGGGACGCCGGCACCGCCACGGTGCCCGCCCACCGCCCGGGCGTGCGTCGACGTCGACGGCAAGCGCGCCTGGATGGTCGACGACGGCCGCATCACGTACGGCCCCGTCCCCGTCACCACCGGTAAGCCGGGTTACGAGACCGCCCGGGGCGCGCACCGGATCCTGCGGCACGTGCGCCACGACCACAGCCGGGTCTTCGACTCCCCGATGCCGTACTCGACGTATTTCACCGTGGGCGGCATGGCGTTCCACCAGGGCCGGTTGGACGAGCCGTCGCACGGGTGCGTCCACCTGGGGCACCACGCCGCCGCGCACTTCTTCGAGCAGTTGCGGGTCGGTGACGAGATCGTCGCGTTCTGACAGATCCGGCCGTGATCAGATCCGGCCTCGATCGATTTCCACGCGAGCCTGGTCGGGCCGTTCCCACGGGTCTAGCGTCGTGGCCATGACAGGTTCCCCGCTCCCCCTGCCGCGGCTCTCGGCCCCGGCGACGCGCGCGCTCGACTCCGCCGGCATCACGGACCTGCGACAGCTCGACGGCACCCCGGAGAAGGAGGTGCTCGCGCTCCACGGGGTGGGGCCGTCCCAGCTCGGGGTACTGCGCGGCGCGCTGACCGCCGCCGGACTCGCGTTCTCGGACCCCGTGTCCCGGCCCCCGGCCACCGGCCGCAACGACAACACCGCGTTCCTGCCCTCCGGGGCCGGGCCGCGCGAGTGGATCGAGGGCCTGCCCGCCGGCCGGCGCGTCGACGACGGCCTGCGACTGCTCGCGATGTTCGACGAGGTCACCGGGGCGGCGGCCGCGATGTGGGCGGGTTCGATCATCGGATACGGGCACAGCCACTACGTCTACGACAGCGGCCGCGAGGGCGACACCTTCGTGGTGGGCTTCAGCCCGAGGTCGTCGGCGACGTCCCTCTACGGGCTCCTGGGCGGGCCCGGCGAGGAGGAACTGCTCGCCGGACTCGGCCCCCACAAGACCGGGAAGGGCTGCCTCTATGTGACCAGGCTCGACCGGATCGACGCCCGCGCGCTGCGCGACCTGGTCGCCAGCGCGTGGGACCGGCGGGAGGCCGGCGCGGGGGCACCCTGACCGGCGACCCGAGCCCCACCCGGCCGCAGCCCCACCCGGCCGCGGCCGTCAGTCGCGCGGCAGCGGCTTGACCATCGGGAACAGGATGGTCTCGCGGATCCCCAGGCCGGTCAGCGCCATGAGCAGTCGGTCGATCCCCATCCCGAGCCCGGTGGTGGGCGGCATGCCCTGCTCCATCGCGGCGAGGAAATCCTCGTCGAGCACCATCGCCTCGTCGTCACCCGCCGCGGCGAGCCGGGCCTGGTCCTCGAAGCGCTGCCGCTGGATCACGGGGTCGACAAGCTCCGAGTAGCCGGTCGCCAGCTCGAAACCGCGGATGTAGAGGTCCCACTTCTCCGTGACGCCGCGATCGGTGCGGTGATCGCGGGTCAGGGGCGAGGTCTCCACGGGGAAGTCCCGCACGAAGACCGGCCCCTCGAGCTGATCGCCGCACAGGTGCTCCCACAGCTCCTCGACGAGTTTGCCGTGCAGCCACCCCTGGCCGGTGGGGACCTCGAGTCCGACCCTGCCGGCCAGTTCGGTGAGCTCGTCGACCGTCGAGTCGACCGTGACGGTGTCCTCGCCGTCGTCGCCGGTCACCAGTTCGGGGTGCTTGGCGCGCAGCGCCTCGTTGAGGGACGGGTACATCCGCATCTCGCGCCACTGCCCGCCGAGGTCGTACTCGCTGCCGTCGGCGAGCGTGACCGTGGTGGAGCCGAACACCGCGATCGCGACCTCCTGGATGACCTCGCGGATCATCGTGGCCGAGGTGTCGTAGTCCCCGTAGGCCTGGTACGTCTCGAGCATCGCGAACTCGGGACTGTGGGAGGAGTCCACGCCCTCGTTGCGGAAGTTCCGGTTGATCTCGAAGACCTGCTCGATACCGCCCACCACGCAACGCTTGAGGTACAGCTCGGGGGCGATGCGCAGGTACAGATCCAGATCGAGCGCATTGGAATGGGTGATGAACGGCCGGGCCGCGGCGCCGCCGTGCAGCGTCTGCAGCATCGGGGTCTCCACCTCGAGGAACCCGCGGGCCTCCAGAGCATGGCGCAGGGCGCGGACCACCTTGATGCGGGTGACGGCGTTCCGGCGGGCGGCGTCCCGCATGATGAGGTCGGTGTAGCGCTGGCGGACGCGGGTGTCCTCGCTCAGTTCCTTGTGCGCCACCGGCAGCGGGCGCAGCGACTTGGCCGCCAACACCCAGGAGTCCGCCATGACCGACAGTTCGCCGCGCTTGGATCGGACCACCCGGCCGGTCACCGAGACGTGGTCACCCAGGTCGACGTCCTGCTTCCACGCGTCGAGCCGCTCCTGTCCGACGGCTGCCAGCGAGAGCATCACCTGCAGCTGCGGGGTGAGGGGCCCCACCTCGCCCTCCGCCACCGGGGCGGACAGGTCGGCGGAGGGGTCCAGTCCGTCCTGCAGTCGGACGAAGCACAGCTTCCCGGTGTTGCGGACGAACAGGACGCGGCCGGCCACCGAGACCTCGACGTCGGTCTCCTCGCCCGGCTCCAGCGCGGCGAAACGGGGGTCCGAGGTGATCTCGGCGAGCCCGTGCGTGCGGGGGACCTGCACCGGGTAGGCCTGCTCCCCGGAGTCGAGGATGCGTTGCCGCTTGTCGCGGCGGATACGCAGCTGCTCAGGGGTGTCGTCGGCGGGCTCACCGGTGGCGGCCCCGGGCGCGGCGGGAGTCGAATCGGTCACGACTGTCGAGGATAGTCGTCCCCGGCCGGGGGGCCGAACCCGTGGGCACCCGCCCCGACGGCCTCACACCCGGTCGAGGACGTGCAGGTCCAGCCGATCGGACAGTGCCTCGATCGCAGCGGCCGCCCGGACGCTGTTCCCGTGCTCGTCCAACCGGGGCGAGTAGGCCGCCACCCCGAGCCGACCGGGCACCACGGCGAACAGGCACCCCGAGACGCCGCTCTTGGCGGGAAGCCCCACCTGGTAGACCCAATCCCCGGCCGCGTCGTACATCCCGCAGGTGAACATCACGCTGTTGGCGTACCGCACGGCCCTACGTCCGAGGATCCGCTCGCCGTCGCCCGGCCTCCGACCGCCGTCGGCGAACATCGCGGCCATGTGCGCCAGCTCGCGGGTGTCCACCCGGATCGCGCACTGACGGCCGTACCCGGACACCACCTGGTGCGGGTCGTCGGCCAGGTTGCCCTCCTCCGCCAGCAGATGCGCCAGCGCCTGGTTGCGGTGGGCGCTCCGTGCCTCGATGTCGATGATCTCCTCGTCCACCTCGACCTCCCGGCCCACCAGGCGGGAGAACAACACGCGGATCTGTTCGAAACGGGAGTCCTCGTCGTCGTCCTCCTCCCCCACCAGCGCATGGGCGGCCAGCGCGCCGGCATTGACGAGGGCGTTGGGGGCGCGGCCGGTGCCGGCCTCGAGGGAGATCTCGTTGAACGGGTCCCCGGACGGCTCCACCCCGATGCGCTTGGCGACCTCCTCGACGCCCTTCTGGTCCAGCGCGAGCGCGTAGACGAACGGCTTGGAGGCGGACTGCAGGTCGAAGAGCACCTCGTCGTCGCCTGCCGAGATCACCTCGCCGTCCAGATCGCAGACCGCCAGCGCGAGGGCGTCGGGGTTGGGGTGCTCGTAGTCACCGAGGTGGGGCACGACGTCCCCGGACGAGTCCTCGCGGACCTCGTCGAGGATCTCGGCCAGCAGGTCTGCGGAGATGTCCGTCATGGTGCGACCGTACCGGCGTCACCGGGGCGGCGCCCCCGGTCGCCCGGGCTCAGTGGGCCGAGATGGCGGAGCGCTCCCGCAGCAGGTGGTCGGCCTCGGACAGCAGGCCCAGCGCCCGGACGGCCCGGAGTGCATCGTGGCCGCCGTCCACCGCGCGGACACCGCGGACACCGCGTGAGTGGAGTTCCAGCGCGAAGAGTTCGGCGTCCAGGCCGTCGTCGCTGACGAGCACGACCGACCGCCCCTCGACGACGGAGGCGAGGGGTGCGGCCGACCGGGGATCGAGGAGGTCGACGACGGGCCGCGCCTCCACCGCGACGGCGCCCGCGAGCACTCCCTGACGCTCGCGCTGGGCGCGGGACCGGATGTCGACGACGAGGGCGCCCGAGCGGACCGCGGCGGGATAGTCGACGGCGGGGATGACGGTCGCGGCCGACGTGGTGGACGACGTCGTGGCAGGGGCAGTGGCGGCGACGCGAATGCTGGTGGTGGTCATACTGTGCTCCCGGGAGTGGTGGGGTCGGCTGGGATGGGGCAGGGGCCTGCCGGCCGGGGACACCAGTGCTGCACGCGCACCGACGCCGCCGGTCCGGCCGGGGGCATTCGTCGCGTGGTCATGCGGGAAATAATAGACAGACCGGTCTATCCGCCGCAAGGGTGGCTACCGCCCAGGGGGTGGACGTCCCGACCCGCACTGGCGCACACCCATGTAGTTGATGCATCATGTAGTCGAGAGAAGGAGAACCATGACCGCCTCGACCGCACCGACATCCTCGACCGCACGCCAGCCCGCCGTCTTCATCGGACACGGCGTCCCCCTCAACGCGCTCGAGGTCAACGAGTGGACCCGCCAGTGGGCCGCCCTCGGCGCGTCCCTGCCCGAGCGGCCGCGGGCCGTACTGGCCGTGTCGGCGCACTGGTACATCAACGCCACGGCGGTCACCGCGATGTCCGCACCGCGCACGATCCACGACTTCTACGGATTCCCCCGTGAGCTCAACGAGTTCGACTACCCCGCCGCGGGCGCACCGGAGCTCGCGGCCGAGGTGGCCGAGGCCGTCAAGCCCACCTGGGTGGGCGCCGACCAGGACTCCTGGGGGCTGGACCACGGCACCTGGTCGGTGCTGACCCACGTGTTCCCCGACGCGGACGTCCCGGTGGCGCAACTGTCCGTGGACGCGTCCAAGCCGGCGAGCTACCACTTCGACCTGGGCACCAGGCTGGCCGCGCTGCGCGACTCGGGGGTGCTCGTGCTGGCCAGCGGCAACGTGGTGCACAACCTCGCGGCGGTGGACCCCTCGCGCGGGAACGACGGCGTGGACTGGGCGCATCGGTTCGACGATCACGCCCAGGACCTGCTCACCTCCCGACCGGAGGACGCCCTCGCACTGACCGAGCACCCCGACGCGCGGCTCGCGGTGCCCACGGCGGACCACTTCCTGCCGCTGCTGTACACGGCAGGCATGGCGGCGGGCTCCGGCGAAACGCTCGAGGCGTTCAGCAAGGGCTACGCCTGGGGCTCGGTCTCCATGACCAGTTACCGCACAGCGGCGTGACCGCGAGCCCCGGGTCGGCCTGACCGCCGGCCCGGGGTGAGCGGTCAGACGTTCTTGTCGAACACCAGCCGCAGGCCCTCCAGCGCGAGCTCGGGCTCGACGTCGGTGATGGTCCGCGACTCCTCCGCCACCACATCCGCACGCAGCCCCGTGAGCACGACGGAGGCGTCGGCCAACTCGGCCACGTCGCTGCGCAGCCGGTCCACCAGGGCGTCGATCTGACCGGCGAACCCGATCACGATGCCGGCCTGCAGCGCCGCGACCGTGTTCTTGCCCAGAGCGCCCCTGGGGCGCACGACCTCGATCTTGCGCAGGGCGGCGGCGCGTTCGGCGAGGGCGTCGACGGAGATGTCGATGCCGGGCGCGATCGCCCCGCCGAGCAGCTCACCACGGGCGGAGACGGCGTCGACGGTGGTCGCCGTGTCGACGTCGACGACGACGACGGGCCCTTCGAACAGGGAGTGGGCGGCGAGCGCGTTGACCACGCGGTCCGAGCCCACCTCCCGCGGGTTGTCCACCTTGAGGGGCACCCCGGTCTTCACCCCGGGCGCGACGACGACGGCCGGCAGCCCCGGCCAGTAGTCGGCGGCCATCCGGCGTAGCTCCCCGGTGACCGACGGCACCACGGACATCGCAGAGATCCCGGTGAGTTGCAGCGCACAGTCCCCCAGCAGTCCCCGGATCGTCAATGCCAACTCGTCGGAGGTCACCGCCGGCGAGGTGCGCATACTCCAGGTGCGCTGGAGCGGTCCACCGCCCGGGGGGAAGACGCCGAGCCGGATGTGGGTGTTGCCGACGTCGACGGTGAGCAGCATCTTCTGTCCGCGCCGCCTAGACGGCGGCGGGCTCCGGCACGCGGGGGTTCTTCAGGCCCGACCCCTCGGGCACGTCCGCGGGGTCGGTGCCCTCGGTGAGCGTGCGGTTGTCGCCGTCGACGAACACCACCCGGGGCTTGTAGGCCCGCGCCTCGGCGTCCGACATCTGGGCGTAGGCGATGATGATCACCAGGTCGCCGGGGTGCACGAGGTGGGCGGCGGCGCCGTTGATACTGATCACGCCGGAGCCGCGCTCGCCGGTGATGGCATAGGTCGTCAGGCGGGCACCGTTGTCGACGTCGACGATGTCGATCTGCTGACCCTCGAGCAGATCGGCGGCGTCCATGAGGTCGGCATCGATCGTGCAGGAGCCGACGTAGTGCAGGTCGGCCTGGGTCACGGTGGCACGGTGGATCTTGGAGTGGAGCATGGTGCGCTGCATCTACAGGCCTTCCTGGAGGTCTTCGGCCATCTCGGCCTGTTGGGCGGCGACGGTGGCCTCGGCGGCGGCGAGGAAGCCGGTTCCGATGGCCACGCCGACGTTGTCGATGAGTCTGGTGCCCCCGATGCGGGCCGCGACGAGGAGCCTGCCGGGGCCCTCCTCCGGCGGTTCCCCGAGGTCCCCGGCCCGCAGCTCGAGGTAGTCGATCGAGATCTGCGGTCGCTCGGCCAGCACGGCGCGGGCGGCGTCGATGACGGCCTGCCGGCCGCCCTTGGCGGCGAACGTCCCCGCCACGAGGGCCGCGTAGAGGACGGTGGCCAGTTCCCGCTCGTCGGCGGACAGATAGCGGTTACGGGAACTCATCGCCAGGCCGTCCGACTCGCGGATGGTGGGGACACCGACGACGCGCACGTCCATGTCCAGGTCCGCCACCATCTGGCGGATCAGGACGAGCTGCTGGTAGTCCTTCTCCCCGAAGAAGGCCTGGTGGGGGGCGACGATGTTGAACAGCTTGTTGACCACGGTGAGCATCCCGGAGAAGTGGCCGGGACGAGCGGCCCCGTCGAGGATCTCACCGGTCGGCCCGGGCTGCACCGTCGTGCGGGGACCGTCCGGGTACATGGCGGCGGCGCTGGGGGCGAAGACCAGTTCCACGCCGGCGTCGGCGAGCCGGGCCACGTCCTCGTCGAGGGTGCGCGGGTAGGCGTCGAGGTCCTCTCCGGGCCCGAACTGCAGCGGGTTGACGAAGATCGACACCACCACCACCGATCCCGGGGTCCGGCGGGCCGCCTCGACCAGTGCGAGGTGCCCCTCGTGCAGTGCGCCCATGGTGGGGACGAACGTGATCTGTTTGCCGACCTTGCGCAGTGACTCGGTGACGGCGCGCAACGAGGACGGCTCGTGGTGGACGGTCAGCTCGCCCCGGGTGTACCCGGTGTCGGGCCGACCGGGCACCGCGGTCCGGACCGGGAAGGAGGTGGGGGTCATCGCAGCTGCTCCGTGAGGTCGGGGGCCAACAGGTCGGTCACGTCGGGTCCGGCACCGACGCGGTCGGCGGTGCGCAACGCGAGCGCCCGGTAGCCGGCGGCGATACCGCCGTCGACGTCCTCCAGGGCGTCGAGGTGCCGGGAGACGGTGACGGCGTCGCCGCGCATCACGGGACCGGTCAGGGCCGAGTCCCCGGAGGCCAGGACGTTGTCGAGAGCGGCCCGGAGGAGCGGTTCCAGGGTCCGGCGCGCGAGCGCCTCCGCGTCCTGGCCGAGCATGCCGTCGGGGTCACCCTCGACCCCGCCCCCGGGCAGGACGGAGAAGGACGCGGCGAGCGCCTCGGCGGCGTCGTTCACGAGGGTCACCAGGTGATTGGCGCCGTGCGCGAGCGCCGCGTGGTAGAGCGCTCGATGGGATTCGGCGACCGTGACGGGCAGGCCCCCGGTCTCCATCACCAGCATCTGGCCGACGACCAGCCCGATCTCGTCCGGGGCGGTGAGCGCCCACGAGCACCCCTCCATGCGGTCGACGTCGGCGGATCCCCCGGTGAACGTCATGGCCGGGTGCGCGGCGACGACCACGGCACCGGCGTCGGCGGCCGGACGCAGCACCTCGGCGCCGACGGCACCGGCGACGTGGATGACGATGTGGCCCGGGCGGAAGGCGTTCGCCTCGGCGAGTTCCGCCACCACTGCGGACAGGGCGGCGTCCGGCACCGCGAGGATGAGGAGTTCGCATGCCTCCGCCACGCCGACGGGCTCGGTGATGCGGGCCTCGGGGAGGCGCCGGGCGGCGAGGTCCCGGGACTGCGCCGAGCGGGCGACCAGGGCGGAGACGACGTGGCCCCTCCGCTCGAGGGCCGCGCCCACCGCGGTGCCCACGCGTCCCGCGGACACGAGGCCGATGGACAGGCGGGCAGGGGGTGTTCCGGTGACGCCGTTGTCGGACATCTCAGGGTGCTCCAGTGCTCGATCCGTTCCAGGCCCACTCACTGGTGGTGGGTCCCGGACATCTCGCTGGCGAGAGTAGTCCTGACTGCGGCCACGAGCAGCATTCAGTGGCGTACTTCACAGAACCCGCTCGACGGACGTCGCCCGACCGGCGGCACCCGCCGGGTCCTGCTCAGTCCTCGGTGCGACGCCGGCGGCGCCCCGACGTGGGAGCGGAGCCGTCACCCAGCCGCGCCATGAGCTCGGCGACCGACAGGCCGGACCCCTCCCCGTGGCGGCTCGACGGGGCGGACTCGCCGGCCGGCGCGGGCTTCGAGCGGGCGCGGGCCAGGGCGGCCGTCTCGGTGGAGGCCGCGGGGGACTCGTGCCTGCCGGGCTTGTCGGTCTTGTCGGTCTTGTCGGACGCCCCCGTCGTGGCGGACGCCGCCGCGCCGCCGGTTGTCACCGGGGCCTCGGGCTTCGCGGACTCGGGCCTCGCGGACCTGTCTGACGTGACCGCACTGCCGGCGGTCGCCGCCGCCCCGGGTCGGACCTGGGGCTGCCGGGGGGCTCCGGACGACGGACGTGACCCACTGTCGCCGCCCGTGGGGCGGACGGCGGGGCGACGGGGATGCGACGTCGGCGAATCCGACCGGGACGCCCGATCGGCGACCGGTGAGAGGCGCTCGGTGCGCTCCGTGCTCGGGGTGGCGTCCGGGCCGACACCGGGGGCCGGTGTCGCGGAGTGATCCGATCCGAACCCGCCGGCCGGCCCGGACTCGGAGCCGGGTGCACGGCGACGGGGCGATACCCGCTCGGACGGGACGGACGGCAGGGACGACCCCGCCCCCAGCTGCGCGGCGGGCCCCGCCCCGCCCACTGCGAAGCGGTCCTCGGGAAAGGTCACGCCCAGCGCCCCGAGCTGCTCGCGCAGGGCTGCGATCTCCTGCCGGAGCGCGACGATCGAATCACCGGTCTCGGCGCGGACGGAGGCCCGCAGATCCCGCTCCACCACCAACTCGTGCTCGCGACGCGCGGAGATCTCACGCTCGAGCTGCAGTTCGTAGACGGTGTGCAGGTCCCGGACCCGAGCGGCCTCGGCCGCGGCCTGACGGCGGTACCTGGCGACGAGGAACGCACCCAGGAACGCGGCCCACAGTGCCGAGAGGGTGCCGATGCGCATCCACACCGGGTTGTCGGAGAAGACCATCACGATGGTGGCGATGAGCGCCAGGACCAGCAGCACCCCCAGGGCGATGCTCGCCAGTCCACGGTCGTCGCCCCGGGTCGGGCGAGCTGACCGGGGCTTGTCCATCGCGCCGTCGGAACTCATGCCCGCATGATACGCGGAGAATCACGGGTCACACGGGTAACCAGCGCGTGTCCGCGGTAACGGGGGCGGCGTCACCCCGCCGGTTCGGCCCTCCCCGCCTCAGGCGGGTTCGGCCAGCCCGCCGTTCTCGTCGTCGTCGGGCGGTGTCTCGCACGCCGATTCCAGGAACAGTCCCGCTCCCACCAGCACCGCACCGGACGCCAGGACGGCGACGGACGCGGGGAGCTCAGCGCCCGCGACCGCCAGGTCGCCGAGCCTGGTCAGGAAGTACGAGGTCAGGCCGACCCCGATCCCGGTGGCGGCCGAGCCGAGCACCGCGGAGGCCTGCCCGAGGGCTGCGCTGCGGGCGACGGTGAGCGGGTGCATCTGACTACGGTCCTGCCCCACGCCACCATCGGAGATCGCCGCCCGGATCCGCAGGGCCAGCAGTACGTCGACCGCCGTGACCGCCAGAAGGGTCACCCAGCCGAAACCGATCGGCGTCAACGCACGGAGGAAGGCGCCGACGAGGACGTACGCGGCCACTGCCGCCACGAGGGCCACCAGCGCGAGGGTCGACTTCGCGACGCGGGTCACCTCATGCCCCCTCGCCGTCTCGCACCAGGGGGTCGGGGAGGCGGCGGACCGCAGCGACGTCGCCGGGATCGAGCGCGTCGAGGCATTCCGTCACCTGCACCCCGCCCAGCCGTGCGTCCGGTTGGATCTCCAGCCACGGGACCAGGACGAACGCGCGCTCGGCCGCCCGGGGATGGGGCAGCGTCAGGGCCGGGGCGTCCGAGGTCACCGGCTCCCCGTCCACCTCGGCCGACACCACGTCCACGTCGAGGGTCCGCGGGCCCCAGCGCACGTCACGAGTCCGGCCGGCGGCCCGTTCGCGGGCGAAACCCCACTCGAGGACATCCGCCGGGGAGCCTGGGTGGTCGACGACCAGTACGGCGTTGAGGAAATCGTCCTGCTCCACACCTCCCCACGGCGGGGTGGCGTAAACCGCGGAGACAGCGCGCAGGATCCCGTCCGCGGCCGCGGCGTCGACGACGCCGCGCAGGAGCGCGAGCGCGTCCCCCTGGTTGCCGCCGATCGACAGCACCGCCCTGCAGCTCACCGCTCTCCCCCCGCGGCGCCGGCCACGCCCGGGCGCGAGCGTCGGGCCACGACGGCGACGTCGGCGAACTCCGCGGGGATCGGCGCCTGGGGCTTGTGCACGGTCACCTCCACCGCGTGGGCACCCTGGGCCATCTCCATGATCCCGTCGGCGATCCGCGAGGCGACGGTCTCGATGAGGTCGAGGGACGGCCCGCCCACCACGTCACGGGCGAACAGCGCCAGCGCCCCGTAGTCGACGGTGTCGGCCAGGTCGTCGGACGCGGCGGCGGCCGTGAAATCGGTCCACAGGATCACGTCCACCAGGAAGTCCTGGCCGTCGCGCTTCTCGTGCTCGAAGACCCCGTGGGTGCCCCGCACCCTCAGGCCCCGCAGTTCGATCCGGTCGAGTTCGATGCGATCGGCCATCAGTGCGCCCCCGCCCCGCCGGCAGCCCATGCCGCGGCCACCCGCACCGCGTCCGCACTGGGCGCCACGTCGTGGACACGGACGGCCCACGCCCCGGCGGCGGCGGACAGTGCCGTGATCGCGGCTGTCGCCGGATCCCGACCGGACACCGGACGTGGCTGCCCGTCCACGCCGGGCAGCAGCGACCCGAGGAACCGTTTCCTGGACGCCGCGACGAGCACCGGGAACCCGAGCTCGATCAGCCGGTCCAGTCCGTGCAGCAGCGCCCAGTTGTCGTCCGCGTTCTTGGCGAAGCCCAGGCCCGGGTCGAGCACGATGCCCGCGGCGTCGACCCCCGCGGCGAGCGCCGCGTCGGCCCGGCGGGCCAGGTGGTCGCGGACCGCGCCCACCACGTCCCCGCCGTAGTCGGCGCGGCCGCCGGCGCCGGCGCGGTACTCGTCCGGCGACACCCAGTGCATGAGGATGACCGAGGCCCGGTGATCGGCCACGACTCGCAGCATGTCGGGGTCGGCGAGCCCACCCGAGACGTCGTTGATGATCGCCGCGTTCTCCTCCAGGGCACGCGAGGCGACCCCGGCGCGCATGGTGTCCACGGAGACCGGCACGAGCCCGGACACCGCGCGGACCAGCGGGACCACCCGCTGCTCCTCGTCGGACTCCTCGACCCGGATCGCACCGGGCCGGGTGGACTCCCCACCGATGTCGATGATGTCGGCGCCCTCGGCGACCATCCGCCGGGCGTGCGCGACCCCGTCGGAGAACGCGAGGTGCTCACCACCGTCGGAGAACGAGTCCGCGGTGACGTTGAGGACGCCCATCACCGCGCACCGGTCCGGGTGGGGCACCAGACCGGGAGCGCTCACGTCCCGCGCAGGAGGCCGAGGGCCTCCGCCCTGGTGGACGCGTTGGACCGCATGATGCCGCGGACGGCGGAAGTCGTCGTGATGGACCCCGCCTTCCGGATCCCGCGCATGGACATGCACAGGTGCTCACACTCGATCACCACGAGCACCCCCGACGGGTCGAGCTTGTCGACCAGCGCGTCCGCGACCTGACTGGTGAGCCGCTCCTGGACCTGGGGGCGCTTGGCGTAGAGATCGACCAGACGCGCGAGCTTGCTCAGACCCGTCACCGCGCCGGACTGTCCGGGGATGTACCCGATGTGGGCGACTCCGTGGAACGGAACGAGGTGGTGCTCACAGGTCGAGTAGATGGGGATGTCCCGCACCAACACCAGCTCGCGGTGGTCCTCGTCGAAGGTCTTGGACAGCACGTCCGACGGATCGGTGTACAACCCCGCGAAGACCTCACGGTAGGCCCTGGCCACCCGTGCGGGCGTGTCCCGCAGCCCCTCGCGCTCGGGATCCTCCCCCACGGCGAGGAGCAGCTCTCGGACGGCGGCCTCGGCGCGTTCGGCGTCGAAGGTCTGTCCCGTCGAGATCGACCGGGCGTCGGCAGGGGGTATCAGGTCAGGAGTCGTCATTCAATCCTCTTCTCGCACGGAGCCGACCGTGCGGTCAGTCCTCACGTTCCCACGGCGCACGCCAGTCGGGGTCCTTGTCCTCACGGCGGTGCGAACCGCGCTCCGCCGAGTCCCGGGCCGGGTCTCCGGTCGCCTCGCCCGACGCCTCGCCCGGCGCGTCGCCGGTCGAGTCACCATACGAGTCGCCGTCGCCGACCGCGGACCACGCCCGGGTCCGGGCCCCGGACGGTTGCTCGTCCCGGCCGGCCCCGTCCCGCACCCCCGTGTCCCCGGAGCCGGGATGCCCCTGCCCGTTGACCGGTGCGGCCGGCAGACGGGTGGTCTCGGCGCCGCTCGGCCCCCGGTCCCCGTGGTGGGCGGGCTGTCGCGGGGGCCAACCCGGCGCCGACCAGCCCGGGGGCGGCGGTGTGCCATAGGCCGGGATGCCGGTCGGTCGCTGGCCGCCACCGGCGAGACCGCCGCGACCGGAGTCGCCTCGGCCACCGGTCATCCCGGCGGGGGCGCCCACGCCGTTGCGGTCACCCTCCCGATCCGCGGGGCCGCTGCCCTCGCCCGGGCCGCGGTCACCCTCGTCCTCCCGGCCGGCCGGGAGTACGGGCATGGCGAACGGGTCGGTGACCGGCGGGGGCCAGGGCTCGCCGCGCTCCTTGGCCAGCTCGCCCGGGGTCTTGATGGGCGGACGGGTGGACGGGATGCGTCCGCCGAAATCGTCGAACTCCGTGATCCGCGGCCGCTTGACCACGTCGGCGAACAACCTCTCGAGATCGTCCTGCCGCAGGGTCTCCTTCTCGAGGAGCTCACCCGCGACCGCGTCGAGGATGTCACGGTTGGCCTCGAGGACCTGCCACGCCTCGGTGTGGGCGGCGTCGATGATCCGGCGCACCTCGTCGTCGATGGTCTTCGCGACCTCGGGAGAGTACTCCCCCGCCGCGGAACCACCGCGGCCGAGGAACGGGTCCCCGCCCTCGCCGCCGTACTTCACCGCACCGAGCTTCGCGCTCATGCCGTACTCGGCGACCATCGTCCGCGCGATACGGGTGGCCTGCTCGATATCCGAACTCGCACCCGAGGTGGGCTCGCCGAAGACGTACTCCTCGGCGGCACGGCCACCCATCGCCATGACGACCCGCGCGATCATGTCCGCGCGCGTCATCAAGGACTTGTCGTCCTCCGGGACGACCAACGCGTGACCACCGGTGCGGCCGCGCGCGAGGATGGTCACCTTGTGGACGGGCTCGAGATCCTCCATCGCCCACGCCGCCAGGGCGTGCCCGGACTCGTGGTACGCGGTGACCTTCTTCTCGTGCTCGCTGATCACCCGATGCTTGCGGCGCGGACCACCCACCACCCGGTCGGTCGCCTCCTCGAGGATGTCGATGTCGATCTCGTCGCGCCCCAGCCGGGCCGCGAGCAGGGCGCCCTCGTTGAGCACGTTGGCCAGGTCCGCCCCGGACATGCCGATCGTGCGCCTGGCCAGCGAGGTCATGTTGACGTCCTCGGCCAGCGGCTTGCCCACGGAGTGGACGGCGAGGATCGCCTCACGACCCTTGAGGTCCGGGTTGGTCACCGGGACCTGACGATCGAAACGGCCCGGGCGCAACAGTGCCGGGTCGAGGACGTCCGGGCGGTTGGTCGCGGCGATCATGATGACCGTCTCGCGGTCACTGAACCCGTCCATCTCGACCAACAGCTGATTGAGCGTCTGCTCCCGCTCGTCGTGACCGCCGCCGGTGCCCGAGCCGCGGTGCCGGCCCACCGCGTCGATCTCGTCGACGAACACGATGCAGGGCGCGTTCTGCTTGGCCTTCTCGAAGAGGTCCCGCACCCGCGAGGCGCCGACACCGACGAACATCTCGACGAAGTCGGAGCCGGAGATCGAGTAGAACGGCACGCCCGCCTCACCGGCGACAGCCCGGGCCAGCAGGGTCTTGCCCGTTCCGGGCGGGCCGTAGAGCAGCACACCCCGAGGGATCTTGGCGCCGAGACGCTCGTACCGGGCCGGGTTCTGGAGGAAGTCCTTGATCTCGTTGAGTTCCTCGACCGCCTCGTCCTCACCCGCCACGTCGGCGAACGTGGTCTGGGGCATGTCCTTGGTGAACTCCACCGCGCGCGACTTGCCCACGCCGAACAGCCCGCCCTTGCCGCCCTGCATCCGGGACATGAAGTAGAACAACAGCCCGAACAGGATGAGCATCGGCAGCAGGAACGACAGCATCTGCGACAGGAAACCCTGTTGGTTCACAGCGGTGTCGTACTTCTCCGGCTCCGCGGCGGCCACCCGGTCGAAGATCTGGTCCGCCGCCCGTTCCGGGTACTTGGCCAGGAGCTTGTCGGTCTCGTCCGCACCGTCCTCGGGGGCGATCGGGGTCTCGAGGGTGAGCCGGAGCTGCTGCTCCCGGTCCTCGATCAGCGCCTCTTTCACATTGCCCGCGTCGACCTGCGCCAACGCCACCGACGTGTCGACCTCGGCGTAGTCGCGGTCACCGTTGGCGAAGAACGAGAAGCCGACGATCGCCAGGATGATCACGCCCGCGATGGCGACGTTGCGGAAGACGGTGTTGCTCTTGCGTTCCATTCGGTCCTCGTGTGGAAGGACGGCCCAGCCGGTCGACGGGCCCGGTCGTGCATCCGACCGGAGTCGGTATCGCCCCAGGCTACCCGCCGGGCGGGGCCGTCCACCGTGATGATCGCCATGGGCGGACACGGTCACCGTCGTACGATCGTGACCGTGACCACCGACCCCCTCTCCGCCGCCGAGACCGCCGAGGCCGTACGCACCGGCGCCGTCGGCGCGCTGGCCACCCTCGACGCGGCGTTCGACCGGGTGGCCGACCTCGATCCGTCGTTGCGCGCCTTCACCACCTTGTTGCGGGCGGATGGTCGCGCCGCCGGGGCCGCCGTCGACGCCACGGCCCCGGCGGAGCGCGCGGCGCTGCCCCTGGCCGGGGTGCCGCTCGCGATCAAGAGCACCGTCACCCTGGGTAACCCGGTCGTCGCTCCGCTGCTCGCCGCGGGCGCGGTGCCGGTGGGCATCACCGCCGCACCCCAGTTGTGCGCCTGGGGGATGACCGACTCCGACGCCCACGGCATCACCCGCAACCCCCGCGACCTCGCCCTGTCCGCGGGCGGGTCCTCGGGGGGGTCGGCGGCGGCCGTGGCCTCCGGCATGGTCCCGCTCGCGGTGGGCGACGACGGGATGGGATCGCTGCGCATCCCCGCCGCAGCCTGCGGGATCGTCACCATCAAACCCGGACCGGGCGTCGTGCCGACCCGTCTGTCCGGCGACAACTGGGGAGGCCTGGCCGAGTCCGGCCCGCTGGCCAGGACAGTCGCTGACGTCGCGCTGGCCCTGTCGGTGATGGCCGGCCGACCGGAGCTCGCGGACATCGGCCCCGTGCCCGGCGGGACGCGCATCGGCCTGTCCGTGACCAGCCCGATCCGGCTCGGCCGCGACCTGGTGCGCATCCACGAACCCTGGACGCGCGCGGCGCGGGAGGCCGCGGCGCTGCTGCGGGCGAGCGACCTCGTCGTCGTCGACACCACCCTGCCCTCCCCATCCGACCCGGTCCTCTACCTCGCGCGCTGGACCACCGGCGTGGCACGGGCGGCCGAGGAGGAGAACCTGCCCCTGTCCGCCATGGAGAGGCGTACCCGGCACCACGCCCTGCTCGGCCGGACCGTGTTCCGGCGCGGCGGCGCGTCCGACGGGGACACCCGCTGGAACCGCGGTGTGGAGTCACTGCGCGCCGAGGTCGGCCGGGCGATGGACTCGGCGGGCGTCGACGTGTGGCTCACCCCGTCGCTGGCGGACGTGCCTCCCGAGGCGACCGACTGGCACCGGCGGTCCTGGGGCCGGTCGCTGTGGGCGTCGATGCGGTTCTCCCCGTTCACCCCGCTCGCCAACGTGCTCGGGTGGCCCGCGGTGTCCGTCCCGTGCGGAACCACCCACAGCCCCCTCGGCCGGGCCCTGCCCACCTCGGTCCAGCTGGTGGGCAGGCCCGGCTCGGAGGCCACACTGCTCGCGCTGGCGGCCGTGATCGAGGCCGGCGGGCGTTAGGGCGCGGGTCGGCGGGCGCGGCCCGGGCGGGCCGGGCCGGGCGGGCCGGGCCGGTCAGTCCTCCGGCAGCTCGGCGAAGCGCTTCTTGACGTCCCGGTACCACCCGAGTGACTGGCGCGGCCGGCGCCAGCGGCTCTTCATGTCCTCGCGCGCGGGGACGTGGGCCTCGTCGCCCGCCCCGACCCGCTCCTTGAGGTGGGCGTCCTGGGCGTTGATCACGTCGTCCGCCTTCTCGCCGCGATGGGCGAGGTCGCACGGGCCGCCCAGGTCCTTGCAGGTCATGGTCTTCATGGCACTTGATCCTCCCGGTCGAGAGGCGCGCGGGGTCGCGTCGCCTCACCCTGATGACGAGCGCCGCGCCCCGGGTGTGACCGTGTGGCTCACCTCGGCTCCCCGTCACGACGCCGGCGGATCGAGCCGAGCACGTCCGGGTCCGCGCGGAAGTCGATCCGGCGGACCACCCCGTCGAGGACCCGGAAGTCGAACGCCACGCGGGCCACGCCACGGTCGAACCACGCCGCTCCCGGGCGGTCGCGGACGAACACCGGGAGCGCCGACGCCGCCGCGCCGTCGAAGAACCCGGCGACCGCCTCGCGTCCCTCGATGCGCGCGGGCGTCCCGAGGCCCACCGCGAGCGGGTCGCCCACCACCTCGACGTCCGGCGCGAGGAGCCGGAGGAGTCGGGAGAACTCGCCGCGTCGGGCGGCGGCGAGGAAGGCGTCGACGACGAGCCAGTCCGCCCGGCCCGCGCCGGGACCCGCCTCCGCGATCTTCGCGCGCGCCCTCGACGCGTGTTTGCGGGCCGCCGCCGGCGAGCAGTCGAGGACGGCGGCGATCGTGGCGAAGTCGACCGAGAACGAGTCATGGAGGACGAACGCCACCCGCTCGGCCGGGGTGAGCCGGTCGAGGACCACGTGCAGCGCCGACCCCATCGACTCCGCCAGGAGGGCCTCGTCGGACGGGCCGGGGTCGGCGCCGGGACGGTCGGTGGGCTCGACGGGCGGCGGCACCGCGGCCTTGAGCCTGTCCAGGCACAAACGGGTGACGACGGTGGTCAACCAGGCGGGGAGGGTGGTGATCGCGGAGGCGTCGGTGCGCGCCAACCGGAGCCACGCCTGTTGCACCACGTCCTCGGCCTCCGTCGGGTCACGGAGCACGTGCGCGGCGATCCGGACGAGCCGGGGACGTTCACTCTCGAACTCGGAGGTCCTGTCCACCTCGACAGTGTCCCCCGTGCGCCGTCGATCCGACGGCGTGACGGGAGTCTTCGCGATCCCCCGGACCCGTGGCGGAGCCCTGGTTAGCATCAGGCCAGCGCCGCTCCCGCGGCGCGACCGTCCACCTCTCGCCAACCGGCACCCCCACCGGGGCGCCGTCAGGAAGGAACGATCATGGGAAGCCTGGGAATCCTCGCCGCCGGCTCCGCCGAGTTCGCCCTCGACTCGGGATCCACCCTCGCCGACATGGGTAGTCGACTGCCGTCGCTGCTCCTGCAGTTCGCGGACATGTTGTTCAACGGGATCGCCGGTGACCTCGTCTCCAGCGTCGGCGACTGACGCCCGGTAGCCGCCGCGCAGGGACCGACATCATGGCGTTTTCCATTTTCGCCACGAGCCTTGACTCGCCCTGATAAAGAGAGCATCATCTTCCGCGAGGGAAGTGATCTCCATCACTTTTTCGCGGTTTCGTCACTCTGGAGAACCGCTCTCCGGGCCGCCCCTCGTCCGGCAAGGGAAAGGACCATCACCATGGGTAGTCTCGGAGTATTCGCCGAAGGTTCCAGTGAATTCGCGCTCGATTCGGGATCAGTCCTGCTCGACGCGCTCACCACTGCACCGTCGTTCCTCCTCAGGATCCTCGGGATGATCGGATTCG
Organism: Dietzia sp. B32; assembly: GCF_024732245.1. Lineage (NCBI taxonomy): Bacteria > Bacillati > Actinomycetota > Actinomycetes > Mycobacteriales > Dietziaceae > Dietzia > Dietzia sp. B32. The sequence goes on along the minus strand of NZ_CP093845.1, from coordinate 2,834,068 downwards.
GCACGTCGTTGGATCTCACGGCGAGTGTCGGCGACTGAGCCGACCGATCGGGGGGAAGAAGACCATCAGCTCGTTCGCGATACGCGGAGAACCGTCGACCACCGGTCGACGGTTCTCTCGTTGTGCGTAGACGCCCCGGCTCAGACGTACTGCTGCACGATCCGGCGCTTGACCAGCTTGCCCGTGGGCGTGCGGGGCAGCTCGTCCACGAAGTCCAGGCTCCGCGGGATCTTGAAGTCGGAGATCGTGCCCCGGAGGGAGGCCAGGAGTTCGTCGGCCAGGCCCGGGTCGCCGACGCGATCCGCGGCGGGCACCACCACCGCGTGCACCTTCTCCCCCATCTCCTCGTCCGGGATGCCGATCACCGCCACGTCCGCGACCGCCGGGTTCATGACGAGGGCGTTCTCGATCTCCTGCGGGTAGATGTTGACGCCGCCGGAGATGATGGTGAACGCCTTGCGGTCGGTGAGGTAGAGGAAGCGGTCCTCGTCCAGGTAACCCACGTCGCCGAAGGTCGCCCAGTTGGGGTGGTCGGGATGGAAGACGGACGCCGTCTTCTCCGGGTCGCCGTGGTACTCGAAGGTCCCCTCGTCCTGCTGCCAGTAGATGGTGCCGATCTCGCCGGTGGGGAGCTCGTTACCCTCCTCGTCGCAGATGTGGGCGATGCCCTTGAGCCCGTCGCGCCCCACCGAACCGGGATGGTCGAGCGCCTCCTGCGAGTTGATGAACGTGATGCCCATGCCCTCGGTCGCCGAGTAGTACTCGTGGATCACCGGGCCCCACCATTCGATCATCCGGCGCTTGACCTCCGGTGGACACGGGGCGGCGGCGTGGATCGCGTGGGTCATGCTGGCGACGTCGTAGCGCGCCCGCGTCTCCTCCGGCAGCTTGAGCATCCGCACGAACATCGTCGGCACCCACTGCGAGTGCGTCACCCGGTACTCCTCGATCAGTCGCAGCGACTCCTCCGCGTCGAAGCGGTCCATGAGGATCACGGTCCCGCCGACGGAGTTGACCACGCCGCAGAACCGGAGCGGGGCCGCGTGGTACAGCGGCGCGGGGCACAGGTAGACGCTGTCGGCGTCGAAGGCGTACAGGAAACTGAACACGGGGGTGTAGACGTCGGGCACCTCGTCGATCTGCCCCTCCGGCGGGTCCACACGCACGCCCTTCGGCCGGCCGGTGGTGCCGGACGAGTAGAGGAAGTCGTGTCCCCGGGGCTGGTCGGCGGGAGGATCCGTCGGCTTGCCCTCGAGCAGGCCGCGGTAGTCCTCGAAGCCCTCCAGCTCGCCACCGAAGACCACCCGGTGCTCGACGTCGGAATGGGCGCCCGGGGTGAGGTCCACGTGGTCGGCGACCGGAGCGGAGACGAACAACGCCCGCGCTCCGCAGTCTCCGATGATGTACGACGACTCGTCCGCGGTGAGGTGGTGGTTGATGGCGGCGATGTACAGACCCACGCGCAGCGCGGCCCAGTAGATCTCGATCATCTCGAGGGTGTTGTCGGAGACCACCGCGATCGTCTCGCCGGGGCGCAGGCCCCAGTCGTCGGTCAGGACGTGCGCGAGCTGCGCGGAGCGGGCCTCGAGCTCGGCGTAGGTGATCTGCTCGCCGGTCGCGGGACGGATGACGGCGGGCTTGTCGGGGGTGGTGGCGGCGAAGGTACCTGGGAACATGTCGTCAGGTTAACCGCCCGACGTGATCTGGATCACGATTTAGGCAGACACGTGTCCAGCAGTCCTCGCGTCAGGAGTACATGCGCGGATGCAGCTTGCCGATGTACGGCAGGTCGCGGTAGCGCTCGGCGAAGTCCAGGCCGTACCCCACCACGAACTCGTTGGGGATGTCGAACCCGATCTCGAGGATGTCCAGGTCCGCCTTCACCGCGTCGGGCTTGCGCAGCAGGGTGACGATCTCCAGCGAGCGCGGGTTCCGGGTGCGCAGGTTCCGCATGAGCCAGGACAGGGTGAGGCCGGAGTCGATGATGTCCTCGACGATGATCACGTCGCGGTCGGCGATGTCGCGGTCGAGGTCCTTGAGGATCCGCACCACGCCCGAGGAGCTGGTGGAGGACCCGTACGAGCTGACGGCCATGAACTCCAGCTCTGAGGGGATGGTCAGCGCCCGGGCGAAGTCGGAGACGAAGATCGCCGCACCCTTGAGGACGGCGACCAGCACGACCTCCTTCTCGGAGTTCGCGTAGCGCTCGCCGATCCTGGCGCCCATCTCGACGATCCGCGCGCGGATCGCGTCCTCGTCGAGCAGCACCGACTCGATCTCGTCGGCGTACTTGTCCGTGGTCATCTACGTCCCCGCTCCGCTAGCCCGGTCGTTCTCCACGACCACCTTTCCACGTCGACGCCGGGCGACCAACCTGGCCGAGGGCCCCGCTCCACCCGCGTCCCCGGGGCCGGTGCCACCGACCGCCACCCCGCCCTGCCCGCGCCAGTCCGTGACGAGCGCGGCCACCGCCGTCAGGTGCGCGTACGTGGGTGAGGTGATCCCCCGATCCCGCAGCCAGTGCCGCAGGACCCGGGTCAGGACGGCGGCCGGCAGCGGCTCCAGTCGGCTCACCTCCAGGGCGCCGTCCGGGCCGACGGGCACGGCGCGGGCGAGGCGGTCCAGCTCGTCGTCGTCGACCCCCAGCAGCGTCGCGGTGCGCGCCAACCCCTCGGCGACGCCGCCTCCGAGCACGTCCTCGAGCAGCGGCAGCACCTCGTGCCGCAGGCGCACCCGCGTGAACGACGAGTCGGTGTTGTGCGGGTCGTTCCAGACCTCCAGGCCCAGGTCACGGCACGCGTCGCGGGTGTCGACGGCGCGGACGCCGAGCAGCGGTCGCCCCCACGGCGCGTCCCAGGCGGCCATCCCGCGCAGCGAGTGGGCGCCGGAGCCACGCCCCAGGCCCAACAGGACGGTCTCGGCCTGGTCGTCGAGGGTGTGGGCGAGCAGCACGGGACGTCCTCGGCGCGCGGTGTCGAGCGCGGTGTAGCGCGCCGTGCGGGCGGCGGCCTCGGGGCCGGAACCGTCGGAATCCACGACGACGACGAGGACCTCCGCGGACGCACCGAGCCCGCGTGCCGCGGCGGCCGCGTCCCGGGCCGCCGCATCCGAGCCCTCCTGCAGTCCGTGGTCGACCACGAGGGCGGTCACGACGGCGAACTCGACGGCGGCCGCGGCGGTCAGGGCCAGCGAATCCGCTCCCCCGGACAGCGCCACGCACACGTCGTCGCCGACCTCGGGGTGCGCCCGGCGGAAGGCCCGCACCGCCGCGCGCACGGCCCAGGCCGGTCCGGTCCAGTCCCCACCGGGCCGAACGGGGTCAGCGGCAGCCACAGGCGCTGATCTCGGCGGCGATCCGGTCGAGGACCGGCCGTGCGACGGCCGGGTCGGTGCCGGAGGACAGGAGGGCGAAGCTCATGGTGCGGCCGTCGGCGCTGGTCACCGAGCCGGCCAGCGTGCTCGTCCCGGCGAGGGTGCCCGTCTTGGCGCGCACCCAGCCGGCCCCGGCGGCGGAGGGGCCGGTGAACCGGTCGATGAGCGTCCCCGACCCGGCCGCCACGGGCAGGGTGTCGAGCAGGTCCCGCATCTCGCGGGTGGCGTCGGGGGCGGACGCGGTGCGCAGGACGTCGGTGAGGACGGCCGCCGAGATGCGGTTGCCGTTGCTCATCCCGGAGCAGTCGTCCAGGCGGACCCCGGACATGTCCAGACCGCGTTCGGTGAGGGTGTCGAGCACGGCGGCGGTCCCCGCGGCGAAGTCGGCGCGGGCGTCCGGATCCCGGTCCAGGGCCACCTCGCGGCAGATCGCCTCGGCCAGCACGTTGTCCGAGTGGACGAGCATCGAGCGGAGGCGCTCGGTGAGCTCCGCCGACGACACCCGGCCCAGTTCGCCGGTCGTCTCCACCGATTCGGACGCGACCCGTACGCGCTCGGGGTCCACGCCCAGTTCGCGGGCCAGGGCCCTACCCGCCGCGAGAGCGGGTTCGCCCGAGCGGGGCGAGTACTCGTCGGCCGGGTCGAGGCGGCCGGAGTCGAGCATCCACGCGTCGACGGGTGCGATGTTGCCGGCCGCTATCTCCGAGGGTGGCCACCCGGGACCCAGTCTCGGCCCGGTGTACGGACCCGGGTCCACCACGATGCGCGACGGCGTGACCCCGGCGGCACGGACGACGTCGGCGGCTCCCACCAGGGTGGCCGCGTCGGGGAAGAGCGGCCCGGGCTCGGCGCCACCGGACATGGTGGGGTCGCCGCCGGGGACCACCACGAGGGTGTCCGGCTCGGCGCCGGTGGCTAGGACCGTGTCGACGCGGGTGTCACCGGGCAGTCGGGTCAGGGCGGCGACCGCGGTGAGCAGTTTGGTGGTGGAGGCCGGCACCTTGGCGTCGCGCGGGCGACGCTCCCACAGCACCTGGCCCGTCGCGTCGTCGACCACGCTGGCGGTGAGGTCGCCGACGGCCGGGGACGTCGCGAGCGGGCCGAGGAGCCTTGCGAGCGCGGCCGGGTCGGGCAACGGCGCCGTCCCGTCCGCGGCGTGGAGTCCGGGGTTCAGCTCCGTCGTGGTCTCCGCCGGGGCGTCGACGACCGCGCGGACCTCGTCCTCGACGTCCGTGAACAGTGCCGCCGCGACGAGTCCCGCGACGAGGAGTACGACGACGACGAGGACGACCCCGCCCCGCCACACGAGCCCACGCCCGCGCCACACTCCGCGCTCGGTCACTCGTGCCCACCCTCCCGGACGCTGTCGCCTCCGCTGTCACCGCCACCGGCCGGTGCCGGTGGTCCCCGGCTCCTGCCGGGTGCATCAGACCCACGCTAGCGGCCCGCGTGACGGCGGCCACCCCCGGAGCCGGGGCGGCCTACTAGAATCGGCCCGGATTGTCCGGGAGAGCCGTCCCGGGTCCGGAGAATGACGATTTGTGAGGTAGCCCGTGACCGTCGAAGTGACCATCGAGATCCCCAAGGGTTCGCGTAACAAGTACGAGATCCACCACGAGACCGGCAAGATCTATCTCGACCGTTTCCTCTTCACCTCGATGGGCTACCCGGCCGACTACGGCTACATCGACGAGACCCTCGCGGACGACGGCGACCCCTGCGACGCCCTGGTCCTGCTCGACGAGTCCGTCTACCCCGGCGTGATCGTCAACTCGCGCGTGGTGGGCGTGTACACGATGTCCGACGAGGCCGGTGGCGACGACAAGCTGCTGTGCGTGCCCGCTCTGGACCCGCGCTGGGAGCACATCCAGGACGTCGACGACGTCCCGGACTTCGAACTCAAGGCCATCGAGCACTTCTTCCTGCACTACAAGGACCTCGAGCCGGGCAAGCACGTCACCCCGGGCGAGTGGCGGGACAAGGCCCACGGCGAGAAGCTGGTCGTCGAGGGGATCGAGAACTTCAAGAAGCACCCCGAGGAGAAGGCCGAGCCCTTCCGCGGCTGACGCCGTCAGGCCCGGCCCTTCCCCGGTCGAGAAGACAGTTCCGCACACATCGCCCGGGAGGCGGGTGTGCGGAACTGTCTTCTCGTCGGACGGGGGGCGGATTGCCGGGTCCGGCGTGCGCGGTCAGCGGCCGGTGTAGCGCGCCTCGCGCTTCTCCAGCGTCGAGCCGATGGCCTCCATCATGTCCGCCGAGGCCAGGAAACCGGCGTTCCAGGTGGCGACGTAGCGGTTGGACTCGTAGATCGGACCCTCGATCGCCCGGTTGAGCACCTCGCGGGTACCGCGGACCACCAGCGGCGGGTTGTCCGCGATCTCGGCGGCCGTCGCATGGGCCGAGTCCAGCACGCCCGCGGCGTCGTCGGCGACGTGCGTGACCAGGCCGTAGCGCAGCGCGGTCTCCGCGTCGATGTCGCGGCCGGTCAGCGCCAGCTCGCGGGTCAGCCCGGAGCCGATGATGTACGGCAGTCGCCCGAGCGACCCCATGTCGGCGACGATCCCCACCTTCACCTCGCGGACCGAGTAGCTCGAGTCCGCCGAACCGTGGCGGACGTCGCAGGCGGAGATGAGGTCCATGCCGCCGCCGATGCAGCGGCCCTGGATCGCGGCGACGGTGGGCGTCTTCGCGGACGCGACCGCGTCGACGGCCTGACGCATGTTCTCCACGAAATCCAGGATGCGCTCGTTGCGCGCGGCGTCCGGGGTCGTGTCCTGCGGCAGGAACTCCATGAACTGCGGCATCATCGCCATCAGGTCCAGGCCGTAGGTGAAGTTGCGGCCCTCGCCCGCGAGCACGACGGCGCGGACCTCGGGGTCGGCGTCGAGCTCGGCCATCACGCGGGGCATCTCGGCCCAGAAGTCCGGGCCCATCGCGTTGTTGCGCCCCGGGCCGATCAGCGTCACCTGCGCGACGTGCGGGTGCCGTGCGCCCTTCTCGATGCGGACGGAGGCGTACTCGCCGGGGGCTGCTGAGGTGTCTGGAGTGCTCATGGACTCAGCCTGCCACGTGCCCCTCGGGCGCGGCCTCAGGAGGCACGGGAATCGGGCATGACGAACCACAGGATCACGTAGATGAGCAGCTGCGGGCCGGGCAGCAGGATCGAGGCCACGAACAGCACGCGGACCAACGCCGGGTCGAGCCCGAAGTAGTCGGCCAGGCCACCGCACACACCACCGATCCAGCGGTCGGAGGACCTGGTCAGGCGCTTGGCTCGGGAGTCCGGGAAGTAGGTCATGACGTCACACCTCGTCGTCGTCGGGAAAGGGGGATCGGGGACCTCTCCCCGGTGACCTCCACTCTCCTCCCCGAGCACCCGCTCCGCATCGGGGAAAGACCCGATTCCGAGACCCTGATGCGGCATCGGGGTGCTGCCCCCGAGGGTCAGGTGTGGAACTCGCCGCAGTCCACCGTGAGCGTCTGGCCCGTGACGGCCGAGGCGGCGTCCGAGAGCAGGAACAACACCGGGTCGACGATCTCGCGCTCGGAGGGCAGTCTGCGCAGATCCATCTTCTCGGCGGTGTGGGCGTAGACGTCGTCGACCGTGCCGCCGTACTTGGTGGCCAGGTGCTCGAAGTAGGCCTTGAGGGTCTCGCCGTAGATGTAGCCCGGCGCGACGGTGTTGACCCGGATGCCGCGCGGGCCCAGTTCGGTGGCCAGCGAGTGGCCCAGCGCGACCAGGGCGGTCTTGGCGATCTTGTATCCCGCGTACCGCTCCCGGGAGTGGTGGATCACCGCGGACGCCATCATGACGACGGACGCGCTGGCGGCTGCGGTGCCGGTGGCGGGAGCGGCGGCGGCCTCGAGCAGCGCGGTGAACTCCTGGGTCGTGCGCAGCGCGCCCAGCACGGACAGATCGATGCCACGGGAGATCTGCTCGTGGTCGGTCTGCGCGAGCGGCTTCATGCTGGGCACCGCGAACGCGCTGTACACGAGCCCGTGGACGGCATCGGTGTGACCCTCCACCGTCTCCCGCAGTGCGCGCACCGACTCCGGGTCGGTGGCGTCCACGGCCGCGGCGATCGCGCTTCCGCCAGCCGCACGGACCTCGTCGGCGATCTCGACGACCCGCGACTCCGTCCGCGCGGCGACGACCACCATCGCCCCCTTCGCGGCGGCCTGCAGGGCGAGCGTGCGACCGAATCCCGGCCCCGCCCCCACGATCACGATGGTCTTGTCACTCAGGCTCTCTGTCATCCGACTCACTTAACCAGCCCCGGGTGACCGCGGCGGGCAGTTCACCTACGCGGGATACGATCCGCACGTGGCCACCATTGGAGAGCAGTATCTTCGCAGCTCATACGCCGCGGAGCCCCGGACACTCCTCGACGTGTTCGGTGCCGCGGCGACCCGCCACCCCGGGGCTCCGTGCATCGACGACGGCACCCGGGTCCTGACCTACGACGAGGTCGCGCGGACGATCCACGCCTCCGCCCGGTGGATGCACGAGCAGGGGGTGGGCGCCGGCGATCGGGTGGGCATCCACATGCCGTCCGGCTCCGCCGACCTCTACCTGGCCATCCTCTCCACCCTCGCCGCCGGCGCGGCCTATGTCCCCGTCGACGTGGACGACCCCGCCGAACGCGCCGAGCTGGTGTTCGGACAGGCGCAGGTCGCGGCCGTCTACAGCGCCGACGGGATGCTCGTCACCGACCCCGACCGACCCGCCGACCCCACGCGGCACCGCGGCCCGACGGTCGACGACGACTGCTGGATCATCTTCACCTCCGGCACCACCGGCCTGCCCAAGGGCGTGGCGGTGACGCACCGCAGCGCCGCCGCGTTCGTCGACGCCGAGACCCGGATCTTCCTGCAGGGCGCGCCGCTGGGCCCGGGCGACCGCGTACTGGCGGGGTTGTCCGTGGCGTTCGACGCCTCCTGCGAGGAGATGTGGCTGGCCTGGGCCCACGGGGCGTGCCTGGTGCCCGCACCGCGCGGAGTCGTGAAATCCGGCCTCGACCTGGGCCCGTGGCTGCAGGACCGCCGGATCACCGTCATCTCCACGGTGCCGACCCTGGCCTCGATGTGGCCCGATTCGATGCTCCGCGACATCCGGATGGTGATCCTCGGCGGCGAGGCGTGCCCGCCCGAGCTGGCCGCGCGGCTCGCCGGCGAGGGGCGCGAGGTGTGGAACACCTACGGCCCCACGGAGGCGACCGTCGTCGCCTGCGCCGCCCCGCTGGACGGCCGCGGTGAGGTGTCGATCGGGCTACCCCTGGACGGATGGGACCTCGCGGTGGTCGACGCCGCCGGTCAGCCCGTCGCGTACGGCGAATCCGGTGAGCTGGTGATCGGCGGCGTGGGGTTGGCCCGCTACCTCGATCCCGAGAAGGACGCCGAGAAGTACGCGCCGATGGGGACACTCGGATGGGACCGGGCCTACCGGTCCGGCGACGTGGTGCGACTCGAGGCGGACGGCCTGTACTTCACCGGCCGGGTCGACGACCAGGTCAAGATCGGCGGGCGACGCCTCGAGCTGGGCGAGGTCGACACCGCCGTGTCCGCGCTGCCCGGCGTGAGCGCCGGCGCCGCCGCGGTGAAGAAGACCGATGCCGGCCAGCCCGTGCTCGTGGCCTACCTCGTCGCCGAGGACCCCGGCGGCTTCGACCTCGCCGACGCGGCCGGGCGCCTGCGCGAGCACCTGCCCGCCGGCGTGGTTCCGCGCCTGGCCCTGGTCGACGATCTGCCGACCCGCACCTCCGGGAAGGTCGACCGGGCCGCCCTGCCGTGGCCGCTGGCACAGACCTCGGCCGCCGAGTCCGAGCTCGACGGCATCGAGGCGTGGGTCGCCGAACTGTGGTCGGCGGCCCTCGGGGCCGACGTCTCCGGGGTCGACGAGGACTTCTTCGCCCTCGGCGGCGGATCGCTGGCCGCCGCGCACGTGGTGGCCCGGGTTCGCGAACGCTTCCCCTCGGTGACGGTCGGCGACATCTACGACCGCTCGCGCCTGGGCGACTTCGCCGGGTTCCTGGACGAGCTCGAGCCCGAGGCCGAGGTCGAACCGCGGCACGTCCGGCCCGTCGGCCGCGGCGCGCAGCTCCTGCAGGTGCTCGCCACGATCCCGCTGCTCACCCTGACCGGCCTGCAGTGGCTCACCTGGGTGGGCATCGCCAACAACGCCGCCGACGCGCTCGGGCTCGCCTGGGCGCGGCCGGTGTCGTGGTGGCTGCTCGGGGTCCTGGCGGTGCTGCTCCTGCTGCCCGCCGGCCGCATGCTGGTCACCGCCGGCCTGTGCCGGGTGCTCACCGCCGGAGTGACCCCGGGGATGTACCCGCGGGCGGGGTCGGTGCACCTGCGGATCTGGGCCGCCGAGCGGTTGGTCGAGGTCTCCGGGGCCGCCAACCTCGAGGGTGCCGGGTGGCTCACCCCCTTCGCGCGGTTACTGGGGGCGCAGATCGGACACGGTGTGGACATGCACACCCTCCCGCCGGTCACCGGCCTGCTCCGGGTGGGCGACGGGGCCTCGATCGAACCCGAGGTGGACCTGGCCGGGTACTGGATCGACGGCGACATCGTGCACGTGGGTTCCGTCGAGATCGGCGAGAACGCGGTGGTGGGCGCCCGGTCCACCCTGCTGCCCGGCGCGGTGGTGGGCCGCGGGGCACATGTGGAGATCGGCTCCGCGGTGGTCGGCACGGTCAAGGCAGGCAAGCGCTACGCGGGCTCCCCCGCGCTCAAGCGCGGCAAGCGGGGGTCGAGCTGGCCTGCCGAGCCCGCGCCCCACAACCGGGTCTGGAGCCTGGTCTACCAGTTCTCCGCCGTGGCGCTCGGTGCGATGCCGCTGGCCGCCCTGCTCGCGGGTCTCGCTCTGGTGGCGTGGGGAGCCCGCGGCGCCGGCGGCCCGGGCGAGCTGGTCCTGCGCGTCGTGCTGTGGTCGGTCCCCGCCACGCTCCTCGCACTCGCGGTCTTCGCCGCGGCCACACTCGTCGCGGTCCGGGTGCTGTCGATCGGGCTGAACCCCGGCTTCCACCCGGTCCACTCGCGGATCGCCTGGCAGGCGTGGTGCAGTGAACGCCTCATGGACGCCGCCAGGAACTGGCTGTACCCGCTGTACGCCTCGATGCTCACCCCGATCTGGTTGCGCCTGCTGGGGGCGAAGATCGGCAGGGACGTCGAGGCCTCGACCGTGCTGCTCATCCCCGCACTCACCACCGTCCGCGACGGGGCGTTCCTCGCCGACGACACCATGGTCGCCCCGTACGAGCTCGGCTCCGGATGGATGCGGCTGGAGCACGCCCGGGTCGGCAAGCGCGCCTTCCTCGGCAACTCCGGTATCGCCTCCGCCGGCCGGAAGGTGCCCGCACGGGGCCTGGTCGCCGTGCTGTCCTCCGCACCGCAGAAGGCCAAGAAGGGCACCTCGTGGCTGGGATCCCCGCCGCAGAGACTGCCGCGAGCCGTCGCCGACACCGACGACATCCGCACCTACCAGCCGCCACGCCGTCTCAAGGTCGCCCGCGGGGCGTGGGAGACCCTCCGGCTGATCCCCGTGTGGATGTCATTCCTCCTCCTGCTCAGCGTCCTGGTCGTGCTGCAGGAGATCCACCTGGAGTGGGGCTTCGGGGTGGCCGCACTGACCTCCGGGCTGACGCTCGCCTACGCGGGGCTGGTCGCCCTGGTGGTGGCCGTGCTGGCCAAGTGGATCCTGGTGGGTCGCATACGTGCGGGCGAGCAACCGCTGTGGTCGTCGTTCGTGTGGCGCAACGAGGTCGCCGACTCGTTCATCGAACTGTTGGCCGCGCCGTGGTTGGCCCGGCCCGCGACGGGCACCCCGGTGATGAACGCGATGCTGGGCCTCCTGGGTTCGCGCATCGGCCGCGGCGTGTGGTGCGAGTCGTACTGGCTGCCCGAGGCCGACCTGATCTCCCTCGGCGACGGCGCCACGATCAACCGCGGCTGCGTGGTCCAGACCCACCTGTTCCACGACCGCATCATGCAGATCGACCGGGTGACGATCGAGGCCGGGGCAACACTGGGGTGCCACTGCGTCGCGCTGCCGGCGTCATCCATCGGAGACGGTTCCACGGTCGGTCCCGCCTCGCTGGTGATGCGCGGCGACCGCATTCCGCCCGGCACCCGCTGGCAGGGCAACCCGATCGCGCCCTGGAGGGGGTGAGCCGGTAAGCGGGTCAGCCGCCGGCGATCGCGCGCAGCGCCGCCAGGTGCGACTCGTACGCCTTACGACCGTCCCGGGTGAGTGAGAGCCACGTGCGGGGGCGCTTGCCGACGTAGCCCTTCTTCACCTTGACGTACCCGGCCTTCTCCAGAACCGCGACCTGCTTGGACAGGGTCGAGTCGGTCACCTCGACCGTGTCGCGGATCCGCGCGAACTCCGCGTCGTCGACCCCGGCCAGCGCGGCGACGATCGAGAACCGCACCGGAGCGTGGATCACCTCGTCGAGCCGATGCCGGGCGTGCCCCGCCGCGTCACTCATCACTCGGCCCCCGTCGGACGATGATCGCGGCCGCCACCAGTCCGGGCAGCGCGACCACCAGCACGCCGAGGGCGAACCACCAGGGCGTGAGACCGATCGTCGTGCGGATGACGTGCAGGCCCGTCACCACGACGAAGACCATCGCTCCGGATCCCGCGACGCCCCACGTGTAGGTCCTACCCGACCCCCGGGGGCTCGCGCTGATCGCTCGCCTCTGCCAGAAGATCGCCACGAACAACAACGCCGCGTAGGGCACGAGCGCCCAGTTGGTGAACATCGTCGCGATGGTCCCGAGGCCCATCAGTATCGCGATGGCCGCGGCGAAACCGGCGAAGACACCGACGTCGTGCCGGGAGCTGACCGATGGGCGACCCTCGGCCTCGGCGAGCATGCGGGCCGCCTCCGCTCGATCGACCTCACCGGTCGTGGAGTTCTGTGAGTCCATGGTTCTGCCTTCCCTCGGCGCCCCGGGGGAGTTTCCACCGCGGAGTGGATTTCACCCTAGGGTAGTACTTTCCCGTCTGGCAAGTATTTTCCGGTACTCGAGTTCGCGGGAGTCCAGGGCGTCGTCCACGGCGGTGCTCCGGGCCGCTGGTCCTCTAGACTCGCGCGGGTCATGGAATTGAAGGCAGTCAAGAGAGACCTCGTCGCCAGAATCGCGGCCCCACGCACCCCGTCGGGCTCCGACCCGGTCGATCCCTACCTGCCCGGCGCCGGCAATCACGGGTACCGCGTCACGCGCTACGAGCTGGACCTGAACTACAAGGTGAGCCCCAACAACCTGCGTGGCGAAGCGGTGATCACCGCGACCGCCACCGAGCCGCTCGAGACGATCCAGCTCGACCTCTCCCCACACCTGACCGTGTCCAAGGTGCTCCTCGACCGGGGCCGCGTCACCCGCTACACCCGGCCCCGCGGCAAGCTCTCGATCACCCCGGCCGAGCCGCTCGCCGTGGGTTCCGCGTTCACGCTGACCATCCGCTACTCCGGCAACCCGAAGCCGATCCGCGGCGCATGGGGCGAGGTCGGGTGGGAGGAGCTGACCGACGGCGTCCTGGTGGCCAACCAGCCCAACGGCGCGGCCAGCTGGTTCCCCTGCGACGACCATCCCTCCTCCAAGGCCCCGTTCCGCATCCGGCTCACCACCGACTCGCCGTACCGCGCCGTCGTCACCGGTGCGCTCGTCGGCAAGAAGCGCAGCGGCAGCACGACCACCTGGGATTTCGACCTCCCGTACCCCACCTCCACCTACCTGGTCACCGTCAACCTCGGCCGTTACGAGCACCTCGAGGCCACCGACGGGCCGGTCCCGTTCCACGCCTTCCTCCCCGCCGACCTCAAACGCGGATTCAAGGAGGCCTTCGTCCGGCAACTCGAGATGCTCACGGTCTTCTCCGATCTCTTCGGCCCGTACCCGTTCGACAGCTACAAGGTCGTGGTGACCGACGACGAACTCGAGATCCCGCTCGAGGCGATGGGCATGTCGACGTTCGGCCGGAACACGTGTGAGGCCGCCGGCCGACCGGACTCGGACGAGCGGCTCATCGCCCACGAGCTCGCGCACCAGTGGTTCGGCAACGCCGTCACCGTCGCCGAGTGGAAACACATCTGGCTCCACGAGGGTTTCGCCTGCTACGCCGAGTGGCTGTGGACGGAGTTCTCCGGTGGCGTCGACGCGGGCAGCCACGCCCTGCGCTACTACTCCAAGTTGCAGGACTCCCCCCAGGACATCCTCCTGTCGGACCCCGGGCCCGAGGACATGTTCGACGACCGCGTCTACAAGCGCGGTGCCCTCACCCTGCACGCGCTGCGCCTGACGATCGGCGACGACCGTTTCTTCGACCTCCTCCGCGCGTGGGTCGCGAAGTACTCCGGCAAGACCGTCACCACCGCCGACTTCCTCCACATGGCCGCCGACCACACCACCCTCGATCTGCGCCCGCTGTGGAACGCCTGGTTGTTCTCCGAGCCCCTGCCGCCGACCCTCGGTATGCCCGATGACGACACCGGCAGCCGCTGAGCCGACGCCCACCACCGGCCGCGGGGCCGCGGGCGGGATGCGGGCGCTGACGCTGGCGACCCTGTTCGCCGCGGCCTCCGGGTATCTGGTGATGCTCGTCGCCGGCCGTGCCCTCGGCCCGGCCGACTATCCGCTGTTCGCCACCTACTGGGGTGCGTTCTTCGCCCTCGGCGGCGTCGCCAACGGGCTGATGCAGGAGGTCACCCGCGCCGTCCGCTCGGCTCGTGAGGGCGACACGTCGGCCCCCGGGGTCGGCAGCGGGCTCGGGGCCCGCGCCGGGGGCCCCGGCACCGCCGGTGCGCGGCCGCCGCGGTCGGACATCCGGTTGCTGCCGGCCGGGCTCGCGCTGGGCCTGGCCCTCGCGGCCGCCGTCGCCGTGAGTGCACCGGCCTGGCCCGCGCTGGGCCTGCCCACGTTCGCCGGTGTCGGCGTCGCCATCATGGCCTTCGGCATCCTCGGCTTCACCCTCCAGGCCGCGACGGCGGGCGCCCTGTCGGGCACCGAACGCTGGGGTCTGTACGCGGTCCTGCTCACCGTCGACGCGGCGCTGCGCCTGGCCGTCGCCGGGGTCGCGTGGTGGCTCGGCGACGCCGGGCTCGGGTTCGCCGTGGCCACGGTGGCCGGTGCCGTGACGTGGGCACTGCTCATCGCGCTGTCCCCCGCCACCCGCGACGCGCTCTCCTCGGCGGTCGACGCCGGTCGCCGGCGCTTCTGGCGCAACACCGGTGCGGCGATGCTCGCCTCCGCGGGGACCTCGGCACTGGTCACCGGCTTCCCGCTGTTCGTCACCGCCACCGTCCGGGCCGACGACCCGGCCCCGCTCGTCGGCGCGGTGATCCTCGCCATCACCCTGACCCGCGCGCCGTTGCTCGTGCCGCTCACCAGTTTCCAGAGCGCGATCATCGTCTACTTCGTCCGACGTCGCGCCCTTGGACCGCGTTCGCTCGCCACGCCCCTGGGCCTGGTCACGGCCGTGGGGATCGTGGGAGCGGGAGCCGCGTGGCTGGTGGGACCGTGGTTGATCCGCGTCCTGTTCGGCGGTGACTTCGAGCTCCCCGGCGCCGTCCTGGCCGCCCTGACCGCCGCGTCCGTGGGCACCGCCGCCCTGATGGTGACGGGCAATGCGGCGCTGGCCTTCGATCGGCACCTGCTCTACAACTCCGGATGGTGGGTCGCGGTCATCGCCGCGGCGGTCCTGCTCGTCGCGGTCCCGGGTGCGCTCGACGTGCGCGCGGCGATCGCGCTGCTCGCCGGCCCCGGCGTCGGGGTGGCGGTCCACGTCGTCGGCCTGGTCGCGTCCTCCCGCCACGGGGAGCCCGCCGGATGACCGACGCCCGCCTGCTCGCCCGCCGTGCCGGCGAACTCCTCGCCGCCCTCCTGGTCGCGGCGGTGGTCGGCGCCCTCACGTTCGCTGGAGTCGACGCGCTGCCGTTCGTCGAACCCAGCTGGCTGCCCGAGACGTTCGGTGCGACCCTCGCTGCGGGGGTCGTCATCCTCACCGGGTGGCTGCTGCTGCGCAGGGCCACGAGCGGCCGGACCCTGTGGCTCCTCGGCACCGCCGGGCCGGCCTTCCTGGCCTCCTCCCACCTCGGCCTCCTGCTGAACGGCACGCCGCACTACCTGTTCGGCCTCGGCGGCGACCAGCTCAACCGCGTCGCCTACGTCACCCGCTTCGCCGACTCCCCCGCCCTCGCCGACCCCTTCTACGCCGACGCCGCGCCCTTCTATCCGCCCCAGTGGTTCTGGGTGGGCGGTCAGCTGGCCCGGATCGCGGGCGTCGACGGCTGGGAGTTCTACAAGCCGTACGCCATCGTCACCATGGCCATCGCGGGCGCGATCGCGTTCGTCGCCTGGCGCTGGCTGGTGCCCACGCGTCTCGCGGTCCTGTTCGGGCTGGTCACCGCGGTGGTCGGTGTGCACACCAATGCCTACGAGCCCTACTCGTGGATCCTCGTCTGCCTGCTACCGCAGGTCGTCGTGGCGACGTTCCTGCTCTGCGCCCGCGCCGCCGCGCGGGCGCACGACCCGGACGGTGGGCGGCCCACGTGGCCGCTGGTCGTGACGATCGGTGTGTACCTCGGCTGGGCGGCGCTCGGTTACACCCTCATCGCGGGTGTCGCGGCGCTGATGGTGGGCCTCGTCGTCGTCCTCCATTCCTGGCGGTACCGCGCCGACCGAGCGGTGGTCCGCGCGCTACTCGGTCGACTGGCCGCCATGGCCGGGATCTCCGCCGCGATCGCGCTGCTGTTCTGGCATCGATTCCTGCTGGCCGTCCTCGGTGGCGCCGAGACCGAGTCGTCGGTGGCCAACGACTTCGCGCCCGAGGTCGCCTCCCGGTGGCCGCTTCCGATGTTCGAGGTGTCCGCCGCCGGGCTGCTGTGTTTGATCGGCGTCGTGTGGCTGGTGGTCACCGTGTGGCCCGCCCGCGCCGACCTCGCCGCCGAGCGGGTCGCGGGATCGCTGCGAGCGCGGATCGGGACGAACCCCGACGCCGACGTGGTCCCCGACCACGACGGCCCCCTCCCGCCGACCGACCGCACGCTCGTCCTGGCCCGGGCCCTCGGACTGGCGACGGTGACCGTACTGGGGTGGTACGTGCTCTCGGGGCTGCGGGCGGTCACCGGCAGCACGCTGCTGCCGTTCCGGATGATCCCGGTCATCACGCTGGTCCTCGCGCTGGCGGGAGTCGTCGGCGCGCTGACCCTGGCCCGGTGGGCGGTGCACACTTCTCCGGACCGGTCCCGTGGCCGGACCCTCGCCGCGGCCGTGGTCGTCGCCGGTCTCGCGGCCGTGCAGATGGTGCAGCACGTGTCCGAGGAGGACGCGGAGTTCGCCGCCGCGGCCCGCGCGTTCCCCGCGATGTCCCGCGACGTGCTGGACGCGGTGGACGACCTGACCGGCGACCGGGTGCCCTCGGATCTCGTCGTGCTGACCTCGGATCCGACCCTCTACGCCTACCGCCCCTACTTCTCCTTCCAGGCGCCGGCCCAGGCATACGCGACGCCGGCCGGTCGGTACGAGGAGCGCCTCGATGAGGTCCGTCGGTGGGCGGAGACCGGGACCCCCGAGGAGCTGACCGAGGCGCTGGAGTCGAGCGCGTTCCGCAGCCCGGACGTCCTGGTCCTGACCCGCGAGGGGTCCCGACGCTGGGTGCTGCCCGCCATGGTCAACCAGATGCCCCGGGTACGGAACAACTCACGCGAGGAGATCGTCTTCCGGCCGCGGCAGTTCGATGACCCCACCCGGTTCGACGTCCGCGAGGTCGGGGAGCGGATGGTGATCGTGCGCCGGTGACGCGGGGCGGTCCGTCGGGCGGGGTCAGGTCTGCCGCAGCGACGCCGGCGCCGGGAACGGCACGACGATCTCGCGACCCACGTCCTCGATCGCGTCGGTGAGCGCGGTGGACAACACGATGCGGTCGTCGTAGACGTGGGCGATGCGGACCACGGTGTCGCGTCCGCCCTCATCGACCAGGTAGCGGTCCATGAGGAAGCGGAGGCCGACCCGCTCGAGCGCCGCCTCCGCCTCGTGCCAGTCGTCGACCGGGCCCATCGGGCGACCCAGCCTGTCGATCGGCACGAGTGCCGGCTCGGCGACCGTCACGTCGATCCAGCCGACCACCTCGCCGTCGTCGCGGCGGTGCGGGATCCACGTCTCGGGGATCACGCGTCACCCGCCTGTCAGAACTTGCGGAACGTGTGCCCGAGCAGCTTCTTACCGCCCTCGGTCAGCTTGCCGGCCCTGGCCGCGGTCGGGATCAGCGACAGCGCGTTGAGCCGCGACGTGACGTGCAGGCGCGCGGCACGCTCCGCGCTCTTCCAGCCGCGGGCGGCGAACGCGTCGGCCTCACCGGCGAAGAAGCGGGCCTCCTCGTCGAACCGCCGACCGTCGAGGGCGCGGACCGAGGAGTCCGACGCCGAGTGCCGACGGTAGAGGAACGCCAGCGTGGGGTCGTAGATCATGTGGCCGCCCCCGGTGATGACGTCGACCAGCAGCGCGAGGTCCTGCACCACGTCGAGGCCCTCACGGAACCCGATCCGCTTGACCCACTCGGAGTTCCACGCCAGCGACGGGAAGTAGGTCCAGTTGCCGTGCATGAGCGAGGTCATGAGCTTCTCGCCGTGCAGCACGGTGCGGCCCTGCGCCTTGGGCTGGGTGAACGCCTTCACCGAGTCGGACAGCCCCCGGACGGGCGCGCCGTGCTCGTCGATCACGCTGACGCCGACCTCCATCACGGCGGCATCCGGCACGGCGGCGAACCCGTCGGCCACGACCTGCAGGTAGTTGGGCAGCATGATGTCGTCGGCGCCCATCACCACGACGACCGGCGCGGTGACCATCCCGAGGCACTTGCGGTAGTTGCCGTTCGCGCCGAGGTTGGTCTCGTTCTTCTCGTAGGTCACCCGCTCGTCGCGCGCGGTGATCTCGCCCATGTAGCGGGCAGGCTCCGGATCCGGGTAGCCGTCGTCCACCACGACCAACCGGAAATCGCGGTAGCTCTGCGCCAGGACACTGTCCACGGCCTTCTTGAAGTGGTCGACGTCCCCGTAGTAGGGGAGCATCACGTCGATGGCCATCAGGGGAACCGCCGTCCTTCTCGTCACCGGATTGTCCGTCCGGTCGCATAGTATCGACCTCCGATGAGCAGTGACAGTGTGCGGGATACGGAGTCGGGCGCGACGGGAGGGGATTCCCCTGTCGGTCACCGCGACGTATGGCTGGTCGTCCCCTGTTTCAACGAGGGCACCGTGATCGAGGAGGTCCTCCGCTCGGCGCGCGGGACGTTCCCCAACATCGTGGCCGTGGACGACGGCTCGGCGGACGACTCGGCGGCGGCGATCTACCGTGCGGGCGCACATCTGGTGCGCCACCCGGTGAACCTGGGCCAGGGCGCCGCGATCCAGACCGGCGTGGAGTACGCCCGCGCCCAGCCGGGGGCCCGCTACTTCGTCACCTTCGACGCCGACGGGCAGCACCAGGTCAAGGACGTGCTGGCCATGGTGGAGCGGCTGCGGTCCGAGCCCGTGGACATCGTCGTGGGCACGCGCTTCGGCCGGCCCCGCGGTGACGACGACCAGGTCCCGCTGATCAAGCGCCTCGTGTTGCGGACCGTGGTCCTGCTCAGTCCGCGCACCCGGCGGCTGGGCCTGACCGACGCCCACAACGGTCTGCGCGTGTTCAACCGCCGGGTCGCCGAGGAGCTGAACCTGCGGATGAACGGGATGAGCCACGCCAGCGAGTTCGTGGAGCTCATGGACTCGCGCGGCTGGCGGGTGGCCGAGCAACCGGTCGACATCCTCTACACCGAGTACTCGATGTCCAAGGGCCAGTCGCTGCTCAACGGCATCAACATCCTCTCCGACGGGTTCGTGGGAAAGAGGCTGCCCCGATGATCAAGGTCCTGCTCCTGCTGGCCGGCGCCGCGCTGGTCGTGTTCTTCCTGGCCAACCGCCGCAAGGCGCGGGCGAAGGCCGGGGTGAAGATCGGCTTCGTGCTGTTCGTGGTGTTCATGGTCTACGCCGTGATCCGCCCCGATGACCTCACCGTGGTCGCCAATGCGCTCGGGGTGCAGCGCGGCACGGACCTGGTGCTGTACGCGCTGGTCATGGGCTTCGCCTTTGTCACCGTGTCCACGTACGTGCGTTTCCGCGAGCAGGAGCTGCGCTACTCGCGCCTGGCCCGGACGATCGCCCTGCAGAACGCGGTGCGCCCCGAGGACCGGGTGGACGCGAAGGTGATGAAGCCGGCTCCGCACGACGACGACCCGATGCGACCCTGACCGCAGCCGTGGACGGGGGCGCGAACGAGGACGTCCGCGGCGAGGCCGCGCGCCTGCGTCGCCGACTCGCGGTCGCGCGCGACCGACTCGGCGCGGTCCTCCGTGCCGGTGGCGACCCCGGAACGGGCGAGGTGGGTGCCGTCGCCGGCGGGGACGCCGGGGCGCGTGGGGGTGTCGCACGGATCGACGACGACGACGAGATCCGCGTCCTCCTCCGCCCGGCGGCGTCCCGGATCACGCGCCTGCTCGAGCTGACCGGGGCCGTCGTTGACGGCGCGCTGTCCCAGGCGGCGGCGGAGGAGGCCGCACGGGCGGTTTCGGGCTCCCAGCCGTTGCGGCGGCCGCGGTGACCGGCGCACTTCCGGAGAACCCGCCGCCGGCCCGGGTGACCCGGCTTCTCGAGCTGGCCGCCGGGGTCGTCTCGGCGAGGGACGCCCTGGCGACCGCGCGCGACGCGCTCCTCACCTCCACCACCCACTCCCCCGCCCTGGACGCGTTGGCCGACGCCGTCGACGGCGAGGCCCGCGGACTGACCGAGGTCCTGGCGGGCGTGTACCGGCTCGTCGAGCTCGCCGAGGACTCCTGGGACGACCTCGACGGCCCGGACCCGCTCCCCGAGCCGGAGCGAACGGCCCTGCGGGCGAGGCTGGACCGGGCCACGGACAACGCGTTCGCCGATCTGGCCCGGCTCACCGGGATGACGTCGGGCGGTCCGGAGGTGGCGGGCGGGTGGGGCGGCCACGGCGGGCTCGACACGGCCGCCACGGTCGCGGGCTGGGCCGGAGCGGAGCCGGACGAGGTGTACTCGGGCCTCGAGCACATGCCCGTCGCCGACCGGCGTGTCCTGGCCCTGGCCGAGCCGGAGGCCGTGGGCGGGACGTACGGCGTGCCCTGGCCCGTACGGGCCCGTGCCAACGCGGTGGCCGTGCGCCGGGCGCTCCACCGCGAGCAGCTCGTGGGGACGCCGTGGAGTCCGCGCATCGGGCGTCTGGAGACGATGGCGCGACGCGATGCTCGTCGTCGTCGTTCCTTTCCTGCGTTCTCGCCTCGGCGCGGTGGGCGGATGATCGAGGTGGTGGGCGACCTCGGCCCGCACACCGAGGCGGTGGCGGTCTACGTGCCCGGCACGGGCACCAATCTGGACATGTCCCACGTCAACACCGACGTCGCGGGGGACCTCGTCACGGCGGGCGGCGGGCGCCTGGCCGTAGTGGCGTTCCTCGACGGCGAGTTCCCGCAGGACATCATGGCCGATGCCGGCGATCCCCGGTTCGCCGAGGCCATGGCGCCGCGGCTGGTCCGCTTCTGCCGCGAGGTGGACCGGGTCATGGAGATCGAGTGCCCCGGCGCCTCGCTCACCGTGGTGGGGCACTCGTACGGCGGGCGGATCGTGGGCACCGCCGAACGGCTCGGCCTGCGTGCCGACCGGGTGATCTACGCCGAGTCGCCCGATCTCGGGGTGGGCGTGGAGATCCCCGCCGACTGGCGGGCCCCCGGGCCGGTGCGCCGGTACTCCCTCACCGCACCCGGCGACCCGGTCGAACTGCTGCAGGTCCGGTTTGGTCTCCGTCGGCGCTGGTCCCACTCCGACCTCGGTGGCGGTGCCGTCCGCCTCGACACCGGCTACTTCGCCGACGGCACGCCCGTATACGGCACCCGCGGCCACGGCGGCGTGTTCGACCGCGACTGCGGGGCGTTCCGGGCGATGCTCGCCGTCATGCTCGGCGGCCCGGCCCCCCTGTGGCGGGAGCGGGAGATCCGGGCCCGGCACACCCGCGTCGACCGCGGTGAGGAGGGGCGGATCGTCCCCGTCGTCCTCCGACACACCGTGGGCCTCTTGCTCCGTCGCGATGCGGATCCCTATGGGGAGCCGGCCGTACTCTGGGAGGGACCCGAGCGACTGACCATGGTCCCTCCGGCGACGCGCGCGGCGGGGGAAGGGGTTGGCGTTAGCCCGGGGGCTGTCTGATACTGGGGCCCATGGCTTCGCTCGACACCCGGTTCACCCGCCCGTCCCTCACCGCCGTGGGGATGGGCGCCCTGGGCGTCCTGTCCGTCGGGCTGATCTCCACCGGCCTCTGGTACGACTCGCACCGCAGCGCCGAGGCCGTCGAGCGGGCCCGCGCGCAGGTCGAGTCCGCGCAGGCCACCGGGCCCACCGCCGAGCCGATCGCGAGCACGACCTCCGAGACCAGCACGGCACCGGGCACCGACGAGCCGACCGGAAAGACCGAGGAGACAACCTCCGTAGACGAGCCGACCGAGCCGGTGTCGCCCGCGACCAGCGTGCCGACCGTGGCGCCGGTTCCACAGGTCGCCGCTGTCCAGCCGGTCCGTCGGGCGTCGGTCGTTCCGGCCGCACCGGTCGCCCCCGCTCCGGCGGCTCCGGCTGCACCGGCGGCGCCCGCCGAGGGCGCGGAGGGCGCGGAGGGTGGAGGCACCGAGGGCGGGGCTGCGGGCGGTGGGGAGGACGCCGGTCAGGGACAGGGCGAGCTCGAGGTCACCGCTCCCGACGGCGCCCGGCCCGCGCCCGGATTCCCGGACCTGCTCCGCCCGTTCCTGCCCCGGCCCAACGTGGCGCCGCTTCCGGACACGGTCCGCGCCGACGCGGTGGGCACCGGGCCGGTCGCCGCCGCCGACACCGTCGATGCGGGCGCCGCGGACGGGGCAGAGGGCGATGCGGGCGCCGGCGCCCGCGCTGGAACGGGCGCGAACTAGCGCCTCAGTCGCGGAAGGACGTCAGTCGCGGAAATAGTCGACGGTCCGGGCGACGCCCTCTCGGATCGTCACCCTCGGCGTCCATCCGAGAACCTCGGCAGCGCGGTCGGCGTCCAGTGCCGAGCGGGCGACGTCGCCCAGGCGGGCGGGGGCGTACTCCGGATCGTCGGCGGACCCCGCGGCCTCGGCGACGAGAGTGTGCAGCCCGCGATCGGTGGTCTCCACGCCGGTGCCCACGTTGAACCGCAGGCCCGCTGCGGCCGGGACCTCGGCCGCGCGGACGAAGGCGTCCACCACGTCGTCGACGAACACGTAGTCGCGGGTGTTGCCGCCATCGCCGAACACGCGCGTGGGCTGACCTGCCAACAACCGCTGGGAGAAGATCGCCACCACCCCGGCCTCGCCGTGCGGGTCCTGCCGCGGCCCGTACACGTTGGCCGGCGCGACGCCCGCCCACTCGATCCCGTACAGGCGGGAGAACATCTCCAGGTAGATCTCCCCGGCCACCTTGCCCGCGGCATACGGACTCAGCGGGTCCACGGGCCGTGTCTCGGCGACGGGCAGCTCGGTCACGGGCCCGTAGATGGACCCGCCCGAGGAGGTGAAGACGATCCGCCGCACCCCGACCTTGCGGGCGGCCTCCGCCAGTCGGACGGTGCCGACGACGTTGACCTGGGCATCGTGGACCGGGTCCTCCACCGACAGTCGCACGTCGATCTGCGCCGCCAGGTGGAAGACGACCTCGGGCCGGGCACCGGCCACCACGCCCTCGATGGCGGGGTCGGTCAGATCCATCTCACAGAACTCGAACCGGTCACCGGCCTCACGGGCCGCGGCGAGGTTCGCCAGCCGACCGCGGGACAGGTTGTCCACCACGGTCACGTCATGGCCCTCACCCAGCAGCCTGTCCACCAGGGTCGACCCGATGAACCCGGCCCCTCCCGTCACCAACGCGCGCATGTGGTGCCTCCCCTTGTATGCAATGAGCACTTGTGTGCGACGAGCCCGGTCTTCTGGAACACCAGTGGCCACCCCACCGGAGGCTCCCGATCAGAATACGACCGGGGTGCCATTCGCGAGGTCACTCCGGGCCATGGATCCCGCTCGCCCTGGTGAGCGGGGTCCGCCGCTCGGGCGGGAACGGGGAGTCCTCCAGCACCTGCGCCAACTCGGCGTCGGTGAACGCCGCCCGCACGGCATAGATCCGGACCTGCGATTCGCCGTACACCCTGACCAGGCCGGGCGTCTGGTCGAGGCGCAGCAGGTGCTCGTTGGGCTTCTGGAATCCCCAGTAGTTGGGCGGGCTCACGTAGACGTACGTGACGCCCAGGTCCGCCAACGCCCGGTCGACCTGCGGGTCCACCCCGGCCCGGTCCATCCGGGTGAACAGATACCCGGTCAACGGCGCGGTGGTCCCGGACTGCAGGTAGTGCCGCGAGGTCGAGGGCAGCCCGTCCGTGGCGTACATCCAGCCGGACCCCTCGTCGGGGTTGGTGTAGATCAGGCCGGAGTAGGCCTGCGGCTGCTCGGACAGCCACCGGAACGCGCGTAGGTCGTGCTCGTCGACCATCCGGCCCCAGCGCTGGTTGACCCCCGCGGCGACCGCGTACTCCGGGGAGGCCTGGACGACCCAGGATCCCACTCCCACCAGGGCGGCCAGGGCCACGGCTACCCGGGCGAGCCGCACACCGCCACCGTCCGGGTCGGTGAGGGGGTCGACGAGCCTCCCCAGCCATCCCGCCAGCGCCTGCACGACCGCCCCGACGCCCACGCCGACCGCGGCCGCCACCACCACCGCCAGCACGACCCCGATCCGACGCGGGTCGTTGTAGTAGATGCTGCCGATCCCGCGCAGCACACCGCCCGTCCAGTTGCCGAACACGCTCATGGAGTTGACGCACACCACCAACAGCCCGCCCCACAGGAGAAGCGGCCAGAACACCTTGCGGCGCAGCATCACCACCAACCCCAGCGCGGCCAGGGAGAGCAGTACCCACCGCACGCCCCAGTCCTGGACGTGCCGGACCTGCAGGGCCACCGCCTTGCCCCAGGTGGCGGCGCGGTCGGCGTCGATCTCGAACTCGAAGGCCGAGATGTCGTCGGCCTCCTCGGAGACCGTGAGCACCTGCGGCAGGAGGGTGAGCACGCCGGCGAGCCCGACCCCGGCCAACACCAGGACGTCGCGCACGCGGCCGCGCACCGGTCGCCACAGTCCGTCGAACAGCCACCAGAACAGGACGAACACGCCGGCCGTGACCATGGCCGACGGGTGGACGCCGCCGATGCCGACCAGCCCGAGCGCGGCGGCGGGGATGAGCCGGCGATCGGCCAAGGCCGCCACCACCACCGCGGCCCCGAGGCCGGCCATGCCGTTGGCCACGGCGGACGGAGTCGCGGCCACCATCACCTCGACGAACGGCAGTCCCGGGAACAGCGGGGTGGCCATCGCCGCGACGGCCGCCGAGGTCGCGACGACCGGGCGCGAGAACCGTCGGTGGGTGATCAGCCACGCCAGCGCCGCCACGCCCAGCGGGAAGACCAGGGCGACACTGCCGATCTGCACGAGGTTGTAGGTCTCGACCGCGCCGATCCCGCGCAGGCCCATGACCAGGGCGGCGATCGCGTGCCACGTGCTCGGGTAGTAGAGGGTCGCCCCGTTCTCGGGGTAGCGCAGCTCCCCCGCGTGATCCGGCGAGGCCACGCCGACGTCGTGGATGAACCGGATGTAGTTGGCGTGCCAGTGGGCGTCCCAGCCCTGGAAGACGTTCGCCGTCCCACCGGGAGTCCCCGAGAGCTCGGTGAGGATCATCTGACCGATGAGCCAGGCGCTGACCAGGATCGCCGCACCCGGCAGCAGCCACCACCACGAGCGCCGCCCGGGTCGACCGCCCACCGGCGCGGCGTCGCGGCCTCGTCGTCGTCGCCACACCCACGTCGCCCCGGTGATGAGCAGCCCCACCACGCCGACCACCGCGGCGGTCGCGGCCGTGGCGACAGCATAGCCGCCGAGCGACCAGGGCACCCCGATCCGCCCGTAGACGAAACCGGCGATGGCGGCGATACCGAACGAGACCGGGATCGACGTCCCCACCGCGAGGCGCAGGGGCAGCTGGGCGGCGAGCCCGACGATCGCACCGGGCACCACCAGGAGTGCGGTGAGGGTCATCATGACCAACGCGATGTCGATGACCCGCCTCCGTTCCCAGCCCAGTCGGTGTCAGTGGCCCTCTCGGTGTCCGTGGCCTCTCCGTCCGACCCGCCCATTATGGTCCACCGCCCCGGGAAACCTCAGCGCGGCACGAGCACTCCGACAGGTCCGCTGCCCACGCACAGTTCGGAGGTGCCCCCACCCGGGGCGACGGTCAGGCCCGTCCCCCCACCCTCGAGGCGGACGAACACCGTCCCAAACCCCGCCTCCACCGGGGCCGTCACCTCGTCTCCGTCGTCGAGGCGGACCGCGACGTGGCCGTCCGAGTCGGCGAGGAGGTGGAGCCGGACCACCCAGTCACGCCCGAGCAGCGGCCCGTCCAGCGCGAGCCGCGCGCCGCCCGGGCCGACCCGGTGCCCGCACCCCGGCTCGGGCCCCTGCACGATGGTCCGACCCGGGACCACGTCGGCGGGGTGCAGGGTCCCCCGGGCGTCGATCGTTACCGGGTCGTGGGTCCACGCCCCCACCTCCGGAACCCCCGGCACCCCGGCGAGCAGCGCGGAGAGCCGGTTCGCGGGTGTGGTGACCGGCAGCAGCACCTCGAGGGGGACGTCCTTGTCGAGCAGGGGCTCGGTCCGCTCACGCAGGGCGGTCACCAGCGGTTCGGTGTAGTCGCGGGAGGGTTGCTCGGACCACGACCGCCGGTACGACACGGTCGACACGGCCGACGAGACGAGCAGCGCGACCAGCCCGGCGGCACCGACCGCGGGCAGCCACGCTCTGACGCGGTGACCCCACGCAGCGGGCTCCCGTCGTGGTGCGGCGATGGCCAGGGCGGCGGCCGCCGCGAGGACGACCGGCAGTTCCGCGTGGTACCGGAGGGTCTGAACGATCTCCGTCGCGGTGTCCGGGCCGGTGCGCCCCACCGCGACCAGGATCACCGGCACCAGCGGATACAACGCCGCGGCCACCCAGACCGCCCCGGTGCGTCGACGGGCGGCCAGCGACCACACCAGGACCGCCGCGACCGCGAGGACACCCGCCAGCACCGCGGCGGTCGACGGGTCGGCCACGGGCGGCCCCGGATGCCAGCGGTCCCAGCTCCACGGTCCCCCGCCCAGCGTCGGCACCACCGCCAGCCGGTAGGTGTGGTCCAGTAGCGCGAGGAACCCGGGACCCGTGCCCTCGGCCTCGTAGCCGGCCGGGAGGTGGCCGGATGACCCCCCGCCCAGACGGCCGACGACGACGAGGAACACCGCCGCCCACACCGCCACGATCGCGGCCAGTGCAGACCAGGCCCAGCGGGTCCGCTGCCACAGGAGACGCAGGTCGGCACGGTCTGCGGGGCCCGTCCACCACGACCCCAGCAGCACCGCGGCCGCGACCACCGGGATGAGGAGGGCCTTTTCCACGAACAGCAGCCCCAGCGCCGTGGCCACCGCGGCTCCCACGGCGTGGCGTCGGCGCCCCGACCTCGCGAGCCGGACCATCGACGCCACCGTCCACGCCATCGCGGCGGCCAGGGGTAGCGCGTTGAGGGCGGCCGCCCACCACGTGGCCGAGGGCAGGCCGAGCGGGATCGCGAGCGCGGCCACGAGCGGGACCAGCAGGACCGCCCGGCCCGCCGACAGGACCCAGAGCATGCGTGCGAGCGCGGCGCCCGCGAGCAGCTGGAGCACCGCCATCTGCAGCAGCGGGACGCGGAAGTCCAGCGGCGCGACATGGGCGGCGACCCAGGTCAGGGCCATCCCGCCGGGCATGAGGTGTCCGTCGTGGT
Source organism: Dietzia sp. B32 (assembly GCF_024732245.1). Classification (NCBI taxonomy): domain Bacteria; kingdom Bacillati; phylum Actinomycetota; class Actinomycetes; order Mycobacteriales; family Dietziaceae; genus Dietzia; species Dietzia sp. B32. Next base: position 2,806,762 of record NZ_CP093845.1, on the reverse strand, counting down.
CGGCGAACAGGAACGCCGGGTCCGGCAGCGGGCGCGCGGCCGCCTTGCCGTGCAGGAGGAGGTCGTCCCAGTAGAACCAGCCCGCCGCCGCGACCCAGGTGCGCACGACCGTGGCCGCGATCACCACCAGTGCACAGGCTGCGACCAGCGGGCGCCGGTCGAGCGTCCGGCGTCGGGCGTGCCGGTCGGTCGACGGCGCCGACGGGCCCGGCGAGGCGGGCGGATCCGTGTCAGCCGGTGCGGAACGTCGGCTGGGTGTCGCGGGCGGCATCGCGGCCAAGGCTAGTCGGCTCCGGGTGCCGACGGGGATGTCGGTGGGCGTCGATAGGGTGCCCCGCATGAGTTCCGGAACCCCTCGTGCAATCGGTGCCGTCGTCCTCGGTGTGGTCGTGTTGGCCGGGATCGGCTGGTGCGCTGATGTCGAGGACGGCGCTTCCGGCACCATCGGCACCACGCCGACCTCGGCGGTCGACCCGGAGGGGACCACCTCGCCGTCGTCGCCGGGGACACCCCCGCCCGTCGACGCGCAGCCGGCGCCCCCCGCCCAGCCTGAGCCCCCGGTCGTCCCCGACGCCGGCCCGTCGGGCGATCCCCTGGTCGCGGCGGCCCGCGAGGCGCTGCCGCAGCTCGAGGTCAAGGGCCGGGCACCCAAGACGGGCTACGACCGCGACCTGTTCGGGCAGTCGTGGACCGACGACGTGTCCGTGGAGTTCGGACGCAACGGCTGCGATACCCGCAACGACATCCTCCGGCGCGACCTGCGGGACATCACCTTCCGGCCCGGGACGCGGGACTGCGTCGTCCTCACCGGGGTGCTGGAGGGGCCGTACACCGGGGAGCGGATCGACTTCGTCCGCGGACAGGGCACCTCCTCCGAGGTGCAGATCGACCACGTGGTGGCGATGTCGGACGCATGGCAGAAGGGCGCGCAGCAGCTCACCGAGGAGCAACGGCGTGACTTCGCCAACGACCCGCTCAACCTGTTGGCCGTGGCGGGGTGGGCGAACCAGCAGAAGGGCGACGGGGACACCGCCACCTGGCTCCCGCCCCGTCGTGAGTTCCGGTGCTCGTACGTGTCCCGGCAGGTGCTGGTCAAAGACCGCTACGGGCTGTGGGTGACGCCGGCCGAGCGCGACGCGATGGACCGGGTCCTGGCCGGCTGCTGAGCCCGCCGCGGGCGGCAGCGGTCACACGCGGCCCGGTCAGAAGTCGAAGAAGCCGCCGCCGTCGCCGCCGAACAGGCCGCCGTCGAAGAAGCCTCCGCCGCCGTCTCCCCCGCCGTCGCCGCCGCCGAACAGGCCACCGTCGAAGAACCCGCCGCCGTCGCCTCCGCCATCGCCGCCGTCCCCGCCCATGAGACCACCGTCGAAGAACCCCTCGCCGCCGTCTCCACCCATGTCGCCGCCCATGTCACTGACGTCGGCGCCTCCCTCGCCCACCCCGGACGCGAAGTCCTCACCGGAGTAACCGATGCCCGACATGCCGGCGAACATCATGTTGAACATCATCATCGAGCCCATCATCCACACGCCCGTGGTCAGGGCCGATGCCCACCAGGGCTCGGAGTACCAGCCGGCCGGGACCGGTCGGCCGGCCACGACGCCACCCGGGTAGTAGTGCGGGGTCTCGTCGCTCGGATCGGTCGCGGCCTTCATGGTCCGGCCCTCGACGTCGACGGTGCGGTCCTCGGTCACGCGGCCGGCACGGTCCTGGCCGGGGGTCTTGGGCAGCTCGGGCCCCGGGTCCAGGCCCATCGCCGAGCGCGCGGCGCGCACGTAGTACAGCCCCTCCAGCGCGGTGTCCTTGGCCAGCTGGGCCTGAACGGGGGTGCGGGCGTTCTCCAACTCGGACACGGCCGCCGTGTAGCGCTCCGAGGCGTCGGCCATGGCCTGCTTGGACGCCTCGTCGGTGCCGTCGAGGTTGAACACCTGGCCCCCGAGCCGCTCGACCCACCGGGCCGCCTCGGCCCGGTGATCGGCGAGGTGATGGTTGTGCCGCGCCTCCAGCTGGGTCTGACCCTTGTTCTGACTGCGGGAGACCACGGCGACGGCCACCGCGATCACTGCGGCGATGAGGAGGAATTCCACGACACGACCTTTCTCGGTACTGGTGTCGAGGGTACCGAGATCGCGGCCCGTGGCGCGCGGCCCGGCCCGGGGCTCAGCGGTCCCGCGAGGGCGTGTGGCGCGCCCGGGTCACGCGGTCGAGCCACGCCGCCCCGGCACCCTCGATCGCGACGCCCCCGACGACCATCGGCCACGCCCCGTCCATCCCGCCGGCCACGGCCGCGTCGGCGAGCAGGGACTCCCAGAACGTGGCCGAGCCGAACTCCCCGCGCCACTGCAGGGCGGGCAGGGTCAGGCGGTGCAGGGTGTGCTCGTGGGTCGTGCCCATCGCGCCGTGGACCTGGTGGGCGTTGCGGACGGCCACGGCCAGTGCCTGCGAGACCACGCTGCGTGCCACGGCCACCCGGAACCCGGACAGCGGGCCGGCGAGATCCGTGGTGAGGGCGTCGGCGACGGCCTGGTCGACCGCCGCGCGGGCGAGGACCGTCTCCGCGGCGATGTCGACGACGAGGTTCTGCACCGACTGGAACCGTGCCAGTGGCCGGCCGAACTGATTCCGCTGGGTGGTGTGCGCGACGGCCGAGTCGAGCATCCCCTCGGCCGCGCCGACGCACTGCACCGCCCGGGCCAGCGCTCCCCGCAGTACGGCGGCCTCGACCGCGCCCGAGTCGACCGCGGTCCACATCGCGTCGGCGGGCGGTCGCACATCGCCCACGGGCACCGCCGAGATCCCCCGGGCGGACGTGACGACGGTTCGGCCGGTCGGCACGTCGGCGAGCTCGTACCCGCCGGCCCGGCTCTCGCCCACCTCGTCGTCGTCCCCTCCGGCCCGGCGGACGAACAGGACGGTGTCGGTGCCGCCCGCCCAGGCCACGCGCCGTGCGTGGCCGTCGGGGCCGATCACGGCGAGGGTGGCCGTCGCCGTGGAGGCGTCATCGAGCGCGGCGGCGCGGCGCAGGGGACCCACGACGAGGTCGGTCTCGGCGTACGGGATGGCCACCCCCGCGGCCGCCGACAGTCGCAGCAGCGCAGCCGCCTCTGCCCAGCCGGCTCCACTCCCCCCGCCCGCTTCGGGTGCGGTGAGCCGGGCGAGCCCCACCTCCACCAGGCTCTGCCACGCCTTTTCCGGGTCGGGCTCGACGTCGGCGCCCGCGTGTCCGGCGAGGACATCGCCCATCATCGTGAGCAGGTCCTCGTCGACGCCCGGGGCCGCGGACGCGTCGTTCGTATCGGCCGGGTCCGCGGACGCGGCGTGCTGGTCGGTGGCGTCGCTCATCGCATCCCCAGTGCTCGCGCGATCACGCCGCGCAGGATCTCGTTGGTCCCGCCGCGGAGTGTGAACCCGGGGCGTTGGTGGAGTCCGGCCCGGAGCAGGTCCGTCAGCTCGGCCGCGGCCGGGTCGTCACCGGCCGCGAACTCGTCGCCCAGGCCCGCGGAGACCGCGTCCACGAGGTCGCCCTCGGTGGTGGTGCCCAGGAGCTTGACCAGGGCGGCGGCGGTGTCCGCGGGTTCGTTCCGCTGGAGGGACCCGGCGATGTTCTGGCTGAGCGCGTGGAGACCGGCCATCCGGGCCACGGACCGGCCGAGGTCCGCGCGAGCGGGCAGCGCACCCGAGGCGACCGCCCCGATCTCGGCGGCGAACACCCGGAACGAGGACAGGAAACGCTCGGGCCCGCTCCTCTCAAAGGCCAGCTCCGAGTTGACCTGCTCCCAGCCGTGGCCGAGGGTGCCGAAGACCATCGAGTCGGGCACGAACACCTCGTCGAGGACGACCTCGTTGAAGTGGTGGTCGCCCGAGAGCGACACGATCGGGCGGATGGTGACGCCCTCGCTGCGCAGGTCGACGATGAACTGGCTCAGACCCGCGTGGCGGTTCGACGTGTCCAGGGGCTCGGTGCGGCACAGGGCGATGAAGGCCTCGGCGTGCTGGGCGCCCGACGTCCACACCTTGGTCCCGGTGATCGACCAGCCACCGTCGACCCGGACGCCCTTCGTCCGCACGCTCGCGAGGTCGGATCCCGAGTCCGGTTCGCTCATCCCGATGCCGAAGCAGCACTCGCCCGCGGCGATCCGGGGCAGGTACTCCCGCTTCTGTTCCTCGGTCCCGTACCGCAGCAGCGACGGCGCGATCTGACGGTCGGCGACCCACTGCGCCGCGACGGGCGCGCCCACCGAGAGCAGTTCCTCGGTCACGACGAAGCGTTCGAGGAAGGTACGCCCGTGGCCTCCGTACCCGGTGGGGATCGTCATCCCCACCCAGCCGCGTTCGGCCAGCCGGCGGGTGAAGTCCTCGTCCCACCTCGTCAGCCACGTGTCGATCCACGGGGTGAGGCGGCCCGCGGCGATCTCCTCGGCGAGGAAGTCCCGCACCTCGGCCCGCAGGGCGGTCATCTCCTCCGTCGCCAGGGTGGTCGGTGGGGCGATTCGGGACGGCATCGGTGCTGCTAGCGGCCGGTGTAGGTGCCGGGGCGCTTCTCACCGAACGCGGCGAGAGCCTCGCGGTGATCCTCGGTGTGATGGGCGAGCGCCTGCATCGTCGCCGAGAGTTCGAGCAGCGACTCCAGCGACTGGTGCTGGGACTCGCGCAGGAGGCGCTTGGCCATCCGCACCGCGTGCGGCGGGTTCTTGGCCACCCGGGCCGCCAGCTCCCGGGTGGCGTCCATGAGTGCGTCATGCTCGACGACCCGGTTGACCAGGCCCCACTCTGCGGCCTGCTCGGCCGTGACCCGGTCCCCCGTCAGTGCCATCTCCGCCGCCCTCGCCGGGCCGATCGCCTTGGCGAGCAGCCAGGCGCCGCCGTCGCCGGGGATGATGCCCAGCTGGACGAAGCTCTCCGCGAACCACGCCTTGGTGGAGGCCACCCGCAGGTCGCACATCACGGCGAGGTCGCAGCCCGCGCCCACCGCCGGCCCGTTGACCGCGGCCACCACCGGCACCTCGCAGTGGTACAGGGCGCGCGGGATCCGCTGGATGCCCCGGCGGTAGCCGTCGCGGAGCTCGTACGGGCTGCCGCCGAACATCCCGGCCCGGTCCACCATGTCCTTGACGTTCCCGCCGGCGGAGAACGCCGATCCCGCCCCGGTGAGCACGACCGCCCGCACGTCGTGGTCCGCGTTGACCGCTGCCACCTGGGCACAGATCGCGTCGACGATCGCCGGATCCGAGATCGGGTTACGGACGTCGGGCAGGTTGAGCGTCCACGTCTCGATGTGGTCGGCGCGCTCGACGAGCAGGGGCGCAGTGGTCATGGGGGTCCTTCTGGTCGCGGGGTGGCCATCCCTATCTAACTACCTACCGCCCATGGTGGCCCCTCTGGCGGGACCGCGCCCCGAAATACCCGACCACGACCTCGACCGGAGACCGCTCGGATGGCCGGGCGGTACTTGCCCACGTGCATCAGCGAGCGTCCAGGCCTGCCCAGAACTCGTCAAGAGCCCGGAGGAGCGCATCGGGTTGCTCGAGCGCGGGAATCACCCGGGCGCCCCGCACGGTGACCTCGCGCGCGTCGGCCATGCGGGCGGCGACCGCGCGGGCCTGCTCCGGGGTCCATTCCCCGCGATCGTCCGTCGTGACGAACAGGACCGGGCACCTCACCTCCAGCGCTGCGGAGTTCAGGTCAGCGCGGTGGAGGATCGCGGTCTCGATGGCGCGGATCGTCGCCCGGCGCCCGGCCCGGCCGAGCGCGTCACGGAGTAGGTGCACGGCCTCCGGGTCGTGAGCGCGGGTGCGATCCGTGAAGATCGACTCCTCGATGGCGGACCTCACCGGCCCGCGGGGGCCGATCACCCGGTAGAGCGGGACCAGCATGCGGACCTTGCGGCGCAGTGACCTGTCGATCGGGTGAGTCGGTGCACTGACGACGACCAGGCTCCGGATCAGGTCGGGCCTGCGAGCGGCGACCTCGATACCGACGTGGCCTCCCCAGGCGTTGCCCAGCCAGTCGACGCTGCCCTGCCCCGTCGACGCCCGGACCCGCTCGAGCGCATCGATCGCGGCGCCTGCGCAGGCGGAGATGTCCGTTGCGGCGCGGAGCGGGTCACTCCGGCCGCACGACGGCGCGTCGATGAGATGGACGCGGTGTGCTTCTGCCAGCCCCGGCACCAGCCTGTTCCAGCTTGTCGAATCAACGAACATGCTGTGCCACAGCACGAGCGGTGGGCCCTCGCCGAGTACGTCGACATGCAGTCGGCCGAGCCGCGTGCCCACCAGTCCCGAATCCATATTGACATTACACCGTGTAAATCCAAATCTGTCTAGACTCGGATCATGACCAGGACCTACTCATCGGAGCGTCGAACGGAGCGGGCTCGACAGAACCGGGCGACGGTGGTGGGCGTCGCGCACGAGATGTTCGTCGAACGGGGATGGGTGGCCACGACGATGGCCGAGGTCGCCTCCGCCGCCGGCCTCGCCCGACAGACCGTCTATCAGCAGTTCGACGGGAAGCTCAGCCTGCTCGACGCGTGCATCGACCTCTCCCTGTCGGATGGCGCGGACGTCCCCGTACGCGAGTTGACGGACTACATGAAGATGGGCGTCGGCTCGGTCGGGGACCGCCTGGCGGCCGGCGCAGCGTGGCTACGCGGTGCGCACGAACGGTCAGCCGCCATCCAACACGTCCTGGACGAGGCCGCGGTTGTCGACAGGAACGCCGCGGCGCGGCTGACCGAACGTGAGCGCACCCGCTGGGACGAGGTGCGATGGGCGTCCGGGCTCATCCTCGGCTCCCCGCCTGCCGGGACAGCCGTCGACGCACTGTGGATGCTCACCTCGCGGTCCGTGTGGCTGAGGCTGACCCGCGATCGAGGGTGGACTCCGCACCAATGGGAGGACTGGTTCATCCGCCACGCCCGCGAGGAGCTCGGCGGTTAGACCCGTGGAACGCACAGTGCCCCCGACCTCGGATTCCGAGATCGGGGGCACTGGTTCTGGCGGAGCCGCGTGTCGGAATCGAACCGACGACCTTTTCATTACGAGTGAAATGCTCTACCGACTGAGCTAACGCGGCGAGCCCTTGTGGGGCGACGCAACTATATCCGACCGACCCCCGTCGCCGAAAAACGACCCGCTCCGTCCGGCTCCGTCAGCCGAGAGCACCGCGGATCGCGCCCACCATCGCGGAGACCGCGAACTTGGGTTTGACGTTGACCTCGATCGCGGCGCGGCACTCCTGGATCGCCTCGATCGCCCGGAGGATCGCCGCGGCCGGGTAGTGGCCGCCGAGTCTGGCCGCCTCCTCCGCCTTGTCCGGATGCACCGGGGCGATCTCGCCGACGCCGAGGGACGACATGAGCGCGTCCCGGTAGAACCCGGCCAGGTCGACCAGCGCGAGATCCAGCGAGTCGCGGGTGGACCTGGTCCGCCGCGACTTCTGGGCCTTCTCGAGTTCCTTGACCGCGCCCGTCGCACCCCGCCCGGCCGACGCGGTGCCCTTGCCGGTGCCACCCGCACCCAACGCGGTGCGGAGCTCCTCGACCTCGCGCTCGTCGGCCTCACTGTTGCGCGCCAGCGCCTCCTGCTCGGCGGAGCTGACGAGCCGGTCCGCGAGTGGGAACGCACGACCGGGATTGTGCATGACCATCGGCAGCTGGAGGACGACATCCCGGCGTTCCCGGGTCGCCTCGTCGGTGGCCAGCCACCGGGCGCGGCCCACGTGCCCCGAGGACACCGACGCCGCCCACCGGGCCAGCTCGGGGTCGATCGGGTCCCCGCCGGCGAGCAGGGCCCGCTCGACCGCCGCCGCGTCCGGCTGGCGCAGTGCGACGTTCCGCGAGCGCGACCGCAGGGTCACCATGATGTCCATCGGGTCGGTGGTCGGCGAGCACAGGAGGAACACCGTCCGGCTGGGCGGCTCCTCGACCACCTTGAGCAGCGCGTTCCCGGACTGCTCGGTGAGCCTGTCTGCCTCCTCGACCACCACGATCTGCCACCGCCCGGTACCGGGACGACTGGCCGCACGGTGGATGGTCTCCTTGACGTCCTTGAGCAGGATGTTCACGCCCTGCGGTGCGAGCAGGTGCACGTCCGCATGGGTGCCGGCCAGCACCGTGTGGCACGCGCGGCACTCCCCGCAGCCGACCACGTCCGGGTGCTCGCACTGCAGCGCAGCGGCGAATGCCATGGCCGCCACGCTGCGTCCACTGCCGGGAGGACCGGTGAACAGCCACGCGTGGACCATCCGGGCGTCCGAGGAGTCCCAACCCTGTCCCGGCACCCGGGCACGGGCGGCCGTCGCGGCAGCAGTCAGCTCCGCCACGACATCGGCCTGTCCGGCCAACCGATCGAACACCCCGGGCATGGCCCCCACCTTATCCCCGCCCACCGACACGCCTGCGTTCCCGGGATGACCGGCGCGAACTAGTCTTGGACCGATGGAACGCTGGGTCAGGTTGTTCAGGTGGCTGTGGGCCACCCCCTGGCCCGTCTATGCCCTGACGATGGTCCAGGCCAACATCATCGGCGCGGTCTTCGTCTTCTCGTTCCTGCGGTTCGTCCTGCCGATGGACCGGTTCCTGGACCTCGACGAGTTCCGCTTCATCAACCAGAGCCTGTTCATCGGCTACCTCGTCCTGGCCTTCGTGGGCGGCGTCATCGCCTCGACGCTGCTGCTCCTGCCGGTGCTGAAGGTCGACAGATCGGGCGGGGACTTCGACGGCGCCATCCGCCGACGCACCCTGCGACTGCCGTTCCACCAGGCGCTCATCTCGGGCGCCATGTGGATCATCGGGACGCTGCTCTTCGTCGCCGTCAACGTGAGCCACTCCCCCCGTCTCGCCCTCATCGTCGCGGTGACCAGCATCCTCGGCGGCAGCACGACCTGCCTGATCTCCTATCTCCAGGCCGAACGGATCATGCGCCCGATCACGGTCCGCGCCCTGTCACGTGGGGTTCCGGAGAACCGACACGTCCCCGGGGTGCGGCGCCGGATCTTCCTGGGGTGGTCGCTCACCACCGTCATCCCGATCGCCGGCATCCTGCTCATCCTCACCGGGCACTGGTTCGGCCTGTTCGGCGACGACCCCGGGCTCATCCTCGTCGCGCTCGCCGTGCTGGCCAGCGTCGCCGTGATCGCGGGCGCGATCGGTATGGGGTTGGTCTCGGACTCGATCGCCGACCCGGTGCGGGAGATGCAGGCGGGCGTCAGCCGCGTCAAGCAGGGCGACCTCGAGACCCGGGTGACGATCTACGACAGCTCCGAGATCGGTCGACTCGCCCAGGGGTTCAACGAGATGGTGACGGGCCTCCAGGAACGCGAGGCCATCCAGGACCTGTTCGGCCGGTACGTCGGCGAGGACATCGCCCGCAACGCGCTCGAGCGGGGCACGGAGCTCGGCGGGCAGGAGCGTCAGGTCGCGGTGCTGTTCGTCGACCTCACCGGATCGACGGAGTTCGCGGCCTCGCACGAGCCCGCCGAGGTCGTGTCGGTCCTCAACGAGTTCTTCCGGATCGCGGTCGAGTCCGTCGACACCAACGGCGGGTATATCAACAAGTTCCAGGGAGACGCCCTGCTCGCGGTCTTCGGGGCGCCGCTGGAGGTGGACAACGAGGCCGGTCGCGCGCTGCGTGCCGCGCGTGCGCTGCAGAGTCGGCTCACGGAGCTGGCCCCGCTGACGGCGGGGATCGGCGTCTCCTACGGCACCGTCATCGCCGGGCACATCGGCCACGCCAAACGGTTCGAGTACACGGTCATCGGCGACCCGGTGAACGAGGCCGCCCGCCTCACCACGCTGGCCAAGATGGAGCAGGGGCACGTCCTGGCCTCGGCGGCCACCATCCACCGGGCCGACGCGCCCGAGGCGGCGCGCTGGGTCCTGGGTCGCAGCGTGGAACTGCGGGGCCGGGGGATCATGACCCAGCTCGCCCGTCCCCTGCGGGCCACCCTCGCGGACCGGTGGCAGGCGGGCGCGGTCGCGCTGCGACCGGCCGAGGACCAGCCTCTCTGACCCCGTGCCTCAGCGGCGCGCGGCGGCCGTCTTCTTGGCCGGCGACTTACGGGCCGGCGCCTTCTTCGCGGGGGCCTTCTTCGGCGGCGACTTGGCCCGCCGCTCCGAGAGCAACTCCGAGGCGCGCGCGTCCGTGAGGCTCTCCACCGTGTCGCCCTTGCGCAGGGAGGCGTTGGACTCGCCGTCGGTCACGTACGGGCCGAAGCGGCCGTCCTTGACCAGCATCTGCTTGCCGGAGACCTCGTCGACCCCCATCTCACGCAGCGCCTTGGGGGCGGCGGCCTGCCGGCCCCGACGCTTCGGCTCGGAGTAGATCTTCACCGCGTCCTCGAGCGTCACGGTGAACACCGCGTCCTCGGAGTCGAGGGTCCGGGAGTCGGTGCCCTTCTTGAGGTACGGCCCGTAGCGACCGAGCTGGGCGGTGATCTCCTCGCCACTCGTGGGGTCCACACCCACCACGCGGGGCAGCGACAGGAGCTTGAGCGCGTCCTCCAGCGTGACCGTGGACGGCTCCATGGACTGCATGAGCGAGCCCGTCCGGGGCTTAGGCCCGGTGGGGCTGTCCGCCTCCTTCTTCGCCCGGCGGGTCACGGCGGCCTTGGCCTTGGTAGCGGCCTTCTTGGCCTCGGCCTTGGCGTCGTCGTCCTTGGCGGCGGCGATCGCGGCGTCGCGGTCGGCGTCGATCTGCTTCTTCTCCGCCTCGGCGTCGGCGAGGACCTTCTTGGCCCAGGCGGCCTTCTCGGCGTCGGTGGCCTCGGGGAGCTTCTCGGTGACGTAGGGACCGTAGCGCCCGTCCTTGACGACGATCTCGTGTCCGGTCTCGGGGTCCACGCCGAGCGGACGGCCGTCCTGCGGGGTCGAGAAGAGCTTCTCGGCCACCTCGAGCGTGAGCTCGTCCGGGCTCATGCCTTCGGGCAGATTGGCACGCTGGGATACCTCGGTGCCGTCCTCCCCGGCGACCATGCGCTCGAGATACGGACCGTAGCGGCCGACCCGGACGTGGACCGGGCGCCCCTCGGAGTCGTCGAACACGCGGATCGAGTTGATGCTGCGGGCGTCGATGGCCTCGAGGTTGACGTCGACGAGGTTCTTCAGCCCCACGGCGTAGTTGGCGTTGTCCTCATCGGCCGAGCCCTTGTCGGCGCCGAAGTAGAAGCGCCGCAGCCAGTCGTCGCGGTTCTCGCGGCCCTCGGCGATCGCGTCGAGCTCGTCCTCCATGAGGGAGGTGAAGTCGTAGTCGACCAGCCTGCCGAAGTTCTGCTCGAGCAGACCGACCACGGCGAACGCGACCCAGCTGGGGACCAGCGCGTTGCCGCGGACGTAGACGTACCCGCGGTCCTGGATGGTGCGGATGATGCTGGCGTAGGTCGACGGGCGACCGATGCCCATCTCCTCCATCGCCTTGACCAGGCTCGCTTCGGTGTAGCGGGCCGGCGGGCTGGTGGTGTGGCCGTCGGCGACCAGGTCGGTGCCGGTGAGCTGCTGCCCCTCGTCGAGGCGGGGAAGGCGCCGCTCGGCGTCGTCCGCCATCGGCTTGTCCGAGGATTCGGAGGACTCGTCGGCGGCCTCGACATAGGCCTTGAGGAAGCCGGGGAACGTGATGGTGCGGCCGGAGGCGGCGAAGGTGGCGCGCTCGTACCCGGAGGCGTTGTCACCGGCGTCACCGCTGATGCGGATGCTGACGGTCGTGCCGCGCGCGTCGGCCATCTGGGAGGCGACCGTGCGCTGCCAGATGAGCTCGTAGAGCCGGTACTCCTCGGCGTCGAGCGCACTGTGGAGCTGACCGGGGGTAGCGAAGGTCTCGCCGGCGGGCCGGATGGCCTCGTGGGCCTCCTGCGAGTTCTTGACCTTGCGGGTGTACTGCCGCGGGGTGGGTGAGACGTAGTCGCTGCCGTACAGCTCCGTGGCCTGCGCGCGGGCCGCGGCGATGCCGCCCTCGGACAGGGTGGTGGAGTCGGTACGCATGTAGGTGATGTAGCCGTTCTCGTACAGCCGCTGCGCGATCCGCATGGTGCGCTCGGACGTGTACCGCAGCTTGCGGCCGGCCTCCTGCTGGAGGGTGGAGGTCATGAACGGCGCGTAGGGGCGCCGTGTGTACGGCTTGGACTCGACGGAGTCGACGACGAACTCGGCGCCGGTCAACGCGTCGGCCAGCGCCCGGGCCGCCGGTTCGGCGAGGACGACGGAGTCCTTGGCCGCGCCGGTGGACTTCAGACGCCCGTCCTGGCCGAAGTCGCGGCCCTGCGCGACCCGCGCGCCGTCGACGGCGGACAGTCGCGCGGTGAAGCTGCGAGGCTCGCCGGCGTCCCCGCCCGCGGATCCCCGGGTGGCCAGGGTCGCGGTGATGTCCCAGTAGTCCGCGGCGACGAACGCCATCCGTTCGCGCTCACGCTCGACGATCACGCGGGTGGCCACCGACTGCACGCGGCCCGCCGACAGCCGCGGCATGACCTTCTTCCACAGCACCGGCGAGACCTCGTAGCCGTAGAGGCGGTCGAGGATCCGGCGGGTCTCCTGGGCATCGACCAGGTCGGTGTCCAGCTCGCGGGTGTTCTCGGCCGCGGCGAGGATCGCGGGCTTGGTGATCTCGTGGAACACCATCCGCTTGACCGGGACCTTGGGCTTGAGCACTTCGAGCAGGTGCCAGGCGATCGCCTCACCCTCGCGGTCGGGGTCTGTGGCCAGGAGGAGCTGGTCCACGCCGGCGAGTTCCTTCTTGAGCTCGGCGACCTTCTTCTTCTTGTCGGCACTGACGACGTAGATCGGTTCGAAGTCGTCGTCCGGGTTCACGCCGAGACGCGCCCAGGGTTCCTTCTTGTACTTGGCCGGGATGTCGGCGGCGCCCTTGGGGAGGTCGCGGATGTGCCCGACCGAGGCCTCGACCACGTAGTCCGACCCCAGGTAGGGCTGGATCTTGCGCGCCTTGGTGGCGGACTCGACGATCACCAGGCTCCGCTTACCGCCCGATGTTGTCTTCTTGCTCGCCACTGGAGTGCTCCCAACCTGCGCTGATCCGTCGACGACGCCTGTCACCGACCACCGGTCCCGGCTACGGTACGCGTGCCGGGGCCCTTCTATAGGAATTCATACCAGGCGGGATGCCCCCGACGAGAACCGCGCGCTACCAGGGAACAGGCTCCGGCGCGGCCGGCAGGTGCAGCCCACCCACGGTCTCCCCCGTGCGGAGGTACCGCAGGACCACCCCGTCCACCTCGGGGTTCCCGTACCCGAACAACGCGTGCTGGACGCCCCGGACGCGGACCAGGACTCCCCCGGTCGCCTCCGCGGTCAGACGGGCCGGCCCCGGGGGCGTGAAGGGGTCCCCGTCGGACTGCAGGACCAGTGGGCGGACCGCCCCGGCGGGGGCCCGGGTCGCGGGTGGGGCCGACGCCGCGGGGAACGGACACGCCAGCGCCCGGTGCCGGAGGTGGTCGACGGTGTCCCCCGAGCTACCGAGCCGTACCGCGAGGTCGAGTGCCGACTCGACCCCCGGCTCCGGCGGGGTCGTGTTCTCGGCGCACCGGAGTATGCCTATATATGTGTCCCGGTCCGCGGTGGTCACCTCGTCGTCGTCGTCGTCATACTCGTCGTCACCGTCGTCGTAGACGGCGGCGCCGGGCCCGTCACCGGGGCTCGCCCACCGGAACCGGGCCCGGTACGGGACGCGGGGTGTCGAGATACTGCCCCGGCGCCACCTCACCGGTGCGCAGGTAGTGCAGCACCACGTCGTCGACGGCCTGGTTGCCGCTGTCGAAGTGGCAGTGCACGGTCCCCCGGATCCGGACGAGCGTGCCGCCGGTGGCCGTCGCCGTCCGCGGGCCCAGCAGGCCGGGCGTGTTGGGGTCGTGGTCGGACTGCAGGATCAGCGGCGCCGCGCCCATCTCGTTGGCCTCGATGCGCGGCGGGACGGCCGAGGGCGGGTACGGGCAGTAGGGCGTCTGCTCGGTGAGCGCCCAGACGTCCTCGGTGGTGCTGCCCGCGGAGTCGCTGCTGCCGATCTGCGCCGCGGCCACCAGGTTCGTGCGGGGAGCGGCGGTCTCGTTGCAGTTGAGGATCGTGAGATACGTCTGCTGGTCGGAGGTCAGGGTGGGCCTGGCGTTCTCCTCCTCGAGCTGCGCCTCCAACTCCTCCGGTGTCGCGGCGACGGCCGCCGCGCCGTGCAGCTTCTCCGCGATGGCCGAGGCGATGTCCGGCCACGCATCGGGGTCCCTGCTGTAGTTGTCGAGCAACCGGAAGTAGCCGACGGCGTCGTCCGGCATGGCGTCGAACGCCCCGGTCGAGGCGAGGGCCGCGTTCTCCGCCCGCACCGAGCCTGTGCTCAGGACATCCAGCGAACCCGTCGCCGACGACCCGGTCGACACCGACCCCGGGATGGCGTCGCCCGGCTGCGCGGGAGGCGGCAGGAAGCGGGTCGCGGCCGCCCCCTCGGACAGGTCCAGCTCGTGGATGCGGCGGTACACCTTCAGCGGCGTGTCGCCGAGCCCGTACACCTCGTCGTACTCGGCGATCCACGCCAGGACGTGATCGCGGGCCTGGTGCCGGTTCGCCGCCTGGAGTCGGTGGAACTCGTACCACCAGGTGTCGGTGGGGCCGACCGAGGAGTCGAGGACCATCCGCTCGATGCTCTGCGGAAACAGCGTCTGGTACATCATCCCGATGGCGGTGCCGTAGGAGTAACCGAGGAAGGAGATGGTCTCCAGCCCCATGCGTTCACGCACGATCTCGTGGTCCCGGACCACGTTCTCGGTGGTGATGGAGCGCACCAACTCCGGGTCCGTGTCCATGCACGCCTCGGCCGCGGTGTTCAGGTCGACGACAGCCGGGGGGTTCCCCTCCGGGGACTGCTCCGGCAGGCATTCGAGCGCGCCCGACCCCTCCAGTCCGCGGGGTTGGACGGTCACCAGGTCGTGGGTGCGGCGGATCTCGTCGATCGCCGAGTCGTCGTCCCTGTCGAGCGCGGTGTACCAGAGGGTTCGTGCGTCGCCGCCCGGGCCACCCGGATTGGCGAACAGGGCGCCCTCGCGCCCGCCCGTGGCGATGATCTTGCGGACCTCGACCCCCACCGTGCGTCCGCCGGGGTCGGCGTGGTCGACGGGGACGTCGACCGAGGCGCACAGGACATCGGCGCGGGGGAGGCCGTGGGCGGTGTCGTCGGGCGAGTCCGCGGGGCACGGGGTCCACACCACGGTGTCAACCCCGGTCAGGGTGGGAGCGACCGAGGGCGCGGTCGAGGCCTCGGGCGGGAGGACGACGACGAGGGCCGCGGCCGCGGACACGACCGCACCCCGGATGAGCGTATTCATGATGACGAGTTTCTCATCTGTAGTGCTCGCCGGTTCAGCTTCCCCTGGCAGAGGGGGCCGACTGGCAGGGATAGACAGATCGGTCTAGGCTTAGTGTAGACGCCACGACGTGGAACTGGAACCTGTTACAGTCCGAGAACACGATCGCGGCCGTGGGCCACGCCGAAATCGGCGTACCGTCGATGGCTGAACGGGAGCCGCGACTCGCCCCGACTCATCACGATTCTCTGGAGGTCAGCACCGGTGGGCAATGCGTCCAAGACCAAGCTGGACAAGGTGGTCATCCGCATTGCGGGTGACTCGGGTGACGGCATGCAGCTCGCCGGTGACCAGTTCACCTCCGAGGCGGCCGCCTTCGGAAACGACCTCGCGACCCAGCCCAACTACCCGGCCGAGATCCGGGCCCCCCAGGGCACGATCCACGGTGTCTCGAGCTTCCAGATCCAGATCGCGGACTACGACATCCTCACCGCCGGTGACCGCCCCGACGTACTGGTGGCGATGAACCCGGCGGCCCTCAAGGCCAACATCGGGGACCTGCCCTCGGGCGGGATCCTCATCGTGAACTCCGACGAGTTCACCAAGCGCAACCTCACCAAGGTCGGCTACGAGTCCAACCCGCTCGGCTCCCCGGCGTTCGAGGCGTTCCAGGTGCACGAGGTCGCGATGAGCACGCTGACGATCGGCGCCGTCGAATCAGTCGACATCGGCAAGAAGGACGCCGAGCGCTGCAAGAACATGTTCGCCCTCGGGCTGCTGACGTGGATGTACGGACGCACGGTCGACTCGATCGAGAACTTCCTCAAGGACAAGTTCGGCAAGAAGCCGGCCATCCTCGAGGCCAACATCCTCGCGCTCCGGTCCGGCTGGAACTACGGCGAGACGACCGAAGCGTTCGCGTCCGAGTACGAGATCGCCCCCGCCACGCTGCCCGAGGGCCGCTACCGCCAGATCACCGGCAACACGGCGATGGCCTACGGCCTGGTCACCGCGGGCAAATCCGCCGACATGCCCGTCTTCCTGGGCACCTACCCCATCACCCCGGCCTCGGACATCCTGCACGAGCTGAGCAAGCTCAAGCAGTTCGACGTGACGACCTTCCAGGCCGAGGACGAGATCGCCGGCGTCGCCGCCGCACTGGGCGCCTCCTACGGCGGGACCCTGGGGGTCACCTCGACCTCCGGTCCCGGTCTGGCGCTCAAGTCCGAGGCCATCGGCCTGGCCGTGATGACCGAGCTGCCGCTGGTGGTCATCGACGTCCAGCGTGGCGGACCCTCGACGGGCCTGCCGACCAAGACCGAGCAGTCCGATCTGCTCCAGGCCCTGTTCGGCCGTAACGGCGAGTCCCCCGTCGCGGTGATCGCCCCACAGTCGCCGGCTGACTGCTTCGAGATCGCCCGCGAGGCGGCCCGGATCGCGGTCACCTACCGGACCCCGGTCATCGTGCTCTCCGACGGCGCGATCGCCAACGGCTCCGAGCCGTGGCTGCTGCCCGACGTCGCCGACCTGCCGAGGATCGACAAGAACCTCGCCAAGGCCCCCGCCGCCGACGGCGAGGGTGACGACGGGGCGACCGCCTCCGAGTACCTGCCGTACGCCCGCGACCCGGAGACGCTGGCGCGCGACTGGGCCGTACCGGGTGAGCCGGGGCTCGAGCACCGCATCGGCGGGCTGGAGAAGGCCAACGGCACCGGCAACATCTCCTACACCGCCGACAACCACGACCTCATGACCCGGACCAGGGCCCTGAAGATCGCGCTCATCGACGTGCCCGACCTCGAGGTCGACGACCCGTCCGGCGACGCCGAGGTGCTCGTGGTGGGCTGGGGCTCGTCCTACGGGCCCATCGGCGAGGCCGTCCGCCGCGCCCGTGCCAACGGCCACCGCGTGGCCCGCGCCCACGTCCGTCACCTCAACCCGCTGCCGCACAACATCGGCGAGGTGCTCGCGCGGTACCGCCGGATCCTCGTGCCGGAGATGAACCTGGGACAGCTCGCCATGCTGCTCAAGGCCCGCTTCCCCGCCGATATCCAGCCCGTCACCAAGGTGCACGGCATGGCGTTCTCGGCGGAGGAGCTGCAGACCGCCATCGAGTCCGAGTTCGCCGGCCGTCTCACCCACACCGAGCACGACAAGTACCGCCTGGCGCTCGACGGGGTCATCACCACCACCGGCGAGCCCGCGGCCCGCAACCGGCGGATCGGCCACACCGCCACCGGCACCACCACCGCCAACCGAACCCGCTGACCTGCGAGCGAGGAGAGGAACCCCATGACCACCACCGAACCCGGCCTCGTCGGCAGCCCACTGCCGCTGGACGCGTTGGCGTCCGTGCCCAAGACGGATGCACCGCAGAAGCCCAAGGACTACACCTCCGACCAGGAGGTGCGTTGGTGCCCCGGCTGTGGCGACTACGTCATCCTGGCCACCATCCGCGCCCTGCTGCCCAAGCTCGGTCTCAAGCGCGAGAACATCACCTTCATCTCCGGCATCGGCTGCTCGAGCCGCTTCCCGTACTACCTCGAGACGTACGGGATGCACTCGATCCACGGCCGCGCCCCGGCCATCGCGACCGGGCTGGCCACCGCGCGCCCCGACCAGTCGGTCTGGGTCGTCACCGGTGACGGCGACGCGATGTCCATCGGCGGCAACCACCTGATCCACACGCTGCGCCGCAACGTGAACCTGAACATCCTGATGTTCAACAACCGGATCTACGGGCTGACCAAGGGCCAGTACTCGCCCACCTCCGAGCCGGGCAAGGTGACCAAGTCCAGCCCCATGGGCTCGTTGGACCACCCGTTCAACACCCTGTCGCTGGCGATCGGCGCCCAGGGCACCTTCATCGCCCGCGCCCTGGACTCCGACCGCAAGGGCCTGACCGAGGTCCTCGACGCGGCCGCACGCCACCGCGGCACGAGCTTCGTGGAGATCCTGCAGGACTGCCCGATCTTCAACGACGGCTCCTTCGACCTGCTCCGCAAGGAGGACGCCGGGGACCACCTCATCCCCGTGCGCCACGGCGAGAAGATCATCTTCGGTGACGACGGCCAGCACTGCGTGATCCGCTCCGGGTTCTCGCTCAGGGTCGCCGCCACCGCCGAGGTCGACGAGGCCGACATCGTGGTCCACGACGCCCACACCGACGACCCGACCTACGCCCACGCGCTGGCCAACCTGTCCAGCCAGGACCTCGAGTACACGGTCACCGGCATCATCCGGCAGGTCCGACGTGAGACCTACGACGACCTCGCCCGCGAGCAGGTCGCCGCCGCCAAGGAGACCGCGCCCTCCGACCTGCAGGCGCTGCTCGACGGCGGAAACACCTGGACCGTCGGCTAGATCCGCACCCGCACACCCGTCCCACGGGGGCGGTCACCGGCTCAGATGCGCCTGGTGAGCGTCCCCGTGATGCGTCCGCGGGCGTCCCACGTGCGCTCGACCACGTCGGCGGTGCCGTGCTGGTCGACGCGCACGGCGGTGGTCGACCGGGTGCCGTACCGCCGACCGATGCGGACGAACCGCGCCGACAGGCGCCATTCGTGCGCCAGCGGTACACCCGTGCGCGGCATCTTCCACGGTGCCGCGGGGCGGCGGTCGGCCAACACGTCCAACAGTGCCCCGGACCAGTCCGGGTCCTCCATGACGTCGGTGCCCACGAGCGTCCTCACGTCGCGGACCGCACCCACCACCTTGGGCCAGGGAGTGTCCAGCGAGGCGTTCGACAACCCGTGGACACCGGTGCCGAGGGCAACCGGGCCGCGGGTGGACCGGTTGGACGCCCACCACATCCGGTCGAGGTCCCCGGCCAGGAGGTTGACGCCTCCGTAGCGATCGAGATCGTCGACGACGTGGTGGGCGAACTCCGTGACGGGCACCGGCCCGGTGAGAGCGTCGATGGGCAGCCCGCCCCGCGAGGCGGCTGCGGGGAGCACAGGTCCGGGCTCGCGGACGTTGGTCACCGCCGAGAACCGCCCGCCCGACCCCACGGCCAGCCAGGTTCCGCCCGCGGTCACGTCCCGGCCGGCGACGATCCCCCCGGCTCCGCCGCGGTCGGGGGTCCACTCGTGCAACGGCTCGGTGGGCCGACCCAGTACCTCGTCCCTGTTGGCCACCACGATGAGGGGATAGTGAGGGTGGACCCGACGGGCGACGACCAACATGCACATACCCCCACGGTACTTCGGGCGGCGGCAGGGGCGCGGTGGCGTCAGCCGGGCCAGTGCTCCGGCGGCACCCCGGCGGGCGCCGCCCCGATGCTCTGCGCCAGTCGCGCGCGGGCCCGCGCGGTACCGAGCCGCAGCAGCGGACCACCGCCCTTGCTGCCGACGTAGGTGGTACGGATCCCGACGCGGTCCAGGGCCGCCCGGAGGGCGTCGCGTCGGGGTGCGTGGTGCTCCATCGCGGCGTCGATGCCCAGCTCGACAGCTCCCCCGTCCGTGACGTGGCCGGCGGTGAGCACCCAGACGCGCAGCGCGCCGGCGGAGGGCGTCCATCCGTCGGGAACCGCGGTGACCGCACCCCGACGCCAGCGGCGCACCACCGGGGCCAGGGACGGACTACGCGCGGTGGACACCGTGCAGCGACCGTCCGGACCCGCATCCGAGCGGATCGGGTCGAGTCCCGCCTCCATCAGGAGCGCCTCCAGAGCGTCCGCCCGCCACGCCGCGTCGAGGGCCACCGACACCTGCGCCAGGTCGCCCGCCAGGGTGGACTGGCCCCGGGCGGCCAGCGCGCCCTCCAGGTCCGAGGGCTCCGGGACGTGGTCGTCCGCGGCGAAGAACGACAGCTGCGTCACGCATCAGAGACTACGGTCGACCCCCGACACGTCGCGAGGCCCCCACCGCACACGGTGGGGGCCTCGCCGAGATCGACCGGAACTTCTCAGATCGCGCGGACGTCCTGGGCCTGCGGGCCCTTCTGTCCCTCGCCGACCTCGAACTCGACGCGCTGGTTCTCCTCGAGCGACTTGAAGCCCGAGCCCTCGATGGAGGAGTAGTGGACGAAGAGGTCGGCGGAACCGTCCTCAGGGGCGATGAACCCGTAGCCCTTCTCCGCGTTGAACCACTTGACGGTGCCCTGTGCCATTTTTGATGTGTTCCTTTTCCGTACTGCCAGGTGCGACTCGCGGGATGGCCACGCGTGTCGGGCCGGCGCCCCCGACCACGGGGTGTCCGCGGGCGATGATGACGACCGGGTCCAGTAGATCACGACGACAGCCCGAGGAGAACAGATCCGGGGCAGGCCGTTCCGGCGCGGTGGTCGATCCGCCCTCTACGGTCGAGGGGTGACGACTTACGGACGCGAACTCCTGGGCCATCTGCTCGAGCAGATTCCCGCCGGGGCGTCGCCACTCACGCACGCCGTCGACCTGCCCGCGCGCGAGGCCCGGTACGCCGACTGGCCCTCCTGGGCGCACCCCGGTCTGGTGCGCGAGCTGCGCGGCCGCGGGGTCGACCGACCGTGGGCCCACCAAGTGGCCACCGCCGAGCACGCCCACGCCGGCCGGAACGTGGTGGTCGCGACGGGGACCGCGTCGGGCAAGTCCCTCGGCTACCAACTGCCCGCGCTCAGCGCGCTGGCGGCCGATCGCAACGCCTGCGTGCTCTACCTGGCTCCGACCAAGGCACTCGGGCAGGACCAGCTGTCGTCCGTCATCTCGCTGGTGGACGCCGTGCCCGAGCTCTCCCACGTGGCTCCTGCCTCCTACGACGGCGACACCCCGACGGACGCCCGACCCTGGATACGGGAGAACTCCCGGTGGATCGTCACCAATCCGGACATGCTCCACCTGTCACTTCTCGGCCGGGCCCGGCAGTGGACACGGATCCTGCGGGGGCTGCGCTTCGTCGTCGTCGACGAGTGTCACTCCTACCGGGGGGTGTTCGGCTCCAACGTCGCCCTCGTCCTGCGCCGGCTCGACCGCCTCGCGCGGGCGCTGGGCGCCGCACCGACCTTCATCCTCGCCTCCGCCACCACCTCCGATGCCGGTGCCGCCGCGACGACCCTCGTCGGCCGCGACTGCGTCGAGGTCACCGACGACGCCTCCCCGCAGGGCGGCCGGACCGTCGCCCTGTGGGAGCCGCCGCTCATGGAGGGCCTGTCCGGCGAACACGGCGCGCCGGTCCGGCGGCCCGCCCCGGTCGAGGCGTCCGCACTCATGGCGTCCCTCGTCGCGGAGGGCGCGCGGACCCTGACCTTCGTCCGCTCACGGGCCGGCGCGGAGTCCACCGCGCTGCGCGCCCGCGAGCGGTTGGTGTCCGAGCACGGTGAACGCGGCCGCGAGCTGGCCGGACGAATCGCCGCCTATCGGGCCGGGTACCTCGCCGACGACCGCCGCGCCCTCGAACGCGGCCTCGCCGACGGCGAACTCGTGGGGGTCGCGTCCACCTCGGCACTCGAGCTAGGGGTGGACATCTCCGGGCTCGACGCCGTGGTCAGCGCCGGGTTCCCGGGCACCATCGCCTCGTTCTGGCAGCAGGCCGGGCGCGCCGGCCGCCGGGGGCAGGGCGCCCTGGTGATGCTGGTCGCGCGCGACGACCCGCTGGACACCTACCTCGTCCACCACCCCGAGGCACTGCTCGGCCGCCCGGTCGAGGCCACCGTCACCGACCCTCGCAACCCCGTCCTGCTGGCCGGGCAGTTGCGGTGCGCGGTGAGCGAGCGGCCCATGACCCACGACGAGGCCCGCGCCTGGGGCGCGACCGAGGTTCTGGAACGTCTCTCCGACGACGGCCTGGTGAGGCGCCGGCCCGCCGGGTGGTACCCGGCCGCCGACGACCACACCCCGCACTCCGAGGTCGACATCCGTGGCACGGGCGGGGCCGAGGTGGTGATCGTGGACGCCGTGGACGGCCGCATGCTCGGCACGATCGACTCCGTCCGGGCGCGCTCCCAGGTCCACCCGGGGGCGCTCTACCTGCACCAGGGCGAGTCGTTCATCGTGGACGAGTTGAACCTCGAGGACGGACTGGCACTGTGCCACCCGGAGGTCCCCGAGTGGACGACCAGCGCACGTGAGCAGGTGTCGATCGATCTGGTGCAGACACTCGAGTCGGTGCCCGCCGGCCCCGTCACCCTCTCGCTGGCCGACGTCGAGGTGACCACCCGCGTCACCGGGTACCAACGACGACTGCGCGGCGGCGAGATCCTCGATGTGACCCCGCTGGATCTGCCCGCGACCACACTGGCCACGCGGGCCGTGGTCTACACACTCACCCCGCAGCTGCTGCGTGTCGCCGGTCTGGAGGAGGCGGACTGGCCGGGGGCGCTGCACGCCGCCGAGCACGCGGCGATCGGACTGCTTCCGCTGGTGGCGACGTGCGACCGCTGGGACATCGGAGGTGTATCGACCGCCCTGCACCCGGACACCGGGCTGCCCACGGTGTTCGTCTACGACGGCTATGCCGGCGGCGCGGGATTCGCCGAGCGCGGCTTCCGGCGCGCCACCTCGTGGCTGGGGGCGACGCTGGCCGCGATCCGCTCCTGCGAGTGCGAGTCAGGGTGCCCGTCCTGCATCCAGTCACCCAAGTGCGGCAACGGCAACGACCCGCTGTCCAAGCCGGGGGCGATCGCGCTGCTCACGGAGGTGGTGGGGCAGCTGTCCACGCCGGCACCCGGGTCGGCCGCGTAGGCGGGGCGGCGGGGGCGGCCGTCGCGGCGGGGCGGCGGGATGACCCGTCAGACCGGCCCCGCCCGGGCCACGGCCGACGCCGACCGCGCCCCGAACACCCCGAGATCCACACGGACCTCCGCTCTGGCCACCACGTCGTGCCCGTCGACCCGACACACCGACAGCTCCGCCCGGTTCGCGTCGGCGATCCCGGACGCCGCCGCGCACGGGTCCTCGCCCGCGCGCAGCGCGTGCGCGCCCGCCAGCGCGGCCAGGTCCGCGGCCGCCCGGGCGGCGTGCCCGGCCACGGTCGCCCTGCCCACCAGCAGCACCGCAACCGCCAGAGCCAGCACGGCGGCCACGGCGAAGGCGGTCGTGACGGTCATGACGCCCTCGTCGTCGTCGAGGTCGACCGGCCGCCACCCACCGCGGCGGGACACCGCCCCGGCGCGGCGGGGTGGCGACGACCCAGTGATCCCGGTCCTCTCGTGGCCGGCGCGGCCGGGCCAGGCGCACGTCATCCCACCGCCCCCGGCTCGGTCCGCGCGACCGCCCGGCCGCGGAGCTCGACGCCCGGCAGACCACGCGCCGGCGCCACGACCACGGCCGTGACGAACGATCCGCCGCCGTCCACCGACACCTCGGCGCCGGGTGACACGGCCTGTCCGGCCGCCACCCCGTCGCCCGGGCCGGTCATCGCGGCCACCCGCGCGGCCTCCCGCGCGGCATCGACCACCCGGATCTGCGTGAGTGCCGCGCCGGCCCCCGCGGCGGCGACACCGACCACCATGACCAGGGAGGCGATGCCGAGGGCCGCCTCCACAGTCACCGAACCGTCGTCACGGGCCGTCTCCGCACGGAGCCACCGCCGCACCGTCACACCGACGTGTTGAGAGCCTGTTCGATGATCCCGCCGAGGGCGTCGGGGATCGAGTCGCCGCTGACGACGGTGTACAGGACGGCGCCGAACGCGGCCGCCGCGATCGTCCCCACCGCGTACTCGACAGTCGACATCCCGGCATCCGCGCTGTTCACCGTGCTGAAATGTCGTCTCAGCGCTGTACGTGTCCGAGCGACCAGTGCGCCGGTCGAGACGAGGGCACGAGCGACGAGCGGGGTCGTGGGGTTGGTGTTCATCTGGGTTCTCCTTCTTCGGTGACCGGGGCGGTGTCTCCGCCCCGGAATCGGTGTGGCCGCGGGGTCCGCTCACGGGAGGACCCCCGGCAGCATCCCGTCGGCGAGTCCCACCACGACGGGGAGCACTCCCAGGCAGACGAACGCCGGGAGGAAGCACAGGCCGAGCGGGCCGGCGACCATGACCGCGGCCCGCTCGGCGCGGGCGGTGGCCGCGGCGTCGGCCTCGGATCGCATTCGATCGGCGGCGTGCTCGAGGGCGGCCCGTACCGACCCGCCGCCGTCCGTCGCCCGGGTCAGTACCGAGGAGATCGGGGCGAGCCGTGCGGCGCCCGGAACCTCACGCCAGGCCTCGGCCGGGGTGGCGCCGAGCCGCATCCGTGCCGCCGCCGCCCGCAGCGGGAGCGCCGAGCCGGGATCTGTGCGGTCGACCGCGTCGGCGACCGCGGCCAGGGCGTCGGGTGCGGGCAGACCTGCCAGGAGCGCGACCGCGAGCAGGTCCAGCAGCTGGGCGAGGGATCCGGTGTCGGCGGGGACGGCACGTCGGCGGGTGATCCGTGCCATCGAGGCCATCGGCAGCGGGAGGAATGGCACCCCGGGCCGATCGCGGCCTCGGACCCGGGGCCTCGAGACGTGGGAGAGGTGGCGGAGGGCGTCCAACCTGCCGGCGGCGCGGGGACGCCACGGCGCCACGCACACGGCGACGGCGAGCAGCAGGACGGTCGCGGTCATCGGGCGGCACCGCCGGCGATGCGGTCGGTCCACAGGAGCCCCGCGGCCAACAGGACGGCCCCGGCCAGGCACAACACCCCGCCGAGTGCGCCGTTGCGGAGCACCCCGAGAGGGTCGGCTCCGAAGCCGGATCCCAGGAGGACGCCCAGCCCGGGGAGCGCGGTGAGGATGACGGCGGTGGCGCGGGGTCCGGCGAGGGTGGCGTCGACGCGGAGGGCCCGCTGCCGCCGCGAGGCGACGTCTGTTCGCAGTCCGTCGACGACGTCGGCCAACACCACCCCGTGTCGCGTGGCGAGGAGCCAGGCACCGGCGAGTTCGCCGGCGACCCGGTCCCCTGCCGGCGAGTCCCCTCCGACGGGACGGAGGGCTACGGCGACGTCACCGCCCAGGCGGGCGTGGGACCCGGCCGCGGTGAGGATCCCGGCCACCTCCGGGTCGTGTGCCCCCGCCGCGTCGGCAGCCTGCCCGAGGGCGTGACCCGGCCCGGCTCCGGCCCGCAGGGCGGAGGAGGTGTCGTCGAGCGCGCGTTCCCAAGCCCCCAGCCGCGCGAGACGCTGCCGGCGCTCGGCCGCGCGCCCGTGCAGGTCGGCGGCGGTACCGCCCAGCACCGCGGCCGCGCATGCATGGAACGGACCCGCCCCCACCAGCGCGACGGTGCCCGCGGCCAGGGGCCACAGCACCCCGGCCGGCACCCGGGCGAGGGCCGCGCGAAGTCCGGCGGCCCGGGCCCGAACGCCCGGATCCCCGGGCCCGACGGCGTGGCGGCCCGCCCCCGTACCGTCACGGGCCGGACCGCCCTCGTCCACCAGAGCGCTCAACCGGCGCGCCGCCATCCCGCCCGGCCACGCCAGCAGCGCGGCCGCCAGGAACAGCGCGGCCGTCACGGGACCCGCTCCCCGAGCAGGGCATCCAACCCCGCGCGACCGGGGACCTCTCCGCCGTCGGCGCGCCAGGCCGGGTCCACGACGATCCCGTGCGCCTCGCGTCGCACCACCCCGATCGAGTCGACGACCCGCTGCCCGTCGGGTTGGCGGCGCATGCCCACCACCACACGCAACGACGCCGCCACCTGCGCCGACAGCGCCGCCCGGTCGAGCCCGCCCAGCGCGCCGAGCGCCTCGAGTCGGGCGGGCAGCTCCGTGGGCGAATTGGCGTGGACGGTGCCGGCACTGCCGTCGTGTCCGGTGTTCAGGGCGGCCAGCAGGTCGGCGACCTCGCCGCCGCGCACCTCCCCCACCGCGATCCGGTCCGGACGCATCCGCAGCGCCTGCCGGACCAGGTCGGCCATGGTCACCTCGCCGGCGCCCTCCACGTTGCCGTGCCGCACCACGAGACGCACGACGTGCGGGTGCGCGGGCCGGAGCTCAGGGGAATCCTCCACGCACAGCAGCCTCTCGGCCGCCGGGACCAGCCCCAACAGGGCCGCGAGCATGGTGGTCTTGCCGGAGCCGGTCCCGCCCACCACGAGGTACCCCACCCTGGCGTCGACGAGTCCGCGCAGCAGCGCCTCCGCCGAGGGTGGAACCGTTCCCGCCTCAACCAGCCGGTCGAAGGTCACCTGAGCCGGCCGCGACACCCGTAGCGACAGGCAGGTACCGTCCACGGCAACCGGCGGCAGTACCGCGTGCAACCGCCACGCCATCCCGTCACGGGAGCGCACCACCCCGTCGGCCCAGGGGCGGGCGTCATCGAGCCGCTGACCGGCCCGCCCCGCCAACCGCACCGCCAGGGATCGCAGCTCGGCCTCGGTCGGGACCGAGACCTCCGTCTCCTCCAGTCCACGTCCGCGGTCCACCAGCGCCGGCCCCGGCCCGTCGACCACCACGTCGGTGACCCCGGGGCTCGCCAGGAGCTTCTCGAGCGGCCCGGCCCCGGCCAGGTGTTCGCGGACCAGCCGGGCGGTCCGCAGCAGGTCGAGGTGCCCGTGGAGGACCCCCGACTCTGCCCGCACCGCGCGGACCACCTCGTCGGGCTCGGGTTCGACGCCCAGCCCGGCCAGTCGCGCACGCACCCTGTCCACCAGGTCGACCGACGGCGTGGCCGGGCCCGGATCGTCACCGTCCATCGAGACCCACCTGCTCCAGCAACACGTCGGCAACCGCGGCCAGTCGTCGCACCCGGCCCGCCCGCCCGCGGTGGAGCGCGGTCCCCAGGTCACCGGCGCCCGCCGCGCGGCGCACCGCTGCGATCTCGGGCAGGACGAACCAGCGCCTCGCCCCGGCCGCGTCGGCGACGTCTGCGGCGTGCAGGGGATCGGCGCGTCCGGTCCTGATCACCAGGACCGCCCCGGGCGCCTCGTGCACCGCGTGTCCGGCGGCGACCGCGCCCGACAGGTCGGCCCTGGTGACGACGACGACGAGGTCGGCGCCGGCCGGCGCGGGCCCGCCGTCGGCGAGGCCACCACGATCGCTGACCACCAGTCCCCCGGCTTCCCGGTGGGCCTGCATCGCACCCGGGGCGCCATCACGGACGGGGGCCGGGTCGGCCGGGGCGGGTCGGCGCCTGGACCGCGCCAGGACGCCGAGCCCGGGCAGGGCCTCGGGAACCGCACCCCACAGAGCCTCCGGGTCCGGTCCCCCCAGGTCGGCACGCACGTCCTCGACCCGCAGTCCGGGCCGGTCCTCGGCGCCCAGTAGGAGATCGACGCCGGTGCCGTGCGGGTCCGCCTCGACCAGCAGGGTCCGGATGGACGGGGCGGCCCGCACCGCGAGGGCTGCCGCCAGGGTGCTGGCCCCGCACCCGCCCACGGCGCCGGCCACCTCCACCAGCGGCCCCGACCTCGTCGGTGCCGGCGCGAGCAGCATCCCCACGAGATCGCCCGTACCGGACGGCAGACGGACCACCTCGTCGTCGTCGTCGCCCGGTTCGCGGTCCGATCCGATCCGCACGACGCGTGACCCACCGACCCCCGCCATCGGGTCGGCGCGATCGGTGACCACCACCTCGCCGTGCGCCCCGCCCGCGGGGTCCGTGTCCAGGGCCAGGGCGGCCAGCACGGCGCGCACGTCGGCGTCCAGGTCGGGGTCGGTGACGTCCACCGCGACGGATCGCGTTCTCGTAGTCGTGTTCACGGGGCCCAGCCTCACCCACCGACCCGGCCGACACCGCCGCCGAGGGGGCCCGCGGCGGTCGGGCTGTGGAGGGGGACGGGGCTGTGGAGAACCCGGCTGACTCGTCACCGCCGTCGCACGCAGCATGAGTGGC
This sequence comes from Dietzia sp. B32, assembly GCF_024732245.1. NCBI lineage: Bacteria > Bacillati > Actinomycetota > Actinomycetes > Mycobacteriales > Dietziaceae > Dietzia > Dietzia sp. B32. Next base: position 2,778,768 of record NZ_CP093845.1, on the reverse strand, counting down.
GGCCGCGTGCGAGACACGTTCGGAAATGCAAGAGACCGCGGCAGGGGGGCGCCGCGGTCTCTTAGAAGTGCCAGTTCTAGGGGGGATGAACTGACACCTAGGGGGATGCCCATCACGGGCACCGCAAGTATCGCCCATCTGCGGTTGCAGCACAAGAACCGTATCCTCGAGGGCGTGTCCGCCCCACGCCCACCGGGCCCCAGGATGTCGCACCGCCCTCGCCGGGTGGCTGCGTTCTTCGACCTCGACAAGACGATCATCGCGACCTCATCGGTGTTCGCGTTCAACAAGTCCTTTCTCGACGAGGGTCTGTTGTCGCGACGATCGGTGCTCGACCTCGCCTACACGCAGCTCGCGTTCAGCCTGTCGGACGCCGACGACGAACAGATGCGGAAGGTCCGCCAGGCCATGGCGACCGCCACCAAGGGGTGGGAGCCCGAGCAGGTCGAGCGGATCGTCACCGCGGGGCTCACGGAGACCGTCTCCCCCACCGTGTACTCCGAGGCGCAGGATCTGCTCGCCGAGCACCGCGCACTGGGGCACGACCTGGTGATCGTATCCGCCTCGGGCGAGGAGCTGGTGGCGCCGATCGCCCGGATGCTCGGCGTGGACCACTACGCCGGCACGCGCATGAACCGGGACGTCGACGGGCGCTACGGCGGTGAGATCGAGTTCTACTGCCAGGGTCCGGGCAAGGCGGAGGCGATCAGCGCGTTCGCCGAGCGCTACGGCTACGACCTCGAGGCGAGCTACGCCTATTCCGATTCCTCCACCGACCTGCCCATGCTCGAGATGGTGGGTCACCCGACGGTGATCAATCCCGACCGCCCGCTGCGGCGCGAAGCACTGGAGCGGGGGTGGCCGATCCTCACCTTCACCAATCCCACGCCGCTACTGCCCACCCTCGAGCGCGCCACCGGGCCGATCGTCGGGGTCGCGGCCATCGTGGTGGCCGTGGGGTCCGCGGCTGTCTCGTTCGCCCGTGCCGCCCGCCGTGCGGGGCGGTAGCAGGGCCACCGGGCGCGCGCCGCAGTAGGGCGGGCACACCGGGTGCGCCGCCAACACCTCAGCATCGGCCCGCCAGACGATCCGGGGCGATAGCCGAACCGCCTCATGAGTCCTCCGATTCCTTGTGGGATTTCGCCATCGCCCGGGGTCCGTGACAGGCGGCATGCTCAGGGCACGGTGTTGAAGACGCCAGGACCGAGACGGAAGAGAAGTCACGGCCCCCCGCCCGATTCACCGTCATCGACATTCGGAAACCCACGCGACGGATGACGCCCGAGAGGCAAGCCAGCCGTGGGTCCGCGCCAGCCGTCACCGACGGTTGTCCCGGACCGGCGACACGGCGGACCACAGGACGCTTGGTACCCGGATCTCTCGATGGACCGCAGTGAGTTGGCGGGTCGGCTACGGCCGACCCGCCATTCGCACTTGCCCGAGCCGAACCGGGCCCGCGGTACGCCCGACCTCGCTAGCCCCCGGCGGCGTCGGCAATCGAGGTGGCCTCGCGCGCGCCGGCCTCGAGGGCTCTACAGCAATGAAGGATCCAGTCGGCCACACCCTCGCCGGTCCCCGCCATGTATCCCTTCAGCGCGGCACGGTGCGCCTCCGGGTCCCGGTAGAAGGTCACCTCCGGCACGCCCAGGCAATGGGGGTCTAGCCCCGTGGACACCCCGACCAGCCGGAACGCGGCCCGCGCGACGAGCCCGTCCGCGGACCCGAACGGGCGCAGACCCGAGATTTCACCGAGGACGACCGCTGCCAGGACGGGCGCCGGCGCGCGGGTGCCTCCGGTGACCAGTTCCGCCAGTCCCTGGAGACGCTCGGCGACGCCCGGTTCGGGGCGCGGGCGCCCCAGGCTCCCGGGATCCGCACCCGGCCCGGAGGCGGCGAGGAGATGGAGATGCGCGAGTTCCTGCAGAGGGGACCGGGTCCACACCGCCACAGCGCGGTCGAGAGACTCGCCGGTCAGCTCGCCGGCCACCCGCAACGCAGCGGAGAGCACCTCATCGGTCTCACCGTCGGAGTTCAGGCGCACGGACGCACCCTCCACGCCGGCGGACGCGCGCGCCCCGCGCAGCACCGATTCGGCGGCGGTGGTGGGCCATCCGCGACGGTTGGCCGGGTGCCGGTGCACCGCCGCCAGCGCGGCCCTGGCCGCGTCCGCCGCCTCGGCCACCCCGGGCAGCACCAGGAGCGGGGCGAGCGGGTCGGGAGCTGTGGAGTTCACGGGTCGAGGGTACCCACCCGGCAGGATCGCCCCGCCCCGCCACTGCACCGACCCACGCCAATCGTCCGACACAGGCAAAATTCAGCTGCCTCAACCGCTGTCGAGCTGGTGTAATCAGCCAATCCGCCGGGTTCGGCGCCCGGCTCGCCCCATCCCCTCTAACCTCGGAGACCCCGTGAACCTCAAGGACCAGCTCGACGCTCTGCTCGACGCGACCGCCTTCGACTCGACGGGGGCCAAGATCGGCGCCGTACGCCAGATCTACGTAGACGACGCCAGCGGCAAGGCCACCTTCGCCACCGTCGCCACCGGGATCTTCTCCGCCGACGCGATCGTCCCCCTCCACGGCGCCCGACTCCTCGACGACGAACTGCACGTCGACCACACCCGCGCCGTCATCCGCGACTCCCCCCGGCCCGACGACACCGACGACGCCCTCACCCCCGAGCAGGAGATCAAGCTGCTCGAGTACTACGGCATCGAGATTCCCCGCCGGGGCGGGGTCGGCGGGACGGAACCTGGGGCCGACCGCCGCACGGCATCGTCTGCTTCTCCGTCTGCTGGGAAGAAGTCGGCCGGACCCGACTCCGGGCCCGCCGCGACCACGCCCGGCCCTCAGCCGGGTTCGCCGGGTTCGAAGCCGCAGCCGAAGGCGGAGGCGAAGGCGGAGGCGAAGGCGGCGAGCACGACCGACCCGCAGCGGACCGCGCCGAGCACACAGGCACCGAAGAGGGAGGTGACGAGCTCGCAGGGTTCGAAGGCAGCGGCCTCGGCGAAGCCCGCCCCCGGCGGCACCGCCGAGAAGCCCGGGACCCCGCCATCGTCGCGCCCCTCGACGGACGACCGGGGGGCCGCCGAGTCAAAGAAGCCGACCCCGCAGACCACGACCCCGCAGACCACGACCCCGCCGGCCACCGGCCAGTCGACGCCCACCGCGGCGCCGCAGAAGAAGAGCGACACGTCCGGGCGAAAGGACGACACCGCCAACCGCTCGTGATCGATCGGTTGTGACGCCCCCCGGCTCTCCCGTCTGCACACGCGTCACATCGGCCGTATCCCCCGTTCCCGGCATACCTACCCCCGACGGGTGCGATCCCGAACACGACGCAGGTCATGTGACTACGCTCACACACATCGGTCCGGTCGCTTCCGCCGTGACGATCCCGGCCGTTCGAGAAACCTGATCCCGAGAGAGAGCCGCTCATGACCGCTCCCGAGAACGCCCCGTCCTTCGCTCCCGATCCCGACTTCGCCGCCCAGGCCAATGCGCAGCCCGACCTGTACGACACCGCGTCGAGCGATCGTCTCGCGTTCTGGGAGGAGCAGGCCCGCCGACTCGACTGGGACACCGAGTGGTCCGAGGTCCTGGACTGGTCCGACGCCCCGGTCGCCAAGTGGTTCGTCGGCGGCAAACTCAACGTGGCCCACAACTGCGTCGACCGCCACGTCGACGCCGGCAACGGCGACCGAGTGGCCATCCACTGGATCGGCGAGCCCACCGATGACGCCCGCGACATCACCTACGCCGAACTCAAGGACGAGGTCAGCCGTGCGGCCAACTACCTCAGCTCGCTCGGGCTCGTCGCCGGCGACCGGGTGGCCATCTACATGCCGCTGCTGCCCGAGGTCTACGTCGCGATGCTCGCGTGTGCCCGCCTCGGCCTGACCCACTCCGTGGTCTTCGCCGGCTTCTCCCCCAACGCGCTGCGGTCCCGCGTCGATGACGCGGAGGCCAAGCTCGTCATCACCGCCGACGGCCAGTTCCGGCGGGGGAAGCCCGCGCCGCTGAAGGCCGGGGTCGACGACGCGCTCTCCGGGAACGGTGTCGACGCCGAGGGGACCGCCGAATCCGTCCAGAACGTCCTCGTGGTCCGCCGCACCGGCATGGACGTCGACTGGATCGAGGGTCGCGACGTCTGGTGGGACGAGGTCATGGCCGAGCAGTCCACCGAGCACCAGCCCGAGGCCTTCGACTCGGAGCACCCGCTGTTCCTGCTCTACACCTCCGGGACCACGGGCAAGCCCAAGGGCATCGTCCACACCACGGGCGGGTACCTCACCCAGGCCGCGTACACCCACCACAACGTGTTCGATCACAAGCCCGGTGAGGACGTCTACTGGTGCACCGCGGACGTCGGCTGGGTCACGGGCCACACCTACGGGGTGTACGCCCCGCTGGCGAACGGCGCCGAGTGCATCGTCTACGAGGGCACCCCCAACTCGCCGGACGAGCACCGCCACTTCCAGATCATCGAGAAGTACGGCGTCACCATCTACTACTCTGCACCGACGCTGATCCGCACCTTCATGAAGTGGGGCAAGGAGATCCCCGCCGCCCATGACCTGTCCTCGATCCGCCTGCTCGGTTCGGTGGGCGAGCCGATCAACCCGGAGGCGTGGCGCTGGTACCGCGAGAACATCGGTGGCGGGAAGGTCCCGATCGTGGACACCTGGTGGCAGACCGAGACCGGCGCGATCATGATCTCCCCGCTCCCCGGCGTGACCGACACCAAGCCCGGTTCCGCCATGCGCCCGCTGCCCGGAATCGATGTCGCCATCGTCGACGGTGACGCCAAGGAGGTCGCGGCCGAGGAGCAGGGTTTCCTCGTCATCACCGAGCCGTGGCCCGCCATGCTCCGCGGGATCTGGGGCGACATGGAGCGCTACCGCGACACCTACTGGTCGCGGTTCGCCGAGGAGGGGTACTACTTCGCCGGTGACGGCGCCAAGTGGGACGCGGACGGCGCGCTGTGGGTCCTCGGCCGCGTCGACGACGTCATGAACATCTCCGGTCACCGCATCTCCACCTCGGAGGTCGAGTCGGCGCTCGTCGGGCACCGGGCGGTCGCAGAGGCGGCCGTCGTCGGCGCCGATGACGAGACCACCGGCCAGGCGATCGTCGCCTACGTGATCCTGCGCGGGAACGTGGACGCGGAGGAGGATCGCCAGAAGCTCATCGACGAACTGCGGGCCGAGGTGTCGCGGGAGATCTCCCCGATCGCCAAGCCCCGCGACATCACGATCGTGCCCGAACTGCCCAAGACCCGCTCCGGCAAGATCATGCGGCGTCTGCTCAAGAACCTGGCCGAGGGCAAGGACGGCGGCGACACCTCGACGCTGTCGGATCCGACGATCATGGACCAGATCCGCGAGAAGGGCACGCGCGGCTGACCGGGTAGCGGGTGAACACCGCCACGTGTCGTGGCACGATGGACGACGGTGCATCCGTCGCCGGACTATGGAGGAACAACCGTGAGCCACGCCCAGGGAACGCACAAGCCGTCCGAGGCCTCGATCCCCCTGCATGACGCTGACTCGATCGGCCGTGGCGACGCCAGTATCGGCACTCTGGTCAAGAACGCCACCACGCAGGTGTCCACGCTGGTCCGCGCCGAGATCGAGCTGGCGAAGACCGAGGTCACCGAGCAGGTGAAGAAGGCCGCCACCGGGTCCGGCTTCTTCGTGGTGGCGCTCGTCCTGCTGCTGATGTCGTTCTTCCCGTTCGTGTTCATGTGGGCCAAGCTCATCTCGATGTGGTTCGGCACAAAGACCTGGGACTGGATGGGTTTCCTCATCGTGTTCGTGGTCCTGGTCCTGCTGGCCGCGGTGTTCGGGTTGCTCGGCTACCGCAAGGTCAAGAAGATCCGGAAGCCGCAGCGCACCATCGACTCGGTGTCGGATCTGAAGCTCGCCATGCCCAAGGGCAACGAGCCCCGGCCCGGCACGGTGCGTGTCACCGAGACGCCCTTGCCCGCCGCGAAGTCCTGAGAACTCCCGCTCACAGGCCGCCCGACCCGTCGATCGTCAGGATCGACGGGTCGTGGCGGCATCGTGACATTTCGGCCAACGGCATCCGGCTGCACGTCGCCGAGGCGTTGCCTGCAGACACCCCGCCGGGTCGGCTCCCCCCGCTGGTCCTCCTGGTCCACGGGCTCAGTGGCATCTGGTGGACGATGCGCGCGCCCATGGTCGCGCTGGCCGAGGCCGGGTTCCACGCCGTGGCCGTCGACCTCCGGGGACACGGCGACTCCGACAAGCCACCTCGGGGTTACGACGCGTGGACCCTGGCCGCGGACATCACCAACCTGATCAGGTCGCTCGGTCATTCGTCCGCGGTGATCGTCGGCCAGGGCGAGGGCGGATTCGTCGCGTGGACCGCCGCCTACCGCCGGCCCCGCGCGGTGCGGGGCCTCGTCGTCGTCGGCTCCCCGCACCCGGTCGCCACGCGCCGCGCTGCCCTGCTCGACCGCACCCAGGGCCGCGCGCTCGTACCCCGCCTGCTCTCGGACCAGGCGCCGCGACTGCCCGAACGGCGCCTCACCCGCGACGGCGCGGCAGCGGTCGAGGAGATGCTCCGCAGTCGCTCCGGGCCCGCGTGGCCCGGGACCGAGGATTTCCGCGAGTCCGCCGCCCTGCTCAGGCGGGCCATGCTCATCCCGAAGGTCGCCCACCTCTCGTTGGAGAGCCGCCGCTGGATGGTGCGCAGCCAGTTCCGGCCGGACGGTCGCGACTTCCGCCGCGCGGTCTCGGGTGTCCTGTCCCAGCCGGTACTGGGGATCAGCGGCGCCGAGGACAGGTTCATCCTGCCGGCGACCCTCCGCTCGTCCTCGGCGTGGGCACGCGACTTCACCACCGAACTGGTCCCGGGCGCCGGCCACTATCCGGCGATGGAGGCCCCGGACGTCACGTCCCGGCTCATCGTGGACTTCGCTAGGCGCGTCACCCCGCTCTGAGCTCCCGGCCGGCTCTCTGCCGCTCCCGGCCACCGTTCGTCCGGCGCACTGCCTCCGCGGGTCACGGCCGGAGACCCGGTTTTGCTTGCCTCGACTCTCGCTTCGCCCCTGCCCGTGACGCCCCGCAGCGAACAGGGCCGCAGCGCATCCGCCTCGGCTTACGCTGGTCCACTGACTTACGCGTCCTCTTTGCACGCTCTCGCTTGACTAGCGCGCGCGGAATGGACAATTTCCGCAGCGTAAGCCGACGAGGCAGCGTATCCGGCGTCAGGTGCGCTGCTGGTGTGCCCAGCCCGACCCAACCCGACCCAGCCGGACCGCACCCGGGCGAACACCTGCCCACCGAGGGCTGGCCGGACTCCGGGTAGGCCCCCCGCCGGTCCGTAGCGGGCGGACGTGCGGTCCGGTCAGCCGACCCCGACGCAGCGTCCCGTCGGGACCGGCTCCTGCGCGTCGACGGCGAGCTGGAGCTGCGGCAGGACCTGCTCCACGGTCAAGGCGTACCCGGTGTCGGCCGCGTCCATCGCGGCGCCGAACACCACGCCGACGATCTGCCCCTGAGGCGTGAGCAGCGGCCCGCCGGAGTTGCCCTCGCGGACCGAGCCGCGCAGGATGTACACCTCGCGCTCGACGGTCTGCTCGCGGTAGATGTCCGGGCCGCGCAGGGTCACGCGCTCGCGGATCCGGGCCGCGTCCGGCCGGTAGGGCCCGTTACCCGGATACCCCACGACGATCGCGTCGTCACCGGTGCGCGCACGGTTCTCGGCGAACGGCAGGACCGGCGCGTCGAGACCGTCCACCCGCAACACGGCGATGTCCACGCGGGGGTCGTAGACCACCACCTCGGCGTCCAATTCCTCGTCACCGGACTCGACGGTCACCGATCCGGTGCCCGCCACGACGTGGGCGTTGGTCATCACGAGCCCCGGCGCGGCGACGAATCCCGACCCCTCCAGCGCGCGACTGCAGGACTCGGCCCGGCCGCGGATCTTCAGCACGGACGGTTGCACGCGGGCCACCACCTCGGCACCGGACAGGACCGGATCGGGCGGCGGCACCTCCTGCATCGGGGTCGTGCCGAAGGGCCCGAGGATGTCCGGGAATCCGGTGGTGCCGAGCACCGAGGTGAACGTGGCGGGGATCCGTTGCAGCTGCTCGGGAGCCACGTCGTCGATCTTGGCCAGTACGGACGACCCCCGCACCGCCTTGCCGAGCCCGGGGCCCTCCTGCGCCGCGATCGGGACGGCGACCAGCCACGCCACCAGCAGCATCGCGGCGGACTGGAAGACGGCCCCCACGGTGCTGTCGAGGAGTCGGGCGCCGGAACCAGAGATGTAGCGCCGGGCGGCGCGGCCGATGGTCACGCCGGCCACCTGCCCGATGACCACCATCACGGCGATGATCGCCAATCCCGCCGACAACCGGCCCAGTGGTGAGTCGATCTCCCGCACGAGGTGTGGGGCGACCAGCAGCCCTGAGGTCGCGCCGATGCCCACGCCGAGAAGCGCGAAACCCGAGGCTGCGGCGCCGTTGATCCAGCCGGAGATCGCCGCGGCGGCGGCGAGCGCGAACAATGCCAGGTCGAGCCATTGCGAGCCCGTCACCGGTACCCCCTCCGGGGATCGTCCGCGGGCAGGTCGAGCGAATCCTCGCCACCGGTGGCCTGTTCCGCGGAACGGACGGCAGGCTGCCCTGCGCCGACCGTGTCACCGGCGGCGCCGGTGCTCACCCCGGGCACACCAGCGGTGCCGGCGCTCACCCCGGGCACACCGGCGACCGTGCGATCGGCCAGCGGGTCCGCGGTCTCGCGGCGGGCCTCTTCGGCCGACATGCGGTGCTGTTCCCCGTTCGCGGACGCGGCCAGGGTCTTCTCGAGGTCCCGGATGTCCGTGGTGTCCCAGTCCAGGTCCCAGCCGGCGGAATGGAACATCGCGGCGAGGATGCCGGCGGTGAAGCCCCACACCACGAGGTCGTCGTGCTGGAACGCCGGTCCGGTCCAGCCGGTGGTGTGGCGGAGCAGGAAGCGGTTGGCGGGGTCGAGCAGCTCGTCGACGGGCACGGTCATGACCCGCGCGGTCTCGCCCGGATCCACCACGTCCACCTCCATGGGCTCCCGCCAGTAGCCGAGAACCGGCGCGACCGAGTAGTTGGACACCGGGATGTACAGCTCGGGCAACACCGCGAGCACATCCACGCCGTCGCGGTCGAGGCCCGTCTCCTCCCACGCCTCCCGAAGCGCGGCCTCCACCGGCCCGCTGTCGGTGTCGTCGACCCCGCCGCCGGGGAACGAGACCTGGCCGGAGTGGTTGCGCAGGGTGGGGGCCCGGTGGGTGAGCAGGACGCGGGCGTCGGCGGGCGGCTGTGGGCCCGGCGCGTCCGGCGATCCGGAGAACAGCACCAGCACGGCGGCGTCGCGGTGCGGACGTCCGACCTCGTTGGGGCCGCGGTCCTCCGGCGGGCGCCGCCTGGGCAGCAGCCCATCGAAGCTGCCGTCGGTGCACGCCGCCATGAGCGGGTCCATCCAGCCGGGGTGCTGGACGCCGGTGACGTCGCCGGGGCGGGGGTTCACGGGATCCCTCACGCGGTCACCCCCAGGTGCTCGGCGACGGCGTCGAGCACGTCCTGCTCACTGTCCATGGGCTGGACCAGCACGTGCGCGACCGTCCCGTCGGCGCGGACGAACAGCGTCAGGGGCAGGACGGGCGGCGCGCCGAGCACGGTCGGCAGCTCCTCGTCCTGGTCCGAGACCGAGATCAGGTCCTCGATGCCCAGCGCGGCGAGGGTGTCGAACCCCTTGGTCTCGGACGGGTCGGTGTGCGAGAGCACCACCTTCACCTTGTCCCCGAGGGTGGCCTGCGCGTCGCGGATGGCGGGAAGTTCGCGGCGGCACGGTTCGCACCAGTAGGCCCACATGTTGACCACCATCGGCGTGCCGGCCTGGATCTTGCCGAGCGTGGTGGTGGAGCCGTCGTCCATGCAGCGCACCATGAGTCCGGCGACGGGCCCGGAGGTGGTGGCGGGCACGGCACTGTCGCGGCAGGCGGGGAGCCCGGCCCCGGCGCGGACCGCGGGGTCCACGACGGTGCGCGGCTCGTCCGCGGGCGGGGCGCCCACGGCAGGTGCGGTCGGAGCGGCGGTCGGGGCGGCGGTCGGGGCGGCGGTCGGGTCGCCGGACCCGGCGCCGGTGTCACCGAAGGTGGAGAGAAGGGCGACGACGACGCCGATCAGCGCCACGAGGGCGACCAGCGACCACCGGGTGGAGGAGCTCACGCGTGTTCCCCCAGTCCGACCAGTTCCAGCAGGTGATCACGCTCGGGTCCCGCCACGAGGCGGGCGGCGGCGACCGGGTCGAGCGGGCCGGCCTCCCCCGCGGACGGGCAGTCGTCGGCCAGCACACACGCCCCGCAGGCCGCGGTCCGCGCGTGGCACACCCGGCGACCGTGGAAGATGATCCGGTGGCTCGCGTCGGTCCAGGAGGCCCGCGGCAGCATGCGCGACACCTCGCGCTCGATGCGGACGGCGTCCGTGGCCTCGGTCCACTTCCAGCGGTTCACCAACCGGATGAAGTGGGTGTCGACCGGCAGCCCCGGGATCCCGAACGCGTTGCCCAGGACCACGTTGGCCGTCTTCCTCCCGAATCCCGGGAGGGTGACCAGGTCCTCGAGCCGCTGCGGCACCTCGCCGTCGTACCTCTCCACGAGCGCCGCGCCCAGGCCCTGGATGCTCCGCGCCTTGTTGCGGTAGAAACCCGTCGGCCGGATGAACTCCTCCAGCTCCTCGCGATCCGCCCCGGCGTAGTCGGCGGCCGTCCGGTAACGCGCGAACAGCGCCGGGGTGACCTCGTTGACCCGCTTGTCCGTGCACTGCGCGGACAGGATGGTGGCGACGCTCAGCTCGAGCGGATCGGTGAAGTCGAGCTCGCAGTAGACGTGCGGGAACGCCTCCTCGAGGGTGCGGAGCATGCGTCTCGCGCGTCGGGTGCGCCCGAGGTCGGTCTCCACCCCCCTCGCGGCCACCCCTCGTCTGCGGCGCTTCACGGCGGGAGCGGGGTCGGGCATGAGTCCACATTACGGCCCGACGCCGCCGGGGCGCCGACACGCCGCCCCGGGCGCGTGTGCATCCTCCGGAACGGGGGTGGATAATCAGACGCATGCAGGGAATCCTCGTCGTCCTGGTGCCGGTCCTCCTCGCCGGATTCGCACTACTCATGGACCGGTTCGAGAACGCGATCCTCGACGAGCCCGAACGGATCGACACCTGAACCACGCCGCCCGATCGCGCGTCGGCACCACCTGCGACGCGGTAACGACTACAGTGGTTTTCGCCACACGCACGCCATGGCGCGGACATGCATGTCCGCGCCCGAACGGAGGGTCACAGACTGTGACGATTGATCGCCGCACGGACCAGTCTGCCGACGACGTCCTCACCCGAGCCGGAATCTTCCAGGGTGTGGAGCCGGCCGCCGTCTCCGCTCTGCGTGCAGATCTCACCAGCGAGGAGTACTCGAAGGGTGACGTGATCATCCGCGAGGGCGAGCAGGGCGACAGCCTGTACATCGTCACCTCCGGCAAGGTGAAGCTCTCCCGCAAGGCCCCCGACGGCCGCGAGAACCTACTGTCGATCCTCGGCCCGTCCGACATGTTCGGCGAGCTCTCCATCTTCGACCCGGGCCCGCGTACGTCCTCGGCCGTGTGTGTCACCGACGTCTCCGTGCAGGCCATGGACCGCTCCGCCCTCAAGCGCTGGATCGCCGAGCGCCCGGAGATCTCCGACCAGCTGCTGCGCGTGCTGGCCCGCCGCCTGCGCCGCACCAACAACAACCTCGCCGATCTCATCTTCACCGACGTCCCCGGCCGCGTCGCCAAGGCCCTGCTGCAGCTGGCGCAGCGCTTCGGTACGCAGGAGGGCGGCAACATCCGCGTGACGCACGACCTCACGCAGGAGGAGATCGCCCAGCTCGTCGGCGCCTCCCGCGAGACCGTGAACAAGGCCCTGGCCGAGTTCGCGCACCGCGGCTGGCTGCGGCTCGAGGGCAAGAGCGTCATCATCTCCGACACCGAGCGCCTGGCCCGCCGCGCCCGCTGACACCCCGGCCCCGGCCGCAGCCCCGGCCCGGCCCCGAAATCCGCTACTCCGATTCGGGATCTGCTAGTCCAATGCGACCAGCCGATCCCGAATCGGAGTAGCGGATTTGTGGTCTCTCACGCCGCGCGGCCGAGCCCGAGTCGCTCCTGCCGACGCATCTCGGCCTTCACCCGCCGAACGATCACGTCCGGACGCCGCAGGTCATCCCATACCCAGCGGATCACCACGTAACCGGCATCCTCCAGATCGCGCTGTCTGTGGCGTTCGCGGCTCAGTGCCTCCCGTATCCCCTGCGGGCTGCTCCCGTACTTGCCGAAGCCGTCCGCCTCGCCGACGAGCCGCCACTCCCGCCAGTAGAAGTCCACGCGGAACCGCTTACCGCTCCGGCCCGCCAGCCACACCTGCATCTCGGGCTGCGGGAGACCCGCGAACACCAGGATCAGCCGAATCAGTGATTCCAGAACCGATTCCGCCAGCCCGCATGTCAGTTCCGGCAGCGCCCGCGCGCTCCCGACACCCGTGCGCCCTTTCGCCAGACCCGCCTCGACCCGGAGCTCGGAGCGTGACAGCATGCCCCGGCGGATGGCCTGATCGGCAGCAGCCACGCCGCTCTCCAGGCTCACCGTTCGTGCGACGTCGATGATCGTCCTGGCGGGAGAGGTCATCTGAATGCCGTCGACGAGTCTGGTCGCCCCCTCCACGGGCAGAGTGAAACACACGAGCGCCGAACTGCGCCGCGTCCCGCCGCCCACACGCGGCCGGGTGGCGGTGGGTTTGTCCAAGGGGATCCCGTGAAGTTGCAACCCGTAGAGCGCGAGGGCGGAACCATGCGACATCACCGTCCCGGGTTCCACCGCGAGCGCGGCCGCCCGAGTTCGTTCGAGGAACTCCCGCTCCCTGCGGAGGTATTCGGGCCCGCTCCCGGCGGGCGCATCCTCCGGCTCGTGGGCGTAGACGCCGGCCCGCACCCGCCGTAGCGTTCCGGCGCCGATCCGTCTGTTGATCTCATCGTGGTCCAGGCCGCTGCGGGCGAGCTGCGCGAACGTCGCGAGAGAGGGACTGTCGTGGTCGTCTGCTGTGGATGCACCCATGTCGGCAGTCTCGCCCAAGCCGATACGCGCACTCCCGCCGTAACCTGCGATATGCAGGCAGCCTGTGGAGTAATCCTCCCCTGTGGACAACCTCCCTGCTGTCCCCGCGTCCCCACCTGAATCCGCTAGCCGGAATCCGGATCTGCGACTCCGATCCGACTAGCGGATCCCCATTCCGACTAGCCGATTTCGGAGAGGGGGCGGGTCAGGCGTCGAGGCGGTCGAGGTAGCGCAGCGCGACCTTGGTGGACTGCTCGGCCACCTTGAGCAGGAACGGCGTCACGTCGCGGTAGATGTGCTGCGTGATCGCCTCGGCCGAGGCGTCGCGCCCCAACTCGGCCCGGGCGGCGATGATCTGGTCGAGTCGATCGCGCCGGTGCCGACCGAGTACCTGGGCCGCGCGGCCGGTGTTCTCCACGTCGGGCCCGTGCCCCGGGATGCCGATCACCCCGTCGGCCCGCGCCGCGAGGAGATCCATGCTGCCCAGGTAGTCACCGAGATCACCGTCGGTCGAGTCCAGCACCGTCGAATCCCGGCCGAGGATCGTGTCCCCGAGGACCACGCAGTCCGGCGGAGCAGTGAACCCGGTGCCCGCGGCCCGCACCTCGAGACTGATCGAATCGGCCGTGTGCCCCGGGGTGGCCAGCACGATGATGTCCAGTCCGGCGGCGTGGATCACCTCGTCGTCGTCACCGCCCGTCACCAACGGCGCGGCGTCGCGGCAGAACCGCTTCTCCACGGCCCTGACGGGGGCGGAGGTGAATCCGCGCAGGTGATCGATGCCGTCGGTGTGGTCGCCGTGACGATGGGTGACGACGACGAGCTCGATCTCCCCCACGATGGCCGCGATCCGCTCGGCGTGCGCGAGGTCGTCGGGCCCGGGGTCCACCACCACGCAGGTAGGCGACCCCGGCGCCCGCAGGACGACGGTGTTGGTCCCCTCGAAGGTCATCTCGGAGGGGTTGTCGCAGAGGATGACCCCGGACAGCTCCGTGACGGGCCGGAGGGTCTCGTACGCCGGGAAGGTGATCGGGGCCAGGCCTGCGGACATCGCGGCTATCCCTCGACCTCGACCACGAGCTCGACCTCGACGGGTGCGTTCAGCGGCAGCTCGGACACACCGACCGCCGACCGGGCGTGGACGCCGGCGTCGCCGAAGATCTCACCGAGCACGTCGGAGGCGCCGTTGAGGACACCCGGCTGCCCGCTGAAGCCGGGCGCGGAGGCGACGAACCCGACCACCTTGACGACCTTCACCACCGAATCGATGCCGACGAGCCCGTCGACGGCCGCCAGCGCGTTGAGGGCGCAGGTGCGGGCCAGCTCGGCGGCCTGCTCGGCGGTGACCTCGGCCCCCACCTTGCCCGTGGCCGCCAGGGCGCCGTCGACCATGGGCAGCTGCCCGGAGGTGTAGACGAACGCGCCGGTACGTACTGCCGGGACGTAGTTGGCGACCGGCGGGACGACCGTCGGCAGCTCCAGACCCAGCTGGTCGAGCTTGCGGGTCCAGTAACCGGCGGTCTCGGTCTCGGGCATCAGAGCTGTCGCTTCATGTAGGCGACGTGCTGCTCACCCGTGGGGCCGGGCAGAACGGAGACCAGCTCCCAGCCGTCGCCTCCCCACTGGTCGAGGATCTGCTTGGTGGCGTGGGTCAGCAGCGGGACCGTCACGTACTCGAACCGGGCTGCTCCAGTGGATTCACTCATGTGCCCCACTCTAGGTAAGTCACGAGCGTCCCGCGCGCAGTGGTGTGAGCGCTTAGTGTGGACCGCATGCCGTCCACGATGAGTCCAGGTACGCGGTCGACACGGGCCACCATCGCCGACCAGCTGTCCACCGGGTGGTCCGACCGGCCCGAGCGTGCTGAGTTGCACTACGTCTCGGGGAAGGGCGGGACCGGCAAGACGACCGTCGCCACGTCCCTGGCGCTCGCGCTGGCCTCGACCGGCAAGCGGGTCCTGCTGGTGGAGGTGGAGGAACGTCAGGGCATCGCCCGGATCTTCGACCGCGCCCCGTTGCCCTACCGCGAGGAGCTCGTGGCCCGCGTCGACGGCGGTGGCAAGGTCTTCGCGCTCGCGATCGACATCGAGGCCGCCATGCTCGACTACCTCGACACCTTCTACCGCCTGGGCGTGGTGGGCAAGGTGATGAAGTCGGTCGGTGCGATCGAGTTCGCGACCACCATCGCGCCCGGGCTCAAGGACGTCCTGCTCACCGGCAAGATCTACGAGGTCGTCGCGCGCGAGCACGCCAAGCGTGAGGTCGTCTACGACGCCGTGGTGGTCGACGCCCCGCCCACGGGCCGGATCGGCAAGTTCCTCGACGTCACCACCGCGATGGCCGACCTCGCCGGCGGGGGCGGCCCCATCCGTCGCCAGGCGGAGGCCGTGTCCGAGCTCGTCCACTCCACCCGCACGGTCGTGCACCTGGTGACGCTGCTGGAGTCGCTTCCCGTGCAGGAGACCATCGAGGCGATCGACGAACTCAAGAGCCACGGGCTCCGGATGGGCCAGGTCATCATCAACCGTGCCGAGACCCGTCACCTCGACGACGAGGCGCTGCGGCGCATCGCCGAGGAGGACATCGACGCGGAGGCGGTCGTGGACGGCCTCGACGCGACCGGCGTGGAGGTCGACGACGAGGGGCTGCAGGGGCTTCTCGTGCAGGCCATCGAGCACGCCCGCGTTGCCCGGGGTCAGCTCCGCGCCGGCGAGACGCTCACCTCCGCCGCCTGCCCCACCCTCGTGTTGCCGGCCCTGCCCAACGGAGTGGAGGTCGCGGACCTCTACGACCTCGCCTCCGCCCTCGTCGACCAGGGAGTCCACTGACATGACACGTCGCCTCGACATCACCGCCATGCTCACCGACCCCGCGACCCGGGTCGTGGTGTGCACGGGCGCCGGCGGCGTCGGCAAGACGACCACCGCCGCGGCGGTCGGTCTGCGGGCCGCCGAACTCGGCCGGGACACGGTCGTGCTGACCATCGACCCGGCCCGGCGACTCGCCCAGGCCCTCGGCATCGACGAGCTGTCCAACGAACCCTCCCCCGTCGACCTCGGCGAGGAGTCGTCCGCCGGGGGCGGGTCACTGCACGCGATGATGCTGGACATGCGCCGCACGTTCGACGAACTCGTGGTGGCCAACACGACGGAGGCCAAGGCCCGGGACATCCTGGACAACCGCTTCTACAAGACGATGGTCACCTCCTTCGCGGGCACGCAGGAGTACATGGCCATGGAGAAGTTGGGGCAGCTCCTCGACGATTCGGCATGGGACCTCGTCGTCGTCGACACCCCTCCGTCCCGCAACGCCCTGGACTTCCTCGACGCACCGCGCCGCCTCGGCGCGTTCCTCGACAGCCGGCTCATGAGACTGCTCTCGACACCCGGCCGGGGCGTCGGACGCCTCGTCACCGGCGCGATGAGCACCGCGATGCGGGGCGTGTCCACGGTCGTGGGGTCCTCCATGCTCAAGGACGCCTCCGAGATGGTGGTGGCGCTGGACTCCACGTTCGGCGGGTTCACCACCCGCGCGGCCCGGACCCAGGCGATCCTGCGCCGCAAGGGCACGGAGTTCCTCGTGGTCTCCTCCGCCGAGCGGCCCGCCCTGCGTGAGGCCGCGTTCTTCGCCGAGCGGCTGGCCGAGGAGAGGATGCCGCTGGCGGGGCTCGTGGTCAACCGCACGCACCCACGTCTCACGGACCTGAGCGCCGAGCAAGCCTGCGCGGCCGCCGATCGTCTGGCCGGCGAGAACTCCGAGGCCGAGGCGGTGCTGCGCATCCACGCCGACCGGGCGGGAACCGCCAAGCAGGAGGTGCGGCTGCTCGAGTCGTTCACCGACACCCATCCGGACGTGCGGATCGTCGGCGTGCCGTCATTGCCGTTCGAGATCTCCAACCTGGAGGCGTTGCGCTCGGTGGGGGACCAACTCTGCGGCTGATCGGAGAGCAGGGGCAGGGCGACGCCGCGGGACAGCGCTCGTCGCGGGCAGGCCGACGCCGCGGGACAGGGCTCTACGCGGTCTCGTCCCGGGCAGAAGGCCAGCGCATCCGCGCTCGGTTGCGCTGCCTCTCTGACCCGCGCTGGCGGAATGTACGCAGATACCGGGGTTGTGCTGCCGTAATTGACCACACAGGCAGCGCAAGCCGAAGGGGCAGCGCATCCGAGCGGGGTTGTGATGCCGGTGTGCTCGCCCCGCAGGAGCCTCGCGGCTCGGTGCCCTCGAGCCCGCGCTACCGCCCGAATGACGAACGCGGCCCACGGCGTCTGCCGCGGGCCGCGCTCGCGATAACCGGACTCCGACGTGTCCTGACCCGGTGGACCTCCGGACTCAGTGGACCTGCGGATTCAGTAGACGGCGGTGTGCCGCTCGATTTGCTGCGCGAAGAAGTCGGCCCAGGAGCGGACCTCGGGGTGCTGCTTGAGCAGTGCGCGCCGCTGACGCTCGGTCATCCCGCCCCAGACACCGAATTCAACGCGGTTGTCCAGTGCATCGGCGCGGCACTGCAGGAGGACCGGGCAGTGGCGGCAGATGGACGCGGCCTTACGCTGCGCGGCCCCGCGGACGAACAACTCGTCCGGGTCGATGTCCTTGCACCGGGCCTGGGCCACCCATTCCTGGCGACCCTCCCCGATGATGATCTCCTCGGAGCCGAGGGGGTTGCCGGCACCAGGGCGGACCCCGTTGTCGGAGGAGCGGGTGGTCCCGGGGAGGGTGGCCGTCATCGAAATACCCCTAGCGTGAGTGGAGTCGTGGACGAGTTCACCGCGCACGTCTCCGGCCTTCTGAGCCCGCCCGGCGCGGCGGGTCCACTGCGTCCGCGGGCGGTCGTACCTGGGATCGGTGTACCGCGATCCCATTCCGGTCCGATTCGTCCCGCGTTCCCCCATATTGTTACCGCAGTCACACAACAGAAGTAAAGAGTCGACACATGATCGCCGCGCGAAGGGTGGCCCACCAGGGGTGGTCACGTACCCTGTGCCTGTGTCGGCTATGAGTTCGCTGGGAAAGCTGGTCGCGACCTGTGTCGCCGCCGGGGTGGTCACGGCGGGGTCGTTGTTCCCGATAGCCGGAGCCGTGGGGCTCGCGTCCAACAAGATGGCCGACTCGTTGGCCGGGACGTCCGCGGACCTCATCAAGGGCGACCTCCCGTCGATCTCGACGGTGACCGACGCCGCGGGCACACCCATCGCATGGCTGTACGACCAGCAGCGCGTTCCGGTCCCCAGCGAGCAGATCTCGCCGCAGATGAAGCTGGCGATCATCGCGATCGAGGACCGCCGGTTCGCCGACCACGCCGGCGTGGACTGGCGCGGCACCGTCCGGGCGGCCCTGACCAACGCCACCTCGGGAGAGGTCGAGCAGGGCGCGTCGACCATCGACCAGCAGCTGGTCAAGAACTATCAGTTCCTCGTCTCCGCCGAGAACGACGCGGAGCGGCGGGCCGCCGTCGAGACCACTCCCGCCCGGAAGATCAAAGAGATCCGGATGGCCCTGACCCTCGACGGGGAACTGAGCAAGGACGAGATCCTCACCAAGTACCTCAACCTGGTCTCGTTCGGCAACGGCACGTTCGGCGTCCAGACCGCCGCGCAAACCTACTTCGGCGTCGACGCCCGGGATCTGAGCGTCCCGCAGGCGGCGATGCTCGCCGGCATGGTGCAGTCCACGAGCCGGTTCAACCCGTACACGAACCCCGGGGACACCCAGCAGCGCCGCGACACCGTCATCGACACGATGGTGCAGACCGGAGCCATCACCCCGGCCGAGGGGCAGGCGTACGCGGCCGAACCCCTCGGGGTGCTCGAGCGCCCCAACCCGCTGCCCCGCGGCTGCATCACGGCCGGTGACAGTGGATTCTTCTGCGACTACGTCCTGCAGTACCTCGAGGAGAACGGCCTGAGCCGCGACATGGTCGAGCAGGGCGGCTACACGATCCGCACCACGCTCGACGAGACCGTCCAGGCCAACGTCCAGCGTGCCGTCGACACCTACGGCAACCCGACCGCCCAGGGCGTGGCCGAGGTGATGAGCGTCGTCCGGCCCGGCAAGGACGCCCACAAGGTCGTCGCGATGGCCTCCAGCCGTCAATACGGGCTCGAACTCGGCGACAGCCAGACCGTGCAGCCGCAGCCGTTCTCCCTGGTCGGCGACGGCGGGGGGTCGGTGTTCAAGATCTTCACCGTGGCCGCGGCCATGGAGAAGGGCATGGGCACCAACACCAGCCTCCCGGTGCCGCGTCGTGTCCAGGTCTCCGGCCTCGGCGCGGGTGGCGCCGCCGGGTGTCCGCCCGCCCAGTACTGCGTGGAGAACGCCGGGTCGTATGCGAGTTCGCTGCCCGTGACGGATGCCCTGGCCCAGTCCCCCAACACGACCTTCGTGAACCTCATCAAGGACGTCGGCGTGGCCCCCACCGTCGACATGGCGGTCCGACTCGGGATGCGTTCGTACGACCGCAAGGGCACCGCCGCCGGTGGCGACTCGATCAGCGGATTCGTCAAGAAGAACAACCTCGGGTCGTTCACCCTCGGGCCCACCGCCGTCAACGCGCTGGAGTTGTCCAACGTCGGCGCCACCATCGCGTCCGGAGGCGTGTGGTGTCCGCCCAGCCCCATCGAGTCGATCACCGACCGCACGGGAGCGCCCGTCGAGTTGAACGAGCCAAAGTGCGAGCAGGTGGTCGAGGAGGGTCTGGCGAACACCCTCGCCGTCGCCATGTCCAAGGACCACGTGAGCGGGGGCACGGCGGCCGGCGCCGCCGCCGGGGCCGGGTGGGGTCAGCCGATGTCCGGCAAGACGGGTACCTCCGAGGCCAACCGGTCGTCCGCGTTCCTGGGCTTCACCAACACCTACTCGGCGGCCGTCTATGCGTTCAACGACGGCACCACCACCACCGAACTGTGCACCAGCCCGCTGCGCCAGTGTTCGTACGGCAACCTCTTCGGCGGTCTCGAGCCGGCCCAGACCTGGTTCTCGGCCTTCTCCCCTATCTCCGACGTCTACGGCCCGCTCCAGCTGCCCGCCCCGGACCCCGCCTACCAGGCCGGGACCAGCGGGACCGCCGCCCCTGACGTCGAGGGCATGAGCCAGTCGGCCGCGACCTCCCTCCTTACCAATGCCGGGTTCGTCGTCAACACCCAGTTCGTCTCCGGTACCGGCCGCCCGTACGGCACGGTCGTCGGCGTCGACGGCGGCACCGGCATCCCCGGATCCCAGCTCACCCTCCGCGTGTCCGACGGTTCGGGCGGCGGCGGGGGCGGCGCAGCGGCGCAGGGCCAGGGCACCTCCGGACCGGGGGCGGCGGTGGGCGACGAGCCCGTCGTGCTCAACGTGCCGGGGCTGGCCCCCATCACCATCTCGCCGCCGCGATGACCCCGCGTGGCGTCGGTAGTCTGGACTGATGCCACGCCAGCCACGCAAGCCCCAGGGTTCGATGACCTCCCCCGCCCGCGCGGCGGCCGTCCTCGCCGGGGCGGTCGTGGCGGGGACCGTCTACGCCACCGGCTGGGAACGGAACGCCTTCACGCTGCGCCGCCACTCCCTGCCCTTGCTCGCGCCCGGGTCGCAGCCCCTGACGATCCTCCACATCTCCGACCTGCACATGATGCCGGGACAGAAGCGCAAGCAGCAGTTCGTCGCCTCTCTGGCGGAGTTGACTCCCGACCTGGTGGTCAACACCGGCGACAACCTCTCGGACGTCCGGGCGGTGCCCTCCGTCGTCCAGGCCCTCGGCCCGCTCCTCGACCGCCCGGGCGCGTTCGTCTTCGGCTCCAACGACTACTACGCGCCCGTGCCCAAGAGCCCGCTCCCGTACATCGGGATCGGTCGTCAGAAGCACTCGGCGGTCCCGCTGCCGTGGCGCGACCTCAAGGCCGCCTTCACCGAGCGGGGCTGGGTCGACGCCACCCACCAGCGTTCGGAGATCGCGGTGGACGGCCGGAGCGTGCTGGTCGCCGGGGTCGACGACCCCCACATCGGACGGGACCGCTACAACGAGATCGCCGGCCCCGCCGGGGCGGCCTTCGACCTGCGGATCGGCCTGGTGCACTCGCCGGAGCCCCGCGTGTTGGACCGGTTCGACGCCGACGGGTATGACCTCGCGCTCGCGGGGCACACCCACGGGGGTCAGCTCTGCCTGCCGACCGGGGCGATCATCACCAACTGCGGGATCGACCGCTCGCGGGTGCAGGGCCTGTCCGCGTGGGGCCGGAACCTGGTGCTGCACGTCTCCGCGGGTCTGGGCACCTCCCCGTACGTACCGGTACGCACGTTCTGTCGCCCCGAGGCCACGCTGCTGGAACTGGTCGCCGTTCCCGGTGGCGGCGGGGAGGGTTCGGAGGTCCCGGTGACCCCGCATCGTGTGAAGGTGCCCCTGCCGGTCTGACCCGGTTTCGCGATTCCGTGGGCGGGGCGCTAGAGTATCCCTCGTTGTCACCGGGGTGTGGCGCAGCTTGGTAGCGTGCTTCGTTCGGGACGAAGAGGTCGTGGGTTCGAATCCCGCCACCCCGACAATGCGAGGGCCCGGATCACATCAGTGATCCGGGCCCTCGGTCATGTGCGGGGTGCGGTGCACCCGCGCCGCGCGTGGCGCCTCTCACGTGGGCCCGCTCTACCGGTGCACAGCGGCGCGGTCTCTCCGTAGAGTTGTCGGCATGACCTCCGAGACCGACGTCCAGAACGCCGCCGCCGCAGGGGACAGTGCACCCGGTGCCGGCCCCGCCGTGCACCCGAACTACGGCCGCATCACCACCACCGGGGCGGGGGACGCGGACCTCGCGGCGTCGCTGCAGAAGGTCCTCGACGGGACCTGGGCCGACGCCCGCGAGTTGACGCGTGAATCCATGACCCCGGACATGCTCAACCCGATCGGGTTGACCATGGAGGAGCACCGCGACCACGTACTCACGCAACTCCAGCGCCTCGCCGACTCCGGAACCCCCAAGCTGGGTTTCCGGGAGGAGGACGGCGGGACCGGTGACACCGGTGGCGCTCTGACGTCCTTCGAGATGCTCGGCCACCTCGACCTGTCCCTGATGGTCAAGGCCGGCGTCCAGTGGGGCCTGTTCGGCGGCGCGATCGCCAACCTGGGCAACGCCGAGACCCGTAAGAAGTACCTTCCGGACGTCATGTCGCTCAACCTGCTCGGTTGCTTCGCGATGACCGAGGTCGGCGGGGGTTCGGACGTGCAGAACCTCGAGACCACGGCGACGTTCGACCGGGAGACCGGCGAGTTCGTCGTCAACACCCCGACGCCCAGCGCGGAGAAGGCCTACATCGGCAACGCCGCCCGCGACGGCCGGATGGCGGCCGTGTTCGCCCAGCTGATCACCACGGCCGACGACGGTTCGGAGCTCCGCCACGGTGTCCACTGCCTGCTGGTGCCGATCCGGGACGAGGCCGGAGACGACCTGCCGGGCGTCCGCACCACCGACCACGGCCCCAAGGGTGGGCTGGCGGGCGTGGACAACGGCCGCATCTGGTTCGACGACGTGCGGGTTCCGCGTGAGGCACTGCTCGACCGCTTCGGCGCCGTCGACTCCGACGGGGGGTACTCCTCCCCCATCGATTCGGTCGGCGCCCGATTCTTCACCATGCTCGGCACGCTCATCCGCGGTCGGGTGTCGGTGGGAGCGGCGGCCGGCGCGTCCGCGCGCACCGCGCTGGCGTTGGCCGTGCGGTACTCGCTGGTCCGCCGGCAGTTCGACCACCCGGAAACCGGTAAGGGCATCCCGCTGCTGGAGTACCGCGAGCACCAGCGCCGGCTCATGCCGCGGGTCGCCCGTGCGTACGCCTACGCGTGTGCGCAGAACGCGATCATCCTCGAACTGGACGAGTTCGAGAAGAACCCGGACGCCTTCGACGAGGTCCGTCGCCGCGAGATGGAGACCCACGCCGCGGGCATCAAGGCCTCGGTCACCGCGTTCGCCAACGACGCGATCGTCGAGGCGCGTCTCGCCTGCGGTGGCGCCGGGTACATGGCCGAGAACCTGATCACGGAGATGCGCAAGGACTGCGACGTCTTCTCGACGTTCGAGGGCGACAACATCGTCCTCACGCAGCTGGTGGGCAAGGAGCTGCTCACCTCCTATGCGGCGGAGTTCGGTGACATGGACCAGCGCGAGACCGTCGCGTTCGCCCTGAGCACCGCCGTGGACGTGGTGCAGGAGAAGGCCCGGGCCTCCACGCTGTGGCAGAAGCTCGTCGACGCCGTGACCGACCGCGAGCACACCGACCTGCTCGACCGCGGCAACCAGCTCCAGCTCCTCGTCGACCGCGAGGAGCACCTGTTGGAGACGGTCGCGCGGCGCCTGCGCAAGGCGCAGGGTCAGGACGGTTCGGCGGCGTTCAAGGTGTTCAACTCCGCCCAGGACCACTTGCTGCAGGCGGGCCGCGCCCACATGGACAGCTGGGTGTTCGCCCGGTTCGCGGAGGCCGTGGACGCCTGCGAGGACCCGGAGGCCAAGGAGGTCCTCGGGATGCTGTGCGACCTCTACGTCCTCGACATCGTGGACGCCGACAAGGGCTGGTTCCTCGAGCACAACCGCCTGACCACCGAGCGCACCAAGGCGGCCACCGCGGCCCGTAACCGCCTGTGCACCAAGCTGGCGGGCCGGGCGCGCACCCTGGTCGACGCCTTCGCGATTCCCGAGTTCGTCTTCACCGTGCCCATGCTCACCGACGGTGGCGTGGACACGATCACCGATGAGCCCGCCGAGGAGCACGAGGTCGTGGGCCTGGCCGACTGAGCCGCCGGAGCTCCGCGGATTCCGCGTCGCCGACCCCGCGCCGCCCCTCAGGGCGCGCGGGGTCGGCCGCGGCCGTCGTCCCTAGGGTCGGAGCCGGGGCCGTTCGGCGATGCGGACCGCCAGCAGCGAGAACACCGCGACCGCGGCGAGGACCGCCGCGCCGGTCCACGCGACGGAGGCGGGCCCGGCGAGCAGGACCGCGTCGAGCGCCGCGGTGGCCTGCCCGGTCGTCGTAGCGGAGGTGACGGTGACGACGGCGGACGGCGCACCACCGGCCACCCACACCCACCACGCCACGCCGGCCGACGCAGCGGCGAAGACCGCCGCCGTGATCCGCCCGGGCCAGGGGCCGAGCACCGCGACGAGTGCGCGCCACAGGGCGGAGGAGGCGACGACGACGAGGGCGACGATCGCCACGGCCGCAGCCGCCCCGCCCGCGGAAGGACCGTCCACGGTGGCCAGCGCCCACGCGGACAGGCCGGCGGTGAGCAGGGCGAGCGCGAGTGCCGACTCGGCGAACGACGAGCCGGGCCGGCGGACGAGCTGGACGAGCAGCGCCCCGAGGACGGCGGCCGCGGCCACGCCGAGGATCCCGGCGGAGGTGCGCCGCTCGGAGTCGTCGGCGGCCGCGGCGGCCTCCAGACCCGCGTCGCCCTGTTCGGCGGCCAGGGCGCGCCCGGTCTTACCGATGGACTCCTGCGTACGGCCGGCGGAGTCGGCGACGCCGGCCGCCCCGTCGCGGAGGGCCTCGGCTCCGGTCGTGAGCTCTCCCGCGCCGCCGGCGAGTTCGCGGGCACCGCGGGTCGCGGAGTAGATGCCGTCACGCAGTTCGGCGCCCGGGGCGGAGAGCTGGCGGGCGAGTTCGGCCGCGCCGGAATCGAGCTGGTCGAGGTTGCTCAGTGTGTTCTGGTCGAGCCCCTGGGTGGCGAGCTGGTCGCGCAGCCCGGTGAGGGCGTTGCGTGCCTGCACGACCTCGGGGGCGTCGCCTTGGAGGCGCGACAGGGCGTCCTCGATCGCGGTGGAGACCTGCCCCTGGATCACGGCGACCCCGCGGACCGCGCCCACGACCTGACGCACGCCGCCCGCGACCTCCCCGGCGCCGGATCCGGCCTGCCCCATCCCCGCCTGCAGCTGCTCCATCCCCGCGGCCAGTTCGGCGGAGCCGTCGCGCAGCTGCCCGGACCCGTCGGCGAGTTCGGCGGTCCCGGAGCGAAGTTGCTCCGTCCCGGCGACGGTGAACGACGAGTTGGCCGACGCCTCGGCGAGCGCCGATCGCAACGGTCCGCCGGCGCCGGCGGCGGCCTCCTCCCGCTCCGGGGCGGGGCCGACCACCGCCCACAGGGCGGCGAGGACGAGCGGCAGGACGATCAGCACCAGCCCCAGTAGCCGCCGGGCGGGCCCGGTCCCGGATCCGAGACCGGGCCCGCCGGACGGGGGCGCGGAGTCGTCGTCCGCCCGGAGCGCGGCGTCCGGACCGGGTTCCGTCACCGGCAGGACGTCCGTGGCAGGGCTGTTCTCCGAGGTCTCCGAGGGGGTCGCAGAGGGGCTCATATCGGGAGCGTAACCGCTGATCTGCCCCGTTCCCGCAGGTCACCCGGCATGCCCCCGATTCCGTGTCCGAGGCGATTGATAGACTGCTTCCCGAAACCTACGCACCCTCGCCACCACGTCCCGCGCAGGAAGGAGCCATGAGCCCCGTCCTCGCGATCGCTGCTGCAGGTCTGGCCGCACTGCTCGCGTGGCCGCTCACCAGGTGGCTCGGGCGAGGTGCCGGCTGGCCGCTCGCGGCGCTCTATCTGTTGGGTGCGTTCGCGCTGCTGTCGCCCCTCTCGCTGGCCCTGTCCGGGATGCCCACCGCCGTCGTCCGCATTCCCTGGGTGCCCGCCCGCGACTGGACGCTGGATCTGTTCGCGGACCCCACGGGTCTGCTCTTCGCGATGCTCGCGCTGGTGATCGGCGCGATCGTGTTGATCTACTCGTCGTCGTACCTCTCCGGCGGCGACCACGGGCACGGGCGCGCGCACAGTCACGCCCGGCGCCCCCAGCACTACGGCTTCTACCAGCTCATGACCCTGTTCACGGTCTCCATGCTGGGCCTCGTGCTCACGGACTCGATGGTGCTGCTGTACGTGTGCTGGGAGCTCACGTCGCTGGCCTCGTTCGCGCTCATCGCCAATTCGGGCCGCCCCGCCTACGCCGCCGCGCTGCGCACCCTCACGGTGACCGTCGTCGGCGGCCTGGTGCTCCTGGGCGCGCTCGTGGCCATGTGGCTGCGCACCGGCACCACGTCCATCTCGGGGGCCCTCGCCCACGACGTGTGGTTCACCGACCCCGGTTTCACCGCGGCGGTGGCGGTCGCCGTGGCGGTGGCCGCGTTCACCAAGTCCGCCCAGTTCCCGTTCCACTTCTGGCTGCCCGACGCGATGGCGGCGGCGACCCCGGTGAGCGCGTATCTCCACGCCGCGGCCGTGGTCAAGGCCGGGATCTTCCTGTTCATGCGATTCTCCCCGGCCTTCCACGACGTGCCGGTGTGGAACGCGCTGCTGGTCTCCGTGGGCATGGGCACCGCCGTGATGGCGGCCGTGTTCGCGCTGCAGAAGACCGACCTCAAACAGCTCATGGCGTACTCCACCGTGAGCCAGCTGGGCTGGATCACCGCGGCGATCGGCGTCGGGACGCAGGAGGCGCTCGCCGCCGCCGCGTTGCACACCGTCGCCCACGCCCTGTTCAAGTCCGGACTGTTCATGCTGGTCGGCGTGGTCGATCACGAGGCGGGGGCCCGCGATATCCGCGACCTCGGCCCGCTCTGGCGTCGCATGCCGTGGACGTTCGGGGCCACCGTGCTCGGCGCGGGCGCCATGGCGGCCGTCCCGCCCACCCTGGGCTTCGTGTCCAAGGAGTCCATGCTCATCGCGTTCGGCGACGTCGCCGGCGGCGACACGCTGGCCGTGGCGGCCCTGTTGACCGCCGCCGTGGTGGGGGCGATCCTCACCTTCCTCTACTGCGCCCGCATCGTGCTCGGCGGGTTCCTCGGTGTCTACCGCGACCCGTCCCGGCCGGCGACCGACCCCGGCGGGGTCCACGAGGCCCCGGTGCGGCTCTGGCTGCCCGCGGCCCTGCCCGCCGCGATCGGGTTGCCGCTGGCGCTGGTGGTGTGGGTCTTCGACGTGCCGATGTCGGCGGTCGCCGAGGCCGCGGCCGGGCCGTTCGGCTGGCCCCCGGCCGAGCGCGGGTTCGCCGAGTACCGGAGCCTTCCCGCCGGCGCCGACGAGGCTGACCTCGATTTCGAGGCCCACTTCGTCCTGTGGCACGGGTTGACCCTCGAGGTCGGGCTCACCGCCCTGATCCTGTTCGTCGGCGTGCTGTTGGTCTGGAAGCGCACCCTGCTCGACCGCGCACTGAGCCGCGAACTGCTGCCGTTCACCGGTGCCTCCGTCCTCGAGGGTCTGATGTCGGCGGTCACCCGCGCCGGCCGTGCACTGGTCCGCCCCACCGCGTCGGACTCGCCCGCCCGTCACGCCGGCGCGCTGCTCGCGGTGCTGACCGTCTACGCGGTCGGGATCGGCGGCTGGGCGCTGGCGACCGGCGCCTCGATCCCCCCGCGCGTCGGCGGGCTCGACCGGTCGATCGACGTGCTGCTGCTGATCGTCGTCGTGGTCGGCGTGGGCGGGTTGTGTACCGCACGGTCCCGACTGTCCGCGGCCGTCCTCCTGGGCGCGGTCGGGATCGCCGTGACCATCCAGATCTTCGGCCTCGGGGCGCCCGACGTCGGCCTGACCCAGTTGCTGGTCGAGGCGCTCACGATCATCATGTTCATGCTGGTCCTGCGGCGCCTGCCCCGCGACTTCATCCCCGCCTCACGTCCCAGGAACACCGCGGCCATCGTCCTGGCCCTGCTCACCGGCGTCACGGCGACCATCGGCGCCCTGGTCTTCACGGGTCGTCGGGACCGTTCCCCCATCGGCATGTACCTGCTGGAGAACGGGCCCGAGATCACCGGCGGGAGCAACGTCGTCAACACCATCCTCGTGGAGTTCCGTGCGCTCGACACCTTCGGCGAGGTCGCCGTTCTGGGCGTGGCCGGTATCGCGATCCTCGGCGTCCTGGGTTCGGTTCGGGCCACCGCCCGTGCCGTCGACGCCGAGCCCTACCGCGAGCCGCTGCCCGGCAGCGTGCAGAGCACCGGGACCGCCGCGGAGGCGTTGGAGGACGCCGCCCGCAACACCCTGCCGCTCAGGCTGCTCGCGAAGGGGGTCACCCCGATCCTGGCGGTGGTCTCGGTGATGTTGCTCTGGCGTGGACACAACGAGCCCGGTGGCGGGTTCATCGCCGCGCTGGTGGCCGCGTGCGCGTTCGCGCTCGTCTACCTGGCCCGCGAGTCGGACCGTCCCGTGAGCCGGCCCTCCACCCCGGTCGCGCTCATCGGTGGCGGGCTGGTCCTCGCGGGGCTCACCGGGATCGGTGGCTACGCGCTCGGGCAGTTCCTCGAGCCCGCCCACTGGTACGTCGCGGGCCAGCACCTCTCCAGCGCCCTCATCTTCGACCTCGGCGTCTACGCCGGCGTCCTGGGTCTGGTCATGACCGCGTTCAACACGCTCGGCGCCGGCCGCGCCCCCGCCGAGGTCGTCCCCGGCCCGGACGCGCCGGACACCGGACGCCGCCGGGGTCGCAGGACCGACAGTGGCCCCGCGGGTGGTCGCCGAGCCGGCGAGGAGGTCGCCCGGTGACCATCGCGATCATGATCGGCGTCCTCACCGCGGGCGGTGTCTACCTGATGATGCAGCGGGGGATGGTCCGCGTCGTGTTCGGGCTCGCGCTCATCAGTCACGCGGTCAACCTCATGCTGCTCAGCTCGGGGGTCTCGGCCTGGCGGGCCGAACCGCTCGCCGGGGTCAACGGGATCGACGTGTCCGCGGACCCGCTCCCCCAGGCGTTCGTCCTCACCGCCATCGTCATCACGCTCGCGGTCACCGTGTTCATGCTCTCCCTCGCCGTGGTGAGCAGCGACGACGACACCCACAACGTGCCGCCCACCGGCGAGGAGGACGCGCCGTGACCGCCCTGCTGCTGCCCCTGTTGGCAGCGATCCCGGTGATGGCCGCCGCCGTCACGGCCATCCTGCCGTCACGCACCGCCGGCAGGTTCGTGGCGATGGCGGTCCCGGTGGCGACCGCGGTCGCGGGGATACTGCTCCTCGCGCTGCACCGCTCCGAGCCCGTGATCGCCGCCGCCGTGGGCGGGTTCGTCCCGGGCGTGGCGATCCCCTTCGTCTCCGATTCCTTCACCGCGATCATGCTGGTGACCACCGGCGTGGTGGCCCTGATGTCCCTGGTGTTCTGCGATCAGACCGGCGAGTTCGGCCGGAGCCGCTACTTCGCCCCGCTGGCCCTGCTGCTGCTCGCCGGGGCGAACGGCGCGCTGCTCACCGGCGACCTGTTCAACCTCTTCGTCTTTGTCGAGGTCATGCTGCTGCCCTCGTACGCGCTCATCGCCATGACGGGCACATGGCGCCGCCTCGGCGTGGGGCGACTGTTCGTCGTGATCAACCTGCTGACCTCCACGCTCCTGCTCGCGGGTGTCGGCTTCGTGTACGCCTCCGCCGGGAGCGTCAACCTCGCCGTCCTCGCGGGTGCGGCGCGCGAGGACGGCCGGGTGGCCGCCGCGCTGGGTGTGGTGCTGATGGCCCTGTGCATCAAGGCCGGTGCCGTACCGGTCCACGGATGGCTGCCCCGCGCCTACCCCGGCACCTCCGCCGGGGTCATGGCACTGTTCTCCGCGCTGCACACCAAGGTCGCCCTGTACGCGGTGATCCGCATCTGGGCCACCGCGTTCGACCTCGACCCGGCCTGGGGCCGCGTCCTGCTGGTGGTGGCCCTGGTGACCGCCCTGTGGGGTGCCGTCGCCTCGGCCTCGCCCGTCGGCACCCGGGAGATCCTCGCGTGGCAGATGGTCTCCGGGGTCGGCGTCATCCTGGCCGCCCTCGCCGTCGCACAGGCCCCCGGCGGTGCCATCGTCTACATGATCCACCACATGGTCACCATCGGTGCGCTGGTGATGCTGTTCGGCGCCGCCGAGCATGTCTACCGCAGCGGGCAGTTCGGCGGCCTGACCGGGCTCTGGTACCGCGAACGCCCACTGGGGGTGCTGCTGGTGCTCGCGATCGCGGCCCTGGTCGGACTGCCCCCCACCTCGGGTCTGATCGGCAAGCTCGAGGTCGTGACCGCGGCCCTCGGCGCGGGCGGCGCGTGGGGGATCGTCACCGTCGTCGTTGTCCTCGTCTCCTCCCTCATCGGGTTGGTCGCCATGCTCCGGTTGTGGCGCGGCACCATGTGGGGCGGTCCTGCGCGCGGCGCCGCCGACGCGGGCGGCGACAGCGCCGGCGGCGACAGCGACGAGAGACAGCGCCGCGACGACGAGAACGACGACGACGAGGCGCGCCCGTCCCCGCGCGTGCCGGCGCGCCTGCTCGTGCCCGGTGGCGCACTCACGGCCGTGTCGGTGGCGATGTTCCTGGGATACGGGGCGATCGCCCCCGAGGTGGACCGGGCGGTCGCCGGGCTCGTCGACACCGACGCGTACGTCTCGGCCGTGCTCGACGGCCCGGATGCGATGACCGACTCGACGATCGGGGGTCGCCCGTGATCCGTCGCGTGCTCCGGGCCCCGCTCGTCCTGGGTTGGCTCCTGTGGAACGTCGTATTGTCCTCGTGGGCCCTGGCGATAGAGGCCGTCACCCCCGGGCCGATCGGCACGCCGGTTCTGGTGCGCTACCCCATGCGCTCCCGCACCGACCTCGAGGTCACCGCGCTGGCCTGGGCGATCACCGTCACGCCCGGAACGCTGGTGACCGTCATCGGCGACGACGAGATGTGGGTCCACGTGGTGCTCGGCGGGCCCCGGGAGGAGATGATCGAGTTGCTCGGTCAGACGGAGAACCGGGTGCTGTCCGTTCTGCGAGGTGATGACGAATGAGCCCGCTGCTCACGGTGCTGCTGGCCGTGTCGACCCTGATCATCCTCATGAGCATGGTCGTGGCGGCGGTCCGCGCGGTGCGCGGGCCCGGCGACGCCAACCGCGCCGTCATGGCCGATCTGAGCTTCTTCTGTGCGGTCGCATTGTTCGTGCTCTTCGTCATCCGTCAGGGGTCGGCGGTGGCGCTGGACGTGGTGATGCTCGGGTCGCTCATCGGGGTGCTCTCGACCGTCGCCCTGGCGCGGTTGCTCTCGCGGGGACAACGGTGACGGCGATGGACGGTTCGATGATCGTGGACCTGCTGGTCGGGGTACCCGCCCTGCTCGGGTCGCTGTGCTTCCTGGTGGCCGCGGTGACCATGTCCCGTGCCGGTGACGCCCTGACCCGGATCAACATCCTGTCCGTGGCGACCGGCCTGGGAATGATGCTGTTCATCCTCGCGGCGTACGTGCACGAGGTGAAGGCCGGGTTCGGGTGGGTGCCGCTGATCATGGCGTTGGTGGCCCTCGGTGCGACGGTGGTGGTGACGACCGTGGCCTCCATGACGCTGGCCCGCGCCGCCTACCGCGCCGATGGCAGGCTCGACCCGCTGACCGCCTACGACGACATCGCCGAGGAGTACTGACATGGTCGGGCCCGGGGACGCACTCGACACGCACGACCCGAGCCTGCGCGATCCGGCCGATGCCGCCCGCCGTATCGACACCCTGATCGACAGCGGGGATCTGCGGACCGCCTCCGACATGGTCGAGGGGATGCCGCCCTGGCTCATCGTCGACGTTCTCGAACGCAGCGGTGCCAAGGACCGGGCCGTCCTGTTCCGGTTGTTGTCCAAGGGCACCGCGCTCGTGGTCTTCGAGGCGCTCGACCCGCCACTGCAGTCCGAGCTGATCCGGGCCCTCCACACGGACCGCGTCAGCCAGATCTTCACCGACCTCGACCCCGACGACCGCGCCGGGCTGATCGACGAGCTCCCGGCACACGTGGCCACCCGGCTCATGCGGGAACTGGACGCCGACGAACAGGCCCTCACCTCCGCGGTCCTCGACTATCCGAGCGGTTCGGTCGGGCGGCGGATGAGCCCTGAGTTCGTCTCCACCCACCCCGACGTCACCGCCGGTGAGACCCTCGAGCGGGTCCGGAAGCGGATCGACGAGGCGGAGACGATCTACGCCATCCCCGTCACCGACGAGCAGCGGCGGCTGGTGGGGATCGTGGGCTTACGGTCGATCATGCGTGCCGACCCGGCCACGCCCGTCCGCGAGCTGATGAACGACGCGATCACCGCGCGCGCACGCGAGTCCGCCGAGACCGCTGCGCGTCGGTCCGCGGACGAGCGCCTCATCGCGATGCCGGTCGTCGACGACGAGGGCCGGCTGGTCGGGATCCTCACCTTCGACGACGCCCTGCGGGTCCTCGAGGACGCCGAGACCGAGGACACCGCCCGGGCCGGCGGTTCGGAGCCGCTGCGCGCGCCCTACCTCGCGACGCCGGTGCGATCACTGGTGCGCTCACGTGTGGTGTGGCTGCTGGTCCTCGCCCTGGGTGCCGCGCTCACAGTGCAGGTGCTGGAGGTGTTCGAGGGGACCATCGAGCAGGTGGTGGCACTGTCGCTGTTCGTGCCCCTCATCATCGGCACCGGCGGCAACACCGGTAACCAGGCGGCCACCACCGTGACCCGCGCGCTCGCACTGGGTGACGTCCGTCCCCGCGACGGACTGCGCGTCCTGGCCCAGGAGGTGCGGACCGGGTTCACGCTGGGGTTGGTGCTGGGCGGGGTCGGGGCGCTGGCCGCGGGGGTGATCTACGGGACGGATCTGGGCGTCGTGATCGGTCTGACCCTGCTCGTGCTGTGCACCGTGGCGGCGACCGTGGGCGGGCTCATGCCCCTCCTCGCGCAGGCCCTGCGCGCCGACCCGGCCGTGTTCTCCAATCCGTTCATCACGACGTTCGTCGACGCGACCGGTCTGATCGTCTACTTCCTCATCGCCCGGGCGGTCCTGGGCCTGTAGGCCGGAAGCGCTCCGAAACCACGGTCGACGGCGACCCGCGGACGCTAGAGTGACACGTGTCACATCCGGCCCCGCCTTAGTCCCGCCCTCGCCGAAGGTGTCCATGGCCCACGACTTTGCCCCTGCTCCGACTCTTGCCGCCCCTCCGCCCATGTCCGAGCTCGCCTGCTACGGATTGGCCGGACACAGTGCGTCACCGGCCGATCTCATCGCCGAGGCCGCACGCGCCGAGGAACTCGGACTGGGATCGATCCTGCTGTCCGAGCGGTTCGCCCTCAAGGACGCCGCGGTGATGGCGGGCGCGGCGGTGGCGGCGACGCGCCGCATCGGCGTGGGAACCGCCGCGACCAATCACAACACCCGGCACCCGCTGGTCACCGCGACGATGGCCACGACTCTGCACCGGATGTCCGGCGGACGCTACGCGTTCGGCCTGGGGCGCGGCATCCCCCTGCTCTTCGACATCATGGGCCTGCCGCACGTGACGTCCGCGCAGCTCGAGGACGCGATCGGCCTCTTCCGGACGCTGTGGAGCGGCGAAGCCGTGATCGGCCACGACGGCTCAGCGGGCACGTACCCGTACCTGATGCAGGATGCGTCGTTCGACGAGGACATCCCCGTGCTGCTCATGGCGATGGGCGACAACCAGCTGCGGCTGGCCGGGCGGATCGCCGACGGGGTGGTCCTCCACACCTTCATGTCGGACGCCGCGGTGCGACGCTGCGTGCGCCTGGTCCGTGAGTCCGCCGAGCAGGCCGGCCGCGACCCGGCGGAGGTGCGGATCTGGTCGGTGATGGCGACCATCGAGGACTCGCTCGACGAGACCTCGCGGCTGCGCAAGCTGGCCGGGCGGTTGGCGACCTACCTCACCGGCTACGGAGACGTCCTGGTCCGGGTCAACGGGTGGGACCCTGCGGGACTCGAGGCGTTCCGCGCCGACGAGCGGCTGTCCTCGCATGCGGGCGCGCTCGATGCCACCGACGACCTCGACCTGCTGCGGCACGCCCGGGAGGTCCTGCCCGACGAGTGGCTCGCCACTGCTGCGGTCGGCAGCGCCGCCCACTGCGCCGATCGCATCGAGGGCCAGCTCGCCCTCGGCGTCGACTCGGTGGTGCTGCACGGCGCCACTCCCGACGAGCTCGCGCCGGTGCTCGCCGAGTGGCGGGGCCGCCGGGATCCGGGCCGCTTCGCCCACCTCGACCCCAATCCCGGCCGGATCCGCCCGCGCTCCGCGCCCGCACATCCCGCCTCCGCACACCCCGACACCGGTGACCGCCCCGACACCGACACCGGCACACGACCTCACGCCAGCGCACGTCTCCGGAAGGACACCCCGTCATGACCAGTCTCGCGTCGAATCCGCAGGTGGTCTGCGCGCCGGAGGAGGTCACCGCCCGGTGGCTGTCCGAGGTGCTCGGTACCGAGGTCCGGTCGGTGCGCACGGAGCCCGTCGGCACCGGTCAGATCGGGTGCTGCGTGCTCGCGCACGTCGACGGCGACGGGCTCCCGCCGACGCTCTTCGTCAAGTTGCCGAACCCGGACGAGGGCATGCGGCCGCTGCTGCACGGCGTGTATCGCACCGAGGTGCTCTTCTATCGCGACCTCGCGCCGACGGTCGCCGTGCGTGTCCCGCGGGCCCGGTTCGCGGCGCTCGGCGAGCGGGAGGGCGAGTTCACGCTCGTCCTCGACGACGTCACCCCGCTCGTGCAAGGCGACCAGCTCGCCGGGCTGACGATCGATCAGGCCCGCGACTGCGCCGCCAACCTCGCCGGGCTC
Source organism: Dietzia sp. B32 (assembly GCF_024732245.1). Lineage (NCBI taxonomy): Bacteria > Bacillati > Actinomycetota > Actinomycetes > Mycobacteriales > Dietziaceae > Dietzia > Dietzia sp. B32. Next base: position 2,744,119 of record NZ_CP093845.1, on the reverse strand, counting down.
CACGGCCCGCGCTGGTGCGACCCCTCCCTGCTGCAGATCGAGGGCCTGTCGGTGCCGACCGTCGAGGACAACGTCACCCTGCAGGAGCTCGGCGGGCCGGCCCTGGAGTCGTTCCTCTCCGAGCTCGGCGAGAGACTCGACGACGACGAGCGCCGCACCATGGCGGGGATCGCCCCGCTGATCGCCCAGTGGTCCAACGGGCGGGCCGAGCGGTTCGCACTCCTGCACGCCGACTACCGGGCCGACAACATGCTGGTGGACCCGGCTGGGGACCGTCCCTCACTGGCCTGCGACTGGCAGACGCTGGCGGTCGGGTTGCCCGGTCGTGACCTGGGCGGCTTCCTCGCCTCGAGCCTCACCGTGGACGACCGGCGGGCCGCCGAGCGCGACATCGTGGCGGACTACCACCGTGCCCTGCTGGGCCACGGCGTCACCGACTACTCCCCCGAGACCTGCTGGGACGACTACGTCTACGGCCTGCTCCAGACACCTGTTCTGGGGATCTTCGGCTGGATGTACGGCACGCGAACCGACCGCGGCGACGAGATGTTCGCCCAGCTCATGCGGCGGTCCTGCCGGGCCATCGCCGATCACGACGCCCTGGCTGTGGCCCGGGCCGGCTGACCGACCACGAAACACCGAAATCCGCTACCCCGCCCCCGGATTCGCTAGTCCAATCGGAGTAGCGGATCCGTAGGGCGAGTAGCGGATTTCAGTCGCCTACCGGCGGATCACTCCTGCAGCGTGTGGTTGCCGCGGGGGCTCGCCTCGACGCCGGCCTTGACGGCCTCGCAGAGGCCCTGGTCGACAGCGGCCCAGTAGGCGTAGACGCGGTCGAGCAGCTCGGTCTCCGACGGGTCGATGGCCGAGACGTGGCCGGCGATGTTGGCCGCCAGTCGCTCGCGGGCGGCGTCGTCGAGGACCTCGCGGTACAGGATGGAGGCCTGGACCGAGTCGGTGTCCTCGGCGTGCGGGGTCACGTCGCCGCGGTGGATGTCCGAGCCCTTGGTGTCCCAGGCGCCGATGTCGAACGCCTTGGACGCGTCGGCGGTCGGACCACCCAGGGTGTTGGGGTGGTACTCGGCCTGCGCGGGGTGCGGGAACTCGTACTGCATGGCGCCCTCCTTGGAGTAGGAGTTCACCGGCGAGAGCGGACGGTTGACCGGCACCTGCTGGTAGTTGGGTCCGATGCGGTAGCGCTGGATGTCCGGGTAGGCGAAGACGCGGCCGAGCAGCATCTTGTCGGGCGAGAAGCCGATGCCCTTGACGATGTTGGTCGGCGCGAACGCGGCCTGCTCGATCTGCGCGTGGTGGTTCTGCGGGTTGCGGTTCAGCGTCATGGTGCCGACCTTGCGCAGCGGGTAGTCCTTCTGAAACCACGTCTTGGTGAGGTCGAACGGGTTGTACTTGTAGCCGTCCGCCTCGTCGACCGGCATCACCTGGACGTGCAGATCCCAGGACGGGAAGTCGCCGTTCTTGATGGACTCGAACAGGTCCTGCCGGTGGTAGTCGGCGTTCTCGCCGGCCAGCTTGTCGGCCTCGGCCTGCGTGAGGAAGTCGATGCCCTGGTTGGTCTTGAAGTGGAACTTCACCCAGTGGCGGACGCCGGCGGCGTTGATGAACTGGTAGGTGTGCGAGCCGAAGCCGTCCATGTGACGCCAGGTCTTGGGGATGCCGCGATCGCCCATGAGCCAGGTGACCTGGTGGGTCGACTCGGGGCTCAGGGTCCAGAAGTCCCACTGCATGGCGTGGTTGCGCAGGCCGGAGGCGTTCTTGCGGCGCTGCGAGTGGATGAAGTCCGGGAACTTGATCGCGTCGCGGATGAAGAAGATGGGCGTGTTGTTGCCGACGAGGTCGTAGTTGCCCTCCTCGGTGTAGAACTTCAGGGCGAAGCCGCGCGGGTCACGCCAGGTGTCGGGTGAGCCCTTCTCACCGGCGACGGTGGAGAAGCGGGCGAGCATCGGGGTCTTGACGCCCTTCTGGAACAGGCCGGCGCAGGTGATTTCCGAGATGTCCTCCGTGGTCTCGAACTCGCCGAAGGCGCCGGAGCCCTTGGCGTGGGGCAGCCGCTCGGGAATGTTCTCCCGGTTGAAGTGGGCGAGCTTCTCGATGAGGTAGAAGTCGTGGATTGGCTGCGGGCCCTGGGGGCCGACCTGCGCGCTGAACTCGTCATGCGGGACGGGCTGGCCACTGTCGGTGGTGGTGTGCGAGTTGGGCTGGAAGTCGCGCACGCCGCGGTCTGCGGGATGAATGGTCACGTCAGGTGCTCCTCGAGATGGGGTGTGGAGTAGAAGGTGCGGAATGGTGGTGTGGTCCAGGTCTCAGTATCAGACAAGCGAGGCCTGCTCTGCCCGGCATTCGGGGCAAGTGCCCCAGTAGTTGACCTCTGCTTCATCGATCTCGAAGCCGTGGTCGCGGTCGGCGGTGAGGCAGGGCGCGTGTCCGACCGTGCATTCGACGTCCTCGATGCGCCCGCACGTCCGGCACACGAGGTGGTGGTGGTTGTCCCCCGTGCGCCGCTCGTACCGTGCCGGCGAGCCGGCGGGTTCGATGCGGCGCATGAGGCCGACGTCGGTGCACACGCGCAGGGCGTCGTAGACGGTCTGTGTGGACACCGCGCCCAGCCGTTCCCGGACGAGGGTCGCGACGTCCTCCGCCGCGATGTGGGGACGACCGGCGACGACGGCGAGGACCGCCAGCCGCGGCGAGGTGACCCTCAGCCCGGCGTCGCGGAGTACGGCTCCCGGATCCTCGATTGCTGTCGTCATGGGCCCCACAGTAGCCCACTTTCTGGAATGAGTCCAGAATAGTATCCATTCCGTTACGAGAAAGGTTCCTGCATCGATGCGATCGGCTTCCGGGCCGGTTCTGCTGCTGCCGACTAGGCTGACCGGCGACCCGAACCCTGGGAATCGCGGAACCGGACGCCCTCGGACCTCGCGACCCCGAACCAGCTGGAGGAACCAATGTCGGAGATCGTCATCGGACCTGTCGTGTGTGGTTATGACGGGTCGCCTGACTCCCGCCGGGCCGTGGAGTGGGCGGCCGCCTGGGCCCGCGACCACGCGGCGTCGCTCGAGGTGATCTCCGCCGATCGGGCCGTCGGGCGCGTGGTGGCCTTCGATGAGACCGCCCGCGCGAATGTCGAGGGCGCGATGCGCGACCAGCTCGCCGAGCTCACCCACGACGTCCCGACCACCTATCGGGTGGTCGCGGACAGCCCCGTCGGCGCACTCGTCGAGGCCGGCGGCGCCGCGTCGGCGATCGTCGTGGGCAGCCGCGGCCTCACCGCGCGCGAGGACTTCGCCATGGGATCGACCTCCGCCGGCGTCGTCGAGCACGCGCCCTGCCCGGTTCTCGTCATCACGCCGCGTACGCCCCTGAGCCCCACCGCGGGCCCTGTCGTGCTGGCGGCCGACGGCTCGGCGGCGAACGACCCCGCCGTGGCGTTCGCGTTCATCGAGGCCGAGCGCCGGGGCGTCCCCCTGCGCGCCGTGCACTCGGTCGAGGTGCCCCGACTGCCGGGCGCCTCGCTGTTCGATCTCGACCAGCTGGCCGAGAGCGTGCTCGCCGAGGACGAGAAGGAGGTCCTCGACGCTCTCGCCCCGCACGAGGCCCGTCACCCGGACGTCGCCGTCGAGCTCATCCTCGTCGTCGGCGAGCCCGCCCTCACGGTCGCCGACGAGGCCGCCGGGGCATCCCTGCTGGTCACCGGGTCGCGCGGCCACGGTGGGTTCGCCGGAATGCTGCTGGGGTCGGTCAGCCGACGGTTGCTGCAGACGGCCCCGTGCGCGGTCGCGGTCATCCGCCCCACCGACTGACCCACCCGGCTACTCAGGCGGGGCCGATCCGGAGCATGCGGGTGAGGGTCGGCTGCCACATGATCCCCGGGCCGTCTCCCCGGGATGCGATCGTGCCGGTGAGCTCCATCGGTTCGTCCAGCGGGGCGTGACCGATGAAGGTGCGGGAGAGTTCGTGGCCCGTCTCCACGTCCGTCGAGGTCAGGTCGACGGGGCCGATCTTCTGCGCGAGCCCCTGATCGAGCGCCGACCCGAATGCCGGACCGGGCGTCGGACCGGCCGCCGAGCCGGGCGCGGACAGCACGCGGGGCGGGCCGTAGGCCAGCGCGTGGATCTGCCCGTCGCCGGTGGTGAGCTTGGGCAGCGACGCCGTCCGCGACAGCGAAGTCCACGCACGCGAGCACGCATCGTCCCCGACGCCGTCCGGTCCCTGGGCCCCGTCGGTCCGCACGTCGATGCGGGTCATCCCGCCCGTGTACGGCACTCCCGCCGGGACCGCGGGACCGTCCACGGCGAAGGGCGGGTATTCAAAGCCATAGGTGTTGACCAGCACCAGGGCCTCCCCGGACGCGATGATCGAGTTCTCGGTCGCAGCGGGCCCGTCGATGAGGACGCCGTCCGGGGCGGCGGAGTCGGGCCGCAGGGTCGTGGCGAACGCGGGCATCCTGCATACGTGCGCCCCGTCCTCACGGCGCAGGACGATGAGCTCGGGGTGGTCGGCGTCGTCGGTGATCGCCACGAGCGAGTCACCGGGCCCGAAGTAGGTGGGCGTCGTGCCGGAACCGTGCGCGAGCAGGCCCGGTTTCCGCGCCTGTCCCACGTCGTAGCCGTGTCTCCAGCGCACGCTCGGGGTCCCGTCAACAGAGCTGTCGATCTCGTAGAGGGCCCGGGTGGTGATCACCGACGCCCCGCCGGGCCGGACCGTCAGCCCGTTGGTGATCCTCTCCCCCGCCGGCAGGGTGAGGGAGCGGAGCTCGTCGTCGTCGACCCCGGGCCGCACGGTCCCCACCACGCCGTTCGACGTCGCGAACCACACCCGCCCGTCGAATCCGGGCATGAGACCGGTGACGGCGTCACCCTCGGGCACGGCCGGCGACAGGTCTGCCAGGACCTCCACTGTCATACGCCAGGGGCCGTCGGCGGTGCGCTCGTGGCCCACGGCCAGCAGCCTGCGGGCGCCGTCCGCGACCACCACCCGATCGCGGTCGTCGAGGTACCCGTAGACGCCGCCTAGCAACGCGCCCTTGGCCAACTGCACCTCGGCGAGCACCGCGGCGGTGTCGGGGTGGAAGAGCTTGACGGTCGGCGCGAGCGGGGTCGGCGGAGTGAACCCGACGTACGAGGTGCACAGCGCGACGGGCATGCCGTCGGTGCCGATGAACACCGTCGAGCACGTGGCGCCGGTGAGTGCGCCGATGACAGCGGGGTTCGTCCCCGGCCCGCGGCCGGGCAGCGTGTCGGTCGAGGCCACGTCGCCGTGGACCGTGGCGGTACCGGCGGGCCCGAGGCCGGGCGGGGACGCCGATCGAGCTGCCGCGGGGGCGGACGCCAGAACCGTGCTCGCGGCGAGGAGCACCGCCGCCGCCGAGGCCATGACCGCCGTGGTGGGTCGGTTTGTCGAGCGCATGGGGCTGATTCCATCACCGCCGACCCCGCCGTGTCCCCGGATCCACGAGCCCGGCGAGCCGGCCGGGCGGTGCCGCGGGCCGGGATCGTCGTGAGACGATTCACCCCGTGACGCCGTCGCACGGGCAGGGATCGGGGTGGTCGGGCAGATGAACCGACCCACGGCCCCGCCGCGCACCCCGTCCCGCCGAGCGCCGAGCGTCGGCCAGGTCATCGGCGAACTCCTGCTCACCGCGGGTGCGATCCTGCTGCTGTACGTGTTCTACGAGGCGATCTGGACCAATCTCGCCTCGGGTCGGCTCCAGGCCGAGGCCACCGCGGGACTCGAGGAACTCTGGAACGGCGCCCCGGCGCCTGACGCGGCCGACGTGGCCGGCGCGCCGATACCATCGCCCGTGCCGACGCTCGGCCAACCCTTCGCCCGCATCCACCTGCCGACGCTCGGTGAGGACGCGGTCTACACCGTGGTGGAGGGCGTCCGAGCCGAGGACCTGCGCACCGGCCCCGGCCACTACCCCGGAACCCAGATGCCCGGCCAACCGGGGAACACCGCGCTCGCGGGACACCGCAACGGCTCGGGCGCCGTCTTCGAGCACCTCGACCGGCTGGACTCGTGCGAGGCGATCGTCGTGGAGACCGCGACGCAGTGGCAGACCTACCGACTCCTGCCGGTGGAGCCGGGCGGCGCCGAGCGGCTCGCCGCGGCTCGCGAGTGCCTCACCCCGCGGCAGGTCGAGCGTGTCACCGGCGGCGACTACGCCCACGTGGTCGGGCTGCACATCACGACGCCGGACGCGGTCGAGGTGATCGCCCCGGTGCCCGGGGCTGCGGACACCGGCGCGGCGAACACCGGCGCGGCCGGGGCCGCGACCGGCGGCGCGGGCGCAGGCGCGGCCCCCGAGCGGCTGCTCACCCTGACGACCTGCCACCCGATGTACTCCAACGCCGAGCGCCTCATCGTGCACGCCGCCCTCGTGGAGACCGTCTCCAAGACCGACGGCCCGCCGGCCGCACTGGAGGATTGACCAGATGTACGCCTATGTGTGGCGATCCCTGCCCGGCCCCCGGCCGGTGAAGATCGTGCTCGTCCTCATCCTGCTGGCGGCGGTGTTCCTGCTGCTCATGGAGGTCGTGTTCCCGTGGGTGGCCGAGCAGCTGCCGCACACCGACGTCACCGTGTAGGCGGCGTCACCCCGGGCAGCGCGGACCGCCGGCCCCGCCCTCCGGATGCGACCGCCTAGATGTGGACGGTCACGTCCGCGCCGGAACGCAGCTTCTGCGACAGTTCCTCCATCGCGCCGGCCTCCTTCTCGGCCCGTACCTGCTCGGCGACCTGGTCACGGACCTGCTCCAACGGCGGCACCCCGCCACCACCGGCCGCGCCGCCCCCGGACATGGCCTGCTGCTGGGCGACCTGCTCGTAGGCGGCCTCGACCTCGGCGTCGGACGCCTCGAACTCCCCGTACTCCTCAGCGATGAGCTTCTGTACGCGCAACTGCTTGTCGATCTGGTCCAGCACGGCCTCGCGGTCCAGGCCCTGTCCGCCCATCGACTCGATGAACTCGTCGGTGCTGACCTGGTTGCGCTCGGCGAACCCGGCGAGCTCGGCCTGGATCTCGTCGTCCGAGACCTCGATCCCGCGCTTGGTGGCCTCCTGCGTGAGCAGTTCGGTCCCGATCAGCCCGTCGGTGGTCAACTTCCTCAGCTGGGCCTCGTCGACGGGCTGGCCCGTCATCTGGGCCTGCATGCTCATCTGTTGGTACTGGTTCTCGAACACCGACAGGAATTCGTCGCGCGAGATCTCGGTACCGTTCACCTCGGCCACCGGGTCGGGGATGTCGGACGTGTCGGGCCCGTCCGCGGACTGTTCACCGTCCGGTCCGGGCTCAGCCGACTGGCCTGACTGTTCGGCCGCCGCCTGCGTCTCCGCGGCGCCGCCCTCGTCGTCGTCGCCCCCGGCACCGCACCCCGCGAGCACCAGCACCGCTCCCGCGGCGGCGACCGCCGACCGCCATGCCGTCGACCTCCTCGTCGCCGATCTCCCTGTCCCTGTGCGCACTCGATCTCCTCACGTTGTTCGTGTGCGTGAAGACGCCGACGGTACACACGTGAGTTAGGCGTGAGCTGTGCACGACGCGCGCGGGGGCGCGGGTGCGGCGCCGACGCGCGTCGCACCCGCCCGCTCCCGGCAGGTCAGAACCGCAGGATCGCGCCCTCCGCGACGTCCTTCGGCAGCGATTCCGCCACGATCACCGAGCCGGATGTGGCCAGCACGTGTCCGACCGCGGCGTCGAGATCGTCGGGCCCGTGATCGGCCGTGCAGCGGCGGCGGGAGACCAGCAGGGTGGCGACGCGCCCCTCTCGCGCGGCGCGCAGGATGTCCGACCCGCCGCCGGCCAGCCCGCGACCGGCACCGATCGCGTCACCGAAGCGCTCCGCGACCGCGGCGGCCCGCCGCTGCATCGCCGGCCAGACCACCGCCCACGCCCGCTCGTGCACTTCTGCGGGGGACAGCGCGTCCGGGTTGCCGGCGGCGACCTCGTCCACCAGGTGCTCGTAGTTCAGGTAGCCGCGGAACTGTGGGAGGTGCTCGCCCACCGCCGCGAGGACGAGGGGGCGCCGGTCGTTGGGCCGGAGCGCCTCCTGCAACCCCTGGGCGACCTGCCGCAGGAACTTCTCCAGCTGCACGTCGCCGACCTCGGCGCCCGTGCCGTGACCGTGCACCACGCCCCCGCCACCACCGGTTCCCGGGCCCGCACTGAACCGCTGCTGCTGGTGCGGCGGCGGCTGCGTGTCGCCGGCCATGTCCTCGATCGAGGACGGGATCGACCCGAGGTCGAGTTCGCGGATCGTGGCGGCGGTGCCCTCGAACAGGCGGACCTTGTTCTGACTGCCGGCGAGCACCACGAACTCGCCGTCGCCGACCGCGGCCGGGACGAGCGGCCGGACGGCGAACCGGTCGCTCACGTGGACGGCCTCGGGGAAGGCCGTGGCCACCCGGTACGCGCGCCAGAACCCGGCCGAGGCGAACAGCGCGAGACCGTCGGAGAGACGCTGCCAGTACGCGTCGTCCTCGAGCAGCGCGACCAGCGGGCCGAGGATCTCGTCGGACTCCCCCTGCCCCACGCCGTGTGCCCTGAGCTGGGCCTCGGCCTCCTTGATGAGGGACTTGACGCGGATGGGGTTCTCGCGGACCTCTGCGCCGGCGCGGGCCGTGGGCAGGAAGATCGACACGGCCCGGCCGGTGGCGGTTCCCAACTCGGCGAGGTCGGTCATGGGGATCGGATCGACTTCTGCGGTTCGTGTGACGTCAGCCATAGCCTGACGCTACTGATCGGGGCCGTCCCCGTATAGGCCGTGACGGGGTTGTTGCCGGGCCGTGACCTCGGCGCGGCTGCGGCGGACCGTGGATACCATCGCGGAAGTGACCGACGAGCCCCTGACCCCCGCGACGCCCCGGCCGGTGAGCACCGCCCGGGTCCTCACCACCCTGATGGTGCCGATGTTCATGGCGCTGCTCGCGCTGTCGGTGATCAACGTGGCGCTGCCGGTGATCGGCACGGCGCTGGACTCGGATTCCCGGGGCCTGCAGTGGGTGGTGTCCGGGTACGCGCTGGCGTTCGGGTTGCTGCTCGTCCCGTCGGGCCGACTGGGTGACGCGACCGGGCGCAAGCGGCTGTTCCTGGCGGGCGTGGCGGTGTTCGTCGGCGGCGCCGTCGTGGCCGGGTTCGCGCAGTCGATCGAGATGCTCAACCTGGCGCGCCTCATCCAGGGCGTCGGCTCGGGGATGCTCAACCCGCAGACGTTCGGGCTCATCCAGAAGTACTTCCGCGGGGCGGCCCGGGCGCGGGCGTTCGCCACCCTGGCCACCACGGTCTCCATCGCCACCGCGTCCGGGCCCCTGGTGGGCGGGGTGCTCATCGAGGTCCTCGGCGACGACCTGGGCTGGCGCGCGATGTTCCTGGTCAACGTGCCGCTCGGTGTGCTCGCGATGGTGCTGGGGCAGCGGTGGTTGCCCGACGACCGCCGCCTGCCGCCCGGTGAGGCGGGACCCGACGTGGGCGGGTCCGCCGCACGTGCCGGCGACATGGCGCGCCTGGCCGCCGAGCGGGATGGTGGCCAGTACGACGGCGGTGAGTACGACGACGAGGCCTCCCGCGCCTCGAGGATCACTGCTGCGGTGAACGCAGCCCTGCCGAAGCCGCATCCGCGGCCCCGGCGGGCACGGTTGGACCTCGACCCGGTCGGCATCGTCCTGCTCGGCGTGGCCGTGCTGTCCCTGATGCTCCCCTTCCTCACCCGCGGCGGGAACCCCGCCTACTGGGCGCTGGTGCCGGTCGGGCTGGGTGTCCTGGCCGCGTTCGCCTGGTGGGAGCGGCGGTACGAGCGCATCGGGCGACCGCCGCTGGTCAACCCGGACATCTTCCGCGACCCGGCGTTCCGCAACGGCATGATCATCGTGTCGATCTACTTCGTCGGCGGCACCAGCCTGTGGATCGTCATGCCGATGTACCTGCAGTTCCACCTGGGCTACGCGCCCATCGACTCGGCGTTCGTCAGCCTGCCCGCCTCGATCTGCGCGGCCATCTCGGCGCAGGTCGCCGGGCGATTCGTCCTCCAGCTCGGGCGGCGGATGGTCATCGGCGGGTTCTGCCTCACCATCACCGCCCTGCTGACGTTCATCCTGCTCGCGGGCGTCGTGGAGTCCGGGGCGGTGAGCTACCTGATCTTCATGGTCCCCGCCACGCTGATGGGCACCGCGCAGGGCATGACCATCTCCCCCAACCAGACGCTCACCCTGCGCGCGGTGGACCCGGCCTACGGCGGGGTCGCCGGCAGCATCATCTCGCTGGGCCAGCGCATGGGCACCGCGGTGGGTACGGCGATGGTGCCGGGCGTGCTGTTCTGGATCGTCGAGACGCAGGACGACTGGCTGCTGGCGTTCCGGGTGGCGCTGGGACTCATCGCGACCCTCGCCGCGGGAGCGTTGGCGTTCAGCATCGTCGACCGCCGCCGCGAGGTGCGCTGTGGCTGACCCCGCCCGCGCGGGCCGCGCGGCCGGGATCGCCGCACCCTAGAGCGCTGCCGCGAGCTCCACGCCCTGCTTGATCGCCCGCTTGGCGTCCAGCTCGGCGGCCACATCCGCGCCACCGATCACGTGGACCCGGCCGCCAACACCGGCCCCCGGACGATCGGCCCGGCCGACCAGATCGCGCACCGACTCCTGGCCCGCGCACACCACCACCGAGTCCACCCGCACGACCTGCGGACGGCCTTCCGGGTCGAGGATGTGCAGCCCGTCGTCGTCGATCTTCTGGTAGGTCACCCCGGTGTACTGCCGGACGCCGCCGGCCTCGAGCTCGGCGCGATGCACCCAGCCGGTGGTCTTGCCCAGTCCCCGCCCGATGCGCGAGGTCTTGCGCTGGAGCAGGTGCACCTCGTGGGCGGGATCGGCGTGCACGGCCTTCCCCAGGCCTGCCCGCTCGAACGCCGGGTTCGCCACGCCCCAGTGGCGCCGCCACGCCTCCACATCCGTGGAGTGGCCGCTCGGTTCGCGGCCGTCGACGGCGATCCCGGGCCCGCCGGCCAACAGGAACTGGGAGACGTCCACACCGATCCCGCCGGCGCCGATCACCGCGACCCGGCGACCGGGGGTGCGTGCGCCGGTGAGCAGCTCGGGGTAGGTCATCACCATGGGGTGATCGGCGCCGGGGATCGTGATCTCGCGCGGCCGGACCCCGGTGGCGATCACCACGTGGTCGAACCCGGTGAGATCGTCCGGGCGGGCGCGGCGACCGGTGTGGACGGGCACGCCGAGGACGTCCAGGCGACGGCTGAAGTAGGCGATCGACGCCGCGAACTCCTCCTTGCCCGGGACGCGCATCGCGTAGCGGAACTGCCCGCCGATCTCGTCGGAGGCCTCGAACACCTCCACCGCGAGCCCGCGGGACGCGGCGGCCTCCGCGCACGCCAGCCCCGCGGGTCCCGCGCCGACCACCGCCACCCGGCGCCGCGTGGGCGCCACGGTGAGCAGCAGCTCCGTCTCGCGGCCCGCGCGCGGGTTGACCAGGCAGGAGGCGCGCTTGTTCGCGAAGGAGTGGTCGAGGCAGGCCTGGTTGCAGGCGATGCAGAGGTTGACCTCGTCGGACCGCCCCTCGGCGACCTTGGCCGCGAACGCCGGGTCGGCCAGTAGCGGCCGCGCCATGGACACCAGGTCCGCCTGCCCGCCGGCGAGGATCTGCTCGGCGGTGTCCGGGGTGTTGATGCGGTTGGAGGCGATCACCGGGACGCCGACGGTCTGCTTGAGCCGGGCGGTGAGGTCGACGAACGCGGCCCGCGGCACGGAGGTGACGATGGTGGGGATGCGTGACTCGTGCCAGCCGATGCCGGTGTTGAACACGTCGACGCCGGCGGACTCCAGGCGCTGCGCGAGCTCGGCGGTCTCCTCCCACGACTGGCCGCCGTCGACCAGGTCGAGCAGGCTGATCCGGTACTGCAGCAGGAAGTCGGGGCCCACCTCGGCGCGGATGCGGCGCACGATCTCCTCGGGGAACCGCATCCGCCTGCTCGCGGTGCCGCCCCAGGCGTCGGTGCGGTCGTTGGTCCGGGCGGCGAGGAACTGGTTGATGAGGTAGCCCTCGGAGCCCATGACCTCGATGCCGTCGTACCCCGCGCGCGCCGCCAGGCGGGCGGCGCGGACCCAGTCGTCGATGGTCCGCTCGATGCCCCGGGAGCTCAGGGCGAGCGCCCTGAACATGCTGATCGGTGACGTGGTCGACGCGGCCGAGCGGACGAACGGGTGGTACCCGTAGCGACCGGCGTGAAGGACCTGCAGGAGGATGTGCGCGCCCTCGGCGTGGACGGCGTCGGTGAGCCCGCGGTGCTTGTCGGCCATCCGGCGGGAGGCCATCAGCGAGCCCGCCGGCAGCAGCCATCCCTCCACATTGGGCGCGTACCCGCCCGTGACCATGAGGGCGGCGCCGCCGCGCGCCCGCTCGGTGAAGTAGGCGGTGAGCTCGGGCAGGTGCCTGGACCGGTCTTCCATCCCGGTGTGCATGGACCCCATGACGATGCGGTTGCGCAGGGTGAGGTTTCCGACGGTGATCGGGCTGAGGAGGTGAGCATGACTGTGGCCCATGGGGCTGATTCTGCCTGGTGGGAATGTGCGGGCTCGCCGGTAGAGGAATTTTCGCTCACCGGTCGACCTCGGACGATCAGGGCGTGCGGGCCGATCAGGGGCACGACCATCCGCCGACCGGGCGGCATCGTGACGCTTAATGGACGGTTGTCTCTGTGACGAGTCAGCAAAGAAGTCGTGTGACCTGCTGATTTCGGGACCGGCGACGCCCGGCGACCGGGGTTGATAATGCGGCGATCTCGAAGAACCGACCTTATCCTCAAGTTCGTGGCTTCCCTCGGCCACATGTTCTCCCGACGTCCCCCGACCCCTCAGGAATCCCCTCAATGCGAACCATCGTCAGGCGGCGCATCGGCGCCGTCGCCGCCGCTGCGGCCACCTTCCTCGCCCTGACCGCCCCCGTCACCGCCGCCCAGTCCCTCAGCTTCACCGTGGGCGCGCCCGCCCCCTGCGAGCAGGCGACCCCGGCCGAGGTCGACCAGGTGATCTCGGACATCCACGAGCACACCAACCGCGAGCGCGCCGCCGCCAAGGTGGCTCCCGTCGCGCGACTCGACAGCCTGGACCGGATCGCCCAGAACTGGAGCGAGCGGATGGCGGCCGAGGACCGGATGTACCACAACCCGGACATCAAGGCCCAGGTCACCGCGACCTACACAGGCCAGTGGCGCAGCTACGGCGAGAACGTGCTGCAGAACTGGTGCGGCGCCTCCGGCGAGGCGCTCGTCCAGCAGTGGATGAACTCCCTGCCGCATCGCCTCAACCTGCTCAACCCGGCACACACCCACCTCGGCGTGGGCCTGGAGGTCGCGGACAGCCGGAAGCTGTACTCCACCCAGAACTTCGTCCGACTGAGCTGACCCGCCCCGGCCTCCTCGGTCGCCGCACCCATCTCGACGCCCCCGTCCCCGGTTCACACCGGCGGCGGGGGCGTCGTCGTCGTCAGGCGTACCCCGCCGCACGAATCGCACCGATGTAACGCGTGTGACTAGAGTGACGACAGAGGTAGGAGTGAACCCGCTTGGACGCTGTCCCGGCGGACCCTGCTCCACACACAGGCCCCGGCGCGAGCCGCGGCCCGAGGAAAGGACCATCGCGTGCGTCATCCCCTTCGTTCCGCCGTCGCCACCGGGGCGGCCGCCCTCCTACTCGCCTCCGGTACGGGTACGGCGTCGGCGCAGGGTTCCCTGGAGCTCGCCCTGCCGTTCTTCGCCGCGATCCCCGGTCTGTCCTCGCTCGCCGCGGGGACCCCGGGAGCAGCACCCGCCCCGGTGACCGACCCGGCGGCTGCCGGCGCCTCCGAGCTGCTGCCGGAGGAGGTCAGGCTGATGGCGTTCGAGGGCAGCGTGGTGGCGGCGGTCAACGAGGCCCGCCTCGTGGTGGGCGCCGACCGGCTCGTCACCGACCACGAGCTCGAGGCCTCGGCCCGCGAGCGCGCGGCGGAGCTCGCCGCCGGCGACCCCACGACCGGGGAGGTGACCGTCCCCGCGGACGCCCGGGTGGGTGCCGACCCCGACGCCCCCGACGCGGACGCGGACGCCGACCGTGCCGACCGTGCGGGCGACCGGACCGTGTTGGCACTGCCCGCCGGCGCCAGCCCGCAGCAGGCACTCGCGGCACTCCTCGGCGACACCGGCATGCGTGAGCGGATGCTGGACGGCGAGTTCGTCCGAGTCGGCGTGGGGGTGGCCACCGCCGAGGACGGCACCGTGCACGTGGTGCAGGATTTCGCCCGCGACTGACTCGCGGACGCTCGTCCAGCGGGGGTGGCCGACGCCGACTCCGTGGCTGGTCACCAGGGTCACGGGGTGGTTACGGCTGGCTTAACGCGGTGATCGGTTCCTACCGTTGCGCCCGGCGACCCGAACGTCGGGTCGCGGCATGCGAAAGGTAACGACTCTCGTGACCCGAGCCCTCCATCACCTGCGGCGCGGCCTGCTCCTGGTCGCTGCGGCCTCCACCACCCTCGCGCTGGGCGCGGCCCCGCAGGCGTCGGCACAGGCGCCGCAGATCCAGCTTCCCCAGATCCACCTGCCGGGCCTGACGATCGGCTTCGCCAACCCCGCCCCCGCCGGTGCGGTGCCCGCGATCGATCCCGCCTCCGCCGAGTACCGCGCGCAGCTCGAGGGCGCGACCAACGCGGCCCGCGCCGCGCACGGCCTCGCCCCGCTCGCCGTCGACGGCGGTCTCACCCAGGTGGCCACCAACTGGAGCGGCACCCAGGCCGCGCAGAACCGGATGTTCCACAACCCGGACGTCGGCGCGCAGATCCCCGGCGGATGGGGCCACCACGGCGAGAACGTCCTGCAGAACTACGCCCACGCCACCCCGCAGCAGCTGGTGGGCCAGTGGATGGCATCGCCCGGCCACCGGGTGAACCTGCTCAACCCGGGCCACACGTCGATGGGCGTCGGTGCCGCGGTGGCCGCGGACGGCAAGCTCTACGCCACCCAGGTCTTCGCCCGGTACTGACACCGCCGCCCCCACCCCGGGGCGGACAGCGCCATCGACAAGAGCGTTCGGCACACGTCTACTCGCCAGACGTGGGCCGGACGCTCTTCTCGATGGGAGTCGTCAGGCCTGGACGCCGGCGAGCAGCGCGTCGAGCCCCTCCCGGAAGCGCGGGTCGAACTCGACCGCCGGAGTGTCGGGGTCGGCGACCGTGAGGTTGTGGTGGGTCTGTTCCTCCAGGCTCAGGCCCACCACGTACCCGGTCAGGGCCGTGGTCAACCCCGGCGCCCGGCCCTGAAGTCCGTGGCGGGCGCACGTCGCCTCCACCACCTCGGCAACCGGGTTCACCGCACCCGCGGCCAGACCCAGTGCCACGATCTCGGCGCCGTCCGGCACACCCGTGACGGCCGCACGCAGGGCCTCGCCGACCGCGCGGAGCCCATCGGCGGCCGACCGCCCGGCACCGACCGGACCCATGGTCGCGAGGATGCGCTCGGCGACAACCGTGAGCAGGGCCTGCTTGGACGGGACGTGCCAGTACAACGCACTCGGCTGGACCCCCAGTCGGGTCGCCAGCGTGCGCATCGACATGCCGGGAAGCCCCGACTCGCGGAGCAGTTCCAGGGCGGTGTCGACGACCGCCGTCTTAGTCAGGGCCACGAGCGCTGATCCTACCTTTGCGGCCACATCCTCCTGAACGCTGTACAAGTCCGGCGCGCTGGGCTAGCTTGAACGGCGTTCAGTGAACGGCGTTCAGGAGGAACCATGGCCATCACGACCCCCCGCTGGCACGAGCTCGCGGATCACGTACTCGACGGCGGAGTCGTCACCGCGGCGGACGCCCTCGCCGTACTCGACTCGCCGGACGCCGAGCTCATGGAGGTGGTCGCGGCCGCGTCCCGGCTGCGGTTCGAGCACTTCGGCAACAAGGTCAAGGTCAACTACCTGGTCAACCTCAAGAGCGGCCTGTGCCCGGAGGACTGCTTCTACTGCTCGCAGCGGCTCAATTCCACCGCCGGCATCCTGCGCTACACCTGGCTGAACACCGACGAGGCCGTCACCGCGGCCAAAGCGGGCATCGCGGCCGGCGCCTCGCGCGTGTGCCTGGTCGCCAGCGGCACCGGCCCCAGCAACCGCGAGGTCGGCAAGGTCTCCGACATCATCGAGGCCATCAAGTCCGACACCCCGGGCGTCGAGGTGTGCGCCTGCCTGGGCGCACTGAAGGACGGCCAGGCCGAGAAGCTGTGCGCGAGCGGCGCCGACGCCTACAACCACAACCTCAACACGGCCGAGAGTCACTACGAGGACATCTGCACCACCCACACCTACGCCGACCGTGAGCACACGGTCGCCCAGGCGCACGGCGCCGGGCTCTCGGCGTGCTCGGGCTTCATCGCCGGCATGGGCGAGACGCACGACCAGCTCGTCGAGCTCGCCTTCGATCTGCGGGCCAAGGGCGTCGACTCGATCCCGGTCAACTTCCTGCTGCCGTTCGACGGCACCCCGCTCGAGGGCGTGGACACCCTCAACCCGCGCGACTGCCTGCGCATCCTCGCGATGGTCCGCTTCGTCGCCCCCGACACGGAGATCCGCGTGGCCGCCGGCCGGGAGCGCCACCTCGGCCACCTGCAGGGGATCGCCCTGTACGTCGCCAACTCGCTGTTCCTGGGCGACTACCTCACCAGCGAGGGCCAGCCCGGCGGCGAGGACCTGCAGATGATCGCCGACGCCGGGCTCGAGGTCCTCCAGATGGACCATCCGGCCGGGGTCGACGGGGACGAGGCCGCCGAGGCCTCCCCCGCCGCCGGCCCGGCCGCGCCTGCCACCGTCGCCGGGCGGGAGAAGAAGGTGGCCATCCGCACCCGCGGGGCCGGCACCAGCGAGCCCGCGAACGCCTGACATGTCCGCCTCGGTCCACTCCCCCGGTGTCGAGGACCTCGTCGTCGACGCCCCCGACGGCCTCGCCGCCACCCCGACCCCGCCTGACGCCGCCGCGATGCTCGCCGCCGAGGCCGGGCAGGCCGCCACCGCCGCGCTGTTGGCCGCCGACGCCGAGCACGTCTGGCACCCCTACGGCGGGTTCCCGGCGAGCACGCCGCCGCTGCCGGTCGTCTCCGCCGATGGCGTCCGGCTGCGGCTGGCGGACGGGCGCGAGCTCATCGACGGCATGAGCTCGTGGTGGGCGGCGATCCACGGCTACCGGCACCCGCACCTCGACGCCGCCGCGCACCGTCAGGTCGACACGATGAGCCACGTGATGTTCGGCGGGCTCACGCACGCCCCGGCCGTCGAGCTGGCGAGCCGGCTCGCGCGGATGGCGCCGGGCGAGCTGAACAAGGTGTTCCTCGCCGACTCGGGCTCTGTGTCCGTAGAAGTCGCGGCGAAGATGGCCATCCAGTACCAGCGCTCGCTCGGTCGTCCCGATCGCACGCGGTTGGCGACGTGGCGCGGCGGCTACCACGGCGACACGCTCTCCCCGATGAGTGTGTGTGATCCTCACGGCGGCATGCACTCGATGTGGCGCGGCGTGGTGGCCGAGCAGGTGTTCGCGCCGCAGCCGCCCGCCGACTACTGCGCCGACTACGTCGCCGAGCTCGAGCGGGTGATCCGCGGGCACTCGGGCGAGCTGGCGGGGATCATCGTGGAGCCGGTGGTCCAGGGCGCGGGCGGGATGCGCTTCCACCATCCCGACTACCTGCGTGACCTGCGCCGGTTGGCCGACGAGACGAGCATGCTGCTCATCTTTGACGAGATCGCCACCGGCTTCGGCCGCACCGGCGAGCTGTGGGCGGCCGACCACGCGGGCGTCGCCCCGGACGTGATGTGTGTGGGCAAGGCCCTGACCGGCGGGTATCTCACCCTCGCCGCGACCCTCACCACCGACCGGGTGGCCGAGGTCATCAGCGCCGGTGAGGCGGGGGGCCTGGCGCACGGGCCGACCTTCATGGGCAATCCGTTGGCGTGCGCGGTGGCGTGCGCGTCGTTGGATCTGGTGGAGGCCGGCGGGTGGCGGCGCGACGTGCCGCGCATCGAGGCGCGCCTGCGCCACGGGCTGGCGCCGGCGCTCGACGTACCCGGCGTGGTGGACGTGCGGGTGCTGGGGGCGATCGGGGTGATCCAGGTGGCCGAGCCGGTGGAGATGACGACGACGACAACGGCGATCACCTCCCACGGCGTGTGGCTACGCCCCTTCCGGGATCTCATCTACACGATGCCGCCCTATGTCTTTACGGATGACGAGATCGACCGGATCTGTGCGGCGGCGGTGTCCGGAGCGAGAGCAGCAGCCGGGGCTGCGGCGGCGGGGGCGGGGGCGGGCCGATGACCGGGCGCAACTCCCCCGCGTTGGACTGGCTCGACGACGCCGCCGCCGACCGGACCGCCCGCCACGTCCGGCGGGTGCTGTCCCCGCGCGCGGCTGATGACGGCGTGATCGACCTCGCGTCCAACGACTACCTGGGCCTGGGCCGGCACCCCGAGGTCGTGGACGCGGCCGTGTCCGCGACGCGCCGCTGGGGTGCGGGCGCGACGGGATCGAGGCTGGTCACGGGCACTACCCAGGATCATCAGGCGTTGGAGGCCGAGCTCGCCGAGTTCTGCCACACGCCCGCTGCGCTCGTGTTCTCGTCCGGGTACACCGCCAACCTCGGAGCCGTGGTGGCGCTGTCCGGGCGGGGATCGCTCATCGTCTCCGACGGCGGCTCCCACGCCTCACTCGTGGACGCGTGCCGCCTGTCGAGGGCCCGAGTCGTCGTCGTCGACCGGGGTGACGTCGCCGCCGTGGCCCGGGCTTTGGCCGGGCGCACCGAGGAGCGCGCGCTGGTCGTCACCGACTCGGTGTACAGCGCCGACGGCGAGTTGGCTCCCCTGCTCGCGCTGCACGGGGCGAGCCGCGCGCACGGCGCCGTCCTGCTGGTCGACGAGGCCCACGGCCTCGGCGTGCGCGGCTACGGCGGCCGGGGACTCGTGCAGGAGCTGGGGCTCAGCGGGCACGAGGACGTGGTGGTCACGGCGACCCTGTCCAAGGCACTCGGGTCGCAGGGCGGGGTGGTGCTGACCTCGGAGCGGGTGCGCGAGCACCTCATCAGCAGTGCCCGCACCTTCATCTTTGACACCGGACTCGCCCCTTCCGCGGTGGGCGCGGCCCGCGCTGCGCTCGGCGTCCTGCGGCGCGACCCCGAGCTCGCCTCGCGCGTCGTGGAGGTCGCCGAGCACCTCGCCGCGGTGACCGGCGCCGAGCAGCCGCGGTCGGCGGTGGTGTCGGTGGTTCTGGGCGATCCCGCCCGCGCGGTCTCCGCGGCCTCGCGGTGCCTCGAGCTGGGCGTCCGCGTGGGGTGCTTCCGGCCGCCGTCGGTTCCCGAGGGCACCGCGCGGTTGCGCCTCACCGCCCGGGCGGACCTCTCCGACGCCGACCTGGCCCGCGCCTGCGACGTGCTCGCGCAGGTGTTGGCCGAGCACGGGCACCCGGTTGGCGCGGCCGCGCGGCTCGAGGGGGCCCGCGCATGACCACCTCGTCCGGCTCCGCGTCCCCGCCCGCCTCGCCCGACGCCGCGATCCCGCCCGCCCCGGCGCCGGTCATCATCACCGGTACCGGCACCGACGTGGGCAAAACCGTCGCCACCGCCGCGCTGGCCGCCCTCGGCCGGTCGGAGGACCTGGACGTGGGGATCTGCAAGCCGATCCAGACGGGGCTGGGCCCGGGCGAACCGGGCGACGCCCACGAGGCCGCGCGCCTGTCCGGGGTGCGGCGGGTGATGGAGGTCCGTCGGCTGCCCGATCCGCTGGCGCCCGAGACCGCCGCCCGCGTCGCCGGCCTGCCGCAGTCCACTCTTCCCGAGTTGATCGATCCGATCCGCGCGTGGCTCCGCGCCAGTGGTGGGTCGGCGCCCGACTCCGCGCCCGACTCCGCGGCGACCTCCGGACCTGCACGGGGGCGCCTGGATCTGGTCGAGGGCGCCGGCGGGGTGCTCGTCCGGCTCGGTACCGGCCTCACCGTCCTCGACCTCGCCCGGTCACTCGACGCCCCGGTCATCGTGGTCGCGAGGGCCGGACTGGGCACGCTGTCGGACACCGAGCTCACGGTCCGCGCGATCGAGGCGGCGGGTCTGCGGTGCGCGGGGATCGTCATCGGGTCCTGGCCGGCCGACCCGGACCTCGCCGAGCGGTGCAACCTCGAGGATCTACCCCGCCTGACCGGGGTTCCGGTGCTCGGCCGGGTGCCCGCGGGTGCCGGGGCGCTGTCGCCGGACGAGTTCGGGCGGCGCGCACCGGGGTGGTTCGAGTCGGGGCCGGTGACCGCCCTCCGGCGGGACGCCCCCAGCGCGGAGGTCACTCCTGCGGCCGGTACCTGACGGAGGCGGTGGTACTGGCGGAGGCGGGGCTGGCGGAGGCGTCGGGGATCGGGGTGACGAGGACGGCGGCCGCAACGACGCCGTCGACCATCAACCACAGCTCGAGCAGGTCCCCCGCGCGCCGGCGCCGGACGGTCATCGTCGCCCCCGGTGTCACCGGGCGGAGGTACTCGATGACGACCCGGTGAGGACGCTGCAGCAGGTCTGCGTGCTGCTGGAGCTCGTCTTCGACCACCGCCAGATACGCGGCGTTGTTGACATGCTGCAGCGGGTCGAAGTCGGTGCTGCGCAGGAGGTGCGGCCTGTCCTGCGGCTCGCCGGGCCGCTCAGGTGGGCAGTCCTGCGTCAGGCCGGCCCACCGGAGGCGGTGGATGTCGGTGGTGCCGGCCAGGCTGGCCATGCCGGAGTCGCTGATCCGGGCGGGCAACCCGGCCGCGGTGACGTCGATCCAGAACGCCTCGGTCTCCACCAGCCCGCCTCGGGGAGTCGGGGGGCCAGGTGCCGCGGTGCCGGGTGCTGGCATGCCGTCGGGGTCCCCAGGGTCCTCGGAGTCCTCGACGGTCAGCCGCACGCGCATGTTCGCCCACCGGCTGGACAGGCCGGAGCACCACCGCTGGAGTCCGACGGTGGCCGGCCACGAGATCGGTTCGATCACGTCGATCACGGTTCGGCGCACGATCCAGAACGGGTCGGTCCGGGCATGACCGGTGGCGTCGAGGTTGTCCACGGCGATGTCCTGGAGGTAGCGGGCGACGCTGTCCAGCCGGAGCCTGCGCTGGGGATCGACGTCGCCCGTCCGCACCCGACGGCGAGTGGAGAATCCCGCCTCCGGCGAGGGCGGCGGTTCAAGGGCGTGCAGTGACGCACCGCGACCGAGATCGTCCATTCGAGGGACCCCTTCCACACCATTGAGCCCCACAGCTCGCCGGCCACCGGGCACACAGGGCGGCGGACCGCTGTGCGGGTGAGCTCGGGCGGTGGTGGGAGCAGAGTACCGATCAACGTGCCGTGGCGGGAGCACTCGCTCGCGCCGACCCGGGCTCGTCCGATCCGAGTGTTCTCAGTGAACCTCCCTAGGCTGGTCGGCGTGACGTCTGACAACTCCGGCCCAGAAGTCGAGCCGGTGGCCGACCGGGGGACCGACCGGGACAAGAACCTCGTCGGCCGGAGCCTGGCGCGCAGATCGCTGCCGGCTCTCGCGGTGGCCGGGATCGCCTTCTTCGTCCCACTCCTGTTCTTCGTCCTGCTCGCGGAGGATGTGGCCGAGCAGGAGATCTTCCCCTTCGACCGACCGGTGATGCTGTGGCTCCACTCGGTGTCGACCCCCCGGCTCACGGCGGTGATGGAGGCGGTGACGCAGCTCGGGGGGATCGTCGTTGTCCCGGTGGCGGCGACCGGAGCGGCGGTGGCGCTATGGTTCCGCGGCTCCCGGCGGAACGCCACGCTGCTGGCGGCGGCGGTCGTCGGATCGACACTTCTCAACACCGCGCTTAAATCGGTCTTCCAGCGGTCCCGCCCCGATTTCTGGGAACACCTCGTCACGGAGAACTCCTACTCGTTCCCGAGCGGCCATGCGATGGCCAGCATGGCGCTCGCGGCGGTGCTGGTGGTCTTGGTCTGGCAAACGCGGTGGAGGTGGAGGGCCGTGGTCGCGGGGGCGGTGTACGTGCTCGCCGTCGGGGTCTCGCGGATGTACCTGGGAGTCCACTACCCGAGCGACGTGATCGCTGGCTGGTGCGTATCCGTGCTGTGGGTCGCGGTGGTCATCGTGGTCCTGCATCGCATCGAGGCGTGGCACCACCGGCGGGGCGGCACCGACCGGCTCGCCCGAACACGCCGTCGGGAGCGCTGAGTCCCGGCCCCCCATCACCGGGGCGGTCTCGCCGCACAGTTCGAGTCACAGATGCCCCTCTAGTGCCACTGAGCAGGTAGAATCGACTGCACGTCGACGCAAGGAGGACTGTTTGTCCACCCGTATCCGCCCGACCACCGACCAGGCACTAGCAGGAGCCGTCGCCGGCCACCGCATGGCAGGGATGGAGCCGTCGGCCGAGGCCGTCGAGATCACCCGCCGGTTCGCCGACGGACTTCTCACCCGCGATCAGGCTCTCTCCGAGATCCGCGCCGCGGTGCGTGAGCGCACCGCTCCCTGACCCTGCCCGCCTCGCATGAACCCCCGAGATCCGTACAAGGAGCCCTCGGGGGTTCTGCGTAACCGGCTGGGCATCACCGACCCCGCCGAGCTCACGGAGTACGAGCGTGACCTCGCCTTCTTCCGGGTCGTGGAACTGGAGCTCAGCCCGCTGGAGGGGCGATTCGACTTCGAGCACCTCCGCGCGATCCACCGCTACATCCTGCAGGACATCTTCGACTGGGCCGGCGAACTGCGCACCGTCGACACCCGCGCCCTCGGCATCCCGCACGCCCGACCGCAGTTCCTGCAGGATGAACTCGACCGGGTCTTCCACCAGATCGCCACCCCGCCACCCAGCACCACCGACCCCGACGCGGCCACCGACACCATCGCCTCGCACTGGTCCGAGCTCACGCTCGTGCATCCGTTCCGCGACGGGAACAGCCGCACGCAACGCGTCTTCTTCGATCAGATGTACCGTCACGCCGGGTGGGCCGTCGACTGGGCCGCGATCGACGCCTCAGCGGCCCACGCCGCGCGGCACATGTCGATCTACGGCCGGCCGGACTATCTCGCCGACCAGCTCAGGAACGCCGTCCACCCGGCCGCGGAACTCGCCGATGGTGGCCTGGCCACCACTCTGGGCAACCGCTCGCTACTCGAGTCGTCCGAACACTTCCGCGCCATGCGTGATCACCACAAGTCGGGAGCCACCACCCCCTACGGGCGGCCCGCACCGAAGCCCGGACGTCCTCTCGCGTAGTGCCGCTCCCGCCCCGGTTCAGCCGACGTGCCAGTGACGGCGGATGAGCTCCACCCGGTCTGCGTCGCCGTTTCCGGAGTCGCCCACCTCGTCGTCGTCGTCATCGTCGTCGCCGTCATCACCGCGTAGCCCCGCGAGCACCGAGTCGAGGAGCGCGGCGGGGAACACACCATCGGCCTCGAACATCTCCCGCTCGGCCTCCAGCACGTCGGCCGCTTCCGCGCACGAGGTGGGCAGGGACTCGAAGTCCTCGCCGTCAGCGGCATTGAGGCGCTCGGCCTGCTCCAGGCTGCCCGGGTCGTCGAGCCCGCGCCTGGCCGCCACGGCCATCCCCGCCAGGAGCAGGTGCACGTCGGCTGAACCGTCGCCGAGCCGGAACTCGACGGTCTGGGGGTGCGTGCCGGGCTCGGGGATCGGCTCGGTGCTACCGGGGTTGGCGTGGGCGACCATGTCGGCCAGCACGTTGCCGCCCCAGGCCAACGGGACCCGGACCAGGCCGGTCCGGTCCTGCATCCCCCAGCAGATGTCCTCGGGCGACTCGTCGCCCTCGGCGAACCGCAGGTAGGAGGTGGGGACGGTGTTGCCGAACGCGGACAGTGCCCGGGCGGCCGAGAGGTAGCCGGCGATCAGTCTGCGCGCGGTGTCGGTGATGCCGGCGTCGTCGACGATGACGTTGGCGCCGTCGCACACCAGGCGACTGTGGATGTGCAGACCGTTGCCCGCGCCATCGCCGCTCACCAGCGGGGCGAAGGTCGCCTCGAGGCCGTGGGCGTAGGCGACCTGACGCACCACCCACTTGGTCAGGACGATGGCGTCCGCGGCCTGCTCCAGGGGGACGGGCTGGAGTTCGATCTCGTGCTGGACCAGCTGTCGGTCGTCCTCCAAGATGTTGCCGACCTCGCCGTGCACGTACTTCATCGCGACCCCCATCTCGCGCAGGTGCCCCAGCACCTGCTCGCGGACCCGCTCGTGCTTGGAGAAGGGCGCCGACTCCTGGTAGCCGCGTTCGGACTCGACGGGGTAGATCGGCTCGGGCTCGGCGGCGAGGTAGTACTCCAGCTCACCGAAGGCCTCGAGCGTCATGCCGGTCTGGAGCGTCAACACCTCGGCGGCGCGGCGCACGACCTGCTCGCGCGCGAAGGGCAGCGGCGTGCCGTCGGGTGCGTAGAACGAGCAGAGCACGTCGAGTGAGGTGCGTTCCCCGAAGGGGTTGAGGAACGCGGTGCGGTGGCGCGGGACGATGTAGACGTCACTGGCCTCGGTGTCGGTGCCGGGGAAGACGCTCGAGCCGTCCACCCGCTCGCCGCGGGTGAGCACCTCGTGGAGGTGCTCGCGCGAATTGACGGGGAAGGCGAGCGTCTTGAGCCGGCCGTCGCCGCCGACGTAGCGCAAGTTGACCTGGCTCAGCTCCAGCTGTTCGGCAGCCCGGACGAGGTCGGCAGCGGTGAAGTCGGCCGAGGGCGTGCCGAGCAGGCGGACGAGCGGGTGCGGTTCGAGCGAGTCGATGGCCATGCCCCGTTCTACCAGCGGCGGGGCCGGCCCGCTTCCGGTCAACCGGGTGTCCGCGGTGTCAGTCCAGGTCCTCCGACGAGCCCCGGATACTCCAGCGATGTCGACGACGACCACGTGGACGGCGCTCGGCCTCCTGGTAGTAGTCGAACACTGGTAGACCGAGCTTGAAGCGGATCGCGGCAACGCGAAGGCCGAACCCCACGACCAGGGTGATCGCCGCGCCCCAGTTCTCCGGGACGCCCGCGACCGTGAGTCCCACGTAGACTAGCGCGGCCAGGATCGCGACACTGGCGTACAGCTCCTGCCGGAACACGAGTGGTACCCGGTCGCACAGCAGGTCACGCATGACTCCCCCGAACACGCCGGTGATGACCGCGGCGGCGACGGCGATGATGACACCGTGGCCCATCTCGAGGGCGATCCGGGCACCGAAGATCGCGAAGACGGTCAGGCCGAGTGCGTCGAGCCCCAGGAAGAGCACCCTGAAGTGCCGCATGATCGGGGCGACGACCACGGTGACGACCGCGGCCAGCGCGACCAGTGCGAGGTAGGACGGGTGCTCCACCCAGATGAGCGGATAGTGGCCCAGCAGGACGTCCCGGATCGAGCCACCGCCGATGGCGGTGACGCACGCGACGATCACCACCCCGAACAGGTCCATGCGCTCGCGACCGGCGGCCAGCGCGCCGGTCATCGCCTCGGCGGTGATACCGATGAGGAACAGTATGGTGAGGAATTCCATGGGTTCGACGCGCGACTAGAACCAGAGGTCTGCCAGCAACTCGATCGATCGGTTCCGCACGGCCGGGTCGTAGGCGTAGGTGACGGTGATGAGCTCGTCGGCGTCGGTGCGCTCGACGAACTCCTCGAGCTGCGCCTTGACCGTCGCGGGCGAGCCCACGGCGCTGATCTCGAGCATCGCGGGCGTGCTGCCTGCGAACTCGGACGGGTCGACGGGCGGCTGGATCTTGCGGCTGCGCCCGGCCCGCAGGTCGAGGAACATCTGCTGCAGGGTGGTGAACTGCCGCTGCGCCTCCTCGTCCGTGTCGGCCACGACCACGTTGATGCCGGCCATCACCTGGGGCTTGTCGATGCGCGCGGTGGGCGCTTCGGTGCTGAACGAGTCGCGGTAGACGCGGATGGCGTCGTCGATCTGGTCGGGCGCGAAATGGGAGGCCAGCGAGAACGGCAGTCCCAGCTGCCCGGCGATCGACGCACCGTTGACGGTGGAGCCGAGCACCCAGATCGGCACCTCCGTGTTCTGCGAGACCGACGACAGGATCGGGGTGCTGCGCGCCGTGCCCTCCTCGCCGAACCAGCCCTGCAGGTCGTAGATGTGCCGGGCGAAGGCCTGCGGCTCGGCGGACGAGCGGCTCAGCGCCTGGGCGGTCATGCCGTCGGTGCCGGGCGCGCGGCCGAGTCCCAGGTCGATGCGGTCGCCGTGGATGTTGGCCAGCGTGCCGTACTGCTCGGCCACCATGAGCGGCGCGTGGTTGGGCAGCATGACGCCGCCGGAGCCCACGCGGATCCGCTCGGTCACCGATGCAGCCTGGGAGATGAGCAGCGCCGTGGCGCTGGAGGCGAGGTTGGGGGTGTTGTGGTGCTCGGCGAACCACAGGCGCGAGTACCCCAGCCGGTCGGCGAGCTGCGCGGACTCCATCGAGGCGGCGATGCCCTCACGCGCAGTGGAGCCTTCCGAGATGGAGACCAGGTCGAGGATGCTCAAGGGGACCGACACAACACACCTTTTCGTAGCTCACCGTGACCGCCGCGAACATCCGCGGCTCGTGTGTCGAGGCTACCGACGCGCGGGGATCGGTGACGGATCACGGACCCGGGAGGGGTAGGTGGCGACAACGACGAGGTTCTGCCGTTCCCACATGGCGTGGCCGCCTGCGGGTGTCGGCGTTTCGATCCCCGGCCCGTGTGCTGTACATCGCACTATGCTTATCGTGGGTCCCGCCCGTGCCAGCAGGTCCGAACGAGGGGTCCGATCACATGACGCAGACATGCTCCAGTAAGCCGCTCCACCAACAGGTCACCTCGGGCGAGGCCGACCTCGACGCCTTCCGCAAGCGTCTCACCGCCTCTTTGGCCGAGCGCGAGGAGGTCGACGCCGCGGCGGGAGTCGAGGTCACGGCGGTGACCCGGCCGGAGAGTTCGGGGATGTCCAGCATCTCGGTGCCCTTTGACGCCTCGTGGCCCGCACCGAATTTCAGACCATCATGCCCGCGTCTACCCGGCAAGCTGCGTGACCAAACCTGTCAACTGTTCGCGTAACAGGCGCGATCGACCCCCGTTTCTTCAATTGAGGCCTCGTCTGATCGACGGATTCACGGGCCACCAACTTCGAGGACGAATATCGCCCACGAACAAAACCCGAGATAGGTGCGTGATTGCCGACCCCCCGATCAGTCGTCAGCTCACGAACTTGAGGTGCTCCATCTCTCCGCTCTACTCGGCACCGACGCCGGGTCGTGCGCTCCCAGAACGGCCCACTTGCTGGACGTCTCCGCGACAGGGGCCGTGGCGCAGCTAGACCTGGGAGAGTCCAAAGCGCATGTCTCCCAGCAGCAATCACCTTGAGCAGTAGCCGCCCCCGCCGCCTGACTCGACGCGCAGCGCGCAACTCTTGCCAGACGCAATCATCAATTTCCAACCACCGTCAGTGACACGCCCTAACATTACGGACGTGCCCGATTCGCCTGTCTAGGTCGAGTTCACTCCGGCGAATCAACGTTCGACCAACGAATTGCGAAGGACGAAAGCTGTTGCGCAACAACGAGAAGGTCCTGCTCGACACTAACAGTTGGCGCGCGGATCCCAAGTTAGTTAGCACTCTCCAGTCCCAATTTCAGCAGACCCTCAGCGCTTATCGAGCTCAGCCCGAACTAATCACCGAGCATGCCAACCACGAGGAATCGATCCGCACTGGCGGTTACGCAAAGCGCACGTTGCTGGAGCTGGTCCAAAATGCGGCTGACGCCCTCTCAAATGACCCTGCCGAACCCTTCGACGAGGCTCACGGCAGAGTTGAGATCGTCCTCGACACCGAGAACGAAGTTCTCTATTGTGCCAACGGCGGCAGACCCTTCACTGCCGAGGGTCTGATTGCGATCACGATGGCGCATCTCAGCGCAAAGCGTGGTGATGAAATCGGCCGCTTCGGGCTTGGCTTCAAGTCCGTACTCGCAGTGTCATCTGCACCTCAGGTCTTCAGCCGCTCGATCTCGTTTGGGTTTAATACCGCGAAGGCTCAACATGAGCTCGCGAAAATAATAAAGGCACCACGATACCCAGTACTCAGAACAGCCGTGCAACTCGATCCAGGAGCCGCGTTCGCCGAGGACCCAATCCTCGCCGGGCTTTCGAGCTGGGCAACTACAATCATCAAGCTGCCTGCAGCATCCAATATCAAACGTATCGACCGCGAAATCCGCGACTTCGTTTCCGAGTTCCTATTATTTGTCCATGCTGTCCGCACAGTCCGACTTCGCATAGTGGGCGAAAATGAATTTACGACGTCCCACATCTCGCGAGACCTAGGAGACGGGCGGCTCCGAATAGAAGGCCACGACGGAGAGGGCGAGGATTGGTGGGTCCTGGATCGGATGCACTCTCCCTCGCGAGAAGCGCGACATCAAGTGGGCGAGGCCGTCTCGCGCGCCGAATTCAAGGTGACGGTCGCTATACCCGCTGAACAAAAAAGCCTAAAGACTGGCCAGTTCTGGTCCTATTTCCCCCTGCAAGATAAGACTTCCGCCTCGGCGTTATTCAACGCACCTTGGAGCGTGAACGACGATCGAACCACTCTGCTCCATAACGACTACAATCGCGAGATATTGGGCACACTTGCCGCGATGTTCGTCGAACTTCTCCCGCGTGTAATAACCGAACAGGATCCCGCGGTCCACCTGGACTACATGCCCGCCCGTGGACGGGAAACGCACGGCTTCGGCGACGAACTGCTCACGACCCATGTACCGGTCTTGGCCGCGGACGATCAACTGATCCCGGACGCGACTGGCACCCTTCGAAGCGGCTCCGAGCTACGCCCGCTGGACTTCGATGTCGTATTTGACGCCGAGGTGCATCGGGGCTGGCTTACGTCCCCGAACACCGGCGACGACGTGCCTCACTGGCGCTGTTACACCACTAGGACCCGCATGACGCGCCTACGGGACCTTTTCTCAGCTGGCGCAAGCTTCAATCTCGACGCCGGGGCGAAGGACTCCAAGCGAGCGCTCGAACAGCTGCCCAAGCGTGGCCTGTTGTCGTGGCTGCGTGAGTGGGCCGAGGGATCCGATCCCGTCTCTGCAGCCAATGCCCTGCACACCGTCGTCCGAAACGGAAACCTCGAAGGGATACAGGCGGCAAGAATCATCCCTACCTCGGAGGGCCTCTGCTCCCTGGCAGACAACCGGGTGGTATTTCTCCAGCGCGAGGCGGATCTCGATATTGAGAATGCTGTTTTTGTGGATCCGGTTTTCTTGCGCCAACAAGGCGTAGAGCAAATTCTTCGGGACAGAGGATTTCGCAATCTCGACCCGCAGGCAATCCTCACTGCCCGTATCGCGAAGCTGACCCCGCGATCGCCCGAGACCGACCTGGCTAAACTGTGGGATGCCGCCCTTGACTTACGCCCGGACACTGCAGCGCGCCTTATGCAGCGCGAAGGCGCATCCCTAGTTAAGGTGCCGACGAGAGACGGCGACTGGGCATGGCCTCAGCAAGTCCTTGATCTTGACGTCGAGATTGAGGGCGAGCTTACGATCCGATTACTTGATCGACACCGGTGTGTGCCCGAAGTCGCCCACAGGATAGGAGTTGTGCAGGAACCGATTGCCGACTTCTCCGTCGAGGACGAACCGTTCTTCACGCAATACCAAAGTTGGGCACTCGAGTGGATAAATCAACACTTAGCGCCCGGAGAACGGCCGGTCGAGGCAGTCGAGTTTAACCACTCGGAGGGCCCCGGCCCGTTCTCAGTATTGTTCATGCTCCGAGACAGCTCCGCTGGCTCCCGCTTGAGAGAAACCTGGACAACTGGCCTGCTAACTCTGGATGACCAGCCGTGGACGGCTGACGACATCGAGTCCGGCCGCACTTTTACCCTGCATTCCCCGTCCCGGTGGGCGGTCAAAGCCGCGGGGCTGGTGAGGTCGACCCGCGGCCACCGTCCCCCGTCGGACGTGGTCGCGCCGTCCTTGGTTCGATACGAGCCACTTCTCCCGCTCTATAAGGGTCCGCGAAAGCCGATGGATTCCCTCAGTCTCCCCGACGAGCTCTCTGACGTACCGAGGCACGTCTTCCGGGAGATGCTCGAAAGCCCCGTTTTTCCGGCACCGGTCGACGACGAGGTGCTTGTCGAGTTCGTGCTCGCCGCGACACGCTCTGCGTTCGCCAATGCCATTCCCGCGAGTATTCCCGCCCGCGTCCGCCGCACTTTGGAAGCGCGGGCACCTGAAACCGTGTTCATCGCCACTAACGACGAACAAGCGGACTTCCTCCGGTCCCGAGAACGTGCGTTCTTGCGGGCGACTCCGGAAGACGCGACTGATCTGGTGCAGCTCGTGGGTTGCCGCAGCTTCGAAGAGAGCTTTTCGTTCTCCATGATTATCGAAGGAACCCAATCGAGCGAACCCGTTCTCGACCTCTTCACCGGACTCCGGAATCAAATGGGGTCGCAGCATCTCGAGAACGTCAAGCTTTCCCGGGCCGAAATGATCGCAAAGCGCGTCACCACAGAAGATGGCGTCGAAGACCAGCCAGTCCCATGGCACATTGACGGGTTTGATTTTTTCGTAGCTAATGAAGCAAGTGAGCATCAGGTACTACGCTTCATCAGTGAAGCATTCGGGTTGCATTTCGACAATGCACAGATTGACTCGATCTTGAAGGTCGGCTTGGACCACCACCTAGAGCAGCTCCGTGTGAGAGCTAAGTCAGCCGCAACGGACGCAGAACGACTCGATCTGTATATCGGCCCTGATGACCTCCGGGAAGCCTTGCCCAGTGGCCTTTGGTCTGCTCTGGCTGCTCAAGACCTAGTTGACAAGCGTACGTCGGTAGCAGATCTGTTTCTGACGGTCTACGGCTCCGATTCCCTGAAGATTCTCGCCGACCGATTCCGCGCTGAGGGCTTCAAGGATGTCCCTCGCGAGTGGGCCGGCCTTCCGGCTGCGATTACCTGGGTCCGCAGAATGGGCTTCGACTCCAAGTTCGCGGGCCAGCGAAACCAACCCCGGCCAGTGGAGTTTGTCGTACCTGGCGCTGTAGAACTTGGCCCACTTCATAGCTATCAGAAAAGGATAAGCGAGGAGCTGCGCGTTGTCCTGACTCAGCCGTCGGATGCCGGGCCCAGCCAGAAGGCAATGGTGGAGCTACCGACCGGGGCGGGAAAGACACGCGTGGCGACCCAGACGGCGTTGCGCCTGTTCGTCGACGAGGTGCTCAGCGGAACAATTCTTTGGATCGCACAGTCGGCCGAACTCTGCGAGCAGGCAGTCCAGACTTTCGAGGAGGTGTGGCGCTACATAGGGGACGTTCGCCCATTGACGATCGGACGTCTGTGGTCAAGCAATAAAGTACACGAACCGGATACCGAACTCAGCGTTATAGTAGCCACCGATGCCCAGCTCGAAGAGGTAATCGAAAAGCCCGAGTACGAGTGGCTATCGAAGCCGACAGCAGTATTCATCGATGAGGCACATCGCGCAGGCGACTCCACCCGTTATACCCGGATTCTTAACTGGCTGGGTGTCGGTGGCCGCAACTGGGAAAGGCCGCTTGTCGGGTTGTCCGCTACCCCGTTCAAGGGAAGTGCCTCCGAGATGAAGAAAGCGACCGAATCACTAGCCGCTCGATTTGGTCGGAAACGCCTCGCAGCCTTCGAGAGCGGGGCCTACGCAGAGCTCGTCCGCATTGGGGTGCTCGCCAAGGTTCAACACGAAATTCTCCAAGGTATAGAGATCCCAGATAGCATTCAGGAGAGTCACGCACTTTCCCAAAGTCGCCCTCTAATCGACAAGAGCCTCTACGAGAAGATCGGGCGCTCGGAAGCGCGCATGAAGATACTGGTTGAACACATTCTTGGCCAGGATCCCGAGTGGCCCATCCTCGTGTTCACGCCAAGCGTGCTCTCCGCTCAGGTTTTAGCCGCTTCACTTCGCTACCGTAACGTCAAGGCTGCGTCCGTTAGCGGCCAAACCGGACGCCAGGAAAGGCGCGACGTCATTAAACGATTTAAAGATGGGGAAATCCAGGTCTTGGCAAACTGCGATCTCTTGGCCCAAGGTTTTGATGCCCCGGGAGTGCGCGCACTTTACATAGCGCGACCCACATTCAGCCCAAGCGCCTATATCCAAATGGCGGGCCGTGGATTGAGAGGAAAAGGTAACGGCGGAAAGGAAGAATGCCTAATTGTCGACGTCGCCGACAACTGGGGAGCCATGAACGACTTCCTCGGCTATCGTGAATATGAGGAACTCTGGAAGGAACAACGGGAATGATCCTTGTCCCTTCATTGGCCGACATCGAGCGTCGCGCTGAGAGTAATGCCGAACGAACGTTTGCCCGCCTCCTCCAAAGGACCGAAGGTGACACTGACGCCGTCGCCTTTCATTCAGTACGGCTGCGAGAACATCGTTACAAACAGCAGGCAGAAGCTGACTTCGTCATTCTGTGGAAGCGTACTGTCGTCGTCGTCGAGGTCAAGGGCGGCGGAGTCCGGAAGCACGATGGCACCTGGTACTCCGTCGATCGTCACAATGACTGGCATAAGTTGTCGTCTTCTCCGATGGAGCAGGCCCAATCGGCTGCACACGCTTTGCGCGAGATATTACGAAAAGACAATCTCGGATGGTTCCCGTATCAAGCGTGTGTGGTCACGCCCGATATCGATTCGCCACCCGACGACATCGGATGGAAGCGGACTCACTGGCTTGCGCTTCCGAACATGTCTGGCGAAGGCATTGCGGCCGCGCTTAATGCGATCGTCGCGGAGGCCCAGTCCTGCCCGCCGAGACAACGCCCCGCCCGCGTACACGATCTTCGGACTCGCTTGTTCGGAGAGTTCACGCGTATGCCGGTAATTGACGCTCAGCGGGGAGCGGTGATCGAAGAGCAGAATCGCGCTACCAGTGGGCAGGCGCGAGTCCTCGCTGCATTGTCCCGCAACGACCGGTTGCTGGTCGCTGGAGGCGCCGGCACGGGAAAGTCTCTTGTCCTGATTGAAGCAGCCAAACAGGAGAGCGATAGAGGCAAGTCGGTCCTGATTACATTCAAGTCACCCAGCCTAACGCTGTTCTTTACAAACTATCTCGTCGGCACCCGCATAGATGTCATTCCGTTCGACGCACTAGACACGGATCATCGCTATGACGTCGTCCTCGTCGACGAAGCACAGGACATGATGACCGCGAACGCTATGGACAAAATCGATCAAGTGGTCGCCGGTGGGAGAGTGCAGGGTCGGTGGCGCATGTTCCTCGATCAGAACAACCAGGCCCACGTCGACGGCTCCTACGACCCAGACGTCGTTGAGCTGCTGGGGACCGAAGCAATCTGGGTCGACTTGGATCTGAATGTCCGGAACACCCAGGCAATAGTTCACATTGTTCAAGAGTACCTTGGCGCCGATGTCGGAGACCCTGGCATTGTCCACGGAGAAAAGGTCCAATGGGTTACCGTCCCAGAGAGTTCCGGAGTGACAGATGGTGAAACGGTCGCCGCTACCTTAGTCGAGAGCGGTGTAGCAAGAGCTTCGGTATGGATCATCGATGTAGCTAGCGAATCTAAACCGTTTCAAAGCCCGCTCGACTTCAAAGTTGTAAGCCCGCGTTATGCCAAGGGACTGGAAGCAGAGCACGTAATCGTGTGCAACCTTCCCTCAGAGTTTGACTCTGTCGGAACAGCACGCTTCTACGTAGCAGTGACACGCGCCCGGGTGTCCCTTCACATCGTCATCACCAAGGAAGATCGCCGGAGACTGCAGCGGATGGTCAAAGAAATTACAGTGAGAGGGAGGACTGGCGAATGACGCTGACTCAGGCACAGCATGCCGTACTCGCACACTTGCGATCCGCCTATCTCGGTCCAGACGGCGGGCCAGAGGAGATCCTCACTAACCGGCCAACCCTGCAGTATTCAGTCGGAATACTATTTCCCCGTGAAGAGGAGACCCCTGACGAGGATGGGAGCCCCACCGGTGTCCACGACGAAGTCACCGCGGAGGTCGGCGCGGCGGGTGAAGTCGAAGAGACCGGCGCAACTGTCCCGATTGCAGCGGACTGGCGCCCATCATCGGTGGCTATCTCCTTCATCACCAATCGTCCGGAAGTCGATGTGCGCTTAGCCGGTGCTACATACAAGGCAATTGAAGACGGGGGGCCACCTCGATGGGAACGTCACCCATTTGAGTTTAACGAGGTCAAGATCGCTCGCGGGGGTGGTCCGATGCAGCTAGCAGCTGGCGATGTCCCAATCGAGCTCGGAGCTCGATGGCGTGATACTGACGACTGGCATCTTGTCACCGTTCACACGCGGGTGTTGGCTCCGGCCTCCGGCAACGATCGGATTGACGCCCTCAATTCGCTCTTCCAGGTCAGTCTTGAGGTTAGGGCGAGCGCGGGTGGCGTGTTCGAAGAGTACAACACAACTCGTGCGCTCGAGCTGGACGACGAATCAGCCGAGCTCAGGCTTCGATACAGGAATAGGAGGGTTTACGCGGTCGGTCACGGCATGGCCGCCGACTGGGACGCAGACGAACAAGTCTGTACACGGGTGTGGTTGGAGCCAGTGCCAGCGCACGTCGTCCCCGCTATCGAGACCGTCGGTTTTCCACAAGCCACCCCACAAGCCGAAGCACTCAAGCTCCAGGCGTTGGCGCAGATCGACACCTCCCGCCGCGAGGTGATCGACTCGCTTGAAGCGTTCGTAGGCGCCTTTGCAACCTGGGTATCTGAACAAGAAGAGCGCGTGGCTGGCTTCGGAACGCGCGCGAACATCGCAAGCCGAATCGTCGAGCGATCCGTTGTCTCTCTGGAGCGGATGCGCAAGGCGGTAGAAATGCTGGACGGTAAGGATCAACACAACCTACGCACGGCGTTCTCCCTCGCGATGCGGTCGATGCGTCTTCAGATGCTCCGCAATTCCACCGGTGAGCCCCGTTGGCGCCCCTTCCAACTTGGATTCCTTCTGGTATCCCTGGCTTCGACAACTGACGAGCGCCACCATGATCGCGAGTTGGTCGATCTCATCTGGTTCCCGACCGGCGGCGGAAAGACCGAGGCATACCTCGGCTTGGCTGCAATTGAAATATTTCGCCGGCGGCTGGAGTACGGCGCTGGCGGCGGAGGGACCGCAGTAATCACTAGATACACGCTGCGTCTCCTCACTGCGCAACAGTTCCAGCGCGCTTCGGCTCTAATTTGCTCAATGGAACTACTACGGAGGCCGGGCCCGCACTCCGATCCACTAGCTAGCAAAATGGCTCCATTCTCCATCGGGCTGTGGGTAGGCAACGAAGTCACTCCCGGCACTGTTTCCGAGGGGAAAGCCGCTCTCGACCGGCTATACAAAGCCGCGAATCCCGAAGAGGCAAATCAATTTCAAGTCGAGAGCTGCCCGTGGTGCGACACACCTTTGCTGCCGGCTTCACGTTCGCACGATAGGTCCGCCTACGGTGTGAAACTCATCGGTCGAGAGCTAATTATTCATTGTACGAACTCAGGGTGCGAATTCTATCGCGAGCTTCCACTGAAGGTCGTGGACGAGGCTCTTTATGCCGACCCTCCGACGATCCTCTTAGCTACTGTCGACAAGTTCGCCCGTCTCCAGTTCAAACCAGAAGCGGGGCGGCTCCTCGGCTTGGATACTGGCTACCGGCAACCGTCACTAATAATCCAAGACGAGCTCCACCTGCTCTCTGGCCCCCTTGGCACGACCGTGGCCGTATTCGATGCAGTCTTGCAATTGTTGCTCTCTGCCGGAGGTAGCGCTCCCAAGATCGTGGCGTCAACAGCGACCATTCGCGCATCCGAAGATCAAACGAAGGGGCTGTACGGCCGCAAGGTAGCGCTTTACCCCCCGTCGGGACTGGACGAAGACCGGACATTCTTCTCCCGCCCCGTGAAGACAGGGGAAGGCCGTCTCTACGTCGGACTGATGCCGCAGGCACTCTCCCAGGTGTCCGCGATGGTCTCTGCCGCCTCACCTCTACTCGAGATCCCCGAAGTCTTGACTCGAGATTCGACGGTTGAATCCACGCGCGACGCATACTGGACGGCGGTCATGTATCACAACAGCCTCCGGGAACTCGGTAGGACCGGCACGCTTGTCGTGGACGACGTCAACGCCCGACTCATTCCACGCGCTGAGCGCTTGGGTATCGCACTCCGCACCGTACGAGCCGGCCGAGTTCTCGAACTGACGAGTAGGCGTGGCCCCGCAGAGCTACCAAATGATCTCCGCGAGCTGAAGAAGAGCGTAGACCACTCGAAAGAGGCGATCGATGTCGTCTTGTCGTCAAATATGCTCTCAGTTGGCATCGACATCCCTCGACTAGCCCTCATGCTGATGGTCGGCCAACCCAAGACAACTGCCGAGTACATACAGGCGACAAGTCGAGTCGGACGTGGAGAGGTTCGAGGGGTGGTAACCACTCTGTTCCGCTCAAACCGCGCGCGCGATCGATCCCACTTCGAGACTTTCCGCGGTTACCACGAAACACTCTATCGAAACGTCGAACCCACTAGCGTCACCCCATGGTCGTTGGCGTCTCGAGAAAGATCACTTGCCGGAGCCCTCGTGGCCTTGGTTCGACTTTCTGCGCCGACTCTGAGTGGCAACTCTTCGGCCATTCGACTTGATCTCAGGGAACCGGGCCAGAAGTCGACAATCACAGCGTTAGTGCAGGCTCTTGCTGAACGCGTATGCCGCGCCGACGAAGCCGAACTCGAAGACACCGTGGCACAATTATGGGCGCTGGTGCGCGACTGGGACCGCCGTTCTAGCGCCGCCCGCGCCGCTGGCGAGGATCTTTATTATGACCGGAACCGCGCCGAGGACAAAGCGCTCCTCAAGCGATTCGGCCAATCCGGCGAAGGCTGGCTTGTCGCCGACTCGATGCGATCCGTAGAGCCAAACGTGTCAGTAGAAATACGTGAGCCGCACGAGGAGGGCAAGTATGGAACGAATCAGGCATGACCTCCGACTCTCGGAAACCGTCTCACCGTTCGGAGTCGGCTCCATCGTCGACGTCAGAGGCGAATCCTTGATCGCACCTGATACGTCATGGTGGGACAAGTCGATCTCGACGGAAATCCACTGCGAACGCCTCACCTCGCGGCTTGGTGGCAGCACTCTGCGAGAAGCTCCGACCCACTCGGGTCGCCCGGGTAAGGACACCCGAGGATTGCTGTACTGGCGTTTTCCCACCTGGCGCTTTTGTGAACGATGCACCAGGCTCTCGAGTACGACTGGCCGCTACAAGGGCAAGTGGAAAAATAATTGTGACTGTGGCGGTGCACTCGT
Source organism: Dietzia sp. B32 (assembly GCF_024732245.1). Classification (NCBI taxonomy): domain Bacteria; kingdom Bacillati; phylum Actinomycetota; class Actinomycetes; order Mycobacteriales; family Dietziaceae; genus Dietzia; species Dietzia sp. B32. Next base: position 2,706,810 of record NZ_CP093845.1, on the reverse strand, counting down.
ACCAATGCGTTACGTCGCCGTGTGCGACAAGGGCAGCCATATCCAGGACATCCCCTGGTTTATGTGGACCCACCGTGGTGGCGACCCAGGAGTCACCGAACACGTTAGATTCTGCCGGTCCTACAAAGAGCTAAAATTCGTCCGGTCTGCCACCCGCGGCGAGGGCCTCGGATCGTTGCAGGTTGTATGCAACGGCTGCGGCCGCACACGTCCATTGACCGATCTCGTCATGAGCGGCTCGCTGAAGCGCGACGGTATTCGCTGCGACGGAACCCAGCCTTGGCAAGACAGCAACCCTCTGGAGCCGTGCGAACATCAGCTCGTGGCTGTCCAACGAGGTGCAACCGGGAACTACATTGCCGACCGAATCTCAGCCCTCGACATCCCCGAAGAAGCTCCGGAATCGACAACTAGGCGCGATCGAATCCGTGCACATATCTATTTCGAGAAGGTAGTGGCAGATAACGGCGGTCCACAGGCAGAGATGGTAGCGGGCTGGATCGCGGATGATCTGGGCTGTAAAGCGGAGGAAGTTCTCGCGCTGGCACTCGACGGCACCGAAACTGAGTCAACGTCGTCGGTGGTCTTAGATTTGAAAGACGGAGAATGGGCCGCATTCCTAAAGAAGCTGAAAGTAGTTGGCCGTGATCACAGCGCATCGGATTTCGTCGTAGATTCTTGGCAGGTCTCAATAGATTCGATATTCCCTCCTTCCCTCACCAAGCCACTGGCGGCACTCGGACAAGTCAACCGAGTTCGCGAAGTCCGGGCTCTCACAGGTTTCCGGCGCCACAGCGCTGAAGCAGCATTCATATCTGCCGACCTGGCAACAGAAAGCCGCCATCATCCCACTTACCCCGCAGTGGAATTATTCGGGGAGGGGATTTTCATCCAATTCGACGAGGGATACATTAGTGGGTGGGAACAGATTCCAGCGGTGAAAGCTAGGGCGGAGATTCTACTCCAGCGCCAGCAAGCTTCCTCATGGGCTCATCGGTTAGAACGGCCCGAACCCCGATTTGTGGCAATCCACACACTCGCCCACCTAATGATCCGGCGACTAGCGTTCGCAAGCGGTTACTCATCCGCATCTCTGCAAGAGCGAATTTATGCGAGCTCAGATCGAGAGGACCCGACCGCTGGCCTGCTCATTTACACCGCTGCTGGCGACGCCCAGGGAACACTGGGGGGACTAGTACGTCTCGGGCACCCTGATCGGCTACTTCCACTACTACTCGGCGCGTTAGACGATGCCGACGTCTGCAGCAACGATCCAGTTTGCATCGAAAGCGACCGCCAGGGAGCAACGAACCTTAACCTGTCTGCCTGCCACGGATGTTCGCTGGTCAGTGAGACGTCTTGCGAGACGGCGAATCGCTTCCTGGACCGGCAGCTGGTACTCGGTGGAGCCGAAGTACCCGGGCTCTTCGACCACGTACTGGAGGATCTCCGCAAAGCTCAGGCCGGGGACTCGAAGTGAGTGCAACCAGAGGCCGATGCTGAACGGATCAGCCGATCTCGTTGTGCGCCGGCTATCATCCTCCCTATGCAACTCCCCCTTGCGAGCCCGGATCGGGCTCCAGCTATTGTCGATCTTTTCGCCGGTCCGGGTGGGCTAGATGTGGGCGCGGCATGGCTTGGGATCCCAGCCATTGGTGTGGAACTGGACGAGAACGCATGCGCTACTCGTAGTGCTGCAAAGCTGGACACCATCCAGGGGGACGTGCGGACTCTGGGCCCGGCAAACTTCCCCAACGCAACTGTCCTGGCAGGAGGCCCTCCGTGTCAGACGTTCACTGTTGCCGGTCCGGGAACCGGTCGTAAATCTCTGGAAGAGGTCACTGGACTGCTAACCCGGATGGCAGCCAGGGATGATATCTCCGACAGCATCCATTCGCTCGATGATGAACGAACTGGACTGGTCCTTGAGCCTATGAGATGGATCCTGGAGGCAGTCGATGCGGACCGGCCTTTCGACGCAATCGTGCTCGAACAGGTGCCTGCGGTACTTCCAGTATGGGCCGCATACCGTGAGATCCTCGAGAAGCTAGGGTACAGCGTGGACCACGGCGTTCTCCGTACCGAAGAGTTTGGAGTTCCTCAGACTCGAAGAAGAGCGGTGTTAGTCGCCAATCGCACGGGCAATTTGCGAGTCACGCTACCTACCCCCACGCACCATTCGTATCGCCGGGGCGCAAAAGCAGAGGCAGGCCAAGATCTCAAGCCGTGGGTTCCGATGTACAAGGCGCTTGAACGTCCGCTGGGATTCGTCGTCGTCTCAAACTACGGCAGCGGCGGGGACCCCCGTAAGCGCGGGCGCCGCCGATTCGATGAGCCGTCTGCAACGGTTACTGGCAAGGTCATGAGAAACCGCGTTCAGCTAGAGAGTGGGACGTGGGACAGGTTCTCCTATCACGAGGCCGGACGCTTACAAACCTTCCCCCGCGACTATCCATGGTCGGGGAAAGATATTGGCCAACAGATCGGGAATGCAATTCCGCCGCGCCTCGGTGCACATATCTTGGCTTCTGCGCTGGGGCTAGAAATCAACGAAGACAGGCTTGACGCGTTCACCCGAGCCCCGTGGAGCTACTCAAGGGGCGGTGGGATCAGTTTCCAAAAAGGCCAGGAAAAGGACACCCTCATCGGAGCAACGAACTGACGTGCCACTTAATGCAACTAGGCATACAGAAAAGGTTATAGGACCTAAGTAAATAACCTAACACCTCGTCGCGATCACTTAATTAATCGAGCGCAATCCTGGGCCTCGTCTCCCGGAGTGCGGCGAAGCATGCGATACAGTCGCGGATTAGATACTGTCCTGGACGTAGCGGTCCGCCGGGAATTGCATCGGAAGGGTCGCCGCTTCTTGGTGAATCGTCGATCTGCCGCCACAATACGGCCGACGAGCCATGCCCTCTTCCCGCGCGGGATAATGGCAGTACCACGAGACGGCGACTCCTGGTACGGCTGCCCCGAGCACTTCGTCATCACGTTCGTCAACGCCAGACCCCCTTAACCGGCCCTTCCGGATCCGGAGTGCGTAGCGGGGGTTCGCTGAGGGCGCGGTGATGTGGGAGTCGAGGGGGTCCTGGGGCGTGTGAAGATGCAGGTTCCTACGCCTTGCATCGAACACCCCAGGACCCGCTTTGAACGCTACCGCCAGCCTGCTCGCCGACACCATCTGCCGCACCGTCGAGTTGGGCGTGACGATCACCGACGCCGCCGTGGCCGGCGAGTTCACGCACTTGTTCTGCTCTCCGGTGGGCCTGGATCCGGTCTGCGCCGAGTGCGGGACGGCCGGCCGCCTTCGGGATCATGTCGAACGGAAGGTCACTGATCTGCCGATCGTTGGCCGCCCGACCAAGCTGCATGTACGGGTACCTCGCTTCACCTGCGAGAACACCGAGTGTACGACTAGGATCTTCCAGCAACGCACGCCGTTGCTCGCCGAGGCCCGGGCCAAGACCACCCGCCGCTGCACCCGCTGGATCCTGCAACGTCTGGCGATCGATCGCACCAGTGTGTCCGCGGTCGCGAAAGCTCTCGGGGTGGGATGGGACCTGGTCAATGACCTGGCGCTATCGAAGATCCGCACCATGGTCTACGACCAGCCCGGCCACCTCGACGGGGTCCGCGTCCTTGGAGTCGATGAGCACAAGTGGAAGCACGTTCGCGGCGACGGCAGCAGTGTCCGTGTACAGGGTGACGGGTCGTTCGGGGTACAGGTTCACGTGTCGGTGTCCGGCTGGGTCTTATGGTGCCGGGTCCTCAGCGTTGCTGACAAGGTCTGCGCGATCTTTGAGGCGGTAGGACGGCCCGTTGATGGCGATGACCTCGCAGTGGTGCAGGTACCGGTCGAGGATCGCGGTGGCCAGCACTTCGTCGCCCAGGACCGTGCCCCATTCGGCGAAGGTCTTGTTGCTGGTGATGATCGTGGAGCCCTTTTCGTAGCGGCGTGAGATCAGCTGGAAGAACATGTTTGCCTCAGCGCGACTGAGGGGGAGGTATCCGACCTCGTCGATTACCAGCAGTGATGGCCGGGCCAGACTCGACAGCTGCTTGGGCAGGGTGCCGAGATTGTCGGCCTTGCGCAGCTTGCGAACCAGTTCATCCAGGGTTGTGTAGTAGATCGAGTGGCCGGCCCGGCATGCGGTGACCGCGAGTGCCACGGCGATGTGGGTTTTGCCGACTCCGGGCGGGCCGAGCAGGGCGACGTTGGCTTTGCGTTCAACGAATTCCATCGCCGCGAGGTCTTTGAGGCGCCTGGCGTCGATGCCGGGTTGGAACGCGAAGTCGAAGTCCTCCAGGGTCTTGTGGTGTGGCAGCCCGGAGAGTTTGAGCGCGTTGCGGAATCGCCCCGATTCCCGGTGGGTGACCTCCTCCTCGAGCAGCTGGTCTAGAAAGTCCAGGTAGCCCAGCTGGGCCTGCTCAGCTCGGGCGGCAGCATCCGCTGCACTGGCAGCGGTATGGGGTAGCTTGAGCCGCTCGGCGGCGGCGGAAATGCGACTGACGACGAATTCGCTCACGATGCCTGACCTGCCACGAGTTCGTAGGAGGCCAGCGGCCGGTGAATATCCGGTACCGGCTCAATTCCTGACAGGAACTGCTCTAGTACCGACATCGACCCCATGGGCTTTACAGGCGTAGTGCCGTCGTCCGGCAGGATATGGCTGATGGCGCGTCCTGTTCCGTCGGGCAGGCCGTCCCAGTGAGAGGGGTCGATGATCCACTCATGCCCTCTGCTTCCCCGGCGGTGAGTGGCCAACACCTTCGCCGGGGTATCGAGACGACAGATCATCACGTGGTCGGCGGTGGCTCGAACCAATACTTTCATCCTGGCTGCCACCTCGGCGGCGGGCACCGAATAGTGATTGGCCTCGAACGAGATCAGGCAGTCCTTGCCCACAGTGCGCACGTGATCGTCAAAGATCTCGTACCCCATGGCCGGGAGCGGACCCAGGGCTGCGTGATCGGTTGCAGCGGCCTCGCCGATGACTTGCCCGTGGGTGCGGTGCGCCTGCTTACGGCGGATCGTCACCCACCGGGCGAACGCGGCATCAGCGTCGTCGGTGGAGCGGAAACTGCGGCCGGCCACGACGTGTTCGCGCACGATGTCGACCTGCCGCTCGACCCGCCCTTTCCCGGTGGGCCGGTACGCAGCCAGCACGTCGATGTCGAAGCCGTAGTGCCCGGCGAATGCGGTGGCCGCGGCCGTGACCGGAACGGCCTTACCGGGGGCCACATGGCGACGCACCACGGTCTTGAGTCGGTCGTAGACGATCGCCGCTGGCACCCCGCCGAAGTGGGCGAACGCCCGCCTGTGGCAGTCGAAGAACGTTGCGGCATCCATTGAGGTCACGAAGCAACAGAACGGGTCTCTCGAGTAAGACAGCGTCATGTGAAACGAGTAGATGCGCACCCCGGTGCCCAGCAGATCGCCTTCATCACCCCAGTCGACCTGCGCCTGGGCCCCGGGAAGAGTGGCGATACGTCGATGCAGACTCGCCGTCCCTGGCTCATCAAGACCGAGCTCGGCACGGATCTCGGGGCGGCGGGCCCGGCAGTAGTTCTTGACCCGCTGGTAGTGCACGTGCACATCGTGCTCATCGGCCAGGCGTTCGCAGATCACCGTGGCCTTGATATCGATGCAGGCTCGCAGCATCACATCGATCAATGCCGCGATCGCCGCGGTGATTGCGATTCGCTGCGTGCCCTTGCGTGACGGCGCCGACGGCGGCGAAACCGGGGCATCCTCGGACAATTACTTGCGCACCGTGCGCCAGTCGCAACCGCACTCGCGACCGATTTCCGCGTACGACATGCCCGTCGCACGCAGCTGCTTGAAACGTCGGATATTCATCCAGGACTCCTCATCCAGGATCATGGAGGTGGGCCACCCTTCGGGAATCGTCAACTTGCCGGAAGACGACTCCAAGGGTGGCCCACCCACCTCGGCGAACAACTACGGAACGCCGAACACCGACCTACACATGAACCTGTCCCCGGACCGACACATCAGGGTGTACGCGGACAAGCAGCTCGTTCGTCACCGTGCTGGTCGACCTCACCCCGGTGGTCGATGGCACCGGCCCGGCCCGCCTGCTGGACATGGTCCCGGGCCGTTCGGCGAAAGTCTTGACCGACTGGCTCGCCGCTCGTGACCAGGTGTTCCGTGACCGGATCAAGGTCGTGACCATGGACGGGTTTGCCGGCTATGACTCGGCCGCCGCCAAGGCTGTGCCTGCGGCGCGGACGGTGATGGACCCGTTCCACGTCGTGCACCTCGCGGCGGACAAGCTCACCGTGTGCCGCCAGCGCGTGCAGCAGTACACCACCGGTCACCGCGGCAGATCCGGCGACCCGCTCTACGCGATCCGCCGCGCCTTGCTCACCAGGGAGGAACTGCTGACAGACAAACAGAAGGCCCGACTGTGGAAGGCGTTCGTCGCCCACGACGCTCACGCCGCGGTGGAGGTCACCTACCGCCTGTGCCAGGGCCTGATCAACGCCTACGACCTGAGTTGGACCTCGTTAGTGCCCCGCGGCGATGGCTGTGAGGATGGCTTGGGAGTCGTCGTCGAGCGGGGTGCGAGCGGTGAGCTTGTGTCCGTCGACGTCGATGACGACGGTGTGGATCCGGCGCAGTGTCCGCACGATCTTCTTGATCGACGTCCCGGTGCGATTTTGCAGGTGGCGGGCGATCGCTAGGGCGGCGAAGACGATGGTCAGGTGCGCTTCGATCGAGTCGCGGGTGCGGCTGAAGATCGGCCGCGCCTTCAGGTCAGACTTGGCCATGCGAAAGGACTGCTCGACCCTCCACAGGTCGTGATACGCCGCCACGACGGCATGGCCGTCCATCACGGACGAGTCGATGTTGGTGACGTAGCCCTTGTAGCCGGCCGACTGCCGCGCCCGCTCGATCGACGCCTCGTCCAGGGCGACGGTTTGGCCAGTGACCTTGACGAACCGCTGCTTCTTGAGCGGTTCTGACCGGTCAGCGACCCGCTGCGCACGGTCGATCTGCGCGTTGAGCGTGCGGCGATCCCGCTGAGCACGCTGCCACTTGTAGTGCCACACCACCCGCCGGTCGCGCCGATCCCGTCCCTGCCCCATCGGGCGGATCAACTCCACGACCTCGCCGTCGTCGATGGCGTTGCCACGCCGCCCGAAGTGGTCCTCCAGCTCCTTCGGTGCCTTGGAGGTGCGGGAGGCGACGATGAACGACAGTCCGGCGTCCTCGAGCGCGTTGAGGTTGGCCGCTGAGAGCATCCCGGCATCGGCGACCACGACCATGTCGCTGATCTGGTGGCGCTGCTGGAAGGCGGTGATGACCGGAATGAGCGTCTTGGTCTCAGCTCTATTGCCCTCGAAGACGTGAATATCCAGCGGGAACCCGTCCCTGGCCACCAGCAGACCGACGGTGATCTGCGGGTCCACGCGGCGTTCCTTGCCCATGCCCACCTTGCGCAGGCTGTCTTCTTTCTCGGCCTCGAAGTACAGCGTGGTCAGGTCGTACAGCACCAGGGCGACGCCCGGGCCGCCGGCGGAGGTGACGTGCTCCCAGCACGCGGTTGCTAGCGCGGTGCGGTAGTCGCGTTCGACGCAGCGAGCCAGTGCCCTCTTGATGCTCGACAAGTGCGGAGCATCAACGCCGATGTCGTCCAGGACGCGAGGTGTATCGAGTTTGCTGGTCGGCTCGATGAGTCGAGCGCACACCAGCGCCTTGAACGTCTCATCGGCCACGGCATTGAAGCCAAGGGCGTCGAAGGTGCTGGTCAACGTCTGCCACAGCAGTTCGCTGGAGTGCCGGCGCACCACCGCATCCCCGCCGGAACGGACCTGCGCTTCCGTCTCCAAGCCCAGTTCCAGCGGTTGCTGGCCGGCGGTGATCTTGCCCCTTGCCACCGCGATCAACGCCGCCAGCTCGCCCTCGGTGTGCGCGGACCCAATGTGTTCCAAGATCTTCCGCTGACCGCGGATCTTCTCCACGATCTGCACCGCCGTCGCTCCCGACGACGTCTTCACCTTCCGCACGAACGGGCTCACACCCACAAACTACAGCCCGGCTAGTGCCCCGAATCCCTTACCCGAAGTCCGCTGACCAGCAGCGATGAATGCCGCTGGCCCCGAAACCCCATCAAGAGGTCCAACTCAGGTCTGAACCCACCGTGATCGAGACGTAGCCAAGTAGGTCCAAGACGCGCGTTAACTTATACTTAGTCGGTGTCTAGCGAATCTGGTGCAGGCTGCGGCTGTGCCGTTGCCATAGGTGTTGCCCTCCTGCTGGGATTGGGAATGTGTTCGTCCTCCGAGGACGACAGCACATCACGCAGCCCCGGCAGCTCGAGTAGCAGTGGCACCCGTCTTAGCCCATTGGATTGCGAAGCGCTGAGGATGACGGCCCTTGACAACGACAACCCCGAGCCGTGGAAGGCGTTGGACAAGTACGACAAGTACTGCTGACAACCCCCTGCCTTTTCAGGCTCACCACGGGTCGGGGGAGGAATCGGTGGTGGCTCCCCACTCCCATTGCGGTCCGGATGTCGACTCGACGTCTGGGCCGCGCTCTTGTTCTGCGGCACGGTGGGCCAGATAGGACTCAGCGAAGTCGTCAGACGCTGCGGGTGCCGGCGCGGTGGTGAGCGAGCCGTATGTCGCCACTAATCGGGTGCCCACCGCTCCGACACCGCGAGCGAGGCGACCTGAGCCGACTTCGCAACGCCCCAGTTTGTGGCAGCTCCCGAACCCCAAATAATATGACCCGCAAGCATCGCCCACCAACTAATCAAATGACGAAATCAGTGGTGGCGATGAATGGTTTCGGATGGACCGCTTATCCCTTGTCGACAGATGGTCGCTTTTAATCCTGGCCGCCGAGGTACTGATCGTCTGCAACCTCGCTGGGATTTCCGACAAAAACGCAAAACTTCAGTTTATGGCTATCTATATGGCCATCCCCCCAAGTGTACGGGTAGGTTTCGCCCTCCACATATTCGTCAATTCGCCCGTCGTCTCCGTAACCAACCAACGTAAAGTTGTATGACGTGCCGGCAGACAGCCCCTCCGCCTCGACGACGCCTTGAAAGCTCTCCCAAACCATCGTTAGCTGTTCATCAGAGAACGTCCGGAGATCGACGGGTTTAGGTACGGCTCTCGGATCATATAATCCTGGAGCCCCATCAACTAGCGAAACTGACTTAATGAAGGATTGGAAAGTATTTTCACGATCACTAAATGTAAAACTTCCGGTTGAATATATGTCATCGCGAGTCTTGCACTCCTCGCCGTGAATGACCTTGCCGTCGTTGGAGAATGGCGTCCAGGCTCCGGCTCCACCGTCCCCGCCGTTTCCGCATCCGGACAGGACGAGGGCGGCGGCGCTGGCTGACCAAATTGCAGCCCTGGTCCGGCGTTGAGCCGTACGTGGCAGTGTTAGCTGGTGGAGATCCGTCATAATTGCTCCGAGTCATAGAATTCTGTCCCCAAGGGGACTTCAAAGAGGGCGACCAGAAGATTAAGCGGCCCGGACGTTCTACCATCATCCCTAAAGCCGTGAGAAGCGGGACCACGTGAATTGATATGGATATGGCCTTCCGCCAGCGCGGGCGGGGTACATGCAAAATTTAAGGTCTTGACTGTCTAGCAGTCCGTCGTAATGCGATGGTGGGTAGTTTCCAGGTTCGAACGACTTAACCGAGCCGTCTTCGTTGTAATAATTTGAGATTGCCCCTTCGCCAACAGCTAGAAACGAAATGAAGTCGTCGTCATCCATATCAGGAAAACTAGGACCCCCCAGCTTGGTGTACTCTTCCCACAGCTGGGCCTTCTGAGCTTCGCTTAAGCTAGAGATCTCGGTCTCCGTCGGGTTCGTATTAGATGTCAAACCCGCCTCACCCTGTACCGTCGCACCGTCCCAAAAGAAATGTCCGGACCATAGCTCTTCTGGATTGCGCGCCCAATGAGTTCGGTAACCGAACTCATTCTTGAGCATCCCTATTTCCCAGTCGTAGTAGATGTCTAATTGGTCCCAGCACTCGTGACGTTCTTTAAAAGTGGCAATCTCAGCAGACACGTCGTACTCGGAGAGCGAATGTAGATCCCACGCCCCCTTCGGGCCGACACTCGAGTCCACCTCCGCATTGACGGTGGGTGCGAGCGCAATAAGCGCTGTAACGCCAGCTACGAGCGCGCTGAAAGTCGGCCAAACCCTAGCTGAACGCTTTGGAGCCGTCTGAGACAACCCGTGCATCACCGTCTCCTCAGATTCCAATCTAACCATCTTCTTATCAGAGGTGGTTATTATAGCGCGATTGGCTGCACGTACGGGGTATCTCGACCATGCCGCCGACAGTTAGATGGCCGGCCGTCGGAGCGGGTCAGCGAATCGCTGTTCGCCGGATCGCCTCTGCCGTGGCGGTTCCGAGGCTAAATAACGACAACCGCGAGCCTTCAAAGGCGTTAAGCAACTACGACGACTTCTGTCGATAACTCTCTCCCCTTGGTACTCACCACGGGTCAGGGGCGGAATCGGTCCGGCCGAGGTACTTGCTGTCGGAGGCCTGTTCCCGGGCCGCGGGGAGCACGAGAGCGTGTTCGCCCAGCCGGACTGGGAGCAGGTCCACCGGGAGATGGCGCGGGTCGGGGTCACGCTGAAGCTGCTGCACAGCGAGTACACCGACCAGTGCAGCGCCTCGAAGGCACCGGCGATGGGCTATGACCGGTGGTGCAAGACCTACCAGCGGCACGTGATGGTCACCGGCGCCGCCTCCCGCGTCGGCCACAAGGCCGCCCAAACGGTCGAGGTCGACTGGTCCGGCCCCACGATGGAGCTCACCGACCCGGCAACCGGGGCGACGCGGAAGGTGTACCTGTTCGTTGGGTGCCTGCCGTTTAGCCGGTACGCCTTTGTCTATCCGGCGACCGACATGCAGCGGGACGCGTGGCTGCGGGCGCACGTGGCGATGTTCGAGTTCTTCGGTGGTTCGGTGCCTCGGATCGTGTGTGACAACCTCAAGACCGGGGTGGTCAAGCATCCCCGCGACGGGGAGATCGTGCTCAATGATGCCTACCGGGAGATGGCCGCTCATTACTCGGCAGCCGTTTTACCAGGTCGGATACGGCGTCCCAAGGACAAATTTGGGGCCGAGAACACCGTCTTGCATGTGGCGACGTGGGTGATCGCCGGCCTGCGGGATCGGAAGTTCGCCTCGCTGCCCGAGCTGGCGGAGGCGATCGGTGAGCGGATGGACGCCTACAATCGCGAACCGTTCCAGAAGCGTCCCGGCTCAAGACTCGGCGTGTTCACCGCGGATGAGCAGCCGCTGCTGACGCCGCTGCCGGCGGTGGCGTACGAGATCAGCCGGTGGCTCTACGGCCGCCGCGTGGGCCGCAACGGGCACGTGGTGTTCGAGCGCAACTTCTACTCGGCCCCATTGGCGCATATCGGCACCAAGGTCGACGTGCGGATCACCGCCCGAACGCTGGAGATCTACCGGGGTACCGAGCGGATCTCTAGCCACCTTCTGCTTCCCGAGCAGACATCAGGGCAGTACCGCACCAATGACGCCGACCTCCCAGCTGGCGAGCGATACCAACAGTGGGATGCGCCGCGGGTTCGCCAGTGGGCCGAGCGGGTGGGGCCGGCGGCGGTGATTGTGGTCAACCGGGTCTTCGAATCCGTCTCGGTCGACGAACAGGGCCTGGACGCCGCCCTGGCGGTGCTGCGCCTTTCTCGCCGTTTCTCGGCCGAGCGGGTCGAAGCCGCGTGCGCACTGGCGTTGACCGGTCCGGTGCGCTCGCCCCGGTACGCGCACATCCAACCAATCCTGGTCACCGGCCAGGACAAGGCCGCGGCCCTGCGACCGGCACAAGAAGCACCCGCTGAGGTCGGCGGCTACGTGCGCGGCGCCGACTACTACGCCGGAGGCACACGATGAGCGCCATCGATATCGAGACCAAGCGCAAGCTCCGCGAGATGGGCGCCCAGCCCCTGCTGGAGGCGATCGAGGCGCAACACGAGAACCACGTTCTCTCAGATGAGTTTTCATGAGCGGCTGCAGCTGGTCGTCGACCACGCCCACGAGAGCTTCAACCACTCCAAAGTCGACGGGCTGATCCGGCGAGCAGGACTGCGGTACCCGGGTGCTGATCTGCGGCGGGTCGACCTGATCGACGAGCGCGGCCTGAACCGGGCCGTGCTCGCCCAGCTGGCCACCTGCTCGTTCATCGATCGCCAACAGAACGTCGTGTTTCAGGGTTTCACCGGCTCGGGAAACTCCTACCTCGGCTGCGCCCTGGCCAAGCAAGCCTGCACCCACCGGTACCGGGCGCACTACATCCGAATGCCCGACCTGGAAGAGGCCTGGGCGCTGGCGAAAGACCGACCGCAGGGTCAGACGAAGTTCCTCAAGAAGTACGCCGCGTTCTCTCTACTCGTGATCGACGAATGGCTCCTCGACCACCCCGATGAGGCGATGCGCAGCATGCTGCTCGAACTGCTCGAGCGCCGCTACGACACCGGATCCACCGTCTTCTGCACGCAGTACGCGAAGAAGGACTGGCACCAACGCCTGGGCTCCGGGGTCCACGCCGACGCCATCATGGACCGCATCGTCCACAGCGCCATCTGGATCGACACCGGCACCCACAACATGCGCGAGCACGCCGCCGCGCACCAGTAGCGAAGACCCCGCTGGGGGGTCGGTGGCCCCGACAGTCGCGATCACCGGCCCCCAACGGCAATACTGCTGGCCCCCGAACGCAATATCCGGTGGCCCCCAAGCCTCAAAATACTCATCCAAGGTCTGCTTCGCGATCCTGAACGCGGTGTTCGCGTCGGGCACCCCGCAGTAGATGGCGGTCTGCAGCAGCAGCTCGCGGATCTCGTCGAGGCTCAGCCCGTTGGTGCGGGCCGCGCGCAGGTGCATCGCCAGCTCCTCGTGATGGCCGCGGGCGACGAGGGCCGTGAGGGTGATCATCGAGCGCACCCGGCGGTCCAGCCCGGGCCGCGTCCAGATACCGCCCAGGCGTAGTCGGTGATGAAGTGCTGGAACTCGCGCGTCAGGTCGGTCGCGGCGGCGGTCGCCCGATCCACGTGGGCATCGCCCAGCACCGCCCGGCGCACGGCCATGCCGGCGTCGGTGCGCTCGGCGATCGTCGCGTATCCCGGCGCGGGCGCCAGCCGGGCGAGCTCCGCGGCCACCTGCTCTGGAACCTCGAGCGGCGACGGCCCAACGACCCGCTCCAGCACCACCAACCGACCCTGGGGCGCGCCATGCGCGAGGGCGGCGACATCGGAGATCGCCACGTCGGCGTCGTAGACCCCGGCCATCGCGACAACCGGCGCGGTGAAGCCCGCCGGGTCGACGCCCGCCGCCGGCACACCGCACAGCACGGCGGCGGCCACCCGATCCGGCTGCCGCACGAGCAACGCCGGCCCCACGTCCGACCGGCCGGACCCGGCGTAGTGAAGGGCCCCGGCCGGCTCGCCGCGCTCGGCGCACACCCCGTCGATGTACTGCACCACCGGGTCGACGAGATCGGCCGCGCGATCGGGCACCTCGTCGTCGTCACCCTCCGGTCCGCTGGCCTCGTCGTCGTGGCCATAACACCCACCGCCCGACCTGCACCTTTCCCACCCACCGGAATCGAGTGGTGACGCGCGCCACAGCGCGGTCACAGTGTCCTCATCCCTCCCTACGGCGCGCGCGGCGCGGCGGACGGCGGCACCCCCGGCACGCCGGGACCCTCATCGACGAAAGGACACTCCATGGGCGACATCCGGGCCCTCGGCTACCTCAGAATCGACACCACCGACCTCGACCGTTGGCGCACGCTCGCCCACGACGTGTTGGACCTGGGCGTGGGCGCCGGCGGCGACGACGACACTCTCCACCTGCGCCTCGACGAGCGCGCCCGCCGCATCACGCTGCGCCGCGCAGAGAAGGACAACCTCGCCGCCGTGGGCTGGGAGGTGCGCGACGAGATCGCCCTGGACCGCGTCCGTGCCACCCTCACCGAGCACGGCATCGCCTACCGCGACCTCACCCGCGACGAGACGCAGGCCATCAAGGTCGACGGCGCCATCACCCTGCAGGACCCCTGCGGCCAGCGCCTGGAGATCTTCCACGGCGCCGAGCTGGACCACTCCAAGGTCTCCACCAAGTACCGCACCGAGTTCGTCACCGACGAGCTGGGCCTGGGCCACCTCGTGGTCCCCACCACCGACTACGACGCCACCATCGGCTTCTACCGCGACGTGCTGGGCTTCCACACCCGCGGCGCCTTCCCGTTCCCCTCGGCGCCCGGCATGCCGCCGCTGCGCATCCAGTTCATGGGCGTCAACCCGCGCCACCACAGTTTCGCCGTGATGCCCGCCCCGCACATGGGCCCGGGGATCGTCCACATCATGCTCGAGGTGGCGGAGATGGACATGGTCGCCCAGGCCATGGAGCGCACCACCGAGCACGGGTTCGGCATCTCCTCCACCCTCGGCCGCCACACCAACGACAAGATGGTGTCCTACTACCTGCGCGCGCCCGGCGGCTGGGACATCGAGTACGGCTACGACGGCCTGATGGTGGACGAGGACCACTACCTGCCGCAGAACATCACCGCCGACAGCTACTGGGGCCACGACTGGTCCGGCAGCGAGCCCCTGGCCTGCACCATCCCGCTCGAGGAGACCGCCGCCGAGGCCGCGGCCGACTCCCTGTCCGAGCCCGTGGTGGAGACCGTCTGACGCACTGACGCTTCCTACGCGCCCCTGACCTCGATCAGCTCCCACCACCGCGCGGGCATGGTGCTGGGCGCTCTGCACGGCCGCCGAGTGGCTACTGCGTCCACGCAGGTACCGCTCGTCGACCCGCTCCTCGGTGTAGGCCGTGACGATGTCGGCCGGGTCCTCCGCCTGGTCGACGCGGCCGTAGAAGAGGCCGTGCGGCAGGACGAGCATCGTCGCGGCGAAGCGGTCGCCGCCCGGCTACTGAGCCGGATGCGTGGTCCTCGGCCGGTGCTCACGGACCGGGAGTCCGAGGTCCTGCGCGCCGTGACCGAGGGGGCTCGAGCAACCGGCAGCCCGCCGAGTCGCTGCACCTGTCCGAAGGCACGGTCAAGACCCATCTCGTGCATGTCTTGAGAGAGGGTGCTGTGAGACCGGTGCCGTCATCGTCCGGCGCAAGAACTCGGCCGTGATCCCGCCGGCGTGGCGGCTGTGCGGGGTCAGGCCGGCGAGCACCGGGAACGCGTGGACTGCCGAGTACCACCGATGGGTCTCGACGGGCCGCCCGGCCGCGTGGAGGCGTTCGGTCAGCTGGAGCGCGGCCGGTTCCACGAGTTCGCCCGCAGCCAGGGTGATCAGCGTCGGCGGGAACACCTCCGGATCGCAGGTGAGCATCGAGCGGCTGCTCTCCAGCCCGTCGGCGTGGTGCTGCCACAGCCTCTGGAATCGCTGCACCGTGACGGCCGGTTGGTAGGAGTCGCGCGTGGCCCACGGCCCCTCACGCACCTCGCCATCGACGTCGAGCAGGGGCGAGTAGCCCACCATCGCGGCGGGCTGGCGGACGCCATCGCGGGCGGCCAACTCGCAGATCGCGGCGGCCAGGTACCCGCCCGCCGAGTCCCCGGCCACCACGATCCGGTGATCCGCGGGCAGTTGCTCGGACAGAGCGCGATACCCGGCGTAGGCATCCGCGACCACGGTCGCCAGGTCGACCTCCGGCAGCATCCGGTAGTCCAGCGAGTGCACGGTCACGCCGAGGTCTATCGCTAGCCGGCCGCAGAGCCCACGGTGGGTGCCGGGGCCGCAGAAGACGAACGCGCCGCCGTGGAGGTAGAGCAGGGTCACGTCGGCCAATGCGTCCGGGCCGACGGAATCGGGGGTCGACGTCTCGGCCGCGGTGCCGCCGAGCTCGGTCCGTTCCACACGCACCCCGGCGGGGCCCGCCAGTCGCGAGAACCCGCGCTCGACTTCGGCCAGCCCCCGGATCCCGGCGCCGGTCATGGGCCAGAAGCGGTACACCTGACGGAGCGTCGCCCGCCCGGCCCAGTAGAGCAACCGGGACTGCAGGTCGACCTCACGATGGATGATCACGGAGGGGTCTGTCCGAGTGGTCAAGAGCGGGACGATCCTTGCGTTCGTAGGAGAGTGCGCTGCTTCCGGCGACCCTTGGCGGCCATCAGCGGCAGGAGGGCGGACGCCAGGCGGGGGAACGCGGCACCCAGCCTGGCCAGCGCCCCGCGCCTAGCCGGGACGGCCGTAACCGGGCGCCGCGACTCCAGCACCCTGCCCACCGCGCGCACCACGTCCTCCGACTGCAGGAGGACACCCGAAAACGACAGCGCCGCCTGCGGGTCCTCGAGTTTGTCGAAGAGCATCGGGGTCCAGATGCCGTCCGGGCAGATGCACGAGATGTCGATATCGTCCACCCCGGCCAGCCGCAGGTCGGCGGCCGTGCTGGAACTGAAGCCCATCACCGCGTGTTTGGACGCCGCGTAGACGGCCTCGCCCGGGACCGCGGAGATCCCCGCCAGCGAGACGATGTTGACGATGTGCCCGCCACTGCCGGTCGCGCCGGTGCCCGGGATACCAGCGCTGCGGCCGCGCATGGCCTCGATCGCGGCGACCGTGCCGTTGATCGTCCCCAGCGCGTTGACGTCCAGCATGAGCCGCCGCTGGTCGTCGGTCTGCTCCCACGCCGGGCCGGTGAGCAGGACGCCGGCGTTGTTGACCCACACGTCCACGCCCCCGGTCTCCGCGACCAGCCGGTCCCGGGCCTCGTCGACCTGCCCGCGATCGCGGACGTCGACAGCGGCCCAGAGCGCACCCCGCCCGATCTCCGCGGCCGCCGTCCGGGACGACTGCTCGTCCAGATCGGTGATCATGACGCGATACCCGCGGTCGGCCAGCAGGCCCGCGATATCTCGGCCCAGGCCGCGACCGGCCCCGGTCACGAGCGCGCTGCGGATCCTCGTCGTCGTCGTCACTTCCCGTCCCTCAGTCCGGCGCGGATCTCGCCGTAGGAGATCCCACCGTGGCAGTACGTCGGCACCACCGGCCAGAAACGCTTCCACGGCGCCAGTTCGGTGGAGGGCAGGATCTGCAGCCAGCGCGGGTCGGTCGGACACGGGTCGGCGAGCGTCTTCTCCTTGATCATGGAGTCGTACTGGTCCAGCGCGTCCTCGAGGGTGTTGGCGTTGGGGCAGATCTCGCGGCCGTACTCGCGATGGTAGCGGCGCACGCCGGGGATCTTCGACAGCTCCGGCTGCCAGTTGTCCAGGGAGATGCCGTTCTCGGAGGACACCCACACGCCGTCCGGGGTGTTGATGACCAGCGAGTGGTTGCCGTCCGTGTGGCCGGGCGTCCACAGCAGGGCGATTCCGGGGCCGAGTTCGATGTCGCCGTCGAACACGGCGAACCTGTCCCGGTGGACGCCGTCGAGTCCGTCCTCGACGTACCAGGCCCATTGCATGGGGTGCAGGTCCTCCAGGGTGGCCAGTTCGCGGCGGTGCACGAGCAGCTGCGCGTCGCCGAACAGGGCGGTGCGCGGCGTCGGCTCGCCGGCGATCACCTCGCTCGAGCCGAGAATCATCCGGGGGTCCTGCACGTGCAGGTGGTCGAACGTGAGGAAGTCCACGTCCTCCGGTCGCAGCCCCACCTTGGCCAGGGCCTCGCCGGGCTCGTTGAAGTACTTCAGAATCGCCTTGCTGGCCAGGCGGCCGCCGGGGACGGCGTCGACCAGCCTCTCCAGATTGGCGTAGAACGGCGCCTTGGCGGAACCGGCGGGGACGGTCGGCTCGAACACCAGGGTGCGGGGCCGACCGTTCCAGTCGTCGTACTGGACCACCACCATGCGGTTGATCATGGTGACCAACGGCAGGCTGGGCACCGACACCGCGTTGTCGAAGGCGTACTTGACCGGGTACGGCGCCCCGGCCACGTCGACTGACCGCACCGCCCGCACCTGCCCCTGCTGCACGAACCGCTTCTTGTACTCGGCGGCCGCCGAGCGCACCGCCCTCAGCCGCTCGCCCCGCGGCCACACGTCGTGGACGCCGTCGAATTCGGGGATCGGCCGCGCGCCGATCTGCTCGAGCATGGGTCCGGACACCTGGTCCGAACGCGGTGGATCTTCGCGCAGCATCGTTCGCTCCTCCTCGCCGATGGGGTGGCCGCCCGGGGGGCGCCGGTCGTTCCCGCGGTCGACACCAGCATCCGGTGTCCGGCGGCGGGAAACTTGTGTCAGGGCGACAGGTTGGTGGTCCGCCTCAGCTCCCCGGGGGACATACCGAACCACCGGCGCGCCGCGTGGCTGAGCGTGGCCTGCTCGGCGAAACCGACCAGGTCGGCGATCTGGGTGAAGGACAGGTCGCTGGTCGTGATGAACCGGTGCGCGCGATCCCGACGCAGGTCGTCGACGACCCGGCCGTAGGTGGTGTCGACGGCGGCGAGGCGACGTTGCAGCGTCCGTGGGTGGAGCAGGAGCGCCCCGGCCACCTCGGCGAGCGTGGGGACGCGGCCGGGAAGGCGCTCCCCCACGAGGCGGCGCACCTGGTGAGCCACCGAGTCCGACGGGTCGGAGTACGAGCCCGTCAGGTGATCGAGGGCCGCGCGACGGAGATCCTCATCCGCGGAGGCGAACGTGGCATCCAACATCCGACGGTCGACGCACAGCGCGGCCGCGGGCCGGTCGAACTTCACGTCGACGCCGAAGAAGCCCAGATACCGGCCGACCGGCGAGAGTGGTCCGTGCGGCACCTCCACCGACCGCAACCCGGTGGACTGCCCGACCAGATGCACGGCCACCCGGTAGAACACCCCCAGCCCCAGCTCGGCGGCCTGCGGCGAGTAGGGCGACTCGGTCAGCTCCTTGCGGTAGGTCAGGGCGATCACGCCGCGCCGGCCCCACGGGTCGTCGGCGACCTCGATCCTCAGCGCGGGGCTGTGCACGAACATGAACCGAGCCGCGCACTCCAGTGCCTCCGCGGGGGTCTGCGACGATCCGATCGCGCGCGCGATGGGGCCGAGAATCGTCACGTCCTGCCGTTCGGCCAGCCGCAGACCGAGGTCCGGGCAGCGCAGGTGGGCTGCCGCCACATCGAGCATCCGGTCGTGGTCGGTGATCGACAGCAGCCCGTCCTCGTCCGCCAACGTCTCTGGCTCGATGCCGAACCGCGCGAGCAGCCGATCCGGATCCCCGCCGAATTCGGTGACGAGCTCAGCGAACCCGCGCAGGCTCGCGGCGCGGATCAACGGCTGCATCGACGTCGCCTGTCCTTTCGCGTGCGGAGTCCCCGAGGAGCCGCGGTCGAGGACGTCTCCGCGGAGCCACACGTGGTTCGACCATCCTCGCTCCACCTCGCCCCGACGTCCGGCCCTACCCGCCGCCCCTGACCTCGATCAGCTCCCACTGCCTCACCGGACCGGGGGCGTGGGCGCGGCACATCGTGAAGATCGGCTCCGAGTAGGTCTCTCGCAGCCACACCTCGACCGGACCGTGCGGGCCCTCGAGCGTCACCTCGACGTGCTCGTCGTGTTCGACCTCGCGCACCGGGGCGAAGGCGTCGATGCGGTCGTCGGGCACCACCGCGCGGGCATGATGCTGGGCGCTCTGCACGGCCGCCGAGTGGCTGCTGCGTCCACGCAGGTACCGCTCGTCAACCCGCCCCTCGGTGTAGCGGGTGACGATGTCGGCCGGATCCTCCGCCTGGTCGACGCGGCCGTAGAAGAGGCCGTGCGGCAGGACGAGCATCGTCGCGGCGAAGCGGTCGCCGCCCAGGTGAGAACACTCCCAGGTCGCCTCCGGATACCGCTCGGCGATCCGCGCCGCGGCGCTGCGCCCCCGCACCGCGCAGCACTGATCGTGCTTGCCGTGCGCGCACACGGCGACCAGCGGCTCCGCTGACGGGGCGCCGGCGGAACCGTCGAGGGGGATCTCGGCGTACCCGACCGGGCCGTCGACCTCGCCCCACCGCAGCGACTCGTGCCCGGGCCGGGCGTCGGCGAGCGCCCACCGCCAGCGTTGCTCCTCTGTATGACGACGACGACCCGGCCTACGGATCGCGGCAACCCGGACATCAGCCTCCTGGGCACGCCCGGCGATCTCGCGACCCAGCTCCGGCGGAAGGAGACCCGGCGAGTCGAGCAACGCCGAATACCCCCACGGGCCGGCCAGTTCGACCATCAGCCACCGCAACCCCCGGGAGCCCGACCCGTCCAGGGGATCGCCGCGGCGCAACGATGAGTCGCTGCACGGTTCCCAGTCCGCAGGCCTGCTCACAGCGCCACCACCACGCCCTCCCGCAGCAGCCGGCGCAGGACCACCAGTCCGTCGTCGGCATCGAGGCCGGGCAGCGAACCAGCGCTCACGGGAGCGCCCTCCAGGACAGCGCGCAGGGCGGAAGCGCATACCACCGGGAACGTCACCGACTTGGTGGGCAGCCTCAACACCACCGTGCCGGGATTGGCGGCGGCGGCGTCGGAGTCGGAGTCGGAGTCGGTGCAGTCCACCCGTGCGTGGAGTCCCTCGCGCAGGTGCAGCCGGGTGTCGGGCTCGAGGGCCGCGACGGCATCGAGGGTGGCCAGCGGGCGGATCGCGGCGGGTCGTGTGAGATCGAGGTACTTCTCGGCGAGTGCGTCGCCGGCGAGACCGCTGAGCTGCTCCTGCTTCTCTGCGACCAGCCTGGCCAGCACGTCGAGGACCTCGCGGGTGTGGGGCTCGGCGCGCGCGGCATCGGCTGGGGCGAGCCCGAACGGCAACGACGCCCGCAGCTCCTCCTCCGAGGCCAGTGCCTCGATCATCGCCGTGGCGACGTCGTGCCCGGTCAAGGGTGCCACACCCACCGTGAGGTGGATGGAGGTGTCACCCTGCGCCTCGGCGGAGTGGATCCAGCCGCGCGGCAGGTAGAGGCAGTCCCCCGGCGCGAGCACGGTATCGATCACCGGCTCGTCCTTCGCCCGTTCGGCGATCGCCTCGCGGTGCTCGGTCCAGGGCTGGTCGGGTAGCGGGTGGTGGTAGACGGGCTCGTGGACCCGCCACCGCTTGGTGCCGGACACCTGGAGCACGAACACGTCATGGACGTCGTAGTGCGGATCGAACCCGCGATTCGCGGGCGGGGTGATGTAGGCGTTGGTCTGCACCGGATGCCCGATGTCCGAGGTCATCCCCCGGACGAAGTCGATGATGGGCGGCCAGAACCGGTGCAGTCCCTGCAGGACGAGCGTCGCCCCGGCGGCGTACTGCGTGAGCACGCCGTCGGGGTCGAGCTGATCGGCGATCTGCGCCCCGAAACCCGCGGAGCGGGTGAAGCACGCCCGGTCGACGAGCGTGCCCTCCCGCGCCATCCGGACGAACGGCGTGCGCACCCCGCGCTCGGCGACGATCTCGTCGACCATCCCGGGTGTGAGCAGGTCGGAGTAGTCGCGTGGCAGCTCGGCCGCCCGGGTCAGCAGGGGCCGCTGCCCCCACACCTGAGCCGCGAACTCATCCGAGCTGCACGCGACGCACCGATGAAGCGCCCGCAATTACTGCGTGCCGTCAGCGCCGCCGTCGGCACCATCCGGGTTGGAACCGCCGTCGGCCACCCCTTCGCCGGTGTTCGCGGAGCCGTCGGCGGAACCGTCGGCGCCGCCGTCGTGACCGTCCGGGTTCGAACCTCCGTCAGCCAGGCCCTCGCCCTCGCCCTTCATGTGGTGGGCGGACCCGTCGGCGCCGCCGTCGTGGCCGCCCGGATTGGAACCGCCGTCGGCGATGCCCTCGCCCTGAGCGCCGGAAGTGGTGATGTCGTCGTCGCTGATTGCCATCTGCGTTCCTCTCGTCGGTGCAGGCGTGGACCTGCAGGGAGTCGTGCGATCTGGCCACGTGTTCCGGCAGCAGGCCGGGACACGAGGGGCTTGCAGTTCCACTATGGCACTGGTCCGACCTCTATACGACCGATGCCGCCGCCGGTTCGGCGTGACCGGGCGACGGCATCGGTTCCCGGGCGGCGGAGGTCCTCGTCGTCGTCGTCGTCGTCGTCGTCGAACTATCCCCGCGCTACCCCGAGCTCGCGATCAACCCGGGACGGGTGGGCATCAGAGGCTCACGCCGCCGGGGCCCCGGCCCAGCGCCTCGGTGACGGAGGCGAACATCGTAGTCTTGATGGCGCCGAGAGTGGTGCGGTCCTTGCCGAGGATCGGCTGGAGACGCCCGAGCGCCGCGGTGACGATCTCGGCCTCCGCGGCGGTCGCGTCGACGAGGCCCGCCTCCTTCGCCTCGGCCCCGGGGTAGCGGTGGCCCGTGCTCATCGCGGTGATGGCCGTCTGCGGGGTCGTCTTGGCCTGGATCAGCGCCGCCATGCCGGGAGTGAACGGGATGTTGATGTCCACCTCGGGGAAGCAGAAGTAGCCACGGTCGTCGCGCATCACCCGGTAGTCGTGGGCCATCGCGAGCATCGCGCCGCCACCAAAGGCGTGCCCGTTGACCGCGGCGGCCGTCGGCAGGGAGAACGTCAGGACACGGGAGAACAGCTCCTGGATCCGGCCGACGTACCAGTCCAGGCGGTCGGAATTGGCCATGAGCCAGTCGAGGTCGAGACCGTTGGAGTAGAACTTGCCCGACCCGACGGTGACGAGCCCCTTCGCCGACTTCTCGACCTCGTCGAGGTGGGCGTTGATCGCGTCGAGCCGGTCCGGGGAGAAGCGGTTCTCGTCGTCGCCGAGCGTGAGGACGGCGATGTCCTCGTGGCGGGTCAGGGTCGGGGTCATGGGTGGTCCTCTCGGGTGGTGGGGTTGTGAGGTGTGGGTGGGTCGGGGTCGGGGTTCGGCGGTCGACCGCTACTCGTCTAGGAAATCCTGGATCCACCGGCGAATGTCTGCCAGGGTCCCCGCATCCACCTGGCCGGCATGGCCGACAACACGCTGGCGCGAAAGGGTGCGCACCTGCTCGGTCATCGCCCAGGAGTCGCGGTCGAACACGTCTCCGCGGAGCAGGACGTGGTTCGACCATCCGCGATCCACCGACGTCACCGGCACCACCATCACGAGAGTATCGGCGAGGGAGATGTGCGCGCGCGACGAGACCACCACCGCGGGCCGGCGACCGCTCTGCTCACGACCCACCACGGGATCGAGGACAACCCATACGACCTCCCCGGGAGTCGGGTCAGGCATCCTGCGCCCGCTCCCACCACTCGGACTCCTCGCGGTAGGACGCCAGATCCTCAGGCGATGTCGCGTCTATCTCCGCACGCAGGCGCTCGAGCCGCCGTTGCTTCTCGGCGAGTGAGGCGAGATACGCCAGATGATCGCCCAGCGTGCGGTGCTCCTCGGCGGCCTGCCTCTTCAGAAGATCCCGGAGGTCGCGACTCACCTTGATCGTCGTGTGGGACATACCGAAAGTATACTCACGGTCATACCGCCGAGATAGCGAACTCCTCGCGAGCCCTGTGCACAAGAGCCGCCGCCCGGTCTGCATGACCGGGCGGCGGCTCTCGTCTGTGTGCGACTGCGGGGCCTCGTCGTCGTCGGGTGTTCTATGACCCAGCCCGCGACTGGCCACTCGACCAGCAGTTGCGCTACTTGACCAGCAGCTCCGCGATCTGGATGGTGTTGAGCGCCGCACCCTTGCGCAGGTTGTCGCCCGCCACCATGAGGTTGAGGCCCTTGTTTCCCTCGATCGACTGGTCCTGGCGGATCCGGCCCACCAGCGACTCGTCGATGCCCGCCGCATCAAGCGGGGTCGGCACGTCCACGACCTTGACGCCCGGCGCCTTCGACAGCAGCTCGCGCGCCTGCTCCGGCGTGATGTCGCGCTCGAACTCGGCGTTGATGCTCAACGTGTGACCGGTGAACACCGGCACGCGCACGCAGGTGCCCGCGACCCGCAGCTCCGGCAGGTCGAGGATCTTGCGCGACTCGTTGCGCAGCTTCTGCTCCTCGTCCGTCTCCTCGGACCCGTCGTCGACGAGCCCACCAGCGAGCGGCAGCACGTTGAACGCGATCGGCGCGACGTACGGGCCGTGGTCGTCGACCTTCAGCGCCGACCCGTCGTGCACCAGCTCGTGGCCCGCGCCGACGTTGCCGGTGATCTGATCGTTCAGCGTGTCCACGCCGGCGAGCCCGGAACCGGAGACCGCCTGGTACGTCGACACGACCAGACGCTTGAGACCGGCCGCGTCGTGCAGCGCCTTGAGCACCGGCATCGCGGCCATCGTGGTGCAGTTGGGGTTGGCGATGATGCCCTTGGGCGGGTTCTTCGCCGCATCCGGGTTCACCTCGGAGACGACGAGGGGGACGTCGGGGTCCTTGCGCCACGCGCTGGAGTTGTCGACGACGACGGCGCCGGCCGCGGCGAACCTGGGGGCCTGCTCCTTCGACATCGTGCCTCCGGCCGAGAACAGGGCGATGTCGATGCCCTCCAGCTCCTCGTCGGGCGTGTTGGCGGTGTCCTCGACGACGATGTCCTCACCGCGGAACGGCAGCGTGGTGCCGGCGGACCGGGCGGACGCGAAGAAACGGACCTTGTCGGCCGGGAAGTCCCGCTCCTCCAGCAGGGCACGCATGACACGCCCCACCTGGCCCGTGGCTCCGACTACGGCGACAATGGTCATCTCTGAGGTCAACTCCTGAAAGTCTTGTCCCGGCCCGCCGCGGACGGGTTCTCCGCCCTGCGCTCGACCGACCGGTGTGGGGACCCACTCTACCGAGGCCGACGGCGATGGACAGCGGCCCGCGTCACAGTGCGGGGAGCGGCCGGTCCCACTCTCGCCGACCAACGAGAAGTCTGTTCGGCTCACATCGGCCGAAGGGAGGTGTGCGAAACACTCTTCTCGATGGGCCGGCGGGCCCGATGTTCCACAGGGCCGTCCGTCTCCACAGGCGACGTCGCGATGGCGGGATCGACGGCCGAGGTGGCCCTCGTCGTCGTCGACGCTTGGACCATGCGCCCCGACCAGACCCCGCGCCGCACGCGCGACCTCGTCCCGGAACGCGGGCGGCGTCTGCACTCCAGCGGCCTCGTCCGGCACCACCGCGGACTGTGGTTGCCCCGGACCGCCGATCGCAGCCACCCGCTCACCCGGATCACCGCGATCTCCGCGCTGTACCCGGACGCCGTCGCGACCGGCTGGCTGGCGGCAGACGCCCACGGCCACCCCTTCCCGCCGCGCGACTACCCCGACGAGTTCGCCGCCGGATCGACCCGGGTGCGGCGGACCGGGATGATCGGCCGCCAGTACCGGATCCCGCCGGAACACGTGTGGCACCTGACCGGGACCGCGGGCGCCGGCCTGGCCGCGAGCCCCGCGTGGGCGTTGTTCGACATCGCGCGGCGAAGCACCCTGACAGACGCCGTCTGCGCACTGGATGCGGGTCCGTCGATCGGCGTCGACCCGGAGCGCGATGTCCGGCCACTCGCGATGGACCCCCGACGGATCCCCGGCAAACGGCAGGTCCTGGCCGCGCTCGACCTCTGCGACACCGGAGCCGCGTCGCCGTGGGAGACCCGGACCCGACTGTTTATGCTGGACCACGGTCTGACGGGATTCGAGACGCAGGTGCCCGCACCCGGGCTGCCGTACATCCTCGACCTGGCGCGCCGTGACCTGAAGATCGGTGTCGAGTACGACGGCGAGCACCACCGCGACCCGGCGCAGCACGCCAAGGACCTCACCCGCTGGAACCGACTCCGTCGCGCGGGATGGCTGGTCTACCCCCTCACCACGACCATGGTCACCAGCGACGCGCACGCGACCGCCGCGGACATCCGGGCCGGGGTCCGAGAGCGTGGCGGCTGACGGGCGGGCACCGACGAAAAGACAGTTCCGCACCCACCGCTCTCGGGCGATGGGTGCGGAACTGTCTTATCGATATGGGCGCCGGGCGGGGAGGCCGGCCGAGGGGTCAGGTCAGCGGCCGGAGCCGGCGTAGACCTGCGCCTCCTCGTCGCCACCCAGCTCGAACGCCTTGTGGAGCGCGCGGACGCTGTCGGGCAGCTCCTCCTCGCGGACCAGCGCCGAGATGCGGATCTCGGAGGTGGAGATCAGCTCGATGTTGATGCCGGCCTCGGACAGCGACTCGCAGAACGTCGCGGTGACGCCCGGGTGGGACTTCATGCCGGCGCCGACGAGGGAGACCTTGCCGACGTTGTCGTCGTAGAGGACCTGGTCGATGCCCAGCTCGGCCTTCGCCTTGGACAGCACCTCGACCGCCTTCGCACCCACCTCACGGGGGCAGGTGAAGGTGATGTCGGTCTTGCCCTCGGCCTTGGAGACGTTCTGCAGGACCATGTCGATGTTGATCTCGGCGTCGGCCACCACGCGGAAGATCTTGGCCGCGTATCCGGGCTGGTCGGGGATGCCGACGACCGTGATCTTGGCCTCCGAGGCGTCGTGAGCGACTCCGGTCAGGACTGCGTCTTCCACGGGGATGTCCTCCACTTTTCCGGCCACGAGCGTGCCCGGGTTGGTCGAATACGAAGAGCGGACGCGCAGCGGCACGTGGTAGCGGCGTGCGAACTCCACACTGCGCAGGTTGAGGATCTTGGAGCCGACGGCCGCCATCTCCAGCATCTCCTCGTACGAGATGGTGTCGAGCTTGCGGGCGTCGGGCACGATCCGCGGATCGGCGGTGTAGATGCCGTCGACGTCCGAGTAGATCTCGCACACGTCCGCACCGAGCGCGGACGCCATCGCGACAGCCGTGGTGTCGGACCCACCGCGGCCGAGAGTCGTCACGTCGCGGGTCTCACGGGACACGCCCTGGAAGCCCGCGACGAGCGCGATCTTGCCCTGGTCCAGCGCCTCGCGGACGCGGCCCGGGGTGATGTCGATGATCCGGCTGTTGCCGTGCCGGGTCGTGGTGATGATGCCGGCCTGGGATCCGGTGAAGGAGTAGGCCTCCATCCCGAAGGAACTGATGGCCATCGCGAGCAGCGCGTTGGAGATGCGCTCACCCGAGGTCAGGAGCATGTCCATCTCACGCTGCGGAGGCGAGGGACAGACCTGATCGGCCAGATCGAGGAGCTCGTCGGTCGTGTCGCCCATGGCGGAGGCCACGACCACGACGTCGTTTCCCGCCTTCTTGGTCTCCACGATCCGTTCGGCCACCCGACGGATACGTTCTGCGGACTCCACGGAGGAGCCGCCGTACTTCTGCACTACGAGTGCCACGCGGTCACACCCTTCCGGTGTTGATCGGCTTAACGCAGACCTACTTTACGGGAGGTGTTTACTCATCAGTGATGAGTGAAACCTGGGCGGCAGTGATCCTCGCCCTCGCATCCGCCCTCAGCCAGGCTTTCGGAACCGTCATGCGGCACCGCTCGCCCCAGCGCGCGAAGGGTCGACACGAGGGCAACTTCAACGTGCTCGCCAGCCGGTACTGGTGGACCGGCATGCTCATCAGCCTCGCCGGATTCGCGTTCCAGGGATTCGCCCTCGCGTTCGGATCACTCATCCTCGTCCAGACGATCACCGTTCTCTCACTGACCTTCGCCCTCCCCCTCGGCGCCTGGGTCACCGGGCGTCGCGTCACCAAGACCGAACTCTTCTGGGGATACGTCCTCGCCGGATGCGTGATCGTGCTCGTCATCTACGGACGGCCCACCGGAGGAGACGCCCATCCGCCCTGGTGGCAATGGGCCCTGGCGTGCGCGGGAGGACTCCTCGTCGTCGTCGTCCTCCTCGGTCTCTCCCGTAACCGCAGCTCCAACGGCAACCGTGCCCTCCTGCTGGGAGTGGCCGGCGGCACCGCGTTCGCCTACGTCGCGCTCCTCACCAAGGGCGTCGCCGAGCGGTTCCACGACGGCGGGCTGCTCACCGTGGCCACGACCGGCGAGGTGTACGGCCTGGGCGTCGCCGCGGTCGCCGCACTGACCCTGCAGCAGATGTCGTTCTCCGCCGGCGCCGTCCACCAGGCGGTGCCCGCGTCGACGGTCACCACCCCGGTCGTCTCGCTCGCGCTGGGCGTGGTGGTGCTGGGCGAGTGGTTCTCCGTCGACGGCGCCGAACAGACGATCCTGGGTGTGGCCCTGACGGTCATGGTGCTCGCCACGGTGCGGCTCGCGCACAAGGACTTCGACCCGGCGTCGTCGCCCCCGACCCCGACGGCCCGGGAGTAGCCCGCCGGGCGTCACGCGCCCGGGAGTGGCCCACGCGACGTAACGCGCCCGGGCCCCGCCGCGACGTCCTCGGCATGAGGACCCATGCCGAGCGGCCCGCCAACTCGACCCCATCCCCTAGGCTGAGTCCCATGCGTCTCACGCGCCACAACGGCACCAGCGGCCCCGCCTCTCCGGCCGGACCCTCCCGCCGACCGCGCCGCGGGCGTCCCGGCCGGCTCGCCGCAGCGCTCGGCGCGGCCGTGGGGACGGTCGCGGCCTCGCTCGCGGTCGCGGCCCCCACAGCGGGCGCGGTCGTGAACGGTGCCCCCTCCGGCCCCGCCCCGTGGGCCGTGCAGATCACCACCTTCGGCGGAGTGCTCGGCGCACCGTGCTCGGGCGTCGTCGTCCACCCGCGCTGGGTGGCCACCGCCGCCCACTGCGGCCCGACCAACCCCAACTCCTACACCCTCGGATTCGGGAACTGGGCCACCGTCCCCGGGGGGTTCACCGCGACCGCCTCCCTGGCGAGCCCGCCCGTCGTCGGCGCGTTCGGCTCACTCGACACCGGCAGCTTCGGCCGCCACACACCCGAGGCGGTGTACAAGGCCCCCGCCGGGGACTTCATGCTCCTCAAGCTCCGCCACCCCGCACCCTCGCCGTCCGTCCTGCGCGCCGGCGTCGACCCCGCCCCGGGCGCCGTCCTGCGCTTCCACGGATTCGGCGAGACCACCCCCCGTGGCCTGCGCTCCCCCGAGTTGCGCACCGGCCTGACCCGCCTCGAGCGGATGGAGCCCCGCGCCGGCTCGCGCATCGGCCGCTCCCACACCACCCAGGGCGGATACGGACTCGGCGACTCCGGCGGACCCGTCTTCCAGGGCGACCGCCTGGTGGGCATCCACTCCGGCTCAGACCACGACCGCCGGCGACCCGACGGGACCAACCCGGCGCGGTACGAATCGATCCCCGCACAGAACGGCTGGATCGACTGGATGATCGCCAACCGATGACCCGGGGCACGTGGCAGTGCCGAACCCCCGGGGTTTTTGCCACACTGGACAGATGACCCCGCCGGAGCTCGTCATCCGCCGCGCTTCGCGCGCAGATGTGAAGCTCGTGCTGTCCGCGGGAGACCTGCTCGCCAACCCGCCCACCGCGGAGTGGACCCAGGACTTCCTCGACCGCGGCTCCAACCTGCTCGTGCTGGCGCTGGACGGTGAGGTCCCGGTGGGGATGCTCGTGGCGGTCGAGACCGGACACCTCGGCGCCAGCCCCGACCTCTTCGTCTACGGCATCCGGGTCCGCGAGGACCTGCGCGGCATGGGCATCGCCCACCGACTCGTCGAGAAGGCGGTCGAGGTGGCCGAAGAGGCCGGCTGCAGCAAAGTGTGGGGATCCATTCAGGTACCCGACGGCCTTACGCAGGACCCGCCGCCGTCACCGCCCGAAGGGATCACGGCCGAGCCCTCCACCTTCGTCATTCCGATTCCGTGACGGCCCGCGGCGATGTGTATGATGGCCCGCATGCAGCGCGTGCTCCTTCTTGGGTGCCGCGGCGGGGCCCGCTGAGGCGGACCGGCTCCCCGTCGCGGGATCTCGTCGCGCCGGTCCGATCCCAGCCGATCGCCCCCCTAGGAAGTTGAGCCCCCCGCAATGAATCCCGCTGATGCCTTCGTCTCGTCGTCGTCGACCCTGACTCCCCCCTCCAAGCCCGGCCGTGCCGACCAGCCGGCGTGGAACAAACAGCGCGGCTCCTCGATGCCCGCGCACCGGTACCGGCCCTTCGCCGAGGAGGTCGAGGACGTCTCCCTGCCCGACCGCACCTGGCCGGACAAGACCATCACCCACGCCCCCCAGTGGTGTGCCGTGGACCTGCGCGACGGCAACCAGGCGCTGATCGACCCCATGAGCCCCGCGCGCAAGCGCCGCATGTTCGACCTGCTCGTCCGCATGGGCTACAAGGAGATCGAGGTCGGCTTCCCGTCCGCCTCGCAGACGGACTACGACTTCGTCCGCGAGATCATCGAGGACGACGCGATCCCCGAGGACGTCACCATCCAGGTGCTGGTCCAGTGCCGCGAGGACCTCATCCGTCGCACGTTCGAGGCGTGCGAGGGCGCGTCCGACGTGATCGTGCACTTCTACAACTCCACGTCGATCCTGCAGCGCAAGGTGGTCTTCCGTAAGGACCGCGACGCCATCAAGAAGATCGCCACCGACGCGGCCGAGCTGGTCACCACGATCGCCAAGGACTACCCCGACACCAACTGGCGCTGGGAGTACTCGCCCGAGTCGTTCACGGGCACCGAGCTGGCGTTCTCCAAGGAGGTCTGCGACGCGGTCACCGACGTCGTGGGCGCCACCCCGGAGAACCCGATCATCCTCAACCTGCCGGCCACCGTCGAGATGGCCACGCCCAACGTGTACGCCGACCAGATCGAGTGGATGCACCGCAACCTGGCGCGGCGCGACTCGATCATCCTGTCCCTGCACCCGCACAACGACCGCGGCACCGGCGTGGCCGCCGCCGAGCTGGGCTACCAGGCCGGCGCCGACCGCATCGAGGGCTGCCTGTTCGGCAACGGCGAGCGCACCGGCAACGTCTGCCTGGTGACGCTGGGCATGAACATGCTCACCCGCGGCATCGACCCGCAGATCAACTTCTCGGACATGGACGAGATCCGTCGCACCGTCGAGTACGCCAACCAGCTGCGCGTCCCCGAGCGGCACCCCTACGGCGGCGACCTGGTCTTCACCGCGTTCTCCGGGTCGCACCAGGACGCCATCAACAAGGGCTTCGACGCCCTGCAGGCCGAGGCCGACGCCCGCGGCGAGGACATCACCGACATCACGTGGGAGGTCCCGTACCTGCCCGTCGACCCCAAGGACGAGGGCCGCACCTACGAGGCCGTCATCCGGGTGAACTCGCAGTCCGGCAAGGGCGGCGTCGCCTACATCATGAAGAGCGACTACGGCCTGCAGCTGCCCCGGCGCCTGCAGATGGAGTTCTCCGCCCTGGTCCAGTCGGTCACCGACTCCGAGGGCGGCGAGGTCACCCCCAAGGCGATGTGGGACATCTTCTCGACGGAGTACCTGGACCGCGTCTCGCCCATGGAGCGCATGTCGCAGCACCTCGTGCCCGCTGAGACCGACGACGGCGAGGACGCCATCGAGGCCGTCATCAAGTGGAAGGGCGAGACCCGCGAACTGTCGGGGTCCGGGAACGGACCCCTCGCCGCGTTCGTCACCGCCCTGAACGAGATGTTCGACGACGAGGTACGCATCCTCGACTACTCGGAGCACGCGATGACTTCCGGGGATGACGCGACCGCAGCCGCGTACGTCGAGGTGCAGTTCGGCAACCGGGTGTTCTGGGGTGTCGGCCGGGCCGGTTCCATCACCACCGCCTCCCTGCGGGCCGTGGTGTCCGCCGTGAACCGCGCGTACGCCGACGAGGCCGAGGGCGCCGAGGCCATCGGCTCGGTGGAGGGCGCCCGCACCTGGGCCCCCTGACGGCCGAGCCGGCCGGCTGACCGCCGAGTCGGCTGGCTGACGGCCGAGTCGGCTGGCTGACGGCCATCGGTGGGCGCCCGGTGGGCGACCACGACAGACGACGACAAGAGCGTTCCGCACACATCGCCCGAGAGGCGGGTGCGCGGAACGCTCTTCTCGTCGTGCCCGGGCCCGAATCGTGGCGCGGGACAGGGGCTCTGGGACGATCCGGCCCCCGAATCCCACCTCATCTGTCACATGTTCCCCAGGTATCACTCCGGTAACGATGGTCTCGATTCGGTTACGTCAAGCGCGTAATGTGGCGGCGGGCCGCGCCGATAGGTATGGCGTCTGCCTTTTCGCAACCTCAGTCTGGAGCCCATATGTCCGTGACCCGCCGTGGATTTCTCACTGCCGCCTCGGTCGGCGTGGGCGCCGCCGTCGCCTCCACCGTCCGGGGCCCCGTCGCCGGGGCCAACCCGTTCGCGACCGGCTCGCTCGGTGTAGCCCAGGACCTCATGCAGTCGATCTCCACCGGCAGCGGCATGATCCAGCCCAACGGCCCGCTCGGCTACGTGGGCGTGACGTTCCCCAGCGCCGAGGAGATCGCGGGCCGTATCCGGTTCGCGTTCCCCGACGGCTCGGTCGGCGACTGGCTCCCACTCGAGCGCCTGGACTCCGCCCCTGATGCCGGCAGCACGCCCGCGTCCGAGCTCGTGGCCGCGCCCGAGGGCGCCGTCGGATACGAGGTCGATGCCCCCGCGGGTGCGGAGGCGACCGTGTTCGACGACGGCCGCGGCACCCCGCGCAACTACAGCCTCGGCAGCGTGGGCAACTTCGGCCTGCCCATCATCCCGCGCGCGGCATGGGGTGCCGGTGACGTCGCGGGCTTCCGCTGGGCGCCCACCTACTTCCCGGCGCAGTCCATCACGATCCACCACACGGCCTCGGCGGTCGGCCCGGACCGTGCGGCCAGCGTCCGGGCGATCTACAACTACCACGCCAACACCCTGGGCTGGGGCGATGTCGGGTACCACCTGCTCATCGACCCCGAGGGCCGGATCTACCAGGGTCGCGGCGGCACGCCCGTCGGCAACCCGGTCTTCCAGGTCCCGCCGGTCGCCGGGATCGCTCCCCCGGTCGTCACCGGTGGCCACGTGGGCGGATTCAACAACGGCAACATCGGTATCAGCCTTCTCGGCGACTTCACCGGCGCCCCGCCGACCGCCCGCGCCGTGGGCGCGACCATCGACTGCGTCCGCGCGCTGTGCAATGCCACCGGCATCAACCCGCGTGGTGGCGTCACCTACCGCAACCCGCAGGGTGGGGCCACCCGGCCGATGATGGCCGTCTCCGGCCACCGCGACTGGGGCGGGACCGCCTGCCCGGGCAACTCGTTCTACCCGCAGATGCAATTCATCCGCGACCAGGCCGCGCGGGGTTGGGCCCCGACCGCCGTCTCCTCGGCGGCCTTCGGCTCCTGACCCGAGCGGCCCGGCCGCCCCTCGGAGGCCTGCGCAGTCGCCGTCGCCGTCGCCGTCGCCGTCGGCATCATCGTCGCCGCGCCGCCGTCATCGAAAAGACCGTTCCGCACACCCCCACTCGGGCGATGTGTGCGGAACGGTCTTTTCGACGTGCGGGGCGGGGCGGGGCGGCTAGGAGCGGGCCGGGGCGCCGCCGGTCAGTCGCGGGCGCGGGACGGGACGAGCATCCCGAGGACCCAGTTCACCAGGCCGATCACAATCGCGCCGAAGAAGGCCGCCCAGAACCCGCTGACCACGTACTCGGCGCCGAACGGCTGGAACGTGGTGGTGATCCAGCCCGTGAGCATGAGCATCAGCGCGTTGACCACCAGCAGGAACAGGCCGAGGGTGAGGATCGTCAGCGGCAGCGACAGCAGCTGCACGATCGGTTTGATCACCGCGTTGACCAGCGTGAACACCACGGCGACGACGAGCAGCGCCGTGATGGTGGGAACGTTCACCTCGTTCTCGATGGCGCCGGCATCGGGGGCGGCGGCCCCGGAGATCTCGTGCAGGGTGATCCCCGGCACGATCAGCGTCGCCACCCACAGGGCGACGGCGTTGACGATCAGCCTCAGTACCAGCGCCATCGGCAGGTCAGCTCCTCACGTACGAGTCGGCCACGTCGAGCGCGCGGTCGAAGATGTCGAGGCCCTCGTTGGCCTCGTCCGGCGTGATGATGCACGGCGGCACCACGTGGAAACGGTTGTAGTTCATGAACAGCAGCAGACCGTCCTTCTTGGCCGCGGCGAACGTGCGCGCCATGGCCTCTGAGGACCCACCGTAGGGGGCGAGGGGCTCGCGTGTCTCGCGGTCGGCCACCATCTCGACGGCCCAGAACACGCCGAGGCCGCGGACCTCGCCGATCGACGGGTGCTTCTCCGCCAGCTCCCGCAGGCGCGGGCCGATGACGTCCTCGCCGATCATGCGCGCGTTCTCGACGATCTTCTCGTCGCGCATGAGATTGATCGTCGCGACGACTGAGGCGCAGGCCAGCGGGTGCCCGGCGTAGGTGAGGCCACCGGTGTAGGGCGTCGTCTCGAAGGACGCGGCGATCCGGTCGTGCAGGATGACGCCGCCGAGCGGGACGTAGCCGGAGTTGGAGCCCTTGGCGAAGGTGATGAGGTCGGGCGCCCAGTCGTCGTCTCCGGAGCGGAAGTTGTCCAGCGCGAGCCACTCGCCGGTGCGGCCGAAGCCGGACATGACCTCGTCGCAGATCATGACGATCCCGTACTTGTCGCAGATCTCGCGCACGCCGCGCAGGTAGTCCGCGGGCGGCACCATGATGCCGACGGTGCCGGGAACCGACTCGATGATCAGGGCCGCGAAGTGGTCCGGGCCCTCGAGCCCGATGAGCGAGTCGAGGTGCTCGAGCGCCCGGTCGCATTCCTGCTTGTCGTTCTCGGCGTAGAACTGCGAGCGGTAGAGGAACGGGGCGTGGAAGTGCACGGCACCGGTGTTGCCCATGTCGTTGGCCCAGCGGCGGGTGTCGCCGGTGAGGTTCATCGAGGTGGTGGTGGCGCCGTGGTAGCTGCGGAACGCCGAGAGGGTCTTGTGGCGGCCCGTGTGGCGGCGGGCCATGCGGATGGCGTGCTCCACCGCCTCGGTTCCGGCGTTGGTGAAGAAGACGCGGTTCATCCCGGCGGGCGCGACCTCGGCGACCAGGCGGGCGGCCTCGGCGCGGGCGGCGTTGGCGTGCGCCGGGTTGATGGTGCACAGCTCGGCGGCCTGGTCCTGGATGGCCTTCACGACCACGGGGTGCTGGTGACCGATGTTGGTGTTGACCAGCTGCGAGGTGAAGTCGAGCAGTCGGTTGTCGTCACCGTCGGTGAGGTAGCAGCCCTCGGCCGCGGTGACGACCATCGGGTCGGTCGAACCCCACGCGGACCACGGGGTCAGGACGTGGGCGCGTTCCTTCTCGTAGACCTCACGGGCTGCAGCGTTCTGGGGTGCGGGCACGGGGCGATACTCCTGTGGTCGACGGGCGATGGCCGCGCCCATCATCCCACGCACGCCTCTTCCCTCCGCGCCCACGCGGTGGGATGCTCATCACCTGCGTGAGGCGCCTCACGCGTCCCGGTGAAGGGGGCACGTATGTCCACCTCGTCAGAAGCCACAGGCCCGTCGGGCGTCCCGGCCGTCACCGGCCCGGACCGGACCACCGGTCAGCCGCCGCTGAAGCGGGTGCTGGGTCCCGGACTGCTGCTGTTGTTCATCGTCGGCGACATCCTCGGCACCGGCATCTACGCCCTCACCGGGAAGGTGGCCGGAGAGGTCGGCGGGGCCGTGTGGCTGCCGTTCCTCGTCGCGTTCGCCGTGGCGCTGCTCACCGCGGGCAGCTACCTCGAACTCGTCACCAAGTACCCGCGGGCCGGTGGCGCGGCCGTGTACACCCACCGCGCCTTCAGGGTGCACTTCCTCACCTTCCTCGTCACGTTCACGGTCATGGCCTCGGGTCTGACCTCGGCGTCGTCGGCGGCCATCGCGTTCGCGGGCAATCTCAACGAGGCGTTCGGCCTCGACATGGCGTCTGGGACCTGGCCGTTGATCGGCATCGCCCTGCTGTTCATGACCGCCCTCGCCGTCGTCAACCTCCGCGGCGTCGCCGAATCCGTGCGCCTCAACGTGGTGTTGACCTGTGTGGAGCTGTCCGGACTGCTCATCATCATCGCGATCGGCGCGTGGGCGATCAGCCAGGGACAGGGCGACTTCTCCCGCGCCGGTCAGCTCACCGTCGGCGAGGGCCAGAGCCCGTTCCGCGCCGTCACCGCCGCCACCGCGTTGGCGTTCTTCGCGCTGGTCGGCTTCGAGGACTCGGTGAACATGGCCGAGGAGACCAGGAACCCGGTGAAGATCTTCCCCAGGGTCATGCTCATCGGGCTCACGCTGACCGGGGTGGTCTACATCCTCGTGGCGATCGCCTCGGTGACCCTGGTCAGCCCGGAGGACCTCGGCGAGGGCGAGACCCCCCTGCTCAAGGTGGTCGCGGCGGGCGCGCCCGCGTTCCCGGTGTGGGTCTTCGCGTTCATCACCATGTTCGCCGTGGCCAACTCCGCGCTGATCAACATGCTCATGGCCTCGCGCCTGCTGTACGGCATGGCCCACGAGCAGGTACTGCCCCCGGTCCTGGGCCGGGTACTGCGCGAACGCCGGACCCCCTGGGTGGCGATCCTGTTCACCACCGTGATCGCGTTCGGCCTCATCGCGTTCGCCGACCTCGCCACCCTGGGCGGGACCACCTCACTGCTGCTGCTCGCGGTATTCACGGTGACCAACGTGGCGGTGCTGGTCCTGCGCCGCGACACCGCCGGGCACCGCCACTTCCGGGTGCCCACGGTGATCCCGGTCCTGGGGGCGGTGTGCTGCGCGTTCCTGGTCTCACCGCTGTCCGGGCGAGCGAGCGAGGACTACCGGGTCGCGGGCGTCCTGCTGGTGGTGGGCGTGGGGCTGTGGGCCGTGTACTGGGTCGTCCGCCGCGCACTCGACTGAGTCACCGCGCCCGGCGGCCCGCACCTAGAAGAGGGCCTCCTGGGCGCTGTCCACGGCCTGGGCTCCGGCGACGGGCCGACCGGGGGCGACGTCGGCGAGCATCTCCTCGAACCGCGCGTACGGCACCAACTCGAGACCCTTCTTGCGGGCGAACGCGGTCCGGCCGCGCACCGCGCCGGGCGCGTCGCACACCGCCAGGGACGTACGGGACGAGATGCGATCGGCCACGTAGAGGCCGGCGTCGACGACGAGGCCTACGATCTCCTCCGGGTCGCGGTCCACGTCCTGCGTGAAGACCACCTCCATGCCCTGCACCAGACCACCACCGCGCTTCAGACGTCCCGCCGGCCGCCACAGTCTCGGGGCGGCGAGCGCCTCGGCCCACACCGCGGGGACCAGGTAACCGGTCTCGGGATGGGCCACCATCGCGTCGAGTTCGCGCACCCTGGGCCGGACGTCCTTGCCCCGGGCCACCTCGAGCAGCCCGGCGAACACCCCGGCCAGCACCAGCGCGTCGTCGTGGGCGTCGTGCGCGGCCCGCTGCTCCACCCCGAAGTGCGCGGCGAGCGTCGAGAGCTTGAGGTCGGCGGTGGACAGGTGCAGCCGACCGGCGAAGTCCAGGGTGCACAGGAACTGCTCGAGCGGCGCGGCGAGTCCTGCGCGGCGGGCCTCGGCCGCGAGGAACGACGCGTCGAAGGCGGCGTTGTGGGCGACCACTGTCCGCCCGTCGAGCACCCGGTCCAACTCGGCGGCCACGTCCGGGAAGCGTGGTTTGCCCGCCAGCAGCGCCGGGGTGAGACCGTGCACGTGGACCGGCCCCGGGTCGACCCCCGGATTGAGCAGGGTCGCGAACTCCTCGACCACCTCGCCGTCGTCGTCGATCACCACCGCCGCCACCGACAACACGCGGTCGACCGCCGGCGTCATCCCTGACGTCTCGACGTCCACAACCACCCACCCTGTCATGCCCACCATCGTCCCAGACCCCTCCGACAACCCGGCCGTCACCGTCGCAGGTCACGGTGTTCACACCGCCGGTTCCCCCCACCCGGCCCGGAGGGTTAATGTCTACGCCGATCAACCAGTCCGGCGCCGCGAGGTCCGGTCCGACCCAGGAGGCGACGTGCGGCGGTACCGGTCCGACACGACTGCGGCGCGGCTGCGCGACGCCCCGGCCCGCGCGCGGCGCCGCACCCGCCGCCGGATCCGCGTGGCAGTCGGGTCCTACCTGGCGTTGTGCCTCGCCGCGCTGCTCGGGATGGCCGTCACCGCGCCCGGCGCCACCGTCCGCCCCTCCGCCGCGGACGCGCCGGCACCCCGCGGCGCCACCGTGGCACCGACCGCCGCCTCCGCACCGGACGGCCGGGTCGGGGACCCACTGCGGCTCGTCCGGCCCCTCCCGCGGGGGTGGGTCGAGATCGGTCCCCTGCTGGTCACGGCGGTGGACGACGCCGCCGACGCCGGCCTCGAGCTCGGGGTCTGCGTGCGGGCGATCGACTCCCCCGACGAGCGCGAGGTGTGTGCGGGCGACGGCGAGCCGCGCTACGCCGCGTCGGTGATCAAGATCGCCTACGCGGTGGGCGCGCTCGAGGCGTGGGAGGCGGACCCGTCGGCGCAGACCCCCTACGGCGACCTCGACGACCTGCTCGACGCGGCGCTCACCGTCTCGGACAACGACGCGGCCAACCTCCTGTACGACCTGTCGGTGGACGGCCCCGCGGCGCCCGAGGACACCGACCCCATCACCGCGCTCAACGACATCGCCGAGCGCGTGGGCCTGGCCGAGCAATTCCACACCGGCGGCGCGTTCCGCTACGAGTGGACCGGCGACTGGAGCCGCGTCAGCGCCCGCGGCAGCGTCCGCTACCTGGCCGAACTCGTCCGCGCCGCCGACGGACGGGCACCCGAGG
The DNA here is from genome assembly GCF_024732245.1 of Dietzia sp. B32. Classification (NCBI taxonomy): domain Bacteria; kingdom Bacillati; phylum Actinomycetota; class Actinomycetes; order Mycobacteriales; family Dietziaceae; genus Dietzia; species Dietzia sp. B32. Next base: position 2,668,320 of record NZ_CP093845.1, on the reverse strand, counting down.
GCGAGGCGCTGACCTCGCCCGCCGTCGCCCGGATCGTGCTGGACACGCTGCTCGAGCAGGAACGGCAGTGGAAACTGCCCGACCGCCTGCCGTCGGGGACGGTCGCCAACAAGACCGGCGAGACCGACACCGAGTCGCACGACATCGCCGTGGTGAACACCGCCAGCGGCCGCTACGCGATCGCCGCGATCGGCACCTCGGCCGGGATGTTCAACGGCCCCGACGAGGTGATGGCCGAGCTCGGTCACGACGTGGTGACCGCCCTCGGCGGTGCGGCGCGGTTCTGAGGAGGCCGCGCTGCCTAGACTCTGCGACATGAGTTCCCGCGCGATCACCGCACTCACCCCCCGCGGCCGGGCCGCCGTGGCCGTCTCCCGGTTGGCGACCTGGGCGTCCCGGGTGTCGGGGCGCGGGTCGGGCGGGATGATCGGCGGTCTGGTGGCGCTGAAGCTCGACCCGGGTCTCATGCGCCAACTCGCGGCGGGCCGCCGGACCGTGCTCGTCACGGGGACCAACGGGAAGTCGACGACGACGAGGATGGCCGCCTCCGCCCTGTCGACCGTGGGCCGGGTCGCCTCGAACGCGAACGGCGACAACATGGACGCCGGGATCGTGTCCGCTCTCGGGGCCGACCGGGTGGCCGGGTTGGCCGCCATCGAGGTCGACGAGCTCCACACGCCCGCGGTCGCGGAGAACACGGCGCCCGAGGCGATCGTCCTGCTCAACCTCAGCCGCGATCAGCTGGACAGGGTCGGGGAGATCAACGCCATCGAGCGCCGGCTGCGGGCCGGGGTGGCCGCGCAGCCGCAGGCGACGGTGGTGGCGAACTGCGACGACGTGATGATCACCTCCGTGGCGTACGACAACCCGTCCGTGGTCTGGGTGGCCGCAGGGTCCGCGTGGGCGGGCGACTCGGTGAGCTGCCCGCGCACCGGCGAACCCATCTCGCGGACGGTGGACTCCACCGGGGCCGTGCGGTGGCGGTCCGAGGGCACGCTGCCCGACGGCCGGACGTTCGAGCGGCCCGAACCGGACTGGTGGGTCGACGACGAGGCCATCCACGGGCCCGACGGGTTCAGCGCCCCCATGACTCTGGCCATCCCGGGGCGGGCCAACCGGGGCAACGCCGCGCAGGCCGTCGCCGCCGCCGTGGCGATGGGCGCCGACCCCGCCGCCGCCGTCCGGGCGGTGGAGCAGGTCGACGACGTGGCCGGACGCTACTCGACCGTCGACGTGGACGGGCGGGCCGCCCACCTGCTGTTGGCCAAGAACCCGGCCGGCTGGCAGGAGGCGCTCGGCATGATCGACACCTCCGCCGACGGCCTGGTTATCGCGGTCAACGGGCAGGTCGCCGACGGCGTGGACCTGTCGTGGTTGTGGGACGTGCGCTTCGAGAGCTTCGAGGGCGTGCCCGTGTACGCCGCGGGTGAGCGCGCCGCCGACCTGTCGGTACGGCTGAGTTACGCCGGGGTCGAGCACCAGCTGGAGCCGGACCCGCTGACCGCGATCCGCCGCTGCCCACCCGGGCGCGTGGAGGTGCTGGCCAATTACACCGCGTTCCGCGATCTGGGGCGGGCGATCGCCGCGACGGGAAAGGCTCAGACGGGAGGGACCCAGTCATGACTACTCAGGACCCGCGCAACGCCGGGGGCCGCGACGCCGGCGCCTCGGCCTCACCGCTGGACACCGTCGCCGCGGACTCGGCCCGGCCCACCGAGTCGACCGTGCGGATCGGCCTAGTCCTGCCGGACGTCATGGGTACCTACGGCGACGACGGCAACTCGTTGGTCCTGCGCCAGCGCCTGAGGTGGCGCGGATACGACGCCGAGATCGTGCGCATCACCCTGGAGGACGAGGTCCCCGACTCGTGCGACCTCTACACCGTGGGCGGCGGCGAGGACGCGGCGCAGAAGCTGGCGTCCCGGCACCTGTCCGCGTCGCCGGGGCTGCAGCGGGCGGTGGAGCGCGGCGCGCCGGTCCTGGCGATCTGTGCCGGGATGCAGGTGTTCGGCGAGTGGTTCGTGGTCTCCGACGGTTCCCGTGCGCCCGGCCTCGGCCTGCTGGACGTCACCACGACGCCGCAGGCCTCCCGCTCGATCGGCGAGTTGGTGGTGGCGCCGCAGGTCGCGGGCCTGACGCAGCCGCTGACGGGCTTCGAGAACCACATGGGCGCCACTGTCCTGGGCCCGGACGCCACCCCGCTGGGCCGCGTGACCTCCGGGGTCGGCAACGGCGTCCCGGCCGGCCAGCAGGTCCCCGCCGGCGGGCTGGTCGAGGGCGTGGTGCAGGGGTCGATCATCGCCACCTACATGCACGGGCCGGCGCTGGCCCGCAATCCCGAGCTGGCCGACCTCCTGCTGTGCCGCGCGCTGGGGGTGGACTCGCTGCCGCCGGTCGAGGTCCCGGCGGTCGAGCAGCTGCGCCGCGAGCGGATCGCGGCCGCCCGGCGCTGAGCTGGCCCGCTCGGCACTGAGCTGGCCCCTCTGCCCTCGCCGACCCACCCTTCAACCCTCGATCCGCCCCTCGGATCGCGATCTGCCCTCGAGCTGCTCACGGACCGCCTCGACCTTCCTCGGTCCGATTCAATCCGCCCTCCGATTATTGATTCGCGCTGCGGGGCCCGAGGGCGGATCGCATACCGAGGGGCCGTTCTGTGGCCGCGAGGGCATTGAGCCCGGGGGTGGACGCGACCGGGGGCGCCCGTATCGTCCGGTTGCTCGACCCCGCTGACATACCCTCGGTCACATGTGTGAACACCACGGCACCGCCACCCTCACCGGGTCCGTGTCCCCTCCCGATCCCGCCGTCGAGGCCGCGCAGGTCCGTGCCCTCTGGGAGCCCCTGGGACTACCGGGGATCCTCGACGTCCACACCCACTTCATGCCCTCGCGAGTGCTGGACAAGGTGTGGAACTACTTCGACGCCGCCGGCCCCAAGATCGGGCGCCCCTGGCCCATCACGTACCGGGAGGCCGAGGACGAGCGGGTCGAGCGCCTGCGCTCGTACGGGGTGTTGGCGTTCTCCTCGATGCTGTATCCGCATAAGCCCGAGATGGGCGCCTGGCTCAACGCGTGGGCCGCGGAGTTCGCCTCCCGACACCCGGATTGCCTGCACACGGCGACGTTCTACCCCGAGCCGACGGCGGGCGACTACGTACGCGACGCTGTCGAGGCCGGCGCGCAGGTGTTCAAGTCGCACATCCAGGTGGGCGAGTACGACCCGGGCGATCCCCTGCTCGACCCGGTGTGGGGGGCGCTCACCGAGGCGCAGGTGCCGACGGTGATCCACTGTGGGTCCGGCCCGGTGGCGGGCGAGTTCACCGGGCCCGAGCCGGTGGCCGCGGTGCTCGAGAGGTTCCCGGAGCTGCCGCTGATCGTCGCCCACATGGGCATGGGCGAGTACTCGGAGTTCCTCGACCTGGCCGAGCGATACGAGAACGTCTACCTCGACACGACGATGGCGTTCACCGACTTCGTCGAGGAGACGATGCCGTTCCCTCAGGGTGAGCGCGGGAGGCTGGCAGACCTGGGACACAAGGTCCTGTTGGGGACCGATTTCCCCAACATCCCGTACCCGTACGCCCATCAGCTCGAGGCCCTGGTCGGGCTCGGGATGGGCGACGACTGGCTACGGGCGGTGTGGCACGGAAACGCCGCGAGGCTGTTCGGCCTCTGACTCGGTACCCGGGTAGCCGATCTCCGGGGCCGGGGGCCCCGCATCCCGAGCGGGTGCGGCCAGCTCGGCCGCCTCAGCCGCCACCGTGGGCTCGGCGGTCACCGGGGGCTCAGCTGGCACCGGAGGCTCAGTCGGCACCGCAGGCTCGGCGGGGTCGATCTGCTCGGGTCGCAGCACGCCGCCCGAGCGCGGGACCTGAGCGGTCCCGCCGGAGAGGATGCGGCGCCCTGACAGGGCACTGCCGAGGGTGAGCTCGTCGGCGAACTCCAGGTCCGCGCCCATGGGCAGACCGGAGGCCAGTCGGCTCACCACGAGGTCGGGGAACGGCCGCAGCAGGCGGGCCAGGTACGTGCTGGTGGCCTCGCCGGTGGTGTTGGGGTCGGTCGCGATGATGATCTCTGCAACCTCCTCGCCCTCGAAGTCGGCGCCCACGCGTCGCATCAGGCCGGCGATGCGCAGCTCGTTGGGCCCGATGCCGTTGATGGGGTCGAGAGCCCCTCCGAGAACGTGGTAGAGCCCGCGGAACTCGCGGGTGCGCTCGATCGCCTCGATGTCCTTGGGTTCCTCGACCACGCAGATGAGCGTGGGATCGCGGCGCGGGTCCGAGCAGATGCGGCAGCGCTCGGCGGCGGCGACGGTGCCGCAGACCTCGCAGTAGGTGACACCGTCGACGACTGCCTGAAGCGCGGAGCGGAGCCGTTCAACCGACTCGGGTTCTGCCTGCAGCAGGTGGAACGCCAGGCGCTGCGCAGACTTCGGACCGATGCCCGGCAGCTTGCCGAACTCGTCGATCAGGTTCTGAACCGGTCCCTCGTACATCGCGCTTTCCTGTGCTCTTGCTGGCCCGACGACGGCTGCGTCGACGGGTGGCGGGTCTCCGAGGTGAGCGGAACCCGGTGGCGGGACCCGGGGCGTGCCGGGTCCCGCGGGCTCACATGCCGAGGCCGCCCATCATGTCGCCGAGGCCGCCACCGGAGGCCAGAGGGCCGAGGCGGGACTCGGCGAGTTCCTGCACCTTGGTGTGGGCGTCGCCGAACGCTCCGACGATGAGGTCCTGCAGCGTCTCGATGTCCTCGGGGTCGACGACCTTCGGGTCGATCGTGACGCCGGTGACCTCACCGGTGCCGCGCATGGAGACGGTGACGAGGCCGCCGCCCGCCTGACCGTCGACGGTGCTCGCGGCGATCTGCTGCTGCGCCTCGGCGAGCTGTGCCTGCATCTGCTGTGCCTGCTGGAGCAGGGCGTTCATGTCGGGTCCGGGCTGCATGGCGGGGTCCTTTCGGCGGTGTGCGGGGCAGTGCTGAGTTCATCCTCGTTGTACGGGGTTCATACTCGTTGAACGGGCCTGAACCTGCCGGGGCGGCCCCGGTCGGTCACATCCCAGCGTAACCGTCCGGTAGGACACCGTGCCCCGGCGCGCGGCGGGCCGGGTGGGTCAGCGCTCGAGCGGACGGGCCCCGAGGTGCTCCTTGAGCAGGGCCAACGCGATGTCCTCACCGGTCCGGTGGTCGAGGTTCTGTGGACCGCTGCGTGCCTCGTCCACCATCTCCTCCTCGCTGACGGGCGGCGGGGGCGGGCTGTTCGGCTCGCCCGGTTCCGGCCCGGGCTCCTCCGGCGGGGGCGGGATGTCGTCGTCCCCACCGCCCGCGCGACCGCCGGCCCTGCCCTGCCCGACATCTGTCCCGCGGAGTCGGCGCTCCCAGCCCCGCGGCTCGCCCTGCTGGGGCGCGCCGGGGGCGTCAGTAGGGCCCGCGGCGGACCCCCGACCGGGTGCCGGAGGTGCCCCGTCGGCGGGGGCCGGAGCGCCGCCCGCCGCAGCGGGCGCGCTGCCGGAGGTGCAGCGGATGGTCCAGTCACCGCCCACGACTTCGGCGATCGAGTCGGTGATCGCGGTGGCGTTGTGTGGCTGCGAGAGTCGCTTGGCCAGCGGCGCATAGTCGTGCACCAGGTGGATCACCCGGCCGTCCACTCCCGCGACCGTCGCGCCGGCGAGCATGACCTCCACCGTGCGGGTGCGGGTGCGCACCGCGTCGCGGATGGCGGGCCAGGCACGGCGGATGTCCTCGGCCTCGATGCCGGGCGCTCCCGCCGCGGGGGCGGAGGCCGACCCGGGCTGCGGCGCCGGATCCAGCTCGGACGTCGCCTGCTCCGGAGCCGACGCCACCGGCGTGGGTGAGCGCTCGTCGCGCCAGGGGTCGTCGGTCTCCGCAGGTACCGACGCCGCCGGTGTCGACGAAGCCGGTGTAGACGGAGCCGGTGTGGAGGCCGCCGGCCCCGGCTCGGTGGGAGCGGACGCGGCGGCGGGGCCCGCAGCGGGAGCGGACACAGGAGTGGCTGAATCGCCGCTCGTCGGCCGCTGCTCTGCCCCCGGCGGCTGACCCGGCCGGACTGGCTGCGGGTCCCGGGGGGCCTGGTCCGTCCGCGGTGCCTTTCCTGCCTGCGGTGCCTGTCCCGTCTGCGGATCCCGGTCAGCCTGCGGCGCCTGTCCCGTCGGCGGCGCCTGTCCCGCCTGCGGCGCCTGTCGTGCCTGCGGCACCTGTCCCGCCGGCGGAGCCTGTTCCTCCTGCGGAGGCTGTGTTGTCTGCCACGACTCCGACTCGGAAGTCCGATTGGCCGCGATCTGCTCCGCGACGGACGCCGCGGGCACGGCTGGGGCCGCGGGGTCGGCCGCCATGGCGGGGCTGCTCGGTGCGGGCTGATCGGGCTGTGTGGGCTGATCGGGCGGTGCGGGCTGATCCACCTGCGCGGATTGATCGGGCTGTGTGGGCTGCGTGGGCCGCTCGGGCTGATCGGGCTGTGCGGGCGCGTTCGGTACAGCAGGAGAGGGCTCGGGAGCCTGCGGCGTCGGCTGCTCTGCGGCCGGCGCGGACTGCTGCTGGGACCGGCGTACGAACTTCGGACGCCGGTCGGCCTGTCCCGGGTCCTGCGGTGCCGGTCCGCCGGCGGGGCCGGGGCGGGACTCGTCGTCGTCACCCTGGGGTGTTCCCCCCGGCGCGGCTCCACCATCGCCGACGGCGCCCGTCACGGCGGCCGGACGCACCGCGCCCGACTCGAGCGACTCGACCCGCTGCAGCAGCGCGATCATGGAGTCGTCGGCCGAAGGCAGCAGCAGTTTGGCGCAGAGGATCTCCAGCAGCAGCCGCGGCGAGGTCGCCCCCCGCATCGACCCCATGCCCTCGTGCACCATGTCGGCGCATCGTGCGAGCGTCGCGGGCCCGATATTCTCGGCCTGGCGGCGCATGGTCTCGGCCTGCTCCACCGGCGCGTCGACGAGCCCACGCTCGATCGCCTGCGGGACGGACTGCACCATGATGAGGTCCCGCAGGCGCTGCAGCAGATCGGCGGCGAACCGGCGCGGATCGTGCCCCGCCTCGACCACCTTGTCGACGGTCCGGAACAGCGTGGCCCCGTCGCCGGCGGCCAGCGCGTCCACCGTGTCGTCGATGAGCGCGACCTCGGTGGCCCCGAGCAGGCTCACCGCGCGCGGATAGGTGATGCCCTCGTCGCCGGCGCCGGCCATGAGCTGGTCCAGCACACTGAGCGTGTCGCGCGGAGATCCCCCACCGGACCGGATGACCAGCGGGAACACGGTCGGCTCGACCTGCACACCCTCCTGCTCACAGATCCGCTCGAGCAGCCCCCTCATAGACGTGGGCGTGAGCAGCCGGAACGGGTAGTGGTGCGTGCGCGAGCGGATGGTCGGCAGGACCTTCTCCGGCTCGGTGGTCGCGAAGATGAAGATGAGGTGCTCCGGCGGCTCCTCCACGATCTTCAGCAGCGCGTTGAAGCCCGCGTTGGTGACCATGTGGGCCTCGTCGATGATGAGCACCCGATACCGCGACGACGCCGGCGCGAAGAAGGCCCGCTCGCGCAGGTCACGCGTGTCGTCGACGCCGCCGTGGCTGGCCGCGTCGAGCTCGGTGACGTCGAGGGTCCCGTTGCCGCCGGGCGCGAGCGCCACGCACGAGTCGCACTCACCGCACGGGGTGGCGGTGGGGCCGTGCACGCAGTTGAGCGACCGGGCCAGGATGCGGGCGGACGAGGTCTTGCCGCAGCCGCGCGGGCCGGAGAAGAGGTAGGCGTGGTTGATACGACCGGAGGACAGCGCCACCGAGAGCGGGTCGGTGACGTGCTCCTGGCCCACGACCTCGGCGAAGGAGGCGGGGCGATACTTCCGATAGAGGGCCACGCCTAGAGGGTACCCAGGGGGTACGACGACGAGGACTTCCGCTCGCGTCCCGATCGCGCACGATCCGGGATGTGCCGAAATGACCGGAGGGGCCGCGGCATGCGCAGCCCCTCCCGACGTCCCTCGCACGCGGATCGGGCCCCCTCAGACCCCCGCAGCACGGTTCCCGAACCGATACCAGACACCGGCCCCTCACAGCCCCTCAGCTGTATCCGGTGTCCGCATCCCTCTGGCTCGGACATAAGGAATACAACCAGATGGCCCCGCCCCGGACAAGGCCGTTCTCATGTTGACACGTGCTCAACACACGGACTGAATTACATTTCTGCAGGTGGCAGGCATACCTAAGCTGCGGACGCGGAGAATCACATTATGAGAATGTGGCGGAGATCACGTCGCCACTGATCCGCAGGTCACCCGACGATTCCCGGACCAGCGTAGCCCGGACCGGAGCGCACTCCGTTAAGCGCTCAACTTAACGGGATCGGCGCAGTTGTTACACGTCGTGCGGGCCGGACGGGGCGTCAGCCGGCGAGCGCCGCCCGGCAGGCCGCCAGGAGGGCGCACAGACCCACGACGTCCATGGCGGTCTCGACCTCCGCCAGCGGCGGCAGCGTGGGCGCCAGCCGGATGTGACGGTCGTCGGGATCCTTGCCGTACGGGTACGCGGACCCGGCCGGGGTGAGGGCCACCCCGGCCTTCTTGGCCAGGCGGACGGTCTCGGTGGCGGTGCCGTCGACCACCTCGAGGTCGATGAAGTATCCGCCCTCGGGCCGGGTCCACCCGGCCACGTCGTACTCGCCCAGCCGGCGGGTCAGGGCGACGGCCGCGGCCTCGAACTTCGGCGCGATGACCTTGCGGTGGCGGAGCATGTGCTCGCGCACCCCGTCGGCATCACCGAAGAACCGCGCGTGCGCGAGCTGGTTGACCTTGTTCGGTCCGATGGAGCGCACGGAGGTGTGGCCGAGGTACCAGTCGAGATTGGCCCGCGAGGCCGAGAAGAACGACACGCCCGCCCCGGCGAAGGTGATCTTGGAGGTCGAGCAGACCTGCCAGAAGCGGTTGGGGTGCCCCGCCTCGGCGGCCAGTGTGTCCACGTCCGGGACCTTGGGGAAGTCCTCGGTGAGCGTGTGGACGACGTAGGCGTTGTCCCAGACGATCCGGAAGTCCGGGGCCGCGGTCGCCATGCGCGCGAGCCGGGACACGGTGTGGTCGTCGTACACCGCGCCGGTCGGGTTGGCGAAGATCGGGACGCACCACATGCCCTTGATGGACGGGTCATTCGACACGAGACGCTCGACCTCGTCCATGTCCGGACCGGTCGGGCCCAACGGAACCGGGATCATCTCGATCCCCAGCGTCTCGGTGATGTTGAAGTGGCGGTCGTAGCCGGGCACCGGGCACAGCCAGCGCAGGACGGGCTCGTCCTTCCACGGTCGCTGGGAATCGGGCGTACCGAACAGCATGGAGAACGTCAGCAGGTCGTACATGATCGACAGGCTCGCGTTGTCCTGGGCGAGCACGCGGTCGGTCTCGACCCCGAGCAACTCGGCGATGATCGACCGCAGCTCGGGCAGTCCCGCGCCGCCGCCGTAGTTGCGGACGTCGGTCTTGCCCGCCGTGTGGTCGCCCTCCCCCGGCAGCGACAGCAGTCGCTCGGACAGGTCCAACTGCTCGGGCGAGGGCTTTCCGCGGGTCAGGTCCAGGGCCAGACCCTTGTCGGCCAGCGCGTCGTACTCGGCGGCCAGTTGCGACTCGAGTCGGGCGAGTTCGTCGGCGGGGAGATCGGACAGCGCCACTGTGGCCTCCGGCGGGATCGACAACTTCGGTGTTGGTGCCCTAAGACATGTCCCAAGACATAAGGGGACCCCGCGCACCCGCCAGAGCCCGCTGACCCTTGCTGCCTTCCGGCCCTGGGGGAGTTCACAGGATGGACGCCGCGCGGGGTCCGGTTACGAGTCTAGCCGTGCCACCGCTCACGCCGCACCCCACCCACCGCCCGGACCCCCGACGCGGTCGCCCACGGCCCCGCGGTTTGCCTCCGCTTGCGCGTCCTGGGTATTCTCCTCCACGGAGGATTCGCCTAGTGGCCTATGGCGCTCGCCTGGAACGCGGGTTGGGGTTTATAGCCCCTCAGGGGTTCAAATCCCCTATCCTCCGCCGCAGACGCGGCCCGGAGCTCTCGAGCCCGGGCCGCGTCGCTCATTTCGGGCCAGCCTCGCCCGGAAACGCAGCCCCGCTCGGCGCCCCCGGCTTACGCGCCTCCTGTGTACGCCAAACGCCCACGTACGCGCCCTCTTTGGTCCATTCCGGCAGCGCAAGCCGGGCACCGCCGCGCAACCTCCGATTCTCGCCCATCCCGCCTCCTGCGGCCACCCGCCCTCGGTAGCATCGCGATCGTGACCGAGACCACAGGCCACGACGTCGCCCTGCGGGTGCTCGTCTACAGCCACGACGCCGCCACCCGTAGCCGCGTGGTGTCCGCTCTCGGCACCCGCCCGCACCCGGACCTGCCCCGGCTGACGTACCTCGAGGTCGCCACGGCCCCGGTCGCCCTCGAACACCTCGACGCCGGCGGGGTCGACCTGGCGATCCTCGACGGCGAGGCGACGCCCACCGGCGGACTCGGCATGGCCAAGCAGCTGCGGGACGAGCTCGACCACTGCCCACCGGTGCTGGTGCTCATCGGCCGGGCGGACGACCGCTGGCTCGCCGACTGGTCCCGCGCGGACGCCTCGGTTCCCCATCCGATCGATCCGCTGCGCCTGCGCGACGCCGTCACCGGACTCCTCGCCCCCGCCTGACGCCGACCCGACGCCTCACGAGCTGGACGGACACGCCGACTGCTCGAACCCCCGACATACGTCAACATGGTGTGAGTAGAGTCACACTCGCGGGCCGCACAATGCACGGCCCGCCGGGGAGGCGGTCGACCGGCACCCCACCAACGCCGGTCGCTCGAACCCCCTGCGGTTGCAGCAGAGGCCCGCCCACAGGCGGCTTCTCATCACAAGCGCGAGGAGTGACGCGTCGTGAACGAATACGTGCCGATCCTGGTCCTCGGGGCCCTGGCCGTCGCCTTCGCCGTCTTCTCCTCGGGCGTGTCCTCCTTCGCCGGGCCCAGCCGGTTCAACCGCGCCAAACTCGAGGCCTACGAGTGCGGCATCCAGCCCACGCCGCAACCGGCGGGGGGCGGCCGTTTCCCGGTGAAGTACTACCTCACCGCGATGCTGTTCATCATCTTCGGCATCGAGATCCTCTTCCTCTATCCGTGGGCCGTCCACTTCGATCAGCTCGGCGTCTTCGGGCTGGCCGCGATGGCCCTGTTCGTGTTCAACGTCTCCGTCGCCTACGCCTACGAGTGGCGCCGCGGCGGACTGAGCTGGGACTGACCCGGAACGCCGGAAAGGAGCGCCGAGATGGGACTCGAGGAGAAGGTGCCGGCCGGTTTCCTGCTGACCACGGTCGAGCAGCTGGCGGGCTACATGCGCAAGGGGTCGCTGTGGCCGGCGACGTTCGGGCTGGCGTGCTGCGCGATCGAGATGATGTCCACCAGCGGCGGCCGCTACGACCTGGCCCGCTTCGGCACGGAGGTCTTCCGCGCCTCCCCCCGGCAGGCCGATCTCATGATCGTGGCGGGCCGGGTGTCGCAGAAGATGGCACCGGTCCTGCGGCAGGTGTACGACCAGATGGCCGAACCCAAGTGGGTGCTGTCGATGGGCGTGTGCGCGTCGTCGGGCGGGATGTTCAACAACTACGCGATCGTGCAGGGCGTCGACCACATCGTGCCCGTCGACATCTACCTGCCCGGATGTCCGCCGCGGCCGGAGATGCTCATGCACGCGATCATCACGCTGCACGACAAGATCCAGAACATGCCGCTGGGCGCCAACCGGGCCGAGGCGATCCGGGCCGCCGAGCAAGCCGCGCTCGACCAGCGTCCGCTCATCCCCGTCGAGGGGATGTTCCGGTGACCGACACGACCCCCGACCGGGACCGCACCCCCGACCGCGGCCGCGCACCCGACGCGCCGAACACACCCGACCGCACGGACAACCCTGACGCGGACACCATCGGCGTGCGCCACGGCATGTTCGGGGTGCGGGGCTCCGGGGACACCTCCGGGTTCGGCGGCCTGGTGCGCCCGACGGAGATGCCCGGCAGCACCCCACCGCCCTATGAGGACGACGACGACGAGCTCCTGCGCGCGCTCGCCGCGGCCCTGCAGCAGCGGGGCGGACCGAGTTTTCAGGAGGCGGTGGAGAAGGTCGTGGTCCACTGCGGGCAACTCACCCTGCACGTGGGGCGGGAGCACCTACCGGCGGTGGCCCTGACCCTCCGGGATACCCCCGACCTGCGGTTCGAGATGTCGTTGGGCGCGAGCGGGGTGCACTACCCCGACGCCGCGGGCCGGGAGCTGCACGTGGTCTACCCGCTGCAGTCGATCACCCACAACCGACGCGTGATGCTCGAGACGTGGGCCCCGGACGCGGATCCGCACATCCCCACCCTGACCCGCGTGTATCCCACGACGGACTGGCACGAGCGGGAGACCTACGACTTCTTCGGCGTGATCTTCGACGGCCACCCGTCGCTGACGCGGATCGAGATGCCGGACGACTGGGAGGGCCACCCGCAGCGCAAGGACTACCCGCTGGGCGGGATCCCCGTGCAGTACAAGGGCGCCACCATCGCACCCCCGGACCAGCGGAGGGCGTACTCGTGAGCAGCCACCACGCGAACGGGGACCGCACGATCCTCACCGCCTCCGGGCAGGACTGGGACGCGATCAGCGAGGCCGCGCGCAACGCCGATGACGATCGCATCGTGGTCAACATGGGCCCGCAGCACCCGTCCACGCACGGTGTCCTGCGGCTGATCCTCGAGATCGAGGGCGAGACCGTGACGAAGGCCCAGTGCGGGATCGGTTACCTGCACACGGGGATCGAGAAGAACCTGGAATACCGCTACTGGACGCAGGGCGTCACGTTCGTCACCCGCATGGACTACCTGTCGCCGTTCTACAACGAGGTCGCCTTCTGCCTGGGCGTCGAGAAGCTGCTCGGGATCTCGGACCAGGTGCCGCCGAGGGCGTCGGTCATCCGGGTGATGCTCATGGAGCTCAACCGGATCTCCTCGCACATGGTGGCCCTCGCGACCGGCGCCCTGGAGCTGGGGGCGAGCACCCCGATGCTCTTCGGGTTCCGGGAGCGCGAGCTGGTCCTGGACGTGTTCGAGGTCATCACCGGCCTGCGGATGAACCACGCCTACATCCGGCCCGGCGGCGTGGTCCAGGACCTGCCGGACGACGCGGTGCCGAAGGTGCGTGAACTGCTCGAGGTGATGCCCGGGCGGATCCGCGAGATGGAGTTGCTGCTGCGCGAGAACCCCATCTGGAAGATGCGGCTGCAGGATGTGGGCTACCTGGACCTCACCGGGTGCATGGCCCTCGGCGTGACCGGCCCTGTCCTACGGGCGACGGGCCTGCCACACGACGTGCGCCGGTCCGACCCGTACTGCGGGTACGAGGACTACGAGTTCGACGTCATCACCGGCTCGGCGAGCGACTGCTACGACCGGTTCGTCATCCGGGTCGACGAGATGAAGGAGTCGCTGAAGATCGTCGAACAGTGCCTGGACCGGCTCGAACCCGGGCCGGTGATGGTCGACGACCCCAAGATCGCCTGGCCCGCCCAGCTCAAGGTGGGACCAGACGGACTGGGAAACTCCGCCGAGCACATCCGCAGGATCATGGACAGCTCCATGGAGGCGCTGATCCACCACTTCAAGCTCGTCACCGAGGGCTTTCCGGTCCCGCCGGGCCAGGTGTACGTGCCGGTGGAATCCCCGCGCGGCGAGCTGGGGGTGCACATGGTCTCCGACGGCGGGACCCGCCCGTACCGGGTGCACTACCGCGACCCGTCGTTCACCAATCTGCAGGCCGTGGCAGCGATGTGCGAGGGCGGGATGCTCTCCGATGTCATCGCCGCGGTCGCGAGCATCGACCCCGTGATGGGAGGGGTGGACCGATGAGCAGCGAGCCGGTGTTCCTGGAGTTCGGGCAGAAGCCCGACGAGCCGGGGGTGATCGTCCGGCCCGGGGCCCGGCGGCACTATCCCGACGCCGTCCTGGCGAGGCTGCGGGCCGACGCCGAGGTGATCATCGCCCGCTACCCGCAGGCCCGCTCGGCGTTGCTGCCACTCCTCCACCTCGTCCAGGCGGAGGACGGGCACCTCACGCCCGCCGGCATCGAGTTCTGCGCCCTCGCCGTCGGACTCACCTCCGCCGAGGTCATGGCCGTCGCCACGTTCTACTCGATGTACCGGCGCACGCCCACGGGCGACTACCTGGTCGGGGTGTGCACCAACACGCTGTGCGCGGTGATGGGCGGCGACGAGATCTACGCCGACCTGTGCGACCACCTGGGACTCGACGGGCCCGGCACCACCGACGACGGCCGCGTGACGCTGGAGCACATCGAGTGCAACGCGGCCTGCGACTACGCACCGGTGATGATGGTCAACTGGGAGTTCTTCGACGACCAGACCCCCGCCTCCGCCCGTCAGGTGGTGGACGACCTGCGGGCCGGCCGGACGGTGACCCCGACCCGCGGCGCACCGCTGTGCACGTTCCGCGAGACCTCCCGCATCCTCGCCGGTTTCCCCGATACCCGCCCCGGCGCGAACGACGGTGCCCCCGGCGACGCGACGCTGGTCGGGCTGCGGATCGCCCGCGACCACGACATGCACGCCCCCGCGGGGCCGGACGACTCCACCGAGCCGACCACCACCGAGCCGACCACCACCTCACCGGACGAGGAGGCCTGACATGCCGCTCGCGCCGTACCTCAGCCGCTACTGGGACGCCCCCGGGAGCTGGACCCTCGAGACCTACCTGGACAACGACGGTTACGTCGGGCTGCGCAACGCCCTGGCCACCGGGCCGGACGAGGTCATCTCCACCGTGCTCGACGCCGGCCTGCGCGGCCGCGGCGGCGCCGGGTTCCCCACCGGCCGCAAGTGGGGCTTCATCCCGCAGGAGACCGGCGCCGAGGGCGAGGCCGCCTCCGGCACCGAGGCCTCCGCCGCCGCCAAACCCCACTACCTGGTGGTCAACGCCGACGAGTCCGAGCCCGGCACCTGCAAGGACATGCCGCTCATGCTGGCCACCCCGCACGTGCTCATCGAGGGCATCATCATCGCCGCCTACGCCATCCGCGCCTCGCACGCGTTCATCTACCTGCGCGGCGAGGTCGTGCCCGTCCTGCGCCGATTGCAGACGGCGGTGGCCGAGGCATACGAAGCCGGATACCTCGGTCGCGACATCCTCGGCAGCGGGGTCGACCTCGAACTGGTGGTCCACGCGGGCGCCGGCGCGTACATCTGCGGCGAGGAGACGGCCCTGCTCGACTCACTCGAGGGCCGCCGCGGCCAGCCGCGCCTGCGGCCGCCGTTCCCCGCCGTCGCCGGCCTCTACGCCTGTCCGACGGTGGTGAACAACGTCGAATCCATCGCCAGTGTCCCGTCGATCCTCCAGCACGGTCCCGAGTGGTTCCGGTCGATGGGCTCGGAGAAGTCCCCCGGCTTCACGCTCTACTCGCTGTCCGGGCACGTCACCCGGCCCGGCCAGTACGAGGCGCCGCTCGGCATCACCCTGCGCGAACTGCTCGACCTGGCCGGCGGGATCCGGGAGGGCCACACCCTCAAGTTCTGGACCCCCGGTGGTTCCTCGACCCCGCTGCTCACCGACGCTCAACTCGACATGCCGCTCGACTACGAGGGCTGCGCCGCCGAGGGCACCATGCTCGGCACCAAGGCGCTGCAGATCTTCGACGACACCACCTGCGTCGTGCGGGCGGTGCTGCGGTGGACGGAGTTCTACGCGCACGAGTCGTGCGGCAAGTGCACGCCCTGCCGCGAGGGCACGTTCTGGCTCGAACAGATCATGAGGCGGCTCGAGGACGGCACGGCGACCTCCGGCGACCTGGACCGACTGCTCGACATCTCCGACAACATCGTCGGCAAGTCGTTCTGCGCCCTCGGCGACGCCGCGGCGACCCCGATCATCTCGTCGATCCGACTCTTCCGCGACGAGTACCTGGCACACATCCCCGACGGCTGCCCGTTCGACCACAGCCGCTCCACCATCTTCGCGCGCGCCGACCGTGCGGGGGCCGGCTCCCGGCGCCCGCCCGTGCGGCCGGCCCGCGGACCCTCATCGCGACCCGAGGAGGTGGCCCGATGACCTCGGCCCAGTCAGGCGTGCCCCGCTACGCCCGCGGCCCCGCCCAGGACCCGGAACACGACCGCGCCGATTCAAACCGCGCCGACGACCTCGTCACGCTCACCGTCGACGGCGTCGAGGTCTCCGTGCCGCCGGGCACGCTCATCATCCGCGCAGCCGAACGGATGGGCGTGCAGATCCCCCGCTTCTGCGACCATCCGCTGCTCGAGCCGGCCGGGGCGTGCCGCCAGTGCATCGTCGAGGTCGAGGGCGCCCCCAAACCCGTCACCTCGTGCACCACCCCGGTCACCCAGGACATGCAGGTGCGGACGCAGTTCACCTCCCCGGTCGCGGACAAGGCCCAGCGCGGGGTGATGGAGCTGCTGCTCATCAACCACCCGCTGGACTGCCCGGTGTGCGACAAGGGCGGCGAGTGCCCGCTGCAGAACCAGGCCCTGTCCAGTGGCCACGGGCACTCGCGGTTCACCGAGGTCAAGCGGACGTTCCCCAAACCGATCGCCATCTCGTCGCAGGTACTGCTCGACCGCGAACGCTGCGTCATGTGCGCCCGGTGCACCCGCTTCTCCGAGCAGATCGCCGGGGACCCGTTCATCGACCTCTTCGAGCGCGGGGCCCAGCAGCAGGTAGGGGTCTACGGCGACGAGCCCTTCGAGTCCTATTTCTCCGGTAACACGGTCCAGATCTGCCCGGTCGGCGCCCTCACCGGTGCGCAGTACCGCTTCCGCGCCCGTCCCTTCGACCTGGTCTCCAGTCCGGCGGTCTGCGAGCACTGCGCCAGCGGTTGCGGGCAGCGCACCGACCACCGACGCGGGAAGGTCCTGCGCCGCCTCGCCGGCGACGACCCCGAGGTCAACGAGGAGTGGAACTGCGACAAGGGCCGGTGGGCGTTCACCTACGCGACCCAGCGCGACCGCATCACCACCCCGATGGTCCGCGGCGAGGGCGGCGGGCTGGTCCCGGTCGCGTGGTCCACCGCCCTGGCGACCGCTGCCCAGGGGCTGGCCGCGGCGCGCGGACGGGCCGGGGTCCTCACCGGGGGCAGGCTCACCGCCGAGGACGCCTACGCGTACGCCAAGTTCGCCCGCACGGTGCTCGGCACGAACGACGTCGACTTCCGCGCCCGCCGACATTCGGCCGAGGAGGCGGACTTCCTGGCCGACCGGGTCGCCAGGCGCGGCCCGGGCGGAGGGTCGGAGCAGGGATCCGGCGGCGGGCCGGGTCAGGACAGCGGGCCGGGCCAGGGCGGCGAGGCCGTCACCTACGCCGACCTCGAGACCGCACCGGCGGTGCTGCTCGTGGGCTTCGACCCGGAGGAGGAGTCGCCGATCGTCTTCCTCCGCCTGCGCCGCGCCGCCCGCGACCACGGGGTGAAGGTCTTCTCGATCGCCCCCTTCGCGACGCCGGCCGTCCGCAAGACCCGCGCCGCCCTGCTGCCGACCGTCCCCGGGGCGGAGCCCGAGGTGCTGAACGCCCTCGCCGTCGTCCCTTCCGACCCCGGCGGCGCAGATCCCGACGGCGCAGACCCCGGCGGCGACGCGACTGCCAGCGGAACCGGGTCCTCCGCGACCACCGACCCCACCCGCGGCGCCCTGCCCTCGCTGCTGCGCGAGCCCGGCGCGATCATCCTCGTGGGCGAACGGCTCGGCGCGATCCCGGGCGGCCTGTCCGCCCTATGTGCGCTCGCGGACGCGACCGGCGCACGGCTGGCGTGGATTCCCCGGCGCGCGGGAGAGCGCGGGGCGCTCGAGACCGGGTGCCTGCCGGGACTGCTGCCCGGCGGCGCTCCCGTCACGGATGACGACGCCCGGCGGACCCTCGCCGAGCTGTGGCGCTGCGACGATCTGCCCACGACGCCCGGCCGGAGCACCGACGAGCAGCTGGCCGCGGCCGGATCGGGCGAGCTCGCGGCCCTGCTCATCGCCGGGGTCGAGGCCGCCGACCTGCCCGACCCGCGGGCCGCCCTGGCTGCGATCGACGCCGCCGGCTTCGTCGTGAGCCTCGAACTGCGGCGCAGCGAGATCACCGACCGCGCCGACGTCGTCCTGCCGGTCGCTGCAGTCGCCGAGAAGGCGGGCATGTTCGTGAACTGGGAGGGCCGGACCCGCCCCTTCGCCGCGGCCCTGACCGGTACCGACGCGCTGCCCGACCACCGGATCCTCAATGCCCTGGCGGAGGAGACCGGAGCATGGTTCGGCTTGGCGGACGTGGAGTCGGTGCGCCGCGAGATGCAGGCCGTCGGCCACGCACTCCGCCCCGCATCCGCGCACGCCGGCCCGCAGCCGCACGCCGGGATGGCGTCTCGCACCGACCGAAGCGCAGGCGAGACGCCCTCGTCAGGGGCGGCTGCGGATGGGAGGGCCTCGGCGGGGGCGGGCACGGGTGCGGCTGCGGGTCCGGAGCCCGGCGCCGGGCAGGCGGTCCTGGCCACGTGGCGGATGCTGCTCGACGACGGCCGAATGCAGGACGGGGAGCCGCACCTCGCCGGCACCGCCCGCCGCCCCGTGGCCCGCCTGTCGCCGGCGACCGCCCACGAACTCGGAGCCGTCGACGGCGACCCGGTGACCGTCTCCACCGACCGCGGGGCGATCTCCCTGCCGCTGGCCGTCACCGAGATGCCCGACCGCGTGGTGTGGGTGCCGCAGAATTCGCCCGGGTCCGCCGTGAACGCGACTCTCGCCGCCGGCGCGGGCGACGTGGTGTCCATCGCGGCCGGGGAGGTGGCGTCATGACCGGGGTCGCGGTGACCGGGGTCGCGGCGAACGGACCCGCCGTGCTCGCCGCCGCGGACCTGTCGACCACCGGTGCCGACCTCGCGGCCTTCGGCACGGACCCGTGGTGGCTGGTGTTGGCCAAGGTCCTCGCCGTCTTCGTGTTCCTCGTGGTGACCGTGCTCGCGGCCATCTACCTCGAACGCAAGGTCCTCGCGTGGATGCAGATGCGCATCGGACCCAACCGCGTCGGCCCCGCAGGGATCCTGCAGAGCCTGGCCGACGGCGTGAAGATCGCGCTCAAGGAGGGACTGATCCCGGCGGGGGTCGACAAGCCGATCTTCCTGCTCGCGCCGGTCATCGCGGTGATCCCGGCGTTCATGGCGTTCGCGGTCATCCCCTTCGGCCCCGTGGTCTCCGTCTTCGGCCACTCCACGCCGCTGCAGCTCACGGACTTGAACGTCGGCGTGCTCTACATCCTCGCCGTCACCTCGATCGGGGTGTACGGGATAGTGCTGGCCGGCTGGTCCTCCGGCTCGACCTACCCACTACTCGGTGGCCTGCGTTCCACCGCCCAGGTGATCAGCTACGAGATCGCCATGGCGCTGTCGTTCGTCGGGGTGTTCCTCTTCGCCGGGACCATGTCGACGTCGGGGATCGTCGCCGCCCAGTCCCAGGTGTGGTTCGTGTTCCTGCTGCTGCCCTCGTTCGTCATCTACGTCATCTCCATGGTCGGCGAGACCAACCGCGCCCCCTTCGACCTGCCCGAGGCCGAGGGCGAACTGGTGGGCGGGTTCCACACCGAGTACTCCTCGCTGCGCTTCGCGATGTTCATGCTGGCCGAGTACGTCAACATGACCACCGTCTCCGCGCTGGCGGCGACGCTGTTCCTCGGCGGCTGGCAGGCTCCGCTGCCGTTCTCGCTGATCGACGGCGCGGACTCCGGGTGGTGGGCGCTGCTGTGGTTCGTCGCCAAGGTGTGGACCTTCATGTTCCTGTTCATGTGGCTACGGGCGACCCTCCCGCGACTGCGCTACGACCAGTTCATGGCCTTCGGCTGGAAGGTGCTCATCCCCGTCTCCCTGGCCTGGGTGATGGCTGTGGCCACCATCCGGGTGATCGTGGGACCCGATTCGACGCTCCTCACGCCCGCCATGGTGATCGCGGGACTGGCCGCGGTGGCGGTCATCGTCGTCGTCCACCGGACCCGATCCCGGCGCGGCGGCCGGGCCACGCCCACCGACGGCGGCCCCCGTCCCGCGTCCGTCACTCGGGGCGCGCCCGTCGGCCCCACGTCCGTCGACCATGCGCCCTCCGACTCCGCTTCCTTCGACGCCGCGCCCTTCGACCCCACGGCCGGCGGGTTCCCCGTCCCGCCACTCCCCCACCAGCGCGCCGCGCTGAGCCGCTCCACTTCTGCAGACTCGCCCCCGAGTCAGGAGGCCCGCCATGCCTAGGAAGTCACGGTCCCGGGTGCCCGGGTTCCTCGAGCCTCTCGCCGGGTTCGGCGTGACGTTCGGAACCATGTTCCGCAAGGCCCACACCGAGCAGTATCCGGAGGAGAAGGTCCCCACCGCGCCCCGCTACCACGGGCGACACCAACTCAACCGCTACGCCGACGGGCTGGAGAAGTGCATCGGCTGCGAGCTGTGCGCATGGGCGTGCCCGGCGGACGCGATCTACGTCGAGGGCGCCGACAACACCGCCGAGGAGCGCTTCTCCCCCGGCGAACGCTACGGGCGTATCTACCAGATCAACTACCTGCGCTGCATCGGCTGCGGCCTGTGCGTGGAGGCCTGCCCGACCCGCGCGCTCACCATGACGAACGACTACGAGATGGCCGACGACAACCGCGCCGACTTCATCTACGAGAAGCACGATCTGCTGGGTCCGATGCTCGCCGGGATGGTGCCCGCCCCGCACGACATGTACCCGGGCGCCGACCACGCCGACTACTACCGCGGCGAGATCACCGGATCCGCGCCCGAGCAGGGTCGGCCGTACGAGCCCGGGGCGGGGGCCTCGTGAGCACCGGGGAATCCGTTCTGTTCTGGGTGCTGGCCATCATCGCCGTGGCGGGTGCTCTCGGCGTGGTCTCGGCGACCAAGGCCGTCTACTCGGCGCTGTGCCTGGCCGCGACCATGGTCTCGCTCGCCGTGCTGTACATCGCGCAGGGCGCCGTGTTCCTGGGCGTGGGCCAGATCGTCGTCTACACCGGCGCCGTGATGATGCTGTTCCTGTTCGTGGTGATGCTCATCGGCGTCGAGTCCTCGGACTCGCTGGTCGAGCGCATCCGCGGGCACCGGGTGGCGGCGATCGTCGCGGGTCTGGGGTTCGGCATCCTGCTGGCCACCGGGCTGGCCCGGGCGCAGCTGCCGCCGTTCGCCGGGTTCGCGCCGGGCTACTCCGACGTGCCGGCGCTGGCCGAGCTGCTGTTCTCCCGGCACGTGTGGGCGTTCGAGCTCACCGGGGTGCTGCTCATCATCGCCACCCTCGGCGCGATGGTCCTGGCGCACCGCGAGCGGTTCACCGGACGCCTCACCCAGCGGCAGATGTCGCAACAGCGCTTCCTCGACTGGCAGGCCGACGACACCGCCCGCGTGACCCCGCTGCCCAGCTCCGGCGTGTACGCGCGCCGCAACTCCGCCGACATGCCCGCCCGACTCCCCGACGGCACCGACGCCCCCGACTCCGTGAGCGAGGTGCTGCGTCGCCACGCCCGCGACACCGCAGCCCGCGACGCCGCAGCCAGGGACGAGCTAGAGGCCGGCGAGGGGCGCGGCGCGGACGGGAGGCGGTCATGAACCCGGAGTACTACCTGTACCTCTCGGCCGTGCTGTTCACCATCGGTGCGGCCGGGTTCCTGCTGCGGCGCAACGCGATCGTCGTGTTCATGTGCATCGAACTCATGCTCAACGCGACCAACCTCGCGCTGGTGGCGTTCGCGAGGATGCACGGCGACGTCACCGGCCAGCTCTTCGCCTTCTTCATCATGGTGGTGGCCGCCGCCGAGGTCGTGATCGGTCTCGCGATCATCATGGCCATCTACCGCTCCCGCCGATCGGCGTCCGTGGACGACGCCAGCCTGCTCAGGTATTAGGGGGACGACGACCGTGATGACGACGACGACAACGACCGCGGCCGCCCTCGCCCCCGCCGTCGCCGGGTCCGCGCTCTGGCTCATCCCCGCTCTGCCGCTGTTCGGCGCGGCGGTCCTGCTGCTGCTCGGCCGCCGCGCGGACGGGTGGGGCCACCTGCTCGGCTGCGCGACCGCGCTGGGCTCGTTCGCCGTGGCGGCATGGCAATTCGTCGCCATGACCGGCCGCGAGGCCGGGGACCGCGCCGCCGCCCAGACCCTGTTCACGTGGGTCTCGGTCGGCGATCTCACCGTGGACTTCGGTCTGCGTCTGGACGAGCTGTCCCTGGTGTTCGTCCTGCTCGTCACGGGCGTCGGCCTGCTCATCCACGTGTACTCGATCGGCTACATGGCGGCCGACCCGGCACGGCGGAAGTTCTTCGCGTACCTCAATCTGTTCCTCGCGGCGATGCTGGTGCTGGTGCTGGCGGACAACTTCCTGGGCCTCTACCTGGGCTGGGAGGGCGTGGGCCTGGTCTCGTACCTGCTCATCGGGTTCTGGCAGCACAAACCGTCCGCCGCCACCGCCGCCAAGAAGGCGTTCCTCGTCAACCGCGTCGGCGACATCGGGCTGGGCGTGGCGCTCATGGTCATGGTCACCCAGCTGGGCACACTGTCCTACGAGGGTGTGTTCTCCGCGATCGGAGGCGGGGCGGCGGGGGCCGGGGCCGACGGCGCGGCCGTGAGCCCCGGGCTCGTCACCGCGCTCGGCCTGCTGTTGCTGCTGGGCGCGTGCGCCAAGTCCGCCCAGGTGCCGCTGCAGTCCTGGCTCGGTGACGCGATGGAGGGCCCCACCCCGGTGTCGGCCCTCATCCACGCGGCCACCATGGTCACCGCGGGCGTGTACCTCATCACCCGTTCCAACCCCGTCTTCGACGCCGCCCCGGTGGCGCGGGCGGCGGTGATCGCGGTCGGCGCGGTGACGCTGCTGTTCGGCGCGGTGATCGGCTGCGCCAAGGACGACATCAAGAAGGTGCTCGCCGCCTCCACCATGAGTCAGGTCGGCTACATGGTCATGGCCGCCGGGTTCGGTCCCGCCGGATACGCGCTGGCGATCATGCACCTGCTCACCCACGGCTTCTTCAAGGCCGGGCTGTTCCTCGGCGCGGGCTCGGTGATGCACGGGATGAACGGCGAGGTCGACATGCGACGCTACGGCGCCCTACGCGCGGTCATGCCGATCACTTTTGCCACCTTCGGCCTCGGCTATCTGGCCATCATCGGCGTCCCGCCCTTCGCGGGTTTCTACTCCAAGGAGGGCATCATCTCCGCCGCCTTCGACGTGGGGAGCACCGCGGGTGCGGGTTCGGTCTCGGGGTCGCCGGTCGGCTACCTCCTGGGGGCGGTGGCCCTGCTCGGCGCGGGCCTGACCGCCTTCTACATGTCCCGCGTGATGATCCTGACCTTCTTCGGGCCCGGGCGCTGGGCCGACGACGCCCACCCCCACGAGTCGCCGGCGATCATGACGGCGCCGATGATCGCGATCGCCGTGGGATCGGTGTTCTCGGGCCTGCTGCTCGCCCTCGGCGGGCGCCTTCAGGACTGGCTCGCCCCGGTCGTCGGCGACCACCACCCGGACCACGTCCTGCCGGTGTGGCTGGTCACCGCCGCCTCACTCGTCGTGGTGGCCGCCGGCATCGCCCTCGCCGTGCACCGCTACGCCCGTAGCGAGATCCCGACCACCGCCCCCGCCGGCTCCGCACTCACCAGGGCCGCCCGGCGCGACCTCTACGCCGACGACCTCAACGAGAGGGTGTTCATGCGACCCGGCCAGGCGATGGTGGCAGGCACCGAGGTGCTCGACAGACGGGTCGTCGCCGGGGCGGCGACGGGCGTCGGCTCCGCCCTCGGGGAACTGTCCGCCCGGACGAGACTCCTGCAGTCCGGACTCACCCGCTCCTACGCGCTCTACATGCTGATCGGCGCCGTTCTGGTGCTGGCCGCGATGTTGGGTGGTGGCGCGCTGTGACCGGCCCCGGACTGCTCACCGCGCTGTGGCTCGTGCCCCTGGTCGGGGCCCTTCTCGTCGTCGTCCTCCCAACCAGCGCGCGCCGCGCGGCGAGACCCCTCGCACTGGGCACCTCGCTGATCGTCCTGGGGGTGGCGGTCGCACTGGCAGTCGGGTTCGACCCGGGCGGCGACACCCACCAGTTCGTCGAGTCGCGGCAGTGGATCCCCGCGTTCGGCGCGACGTACACGCTCGGGATCGACGGCGTGGCTCTCGTGCTGATGCTGCTCACCGCCGCACTCATGCCGCTGCTGCTGCTCGCCGGATGGCGCGACGCCGACGACTCCAGCGGCGCCACCTCGGACGGCCGGCGCGCACAGGCGTACCCCGCGCTCATGCTCGCGACGCAGGGCCTGGCGCTGGTGGCGTTCACCAGCCTCGACGTGCTGCTGTTCTACGTCGCGTTCGAGGCGATGCTCATCCCGCTGTACTTCCTCATCGGCGCGTTCGGGGACAGCGGCGCGGACCGGGCGCGGTCGGCCGTCCGGTTCCTCCTCTACAACCTGCTCGGCGGGCTGGTCATGCTCGCCGCGGTGCTCGGGCTCTACATGTACACCGACCGGGCCGGACTCGGGCCCGACGGCCGCGGCACGTTCGACTACCGCCTCATCACCGACGCCGTCGCCGACGGGCGACTGCAGATCCCGCCCGGCGCCATGCTGCTGCTGTTCGCCGGGTTCACACTCGCGTTCGCGATCAAGGCCCCCCTGTGGCCGTTCCACACGTGGCTGCCCGGCGCCGCCGTCACCGCGACCCCCGCCTCCGCCGTGCTCATGATGGCCGTGGTCGACAAGGTCGGCACCTTCGCGATGCTGCGCTACAGCCTGCCGCTGTTCCCCGAGGCCGCGGCCACCGCGACACCCGTGATGATGACGCTGGCGGTGATCAGCATCGTCTACGGCGGCATCATGGCGATCGCGCAGACCGACCTGCTGCGGCTCATCGCGTACGCGTCCATCTCCCACTTCGGGTTCATCGTGCTGGGCGTCTTCGCGGCGACCGAGCAGTCCGCGGCGGGATCCACGCTGTACATGGTCAACCACGGCATCGCCACAGCCGCGCTGTTCCTCGTGGCCGGTTTCCTCGTCCGACGACACCGGATCCGGGAGATCGGCTACTACGGCGGCGTGCAACAGGTGGCGCCCGTGCTCGCCGGGGTGTTCCTCATCGCCGGGCTCGCGACGCTCTCGCTTCCCGGTCTGGCGCCGTTCATCAGCGAATTCCTGGTGTTCGTCGGCACCTTCGCGGTGTACCCGGTCGCGGCCGTGCTCTCCACGGCGACGTTCGTCCTGGCCGCCGTCTACATCCTGTGGACCTACCAGCGCGTCATGGGCGGGCCCGTCCCGCCGGGCCTGCGGTCCACGCCCGACCTGTCGACGCGCGAACGCGTGGTGCTGGCCCCTCTGATCCTGGCGCTGATCGTGCTGGGCTTCTACCCGCAGCCGGCGCTCGACGTGATCGACCCGGCGGTCGCCGCGACCGTCGCCCACGTGGAAGGTGCCACCCGATGAGCCCGGACATCGCCTACTCCTCGCTCCTGCCGCTGCTCCTCGTGCTCGGCACGGCGATCGTCTCCGTCCTGGTCGAGGCATTCGCCCCCGCCCGGCACCGCTACGTCGTGCAGATGGTGCTGTACCTCGGCGGGCTCGTCGCGGCGCTGGTGACGGTGGTCCTGCTCGCCGGGACGCGGATCATCACCGCCGGCGGCGCCGTGGCCGTGGACGGTCCCACGCTGTTCCTGCAGGGGGCGACTGTCCTCGTGGCGATCGGGGCCGGACTGCTCATCAGTGAGCGCTCGCGAGCGGACACGGTGGCAGGGTCGGTCGGGGCGGGTGCTGGCGGGGCGGGCGCGGGCGGCGCCGGCTCGGCCGGTGCGCGCGCGGGTGCGTCCGGGGCATCGACTGCGTCGACCGAATCGGGCGCGGCGCCCGCTGCCCGTCGCCCCGTCCTCGCGGGCTTCGCCCCGCAGGCCGCGCTGGCCCCGGGCGGCGACGCCGAACGCGAGGCCGAGCGCGCCGGGGTCTCCCAGACCGAGGTGTTCCCGCTGGCCCTGTTCGCCACCGGCGGGCTCATGCTGTTCCCGGCGGCGAACGACCTCATCACCCTGTTCATCGCGCTCGAGGTGCTGTCCCTGCCGCTCTACGTGTTGTGCGGCATGGCGCGCCGTCGGCGGCTCCTCTCGCAGGAGGCCGCGGTGAAGTACTTCCTGCTCGGGTCGTTCTCCTCCGCGTTCTTCGCCTACGGGGCGGCGCTGATCTACGGCTACGCCGGGACCGTGGAGTTCCGCGGCATCGCGGCGGTCGTCGCTGCCGAGGGCGGCAGCTCGCTCGCGATGATCGGCGTGGCGATGATGTCGGTGGGCCTGCTGTTCAAGATCGGGGCGGTGCCGTTCCACACCTGGACCCCGGACGTCTACCAGGGCGCGCCCACCTCGATCACCGCGTTCATGGCCGCCGGGACCAAGCTCGCCGCGTTCGGTGCGATCCTGCGCTTCTTCTACACCGCCGTACCCCGCCTCGAAGCGGACTGGTCGCCCGTCCTCTGGGTGGTCGCGGCGCTGACGATGATCGTCGGCACGGTCGTCGGGGTCACCCAGAACGACGTCAAGCGCCTGCTGGCCTACTCCTCCGTCGCACACGCCGGATTCCTGCTCACCGGGGTGCTCGGCCCGCCGGGCGCAGGATCCACCGCGGTGCTGTTCTACCTCGCGGCGTATGCCGTGAGCACCGTCGGCGTCTTCGCCGTGGCGGGGCTGGTCCGTGCCCCGGACGGTGCCGAGGTGACCGACCTGCAGGCCTGGACCGGGCTCGGTCGTCGCCAGCCGCTCGTGGCGGGCGCGTTCGCGCTCCTGCTGCTCGCACTGGCAGGTATCCCGCTGACCAGCGGGTTCATCGCCAAATTCGCGGTGTTCTCCGCGGCGGTGGCCGGCGGCGCGGTGACCCTGGTGGTGATCGGCGTGCTCACGAGTGCGATCGCGGCCTCGTTCTACGTCCGCGTGATCGTGGTGATGTTCTTCCGCGACGCCGACCCCGTCGACGCCTCGGGGGCCGCGAGCTCGGGCGGGGTGGCCTTCGCCCACCGGCCCGTCACCTACGGCGTGGTGGCGGTGGCAGCCGTCGTGACCGTCCTGCTGGGGATCATGCCGCAGCCACTGCTGGACCTCGCCGCCGCGGCGGCCGCGTTCGCGGGCGTCGAGTTCGTGGGCGTCGAGTTCGTGGGGTAGCAGCCAATCGGCCGCCAGCCGGCCGCCAGCCACCCCATCGAAAAGAGCGTTCCGCACATATCGAGCGAGAGCGCGCGTGCGGAAGTGTCTTCTCGACGACTGCCGCCCGCTGCCCGCCCGCCTGCCCGCCTACCCGGCCAGCCGGCCAGCCGAGCCGAACCGACCGGCGTGGGCCGTCTACTCCCCCAGCCCCAGCGGGGTGGCGTCGAACTCGCCGGACAGTGCCGAGACCGACCGTGCCAGTCGGAGGTCGCGCCGGGTGACTCCGTCGACGTCGTGGCTGCGCAGGTCGAGGGTGACCTCGTCGTAGCTCCACAGCAGGTCGGGATGATGATTCTGCGAGTTGGCGGCCTGCCCGATCGCGGCGACCAGGTCGATGGCGGCCTGCGGCGTCTCGCACACGGCGGTGTAGGTCAGCGACCCCTCCGACAGGGCCCAGCCGGGCAGGTCGGCCAGACCTTCGGCGATCTGCTCCTCGGTCAGGCGGGTGGTGTCGTCGGCGTCGGGGCGTGCGTTGTCGGCATCTGCGCTCATGCCGTCCAGTCTGGCACCTCCCACCGCGGCCGGCACACGCCGCGCGCTACACGCGCGGCCGACGAGTCCTCCCGCCAGCGTCCTACCCTGGTGTGGTGGACACCCCCGCCAGTTCCCTCCCCCCCGGCGCCGGCCGGTACGCGCCCAGCCCGTCGGGTGACCTGCACCTGGGCAATCTGCGCACCGCGGTGGCGGCGTGGGTCCTGGCCCGCGATTCGGGTCGTGCGTTCCGGATGCGCGTGGACGACCTCGACACCGCCCGCGCCCGCCCCGGTGTGGCCGAGCGTCAGCTCTCGGACCTGGCGGCGATCGGTATCGACTGGGACGGCGAGATCATGCGGGAGTCGGCTCGCGCGCACGCCTATGCCGCGGCGGCCGACCGGCTCGCCGATCAGAGTCTGGTCTACGAGTGCTACTGCTCGCGCCGAGAGATCGCGGAGGCCCCGCGCGCGCCGCACTCCCCGCCCGGGTCGTACCCGGGCACCTGCCGTGACCTGTCCGAGGCGGAGCGCGCGCGTCGTCGTGCGGCGCTCGGTCCGGGGCGGGTGCCGGCGCTGCGGCTGCGCGCGACGGTCGCGGAGTTGACGATCACCGACCTGGTCCACGGGCCGTACACGGGGGTCGTCGACGACGTGGTGCTGCGCCGCGGCGACGGCGTGTGGGCGTACAACCTCGCCGTCGTCGTCGACGATGCCGAGCAGGGCGTCGACCAGGTCGTGCGCGGCGAGGACCTGCTCTCCTCCACTCCCCGCCAGGCTCACCTCGCTGAGCTGCTGGGCCTGCCGCATCCGGAGTACGTGCACGTGCCGCTCGCGGTCAACGCCGCCGGAGAGCGCCTGGCCAAGCGGGACGGCGCGGTGACCCTGGCCGATCTGGCGCAGGAGGGGACGACGACGAGGGCCGCGGTCGCCCGGATCGTGGCCTCACTCGGTGGGCCGGAGGGCGCGGACTCGATCGAGGCGCTGCATGGGGTGGTCACCACCGAGTCCCTGCGGTCCGGCCCCTGGGTGGTGGCCTGATCGGCCGACGCGCGCCCAGCCGGGCCCGACCGCCTCATCGAAAAGAGCGTTCCGCGCAGACCCACTCGCACAACGCGTGCGGAAGCGACTTGTCGATCAACGGTGACGCGGCGCGACGCGGCCTATTCGGCAGGCAGGGATTCGGCATCGCGGTGGGCGGCGCGGATAATCGTCGTTCGTGACCACTTCCTCGCAGAATTCCGACCAGCTGGGGACTGGGCGGCCGGACGGGAACACTCCCGAGCCGGCGCCCAGAACCTCCTCCACCGCCTCCGCCGGTCTCCCCGGCCGCGCCGTGTTCGCCACCGTCGCCAGCCCGTACTACGGCTATCTCATCGCCCTGTTCGTCGGCGTGATGCTCATCAGCAACGTCACCGGAACCAAGGGCGTCCTCCTCTTCCCCGACCTGAGCTTCGAACTCGGGTTCCTCTCGATGGACGGGCTCGTCACCGACGGCGCCTTCCTGCTCTTCCCGCTGGCCTACGTGCTCGGCGACGTGATCAGTGAGGTGTACGGCTTCAAGGCGATGCGCCGCGTCGTGCTCTCCGGTTTCGCCGTGCTGGCCCTGGCAGCGTTGAGCTTCAGCCTGACCGTGCAGCTGCCGCCGGCCGACTTCTACGAGAACCAGGACGCGTTCGAGGCCGTCGCGGGGGTCATCCCGCAGTTCTTCCTCGCCGGCCTGGCCGGGTACGTCGTCGGTGAGCTGCTCAACTCCTACGTCCTGGTGTGGATGAAGCGCCGCACTGGTGAGCGGAGCCTGTGGGCGCGGCTCCTGGGGTCGACGGTGGTGGGCCAGCTCGCCGACACGCTGGTGTTCTGCACGATCGCGGCTCCGGCGCTGGGCATGGTGCTCGGCTCGGGCGACTACTGGAACTACGTCGTCATCGGCTTCGTCTGGAAGACCCTCGTCGAGGCGGTCCTGCTGCCGGTGACCTACGTGGTGATCGCATGGATCAAGAAGCGTGAGCCCAGCTATCAGGCTGCACTGTCGGGTTCCGCCCTGTCACACTCGGCGGTATGACCTCCGCTGACCGGGACGCAGACGACGGGCGCGACGCCGCCCGACCCGCCGCGGTGACGGTGCTCGGGGCGACGGTCGACGACCAGACCAGGTGCATCCACTACCGCGGCCCGCTCGACATCGTCGCGATCCGATTCCACTGCTGCGGCGAGTTCTATCCCTGCTTCCGCTGCCACGCCGAGACTGTCGATCACCCGATCTCGGCGTGGCCGACGGACCGGTTCGACGAGCACGCCATTCTGTGCGGGGCCTGCCGTTCGACGCTCTCGATCAGCAGCTACCTCGACGCCGACGCCTGCCCGTCGTGCGCCTCACCGTTCAATCCGGGTTGCTCGCTGCACCATTCGATCTACTTCGAGTGACGAGCCCCGGTTCTTCGTCCCGCCGCGGCCCGGGTCCCTACAACGATGCGCCCGGGAATCCGTCGGCTTCATTCATGGTCTTGATCACCGTGAGCAACACGCCGAGAACCAGCCGGGTGAGATCCTCCCGCTGGGCGAGATCCGCATCACGGCCGAGCTTGAGCGCGCGTTCCGCCGGCTCGGGGTCGGGAAGACCCCTGACCGCTGCCGCCAGGGCCTCCGACTCCGCGCGGCTGACCCCGAGAATCTTCGAATCGGACACGATCGTCTCGACGATGTCCCGCAGGACCGAGCCCTCCCTGTCGTCGAGCTGCGGGACGACGCGGACGATGTCGTCGTAGAGCCCCTCGACGTAGTCGTGGTCGTCCGGGTCTTGCTGGTCAAGGGAGGCGTCTTCGGCGACAGAACAGAGGAAGTCGAACAGCATCTGGTCGGCCGTGTAGGGCCCCGGCCAGAGGCCGAGGTGCTCGTCGAACGGTAGAGCGGCCGCGCGAGAGATCAGCTTTCCGGCCACCTCTTCTGCCCCGTCGACCATTCTGGCCAACGCCTTGTCCAGGAGATTGAACGCTGCCTCCATCGCCGCCTCGCTGACCGGCGCCAGCGCCCCGGTCTTGGAATCCGGGTGGAGCCCGTAGGCCGTTCGACGTGCCAGGTTCTCCTCGGACGTCAGCCTGCGGTCGTGTGCCATGCGCTCAGCTTGTCATCCGGAGCGGCTCGGCGTTCCGTCACCGCCCCGAGTAGTACCGCCCCAGGAACTGCTCCTTGTAGGCCACGTACTCGTCGGGCCCGGCCGCCATCGCCGCGCGCACCTCGTCGACCAGCCGCACCACAAAGGCGAGGTTGTGCAGCGTGAGCAGCGTGGAGCCGAGGAACTCCTTGGCCTTGAACAGGTGGTGCAGGTAGGCGCGGCTGTACTCGCGCGACACCTCGGACGGGCCCTCGGGGTCGAGCGGGGTGTGGTCGTGGCGGAACTGGGCGCGGGTGATGTTGACCCGCCCGTCGAGGGTGTAGATGCCGCCGTGGCGGGCGAGTCGGGTCGGCGCGACGCAGTCGAAGGTGTCGGCGCCGTTCTCCACGGCGGTGAAGATGTCGTCGGGCTCGCTGATCCCCAGGAGGTGGCGGGGCCGGTCCTCGGGCAGTTCCTCGGTGCACCAACCCACGATCGTGCCGAGGTTCTCCTTCTCCAGCGCACCGCCGATGCCGTAGCCGCCGAACCCCCGGCGCCCCTCGGCCTCGGCTCGCTCGCTCATCTCCACGAGCCCGCGCACGGCCTGCCGCCGCAGGTCCTCGAACTGCGCGCCCTGCACCACGCCCCACAGTGACTGTCCCGGCCGGTGGGTGCGCTCGGTCGACAGCCGCTCGTGCTCGTCGAGGCAGCGCAGCGCCCAGCGACGGGTCCGCTCCACCGAACGCTCCTGGTACGTCCGCGTGTTCATCAGCGTGGTGAGCTCATCGAAGGCGAACAGGATGTCGGCGCCCAGCGAGTGCTGGATCCGCATCGACACCTCGGGCGAGAAGCGGTGTCGCGAGCCGTCGAGGTGCGAGGTGAAGGTGACGCCGTCCTCATCGACCTTGGCCAGC
This sequence comes from Dietzia sp. B32, assembly GCF_024732245.1. NCBI lineage: Bacteria > Bacillati > Actinomycetota > Actinomycetes > Mycobacteriales > Dietziaceae > Dietzia > Dietzia sp. B32. The sequence continues at coordinate 2,636,620 of NZ_CP093845.1, read as the reverse complement.
CGGCCCTGCCCCTTGTTGGTGGCCGAGTCGTCGGGCGTGGCGCTCGCCGACATCTCGATGACCTTCTTGAACCCCACGCCCAGGCTCATCACCTGGAAGCCGCCCGAGTCGGTGTAGGTCGGTCCGGGCCAGCGCATGAACTCGCCCAGTCCGCCAGCGGCGTCGACGATCTCGTGGCCGGGTTGCAGGTACAGGTGGTACGCGTTGGCCAGCACCGCCTGGGCACCGGTCGAGCGGACCTGCTCGGGCGTGAGCGTCTTGACGGTGGCCTTGGTCCCCACCGGGATGAACGCGGGCGTGGCGATGTCACCGTGCGGGGTGTGGATGACACCCGTCCGTCCACCGGCGGTTCCGTCGAGGACCATCCGCTCGCCCACGTCGAAGGTGGTGGGGCGGAGCGTGGGCGAGCTGTTGTCCGGCATCGGTCCATCGTGGCATGGCGGTCGCGGATTGCGGACGTGACCCTAAGATGGAGGGGTACGTCGGCACGGGGGGCGTGATCGTCGGCGTCGGGGGCGCGACGAGCGCAGCTGAGTGAACGACGAGCGGGATGACGACGACGAGGTGGGGCGATGACCACATCAGGTGGCCGGAGGCTCTCCAAACACGAGCGCCGTTCGCAGCTGATCGTGTTGGGGATCCGTTTGCTGGAGACCGTGCCTTTCCATGCTCTGTCATTGGATGACGTGGCCGAGCGGGCCGGGGTGTCCCGCAGCCTGCTGTTCCATTACTTCCCCACCAAGCTGGACTACCTCACGGCGGTCGTGCGGGCGGCTGCCGACCACGTGCTGTCCCTGACCGAGATCCCGGAGGGGGCGCACGCCGCGGACAGTACTCGCGCGATCATCACGGCGCTGGTGCGCTACATCCAGCGGCGGCGGGACAACTACGTGGCGGTCCTGCGCTCCGGCAGGGCGGTGGATCCGGTGTTGGAGAAGGTCGTGGACGGCATGCACCGCACGATCAGCCTGCGGATCCTCGACAGCCTCGGGATGGCCGAACCGGGTCCGCTGGCGCTCGTGCTGACGCGGGCATGGCTGGCCGGCGTCGAGGAGTTGGCCCTGCTCGGCGAGGAGTCGGGGCTGCCGCAGGACGCGGTGATCGAGTCCGCGCTGGCGACGCTGAACGCGGTCGTCACGCTCCCGAACTTCGTCGCGGACTTCGCCGACCGTTCCTGACCGGCGGTCCCGTCCGCGCATCCGCGCGCTCCGGAATCATCCGGACGGTATATATCGCACACGGATGACTCTCAGTCGCGCGGCTGCGGCAAGGGGCGGCAAGGGCCGGAGGGGGCGGGGACTGCCCGCCTGTGACGAAAGGGCGAGAGCCCCGGACCTCTCTCGAGATCCGGGGCTCTCCCCGTGGCGGTGGCGGTGGGATTTGAACCCACGGTTGGGGGTTACCCAACACAGCATTTCGAGTGCTGCACCTTCGGCCGCTCGGACACGCCACCGCCGATCAGGCTACTTCACCAGTGGCCCCAGACGAAAATCGCCAGGCCAGCGGCGGGAATCCGCCTGTCCGGGTCAGTTGTTGCCGGTGAGCTTGCTCGCGGCCTCGTTGGCCTTGTCCTTGAGCTTCTCTGCGCCCTGCTTGACGTTGGCCGAACCCTGGTCCGCCTGGCCTTCGGCCTGCAGATCACGGTCACCCGTGGCGGCTCCGGCCGACTCCTTGGCGCGGCCACCCAGCTCCTCGGCCTTGTTCGAGAACTTGTCTCCCACTCCCATGTGGTGCTCCTCTCGATCGCGGCACCGGGACCCGGCGCCTCCTGACCTCCACCGTACGGAGACGCGGACAGGGCCTCCACCGCGCGCGGGTCACGATCGGGTCACCGCGGAGGCCCCGCATCGCGGCGGAACGCCCCCGCGGTCACCGCCGGGCGCGGAAGAACCCCTCGAGGATCGCGGCGCACTCGTCCTCGAGCACCCCGCCCCGCACCTCTGGACGGTGGACCAGGCGCCGGTCGCGGACCACGTCCCACAACGACCCGCACGCCCCGGTACGCGGCTCCCAGGCGCCGAAGACGATCCGTCCGACCCTCGCCGCGACCGCCGCGCCCGCGCACATCGTGCAGGGCTCCAGGGTGACCACGAGGGTGCAGTCCTCGAGACGCCACCCGTCGCCCAGCACCCCTGCGGCCTCGCGCAGGGCGAGGATCTCGGCGTGGGCGAACGGATCGCCGTCCGTTTCCCGGCGATTGGTGGCGGCGGACAGCTCCCGACCGTCCGGCCCCAGGACGATGGCGCCGACGGGGACGTCCGCGTCAGGGGTGGCGGCGGCGACGTCGAGCGCGCGCCGGACCAGCTCCTCGTCGGCCGCACGTGCGACTCCCCGGTGCGCGGGATCCACCGGCCCGGACGAACTCACGGGCACGGCGGCGTCACCACCACGACGAGCTCACGCACTCGGCGACCTCACGAGTCGGGCTGGTGCTGCTCGAACTCCTCGCCGAAGCCCATCCGCTCGGCCACCGACTGCAGCTGCTCATCGGCGTAGAGGTCGGTCTCGGAGACGATGATCTCCAGCACCCCGGCGGGCAGGCCCATGTCCTCGAGGATCGCCATGTCGCCCTCGCCCCACGGATCGGTCTCCTCGAGCTCCTCGTCGGTCATGTCGGGCACGTCCACGTTGAGCTCGTCCAGCACGTCCGCCGCGAGGTCGTAGTCCAGCGACGCGGTGGCGTCCGAGACCATGAGCCGCATCCCCGACGGGCCCGGGCGCAGGATGACGAAGAACTCGTGGTCCACGTCGATCATCCCGAACGACGGCCCCTCCGCTCGTAGCGACCGGACCTGCCGGGCCGCGTCGTCGAGGCTGGTGAGGGCGGCGTCGTCCAGTCGGGTGACCTGCCAGGATCCGCCGTCCTGGACCACCCCGAGTGCGATGCCGGTGACGGTGTCGTCGTCGGAGTCGCGGGCGAGTCGGTCGGAGCTGCTGGGCATGGGCTCAACCGTAGTCTGCTGTGAGAACCTTGTCAGGTGACGGTGACGGCGGACGTGTGCGTACTCGGGGTCGGTCTGATCGGCGGTTCACTCATGCGGGCCCTCGGCCCGGACCGCACCTTCGGATGGAACCGCTCCGCCGCAGGCGCCGGGTCCGCCACCGCCGCCGGTTTCGACGTCACCACGGATCTGCCCACCACACTCCGCCGGGCCGCGGAGACGGATGCCCTCGTCGTCGTCGGCGTCCCGCTCCCCGCCCTGGACGCGGTCCTGGGCGCGGTGGCCGAGCACGCCCCCACGGTCGCCCTCACCGACGTGATCAGCGTCAAGGGACCCGTCCTGGACGCGGTGCGACGCCGCGGACTGGACGGGCGGTTCGTCGGCGGGCACCCCATGGCCGGAACCGCGCACTCCGGCTGGGACGCCACCGACCCCGACCTCTTCCGCGGTGCCACGTGGCTCGTCGCGGCCGACGACGACGCCGACCCCGACACCTGGGGCCGGGTGGCGCGACTCGCCCTCGACTGCGGCGCGCGGGTGACCTCGGCGACCTCCGCCGACCACGACGGGGCGGTCGCCCGGATCTCGCACCTGGGGCACGTCCTGGCGGAGGCGTTGGCGCTGGCCGGCAGCCGCGGTGGAGACCTCGCGCTCGCCCTCGCGGCGGGGTCGTTCCGTGACGGCACCCGCGTCGCCGGGACCGCGCCCGACCTGGTGCGGGCGATCTGCGAACCCAACCGGGACGCACTGGTGGAGGTGCTGGACGAGTGCCTCGTCGACCTCGGGGCGGCGCGCGCGTCGCTGGCCGAGCGGGGAACGCTGGGACCGCTCGTCGACGACGGGAACCGTGCACGGCGCGCCTACGAGGACGCGCAGACCGACCGCGCCGGCCGGGAGTCACGGCCCGTGGAGGTCAGGCCGGGTGAGGCAGGGTGGCTCGAGGTGCTCCGGGAGGCGGGCGCCGCGGGTCGGGAGGTCACGCCCGCGGGCTGAGGCCGCTCAGGCCGGAGAGGCCGTCCAGGCCGTCCAGGCCGGAGAGACCGCTCAGGCCCGTCGACTGAGCCCGGGGACGTCGACGATCATGCCGTCGGAGTCGACCGTTGCGCTGGTCGACGCAGTGGCGGTGATGCCGTGGACCTGCTCGTCATCGCTGGAAAGCGTGACGGAGTCCTCGGTGACCTCGAGCGTCATGGAGTCCACCGAGAGCACCCGCACGTCGGCCGAGTCCGGCTGCGCGTGCAGGCCCAGACGCCGGATCATGACGCTGGCGAAGAACACGCTGTAGGTGACGTCCACGTCCACCACGCCGTCGCCACCCACGCGCGAACGCGTTCCGGAGGTGTCCTCGAGCAGCCAGGCGCCCTCGTCGTCGCAGACCAGGTCGATGCTGCGCTCGAACTCCTCGGTGGTGAGGGTCAGCCACACCCGGCGCAGGGTCGCGTCCGAGCCGATGACCGCCTCGTACTCGGCCGTGAAGGCGGGCTGTTCCGGGTGCGAGGCGGAGACGATCCGGCCGCGGGCGCGCGCGGAATCGCCCTTGGGAACGACGCGGACCTGCTCGATCAGTCTCCCGGTCTCGGAGATCCACGTGTACATACTGGCGACCGAGGCGCGCGGCGCTTCGGACTGCGGCGAGGGAGACGGAGAAGCGTTCACACCCTCCACGGTAGGAAAATCTCCACCGAAAAGCACATCTGAGTCCCGTTAACCACCTGATCACCACCCGTCACACGCCCGGGACGGCCCCCGGCTCAGCGCGGCCGCAGGTCCACCCGGGCACGGCGCCACGGGTACAGGGTGACGTTGCGGGACCTCGGCCACTCACGACCGCTGCCCACCGGCTCCAGCCGGTAGCGCTCCAGCACCTGCCGCAGGATGACCTGGCCCTCCATCATGGCGAACGACGCTCCGATGCAGCGTCGCGCGCCGCCGCCGAAGGGCAGCCACTCGGTGGGCGTGGGCACCTCGCCCAGGAACCGCGCCGGGTCGAAGTCACCGGGCCCCGGATAGGTGGCGGCGGCGCGGTGGGCCAGGACGATCGACGGCGAGAGGGTCACCCCGCGCGGGTAGGTGCGCCCGCCGACGGTGGCGGGTTCTTGCAGCTCCCGCATCACCATCGGCACCACCGGATGGAGCCGCAGGACCTCCTTGAGCACGGCGTCGAGGAACTCCGACCCGCGCTCGGCGATCTCGGCGACGCACCGGTCCTGGATGTGCGGGTGGCGGGCCAGTTCCAGCATCGACCACGCCATCGCGGTGGCCGTGGTCTCGTGCCCGGCCGCCACGAGGGTCATGAGCTGGTCGCGCAGCTCCTGGTCGGACAGCCCCTGCGCGTCGGCCGCCGAGGCGCGGACCAGCAACGCCAGGAGGTCCCGCCGCTCGGACAGCGCCGGGTCGAGGCGGGCCGCGGCGATCTCCTCCCCGAGGAACTCGTGGATGGTCTCCAGGTCCCGCACCTCCCGGCTCCACGGCCGGAACCTGCGCAGCGCCGGGATCCCCAGGCCGATCATCACCACCGGGCCGGCATCGACCGCCCGGGCGACGATCGGCCGCATGCGGTCCAGGCGCGCCGAGTCGGTCACCCCGAACACCACCCGCAGGATCACCTCGAGGGTGAGCTGGTTGAGCAGCACGTGGGCGCGGACGCGACCCGACCGCGGCCAGTGGTCCAACTGTTCGCGGGTGACCTCCTCGACGAGGGTGCGGTAGCCGTCGATCTCGCGCCGCCCGAACGCCGGCGCGAGCAACCGCCGGGCGCGCGCGTGCTCGTCGCCGTCCTGGAGGAGGAGGGAGTGCTCGCCGAGGAGAGGACGGAGCAGGTCGTTGCCCTTGCCGGCGTGGAAGACCGACGGCGAGCCGGCGAACACGTCCTTGATCTGCGCGGGCTCGGACACCGCGACGACCTTGCGCCCGGCAGGCATGAGATCGAGCGTGAACGGCACCCCGTAGCGCCGGGCCGCCGCCGGGAAGACGACGGCGGGCGCGGACAGGGCGAGCACCGCCTGCAGGATCCGCGGGAGCCGGGGGCCGGGTGGGAGACCGTCCCGCCCGATCCCAGCCTGCGTGGTCGGGCCCGGGCCCGCGTGACCGTCTGTCGGGCCGGGGCCCGCGTGACCGCGTGCCGGGCCGGGGCCCGCCTGATCGTGTGTCGCCTCACTGCGCATGGCCTTCACCGTACGAGCGGCACGACCCCGCCGCAGCGGGATCGTCCATGATCGGCGCCCGTCCCCGCACCCCTGTGTCACCCGCGGGTCGCCGGACGTTCACCGCGATCGTCGCCTCGTCGTCGTCGATCGGGTCTAGCGTGGTCCCCATGGCCGTGCTGCCCGTGGACCTGGACTCGACGCCCGACGACATCGCCTCACTCCTCGCCGTGGACGCCGCCGTGCGCGCGGCGGTGGGTCTCGACCCCCATCCGCCCGCCGCCGGCGCCCTGCACTGGACCGGCGCCGACGGGATGTGGATGGCGCTGCTGCGCCCGGGCGAGGGCCGCGCACTCCTGGCCGGTTGGCACCACGAGTTCTCCCTCACCGAGGGCAGCGGCAACACCGGGGAGGCCGGTACAGACCTCGTGGGGGACGCTCCCGGGTGGTGGCGCCGAGGAGTCGAGCACGCCCGCGCCCACGACGCCCACCTGGGCTTCCTGTACGGCTGGGACGGGTCCGGGTGGTGGCGGCTGGACCAGCCCGCCGACAACGGCTTCGACCCCGAACTGTTCCCCGTGACCCGCGCCGCCCTGCGGGACATCGTCGACGAGCTGGCCGACGACACCCTCCTCGACCCACCCGATCCCGACGCCGTCGAGGCGCTGCTCACCGTCGGGTCCGGTCTCACCGCGGCCGATCTGGGGGCGGTGCTCCACGCCCCCGACGGCTGGCCCGAGGTCGACCTCGACGCCGGTGCCCGGGCCGCCCACGAGTATCGCTCCGCGGTCACCGCCTAAGCCCCCGCGGTCGCGCCAGACGCGGAGAAATTGCAGGTAAGGATAGGCTTCCGACGCTTGTCGCCGGCTCGGGAGAGTTCTACCGTGGGACCATGAACGCCCCGGGCCCGACTCCGCACAGAGCAGTGGAACCCCATCGCCCGGAGATCGGCGACAAGCTCAACTGGCTCCGCGCCGCCGTCCTCGGCGCGAATGACGGACTCCTGTCGACCGCGGGACTCGTCCTGGGTGTGGCAGCGGCCACCACCGATCGGCCCGCGATCCTCATCGCGGGCGTGGCCAGCCTGGTCGCCGGCGCAGGCTCCATGGCGATCGGCGAGTACGTTTCCGTGAGCACCCAACGCGACACCGAGAAGGCACTCATCGTCAAGGAGGCCCGAGAACTCGAGGAGACGCCCGAGGCGGAGCTCGACGAGCTCGTCGGCCTGTACACCGCCAAGGGGTTGAGTGAGGAGACCGCCCGTCGGGTGGCCGAGGAACTCCACGCGGTCGATCCGCTGGCGGCCCACCTCGAGGCCGAACTCGGTATCGACGCCGAGGCGCTGACCAACCCCGTCAGTGCCGCCGTCTCCTCGGCGATCTCCTTCGCGCTCGGGGCCGTCATCCCCCTGCTGGCGATCTTCGCCCCGGCCACGCTCCGGGTGCCGGTGATCGGCGTCCTCACGTTGGTGGGCCTGATCCTCGCCGGGTTCATCTCGGCCCGGCTCGGGGGCGCGGATCCCCGCCCGGCGGTGCGCCGACTTGTGGTGGGGGGCGTCGCGGCCATGGTGGTGACCTACGGAATCGGGCTGCTCCTGGGGACCAGTGTCACCTGACCCCTCCGCTCCCCGCCCACTCCCAGCGCGGGACGCGGGGGGTTCGCCTGCATCGACGCCGCGAACTCTGTAACCATGGTCCGGTGAAACGACTCGGCTACGTGGCGGTGCGGCGCCTCGCGCTCGAGACCCTCGGGTGGACGCTCATCGTTCTGGGGATCGCCGCGCTGTTCCTCCCGGGCCCCGGGCTCCTCATGTTGTTCGCCGGGACCGTCGTGCTCTCGCGTCAGTACGAGTGGTTCGACAGGCGCCTCCTGTCGATCAAGCGCGTGGCGATGGAGGGCGCCTCCCGCGGGGTCCAGTCGTGGCCCAAGATCGCGGGATCGCTGCTCGGCGTGGCGTGGTTGCTGGGGCTCGGGATCTTCTGGGGCATCGGCTCGGCGGTGCCGACGTGGTGGCCGCTCCCGGTCGACCTGTGGCTGATCGGCGGCTGGGGCACCGGCGGCACGCTCATCTTCTCCGGCCTCGTCGGGTTCGCCCTGCTCGTGTACGCGTTCCGCCGGTTCCGCGGCAACCCCTACGACCACGAGGCCGAGGTCGTGCACGACCGGCAGCGCCGCGAGGAACGTCGCCGGGCGCGGGCTGCACGCCGTCGGGCCCGCACCGGCCTCACCCCAGGCTGAACTTCTCCTCGCCGCCCACCTCGACCAACCGCTGCTCCCCGCGCACGCACACGCGCACCGGGGTCGCGTCGATCACCCCGTCGCGGTGGCGGACCACCACCTCGTCGCGCATCACCGTCACGGTCAGCGGCGAGCGCAGGTAGGTCATGTGGAACGAGACCCCGTCGATGCCGCCGGGCAGGTTCGGGTCGAACTGCAGCATCCCGCTCTCGACCCGCATCCCGGCGTAGAAGCGCTGCACCAGGTCGACGGTGCCGGACATGACCCCCATGTGGATGCCCTCGCGGGTCGTCCCGCCCTGGATGTCGTGCACGTCGCTGCCCAGTGCGACCTTGAACCGCTCCCAGGAACTGTCCGGGTCGAAGCGGGCGAGGACGCCGGCGTGGGTGACGTAGGACAGGGTCGACCCGTGGGAGGTGCGGCGGTCGTAGTAGTTGATCGTGCGCTGCGCGGAGTCGTCGGGGAACTCGTACCCGAGTCGCTTGAACACCCGGCGCAGCTCGTCGTCGCTGAACAGGAAGAACAGCATCACCGCGTCGGCCTGCTTGGCCAGCTTGTACCGGTCCGGGGTGTCACCCTCGGCCTTGAGGATCCGGTCGAGCCGCTGGATGTTGCCGTACGTGGCGCGGTATCCCTCCCAGTCCAGCTCCTCCAGCTCCTCGTAGCCCTCGAACTGACTGATGATCCCGTCGTGGAACGGGACGAACATCTTGTGACTCATGTCCTTCCACCGGACGATCTCCTCGTCGCGCAGTTCGAGCCGGGCGCGGACGGCGCCGGCCTGGGGTGCCGGCAGCAGGTCGAGCAGGTGCGCGGCGATGTCGCAGATCCACGCCACGAAGACGTTGGTGTAGGCGTTGTTGCGCAGCCCGCCCTCGGACGCGCCCGGGTACTTCTCGTGGTATTCGTCCGGGCCCATCACGCCGTGGATCTCGTACCGCCCGCGTTCCGCGTTGAAGTGCGCGATGGACGACCAGAACCGCGCGATGCCGAGCATCATCTCCGCGGCCCGGAACTCGAGGAACATCGTGTCCTCGGTGACGGTGACGTACTGCCAGAGGTTGTAGAAGATCGCGGCGCTGACGTGGCGCTGGTTGTGCGACAGGTCGATGTCCCACCGCCCCGACATCGGGTTGAGGTGGAGTTCCTGGGTCTGCTCCGTGCCGAGTGATCCGCTCTGCCACGGGAACATGAACCCCTCGTACCCCGCCGCCACCGCGGCGACCCGCGCCTCGGACTGCCGCCGGTAGCGGTACATGAGCAGACTCCGGGTCACAGCCGGGAGCCGGAAGGTCAGGAACGGGAAGACGAACAGCTCGTCCCAGAACACGTGACCGCGGTAGGCCTCGCCGTTGATCCCCCGCGCGGGCACACCCGCGTCGAGGTCGGAGGTGTTGTGCGAGCACGTCTGCAGGATGTGGCTGATGTGGACCCGCAGCAGGTGCTGGGCGTCGTCGTCGCCGAACACGCGCAGGTCACACGCCTGCCACAACCGCTCCCAGGACTCACGGTGGTGCGCATACGCCGCCCCGAACGGGCGCGAGCGCGACGCCGACCGCGACGCGCGCAGGAGTGTGTCCCCCGTGGCCGGGTCTCGCGAGGTGAACAGGGCGACCGACTTCTCGATCGTGGTGGGGACGTCGCGCTCCAACTCCACGTGGAGGGTCTGTTGGATGTAGTCCGATGTCCGGAAGTCGCGGCGGACCACGTCGCGCTCGCGGCCGCCGCTCGAGACGAGGGTCCGCGCCGCGACGCCGATGTTCACCTCGGACTGCCGGGTGCGCACCTTGAGCGCCATCATCTCGGGTTGCGGGAAGACGGTGCTCCCCGGACGCAGGTGATCGCTCTCGAGCTGCCGGTAGCGGGGTACGCCGTCGTTGATGACGCGCCCGTCGAGTGCGGTCACGATCTCCGCCCGGCCGGACCAGTTCAGCGGGGTGATCGTCCACTCCAGGTAGGCGTGGTGCATGCTCGCCATCGACGCGAACCGTCGGCTCACCAGTTCGGTCTCCCGCCCCTCCCTGTCTCGGAATCGGAGCCGACGGGTGAGCAGCGCCGACCGCAGGTCGAGCTCGTGGTGGTAGTCGAGCAGTTCGATCTCGGACAGGCGCAGCACCTCGGCCCCGCCGATGCGGAGCTTGAGCGGCAGCCAGTTGGGCAGGTTGACCAGGTCCTCGTTGTGAACCGGTACGCCGCCGAGCATGGTGGTCGCGCGGTTGTAGAGGCCGTGGACGTAGGTGCCCGGGTAGTGGACCCCGTCGCTGTCCTCCCATTCGGCGGCGCCGCGGGTGGACATGTACCCGTTGCCGGTCGAGGTGAGGGTCTCGCGCAGGCCCTCCTCACCGGGGTCGAACCCGTCGTAGGACAGCGAGAAGGCCTCGTCCTTGTCGTCCGGGGAGGCTGCTCGTCCGGTAAGTGAGGTGGTCACACGCCCGACACTAACCAGTTCGCCCGCCCGGGGACGACGGTCCGGCGAGACGGTTGCCGAGATCGTCATCCGGACGAGACCCGACGTTCACGGGTCTGCGATATGATCCACGTCACAGTCGGGACGGTTCGGGGCCGCGCCGCGATCCCTCTTGTCGACCGTCTCCGTCGGACAGGGGTTCATCATGACCGTTCAGCTCATCGAGATCACCGAGGACGTCGCCGACCGGCTCCAGATCCTCACCACACCGACGGCCTGCCAGGTCGGCGATGCGCGCATGATCATCATCGATCTGCTCGGTTCCGGGCCGTCGTGGCCGTTGTCCGTCCTGGTCGATCACGTCTGTACCTCCTACGAGGCCCCGGACGGCGAACGCCTCATGGTCGACCTGCGTGACCGCGAGGGTCTGGCCGACCATGTCCTACGTGACGAGCCCGCACTGCGCCACGTGACGTGGGTCCGCGCCACGCGGCTGGCACTGCGGGAGCTGACCGACGCCGGCGAGGTGGTGTGGAGCCTGCCCTCCGACGACCCGGACGAGGTCGACCACCCGGAGGTCGAGGTGCTGATGTCCGGCGCCCAGCCGCGCGCTTTCCGCGTCTACGTCGGAGACCCACTGCCCGACGGTTCGGTCTCCTTGCGGTAGCGCACCGCCACCGCGAGCATCACCGCGCCGACCGCGATGAACGACAGGACGCGGAACAGCCCCGGCAGGGTGGCCAGGTCGAGGAGGAGCAGCTTGGCCAGCGCGAGTGCGCCCAGGACGAAGCCCAGCCTGCGGGCGTCGGCGATGCGCGCCGTCGAGGTGAGGACCAACCAGGCGGCGCAGCAGATCCACAGCACCGTCACCACCAGGTGCGCGGCGAGGTATCCGTTCCGGGCCGCGCCGGTCAGGCCACCGATCACCACACCGGCGGCAACCACCATCACCGAGAGACCCGCCAGCGCGACGACGGCACCCACCATCACCACGCGCGTCGATTCGCGGGGCAGGCGGCGACGCGCCCACCACGTCACGGCGACCGCCAGCGCCGTGATCGCGAACGCGGAGACCACGTCCCAGTAGGTGAACTCCCGGACCGCGAGCCGTTCGCTCAGCGCGAGGTGCGGCCGGTTGACGGCCGCGTAGACGAGCACCGCGATCGCGGCCGCGGCCCCGGCCACCCAGTCCACCCACCGCCGCCCCCACAGGCCGGCCGCCACGACGTAGGCCAGGGCGCTCAGGGTCAGAGCGAACCCGGTCAGCTCCCGTCCGCCCAGTTCCACCCACGTCAGCAGTAGCAGCGCGCTCCCGACGACCCCGGTGACCGCGGAGAGCAGCACGTGCGTGCGGTCGCGGCCGGCACGGCCGGCGAGGACGGCGACGGCGAGGTAGGCCGCGGCGAGGACCAACCCGACCGGCCATCCGGGCCGGAGAAGGTGGGTGGCCGGCAGGAGGGCGAGGGGCAACGCGGTGGGGACGACGACGAGGGCGGCGTTTTCCAGTGCCGGACTGCGGCGGGCGGTGTCGAACCAGGCCACCCCCACGCCCACGGTGGCAAAGACGAGCGCGCTCACGATGAGCGCGATCTGGTCGCCGCGACCGAGGAGGGCCGCCTGCGAGAGGTAACCGGTGAGCAGGAACCCGGGCAGGACGGACCACACCACGCGGACGGCCACCCCGAGGTCGGCCGCGAGCACCGCGGTGGCGATGCCGACGATCGCGACGAAGACCGGCAGTTCGACGCCGGTGGAGATGAGGGGTGCCAGCAGCATCGTGCCGGCGGAGACCAGGCAGGCGAGCAGCCCGGAGGACCACCGCCCGGCGAGGGCCATCCCGCCGAGCGCGAGCCCCCCGACGAACATGTACGCGGCCGGGACGGGGATCCACAGGTAGAGCGTGGTGCTGGCGATGACGTCGAGCATCGCCGCGGCCAGGCCGGTCCCGACCAGGGCGAGGGCACCGGGGTTGACCGGCGCGTCGGCCGTCGGTTCGGTTGCGGTCGTGGGCTCGTGGCGGGACTGCAGCCGCAGGCCGAGCCCGATGAGCACCGCCGCCAGGACCGCCGCGGCGATGACGCGGGCGAGTGGCGGGAACAGCCCGGCCTGGATGGCCACGACCAGCAGGAACGCGATCCCGGCGAGCATGACCGCTCCGCCGATCGCGGCGATGACGGTGGCGGCGGTGATACGCGGCGCCCGTCGCGGCGTCTGTCGTGACGCCGGCTCCGCGGGCTGCTGCCACGGCCGGTCGGGGTGCGCACGGCCCCCGGGCGGCGCGGGTGCCACGTAGTGCCCGGGGGGCTCGTTCCGCCCCGGCGGACGCCACGGCCCGCCCGGGTGTGGCGGAGCGGGCGTCCCCTGCGACGGGGCGCCCGCCCGCCACGGCGACTCCCCCTGTGGCGACTGCCCGGCCATCGCGGGACCGGCCTGGCGACCGAGCGCCGACAGCCCGGCGCGGACCTCCGCGACGTCCGCGCTGATGCGTCCGAGCCGGGCGTCGAGGTCGGCGAGAGCACGCTGCAGGTCGGGCTGCTGGGGGTTCACCCCTGAATCATCTCCCGCACGGGCCCGGGCGTCCACGGGCTCACCGACGCGGGCCCCGGTCCGCCGCGGTGCCGGCCGCAGCGTGGGCCAGTGCGACGAGGTCGTCCCCCGTCAGACCCGGGTAACCGTGGCACATGCTCCGCCACTGCGCGGGCACGGCCGTCGCGCCCCACCGCGCGCCCAGCAGGCCGCCGGCGATCGCGGCGACCGTGTCCGTGTCGCCGCCGATGCCGATGGCCGTGACCAGTGAGTCGGCGAGGTGACGCCCGGGATCCGCGGCGGGGATCGGCGTGTGGTGGATCGCCGACCAGGCGGACTGCAGTGCTGTCACCACCCAACCGTTGCGGCGGAACCGTTCGGGCGGCCCCTGTTCGGCCTCGTCGATGCAGGACGCCCAGTACTCCCGGTCGGGCTCGTCGAGGTGCTCCAGTCCGCCGCGGAGGTCGAGCACCTGCTCCCGCACGGCCCGGTCGATGGCCAACGACCACAGGACGCAGGCCTGTCCGGTGCGCGGATCGGAGTGGGTCAGGTCACTCACGCCCGCAGCGGCCCGGGCCACGGCGACGGGATCGCCGAGGTGCGCCAGGGCGACGGGGGCCGTGCGCATGAGGGAGCCGTTGCCGGCCGAGTGGTGACTCCGCCGGAAGTGCTCCCCGGCCGCCTCCCGCGCCGCGGCCGCCGTCGGCGCCGGTCCCGCAGCCCGCAGCACGGCGGCGGTCTGGTTGCCGATGTCCGGCGGACCGGAGTCGTACCAGCGGCCGAAGTTCCGGGCGACCTCCGACAGCGGTTCGTCATCGAGCAGGCCACGCCCCTGGGCGGCCACCTCGAGTACGCACCACGCCATGGAGGTGTCGTCTGTCCACTCCCCCGGCGCGAAACCGCCCAGGCCGCCGCCGATCATCCGGGGGCCGTCGGGGCCGAGCGGCGCCGAGCCGTACTCGTAGCCGGCGCCGAGAGCGTCACCCACTGCGGTCCCCAGCATCACGCCGGCGACCCGGTCGCCCCATGCCGATCCTGCGTTGTCCGTCATCACGCCGCCTTCCCTCCGAGCCGGTACGCCAGCTCATCCCTGTTCTGCTCGAGATCCCTCGCGAAGGCGCGCAGCATGCCTTCGAGGTTGTCCGCCGACAGGGGGCGGGTGGGAAGCGTGAGCCTCTGGAACACGTCGCGGCCACTGAGGTACCAGGTGCTCCACATCCCCTTGCCGTTGAGCAGGTCCACCTCGACGGCGGTGTTGCGCCGGCTGTAGACGCCCCGGACCACGAGGGCCCAGGCCTGGATGAGGCCTCCGTCGGGACTGAAGATGACGAACACCCTGGTCCCGGCGACGGTGAAGGACACGTCCCCGTCGTCGTCGATGGCCGGCTCCTGCCCGAACGACGTCCTCACCGCGTCCACCACCGTCGGACGCAGGACGTCCGGGCCACCCCGGACCCCGCCGGCGGCGCGACCGGTCGGTCCGCCCACCTCCTCGGGAGCCGGGCCCGCGAGCCCGAGGGCCCCGGCCAGTTCGACCGCACCGCGACCGTCCGCCCGCGCCGTGAACAGCTGCGGGTGTGGCAGCCGCAGGTCCTCGCGCGCCACGCGGACGATCGCCTCGGCCAGCGCGAACGCCCCGTCGGGGCCGGCGCTGACCACGACCTCCTCCGCCGCGGTACTGCCGGCGATCCCGCGGGTGACCCACATGAACCCCCGCTCGCGGTCCGCCCGGATGACGAGCTGCTGACTCCAACCCTCCGGACCCGGCGGCGCCACCAGCGCCAACGCCTCGCCGTCCCCGACGGCACCGATCCGCAGGATCAGCGTGTCCAGGAACATGCCCCAGGCGCACTCGGTGGCCTCGCTCATGTCGTCGTCTCGTTGCCTTCTCATGACCCCTCCACTTCTTTAGCACTCTCAACGCGCTAAATGTTAGCACGCCGATCGCGCTAAAGTGAAGACCATGTCCGATCTCGAGAAATTCCCCCGGCCCGCCGTGGCCGTGGACCTGGCGATCCTCACCGTGACGGGGGCCGGCGGCACCGACCCCGAGCTGCGGGTCCTCACCCAGCCGCGCACCGATCCGGACGGCCGCGCACTCCCCGGCGCCTTCCTCCGTGAGCGGACGACCGTCGCCGAGACCGCCGACCACGTCCTCCGCGAGAAGGTGAAGATCACCCCGCACGAGACCATCCGCCCCCGCCTGCTGCGACTCTTCGACGACCCGGATCGGGACGAGCGGACATGGGCCGTCTCGGTCGCGCACTCACTCCCCCTGCCCGAGTCCGCGCTGACCGGAGCGGACGGCGAGCTCACGAGGGTCACGGCCGACGGTCGGCTCGACGGCGTCTCCTCACTGCTGTTCGACCACGACGCGATCGTCGACGCCGCGATCCGTGACGTCCGCGAGCGCTACGAGATCCGACTGCGCTACGTCGACGTGGGTCCCGACCCCGACGGATTCTTGCCCGAACCGTTCACGCTGCTCCAGCTGCGCCGGGTGCACGAGGCGGTGATCGGCGAGGAGTTGCACAAGGACAACTTCGCCCGGCGGATGCGGCCGCACCTGGAACCCGTCCTGGACGACGACGGCGAGGTGGCCCTGTCCACGGCCCTACGCGGCCGCCCGGCCGCGCTCTTCCGACGTACGCGCTGACCTGTCACGCACCACCCGGGACCGCAACACCAGGGTCACGCCGACCGCACTGATCGCCATCCCCACCACCGCGAGGAGGGTGATCGGGACACCGAACATGAGCCACACCCAGACCATGGTCGTGGGCGGGGTGAGGTAGAGCAGCACGCTGGCGACGGTGGCGCCACGGGTGCGGGTGACGAACACGAAGAGGACATACCCGCACAGGGTGGACAGGAACACCAACCAGGCCACCGCCGCCCAGAAGTCGGGGTCGGCCACGGGCGCCGCCTGGCCGGTCACCAGTGCCGCCGACATCAGGGTGATCCCCGCGACGACGGACTGCATGGTGATCGACTGCAGCAGCGTCTCGGTGGGCCGCAGACGCTGCGTGAGGACCGTGCCCGTCGCCAGGCTGAGCATGCCCGCCGCCGGGAACAGGTACGCCCACCACGGGGCGGCGCCCGCGTCGAGACCGCCCGAGACCACCACCACGACGCCCGCCATCCCGAGGACCATGCCGACCCACATGCCGGCCGTCGTGCGCTCACCCAGGACCCTGCCCGCCACCGTGGCCACGAGCAGCGGCTGGAGCGCGGCGATGAGCGCCGCGGTCCCGCCGTCGACGCCGCGAGAGACCCCCTCGAAGATCATGAACAGGAAGAACGCCTGACTGAACAGACCCAACACGGCCTGCCGCGTCCACGCCGCGCGATCGGTCAACCGCACACCCAGCGCGAGGCAGACCGTCACCAACAGCACGCCGAGGATCGAGAACCGCCAGCCCAACAACTGCAGCGGGGTGCCACCGGCCCGGATCCCGAGTTCCGCGCCGACGTAGCCCGAGCTCCACATGAGCACCAATGCCACCGACGCCAGATGGCCGGCGTTGCGGCGGAGCGCCTCTCGCGCGGGCTGAGCCATCGGCACAGCCTAGGAAATGCGCGACCTCGTCGTCGTCGTACTCCGGCCCCCACCCCCGACCGGGCCGCGGCGCGCGGCTCACCCCTCCGCGTCGACGATCACCGTCCCGGCCTCGAGCCGGGTGTCCGTGGGGCCGGAGACCGTCCGGGTCTCGTAGTCGATCTCCAGCGCCTGGACCGATCCGAAGAGCCCCCCGGGGGACGGCGAGACCTCCCAGCCCAGCGCCCCGACCCCCCGCGCCGCCGGTGAACCCAGCAACGCCGACTCCACGACGAGGGTCCGCGACGCGCCGTCGAACCGGAACCGCGGGGCCGCCACCGCCTCCTCCAGCGACTGGCCGAGCAGCGCCCACCGGGTGAGGGTGTTGGCGAGGACGCTCAGGATGTTCGCCCCGCCCGGCGTGCCGAGGCCCAGAACCGGCCGGCCCCGGTCGTCCAGCACCAGGGTCGGGTTGGACCACGTCACCGATCGCCTGCCCGGCTCGGGCTGGTTCCGCGGGGAGTCCACCGTGTCGAACCGGCTGAGCTGGTCGTTGAGGAAGAACCCGCCGACCTCCGTCCCCGAACCCCAGAACTGGGTGAGGGTATTGGTCATCGACACCACCGTGCCGCTGCTGTCGACGACCGTGAGGTGGGTCGTGTTCCCTGGCTTCTCCAGGTTCTCACCCCTCGGCGCGGGGGGCACCGCGCCACCGACGAGCTCGGCGTTCCTGACCGGGTCGACCAGCTCGTCGACGGGCACGTCGGTGAAGGCCGGGTCGCCCAGCTCCGTCCGCACGGTCCGCTCGCCGATGAGCCACGCCTCGGAGAGGCGCCGGACGTACTCCGTCGACTCCGGGTCGACCTCCGAGATCCCCTGGCTCTCCAACACCTGCAGCATCTGGATGAGCGCGACTCCGGGCAGGGCCGGCGCCCCCGAGACCACCTCGTAGTCGCCCACCGGGCCCTGCGGGGGTTCGCTGCGCTGCACCGCGTACCGCTCCAGCGAGGTCGGGTCGATCCCCTCGATCACGGTGAGCCGGTCCGCGATCCGGCCGGTGTAGAAACTCTCCGGCCCCTCGTTCTGGAGTGTGCGGAGGGTGGCGCCGAGTTCGGCCTGGACCAGGGTGTCGCCGACCCGCAGCGGCACACCACCCGGAGAGAACTGCTCGAGACCTGAGACCGCAGCTGCTCCACCGACGGCGACCCTCGAGGTGAGCGCACCGGTGGCCGGAACGCCGCCCTCGGCCATCCGCGCGGCAGGCTCCAGCAGCTCGGCCCACTCGAGGGTGCCGTGCCGGGCGTGGAGCTCCGCCATCCCGGCGACGAAACCGGGGATACCCGTGTTGGTCGGTGGGATGACGCCGTCGGCGGCGACGACCTCGCGGTAGTCGAACGCCTCCGGAGCCGCGTCCCGGGTCGCGACCAGAGCCGAGCCACCACCTCCCACCCCCGAGGCGTAGGGCTCGACGACCGAGACGGCGAACGCGGCGGCGAGCGCGGCGTCCACCGCGGTGCCCCCGGCCTCGAGCATCTCCATCCCGGCCCCGGCGGCGAGCGGATGCCCGGCGTTCACTCCCTGCTGGGACAGCATCGCGGGTTCGGGTATGCGCTCCGGCTCAACGGAGGCCGGGTTATCCGGGGGACCCCCAGGGCTGTCATCGGTCCCCGCACATCCCGAGAGGGTCAGCGCCGCGGCGACCAGGGACCCGAGGAACCGATGCCCGACCCGCCGGGGTCGCCGTAGACCGTAGGTTCGCATCGCCGCACCCACTTCGCCCTCGCTCGTCAACGCCCGGACGCCGCCAACGCTAGGGGACCATCCCGGCGATGACCACCGTGGTCGGCGGCGCCGGGTGCCGGGTGACGCCCGGTGCCGCGCCGTTCCCGGTGGTATCCGCCGACGCGGAGTGTGAAGGACTTATTATTGTCCGGGCTGGTCGAGATCTCGGCCACCGCTCCCGACCCCCGATTTCCCGAACCCCCGAACCTCCGCTCCCCCGAACCGAAAGCGACTCCATGCCCGACACCCACGTCCCCCTCCGACTCTCCGACGCTCCCCGCGCCGATGACGGGTACTACGGCCCCGACAGCGTCTCCTGGCGGGTGTTCTCGGACCCCGCCTCGGGGCTCGGCGCGAAGAACGCGCTCTTCCTCCAGATGCTCGAGCCGGGCATGATGACCCACTTCGAGCGGGTGTCGTTGACCAGCGAAGGCGCCGATGAGATGGCCGCGAGGTTCGACCGCACGGCCGCCTACCTGCGGGATTCGGTCTTCGCCGACACCGCCCACGCGGATGCGGCGGCCACGCGCGTCGACCACCTCCACGAGCAGGCGAGTTGGACCGACCCCGAGACCGGCGAGGTGGTCAGCGCCAAGCAGCCCGAGTGGATGCGGTGGACGTGGTGGACGTACATCTGGTCCGCGGTGCGCGGCTACCAGGAGTTCGGGCCGGGACTGTCGACCTCCGACGCGAACCGCGTGGTGGTGGAGTCCCACCGCGGCGCGAAGCAACTGCACGTGCCGGGCCCCTACTTCGAGACCTTCGCCGAAGTCGACCAGTACGTCAGCGACGGCCTCAACACCAAGGCGTTGACCATCTTCGCGGCGATGGCCGGCCACTCGCTGCGCCACCCTGACGTAAAGGGGCCGGTGGCCAAGTGGGTCACCCGACAGATCCTCAACGGCGTGCTGTCGCTACTGCCCGAACAGGCCAAGCTGTTCTTCGCCGTGGAGGACCGCAGCGCCAAGGAGTTCGCCCGCGGCGCCCGGTTCACCAAGCTGGTCGCCACGCTGGCGCGGAAGAACCGGACCGCCGAGGACCTCATCGCGCAGGCGATCGGCGAGTCCGTCGCGGCGCCCTATCAGCGGGTGCGGGTCAAGAAGACCAGGGCCGCGGCATAGATCCCCATCCCCACGCTTTTCCAGGAACGCGGTCGGCCCGATGGGCCGGCCGCGTTTATGCTGTGCCCCATTTACATAGTGTGTGACACACACTAACGTGTCCGTCATGGTCGACGACGGGGACACGGCACTGGGCACCCACCTACAGGAGATCCGGCGGGGGTCGGTGGTCCTGGCGAGCCTGTTGGCCTGCCGGACGCCCAGGTACGGGTACGCGCTGCTCACCACGCTGGCCGAGGCGGGCATCGTCACCGAGGCCAACACCCTCTACCCGTTGTTGCGCCGCCTCGAGGGGCAGGGACTGCTCACCTCGACCTGGCGCACCGAGGAACCCAGACCCCGCAAGTACTACGAGACCACCGCGCTCGGCACCGAGACCGCCGAGCGTCTGCACTCCGAATGGCTGGCGCTGGGCGCCGGTTACACCGATCTGCGAAAGGCGGACGCGTGATGTCCACACTGACCGATCGCTACATCTCCGAGGTGGTCCGCCACCTCCCGGAGGACCAGCGCGGCGACATTTCCTCGGAGATCGCCGCGACCATCGACGACATGGTGGCCGCGGAACCCGACGCCGGGAACGGCGCCGGCGAGACGGCCGCGCGCGACTCCGCCGAACGCGCGGTCCTGACGCGCCTCGGCGATCCGGCCGAACTCGCGCGCCGCTACTCGGGCGCTCCCCGGTATCTCGTGGGCCCCGGGATCTATCCGGTCTGGGCACGGGTGCTGCGGTGGCTCCTCCCGGTGGTGGGCGTCATCGCGGCGCTGGCCGGCGGGATCCTCTACATCTCGACCACCCCGGAGCCGGAGCTCGGCGGCCTCATCGGCCAGCTCATCAGCTCCGTGGCCGGCGCCCTGCTGTGGGCCTTCGCGGCGTGGACGCTCGTGGTGGTGATAGTCGAACGGACCACCCCCGAGGGCGGACGGAGCCCGCTCACCACCCCCGCCTGGGACCCGGCACACCTGGACGGGCCCCGGGGCGGGGCAGAGACCCGCGTCGACGCGGTCGTGTCCCTGGTGATGCTGGCCATCCTGGCCGCCGTGCCGTTCGTCCCGTCGACGTTCCTGTACATCGGCCACCTCAACGGCGGCGAACCACTGGTGAACCCCGACATCCCCACCGGATGGCTCGCCGGGTACCTGCTGCTGCTCGGCGCGCTCGCACTCGTTCAGGTGTGGCGCCTGGTGCGGCCTGGCCACACCCGGGTCCGGCTCGGGGTCGAGGTGGCCGTCGACGTGGCCTTCGGCGCCTTTCTCACGGTCCTGGTCCTGGTCCATGACCAGGTGATCCACCCCGACCTCGTCGCGACGGACCACGGCGGCACGGCGGCCACCGCGATCCGGTGGAGCCTCGTCGCCACGATCTGGGCAGTCGTGGTCTGGGACCAGGTCGAGACCCTGCGCGCCCATCGGCGGGACACCGCGATCGTCGCGTGAGCGCGGCACCCCGGAAAATGACGAACGCCCCCGTCCGCGTGGACGGGGGCGTTCTCACTGTGCGCCCGAAGGGACTCGAACCCCTAACCTCTTGATCCGTAGTCAAGTGCTCTATCCATTGAGCTACGGGCGCATTATTCTTCTGTCGTGCCAGATATCCGGTCACCCGGGTCTCCGGCATGGCGGAGGCGAGAGGATTTGAACCTCCGGTCCCCTTTGAGGAGGACAACTCATTAGCAGTGAGTCCCATTCGGCCGCTCTGGCACGCCTCCTGGAGGCTCTGCTGAGCCAACGAGGAATTACAGTACACACACGCCGGGCCGGTGCGCAAAACGGCCGGACACCGGGCCCGCAGAGGGTGGTCCTACCCTGTAGTCATGTCCCCCGACGTGCGCAGCGACCTCGACGCCATCCCCGCCTATGTTCCGGGCGCCTCCGTACCGGGCGCGGTCAAACTCGCGTCCAACGAGACCACCGCGGGCCCGCTGCCGAGCGTGGCGGCGGCCATCGCCGAGGCCGCGGCGGCCTCCAACCGCTACCCGGACATCACGGCCGGCGCGCTCGTCGACCGGCTCGCGGACTTCCTCGACGTGCCCACCGAGAACGTCACTGCCGGCTGCGGCTCGGTGGCGCTGTGCCAGCAACTGGTCCAGGCGGTGTGCGCACCCGGCGACGAGGTGATCTTCGGCTGGCGCTCCTTCGAGGCCTATCCGATCATCGCCCGGATCGCCCACGCGGTGCCGATCGCGATCCCCAACCGCGCCGACGGTTCGCTGGACCTCGACGCGATCGCCGCCACCGTGACCGCCCGGACCAGGTTGATCTTCGTCTGCACCCCCAACAACCCGACCGGCCCGGCGGTGTCCCGCGCCGAGCTCGCCCGGTTCCTCGACCGCATCCCCGAGCGGGTCACCGTCGCACTGGACGAGGCCTACTACGAGTACATGCGGTCGGACGACCCGGTCGACGGCGTCGCCGAGGCGATGGCGCGCCCCAACGTGGTCTCCCTGCGCACCTTCTCCAAGGCCTACGGCTTGGCCGGTCTCCGCGTCGGCTACCTGGTCGGACCCGTGAGCCTGGTGGTGCCGGTCGCGAAGATGGTCGTCCCGTTCTCCGTGAGCTCCCTGGCCCAGGCCGCCGGGATCGCCTGCCTCGAGGCCGGGGACGAGCTCCGGGCGCGCACTGACGCGGTCGTCGCCGAGCGCTCCCGGGTGCGGGACGCGCTGCTAGGGATGGGACACGCGGTCCCGGACACCCAGGCGAACTTCGTCTGGCTCCCACTCGGGGACGCCTCGGCCGATTTCGACGCCCACTGCCGCGATCACCTCGTCGTGACCCGGTGCTTCGCGGGCGACGGAGTGCGGGTGTCCATCGGAGATCCCGAGGAAAACGACCGGTTCCTCACCGCCGCCCGGCAATTCGTAACCAGAACGTGACGCTTCCGGCGGGGTCCCGTGACCTCGCAACGGCAACATGGTCCGGGTTTGGGGGAGCGCTTCACGATGTCGCGTTCCCCGCATCGCGGGGAATTCCGGTCCCCGCAGCTGAGGAGACGGTGTGCTGCAGAAGAGTTCATGGAACGTGGTGAACTCGGCAGCTGTCCGTACGTCCATCTCGGGGCGCGTGACCCTGGTCGCGCTGGCGTTCCTCTCGGCACTGACCCTCGTCACCACCCTCGCCGCCCCACCGCGCGCCGATGCCCAGACCGGGCGGACCAGCAGCCCGTGGAGCCCGGCGGCGGAGACACGGTCCGTCCGCATCCTGGGGATCGGCGAGTTCTCCGGCGCCCTGTCCCGCCCCGTGGGATTCCAGGGCGAGCTGCGCGACGGCTCGGGGAACGTCCGCCCGGCCGGCGGCGGGCCGCACCTCGCCGCCACTGTCGAGAAGCTACGCGCGCAGGCGGAGGACTCACTGCTGCTCGCCACCGGCGACTCGATCGGCGGGACCGCCCCCGAGGCCGCCCTGCTGGGCGACCGACCGACCATCGAGTTCTTCAACCGGATCGGTGTGGACGGAGCCGGCGTCGGTCGCCGCGAGCTCGAGAAGGGTGCCGACCATGTCCGGTCCCTGGTCGCACCGGGCTGCGTGACCGAGCAGGACTGCCGCGTCGACCCACCGCTCCCGCCGTTCCGTGGGGCGGCGTTCCCGTTCCTGGCCTCCAACGTCATCCCGTCGCCCGAATCCGCCCCGACCTTCCCGTTCTCCATCCACCGCGTCGGCGACGTCCGGGTGGGGGTCGTCGCGGTGACCGCTCCGTCCGAGTCCCTGCCGGAGACGGCCACCCGCCTGGCCGACCCGCTCCGCGCGATCGACGACACCGTGGAGTCGCTGCAGTTCCTGGGCGTGGAGGCGATCGTCGCCATGGTCCAGTCCGATACCGTCCACGCCAACCTGGACCCCGCGGCCTGTCCCGAGGAGCTCACCGAGATCGACCTGGTCAAGGAGCTCAACCCCGCGGTGGACGCCCTGATCATGGGGGCCTCCGGAGGCCCGGCCACCTGCCGCGTCTTCGACGCCGAGAACGACGAGCGCGTCGTCGTGGCCCCCGCGTCCCACGGCCGGTCCGTCACGGTGGTGGACCTGGCGGTCGACCCGTCGACCGGCGATGTGATCCGGCCCCAGACATCGGTGTTCAACCAGACGGTCAACCTCGACATCGCGCCCGACGCCGGGACCGAGGAACTCGTGCGTCAGGCGCAGGCCGCGGCGGCGCCGGAGGCCCGCGAGGTGATCGGCGCCGCCGACGAGGCGATCGAGCGGGACATGGACGCCGACGGCGAGTCCCCCCTGGCCGACCTCGTCGCCGACGGACAGCTCCACGCCACCCGCGGTCGGGGTGCCGAGCTCGCACTGTCCAACCCCGACTCCCTGCTCACCGACCTCCCCGCCGGCCGCCTCGACTACGCCGCCCTGCACACCGTGCAGCCCTACGGTGACCGCCTGTACCTGGTCACCGTGAGCGGGGAAGAACTCCACGCGGCCTTCGACCACTTCGCCGACGACATCGGTCGCAACGGCCCCGCCGTCTCGTCGAACGTGCGCTACACCGTCGACCTCGGACGCCCGCCCGGAGACCGGGTGACGGAGATAGTCGTCGACGACGAGCCCGTCGACCCCCGACGCGAGTACACGGTCGTGGTGAACGAGTTCCTCTCCTCCCCCGAATGGGACGGCTCCGTCCTGGCCGAACGCGGGGATCGCCGCGAGGCCGGGTTGACCGACCTCGACGCACTGCGGCGGTACGTCGCCGAGAAGGGCCCGCTGACGGCCCCCGAGACCGACCGGGTCACCGTCATCGGTTGACGAGACGGCCCGGCCGGTCGGCCGGGGTCGTCCGACACGCCCGAGGGACCGGCTCGGGGGCTCCCCTCAGGGTCCCGCGACAGACAGTCAGTAAGATTGGTTTCACTCTCCGAGACATCTGTCGCGCCCGCCCCGAGCTACGTGCCAACCCGAGGAGAAAGCAAGGCTTTTCGCCTTATCGAATCCTGAGGAAGTGGTGGCCGTGTCGTCGCGAGGACAAGACGTGAGATCGAGACGTGCCGGTGTGGTCAGCGCAGTCCTGGCCGGTGCCGCGCTCGGCCTCGCCGGCTGCATGTCGACGGCAGCGGTACCGGTGGTCGAACCGACCTATGCGGGCTCAGTCCGGTTGGACGAGGTCACGGTCCAGCGATTCGAGTACCCGACCCGGGGTGGCGCCGCGGACCCGGAACAGAACTGGGCGGACCTGTACCTGCCGGCCGGGGCCCAGGAGGTCGATTCCATCCCGCTGGCGGTCCTCATCCACGGAGGGGCGTGGCAGGACCAACTGGGTGCGGACATCTTCGATCCCCTGGCGCGTGAGCTGGCGAGCCGCGGGATGGCGGTCTACAACATCGAGTACCGACGGGTCGGGTCCGGCGGCGGCTGGCCCGTCACGTTCCGGGATGTCGCGGACGCGCTCGACCATGTAATCGAGGTCGACCGGCGGTTCCCGCAGCTCACCACCGACGACGAAGTCGTGGTGGGCCACAGCGCGGGCGCACAGCTCGCGGTCTGGGGCGGTACCCGCCATCTGCTCGAGGACGACGAGGTGGGCGCCAGTCCCGCCTTCCGGCCCACCCGCGTGGTCTCGATCGCCGGCCCGCTGGACATGGTCTATGCGGCGACCCACGGTGACGACAGGATCGTCACGGCGATAGGCGGCACACCCTCCCAGGTCCCCTCCCGGTACGCGATGGTGGACCCGCGGCAGAACATCGCGCCCGACGTCCCCGTCATCGCTCTGCACGGCACGGCCGACACGATGGTCGCGCCGGAGAACTCGACCCGGTACGTGGAAGCCGTCCGGCGGGCCAACGGTCGGGCGCGCCTCGACCTCATCGACGGCGAGGACCACGTCTCGATCGTCTCGGGCGACTCCCCCGCCTACGCGCGGGTACTGGACACGATCTCGGACGCGTCTGCGGCCGACATCGACCGCGTCGCCGACTGAGCCCCCGCGTCCGGGCGCCCACTGCATGGGCGGAAGTGGAGGGATTTGAACCCCCGGTGCTGTTTAGGCACGCTCGCTTTCAAGGCGAGTGCATTCGGCCGCTCTGCCACACTTCCCCGCCGTCCGCCGCGACACGCACGACCGCGTGGTTCCACGTGGAACCCGCGTTGACGACGCCGTTCATCGTAGTGGACCGCGGGCGGGCGCACCCAGCCCGCCTGCCCTCCGGGCCCAACCCGGCTACCGTCGGAGGGCATGAAGGCGATCTCCTACGACAACGGACCCGACACCCTGCGCCTGACCGAGGTCGACGACCCGGTCGCCGGCCCCGGCGAGGTGCTCGTCGACGTCGCGGCCTCCGCGGTGAACCGCGCAGACCTGCTGCAGACCAGGGGCCACTACCCGCCGCCGCCCGGCGCGTCGGAGATCCTGGGCCTCGAGTGCTCGGGCCGGATCTCCGGGGTCGGCGAGGGCGTCGAGGGCCTGGCGGTGGGTGACGAGGTGTGCGCCCTGCTCGCCGGTGGCGGGTACGCGGAGAAGGTGGCCGTCCCGGCCGGACAGGTCATGCCCGTCCCCGCCGGGGTCTCGCTCCACGAGGCCGCGTCGCTGCCGGAGGTGGCGTGCACGGTGTGGTCGAATCTGGCCATGACGGGCGGGCTCGGCCGGGGCGCCCTCGCGGCGCAGGCCCGATGGGGCGATACCGACCTCGGCGCCCCGCGCGTGCTGATCCACGGCGGAGCCGGCGGCATCGGATCCCACGCGATCCAGGTCTGCCGCGCCCTCGGCGCTCGCGTGGCCACCACCGCCGGCGGGCCGGAGAAGGTGGCGATGTGCCGGGAACTGGGCGCGGACCTGGTGATCGACTACCGGGTCGAGGACTTCGTCGACCGGGTCGGGGAATGGACCGACGACGACGAGCGCGGCCGTGGCGTCGACCTGGTCCTGGACGTGATGGGCGCGAAGTACCTGGAGAAGAACATCGCCTCCCTGGCGCCGGACGGTCGCGTGATCGTCATCGGGCTCCAGGGCGGGGTGAAGGGCGAACTCAACCTGGGCAGGTTGCTGCCCAAGAGGGCCGGCATCCTCGCGACCAACCTCCGGGCCCGCCCGACCGACGGCCCCGGCGGCAAGACCGGCATCTGCCGGGAGGTCGTGGACCAGGTGTGGCCGATGGTCGCGGCCGGGGACGTCACCACCCGGGTCTCCCGCGAGATCCCGCTCGGCCGGGCTTCTGAGGCGCTCGCCCTGCTGGAATCCGGCGAGAGCCACGGCAAGATCCTGCTCACGGTCGACTGAGGGTCGCGCCGGTGGTCTAATCGGCACCGACAGAGGTCGGCGAGACCGATGAGCACGTGGCCGGCCGGGCTGTCACCGCCGATCGAAGGAGCATGCCGTGTCCACTGTCGCAGACCCGGGTGATTCCGCCGGCGCGTCCGCCGACGCCTCGTCCATGACCGCCCGCAGGCGGATCCCTGCGCCGGCGTCGGAGATCTTCGCGCTCCTCGCCGACCCGACGCGCCACAAGGAGACCGAACCCGGCGACTGGGTGCGCGACGCGGTCACCACCGAGCCCATCTCGGGCGTGGGCGACGTCTTCGTGATGAACATGTACATCGACGCCAGGGGCGGCCACTACGTCATGCACAACGTCGTGACCGCGTTCGACCCGGATCGGACACTTGAGTGGGAGCCGGGCCAGCCCGACGACACCGGGGAGGTCTCCACCGGCGGATGGCGCTGGCGCTACGACCTGACCCCCGTCGGCGAGTCGACCGACGTGGCCCTCCGCTACGACTGGTCGGCCACTCCCCCGGAGGTGATCGCCGAGATCGGCGGGATGCCGCCGTTCGGGCCCGGGTTCCTCGAAGCGTCGCTGGCGTCGCTCGAGTCGGCGCTACGGCGCTGACCCCGGCGACGGCAGGCGACCCAACACCTCGAGGGTCTCGTCGCACCAGACCACCCATGCCTGCTCGGCCTGGATGCCCAGCTTGAGCACCTGGTGCTGAAGGGCGCCGCGCACCTCGGCGGGGTCGCGGGACGCGAAGTCCTGCTCCTCGATCTCGCGGTACCGGCGCAGGCTCTCCAGCCGCAGTCGGCGGTGGTGCTCGAGGGAACGCCGCAACTCGCCCGTCCTGCCCGTGGCCGCCGCCGCGCGGGCCCGGACCGCGATGCTCGAGCGCATCGGTTCGGGCTCGTCGTCCTCGCCGATCCACCCCACCAGCAGGTCCCGGCCGTCACCGGTGACGGCGAACCGTCTGGGCTGTCCGCGCCGGGGCGGGCCCTCCTGCGGCAACTCCCGGATGAGGCCGGCGGAGGCCAACCGGTCGAGCTCGCGGTAGATCTGCTGGTGGGTCGCGGGCCAGAAGTACCCGATCGACTTGTCGAACCTGCGGGCGAGTTCGATGCCGCTGCCCTCCCGCTCGGTGAGCGAGGTGAGGATCGCGAACTTCAGCGACACCGGTTCAGCGCATCGCGGGCAGGCCCGCGGTGAGGGCGGCCAGCGCGTCGTCGTACTCGGACCGCAGTCGCTCGACCAGCGCGCGGACGGATCCGATCGAGTCCACCGCGCCCACACCCTGGCCGGCGCCCCAGATGTCCCGCCACGCCTTGGAGTCGGTGGTCCCACCTGAGCCGAAGTCCATCGCCGACGGGTCCGATTCCGGCAGGTCATCCGGATTGAGGCCAGCGGCCTCGATACTGCCCCGCAGATAGTTCCCGTGGATTCCCGTGAAGAGGTTGCTGTAGACGATGTCGCCGGCACCGCTGTCCACGATCATCTGCTTGTAGGCGGCGGTCGCGCGGGACTCCTCGGTCGCGAGAAACGCCGAACCGATGTAGGCGAGGTCGGCACCGGCCGCCTGCGCGGCGAGGATCGAGCGGCCGTGGGCGATGGCCCCGGACAGCAACAGCGGGCCGTCGAACCACTCCCGGATCTCCTGGACCAGCGCGAAGGGCGACTGGGTGCCGGCGTGCCCACCCGCACCGGCGGCGACGGCGACCAGTCCGTCCGCGCCCTTCTCGACGGCCTTGCGCGCGAACCTGTCGTTGATCACGTCGTGCAGGACGATGCCACCGTAGGAGTGGACGGCCTCGTTGACCTCCTCGCGGGCACCGAGCGAGGTGATGACGATCGGCACCTCGTGCTCGACCACGGTGGCCAGGTCCTGCTCGAGGCGGTCGTTGGAACGGTGGACGATCTGGTTGACCGCGAACGGCGCCACGTACCGATCCGGGTTCGCGGACGCGAACGCCTCGTTGCTCTCCTTGACCTGGTCGATCCATTCCGCCAGCACCGACTGCGGCCGCGCGTTGAGTGCCGGGAACGACCCGATCACGCCCGCCTGACATTGCGCGGCCACGAGCTCGGGGCCGGAGTAGATGAACATCGGCGACGCGACCACCGGAACGGTGAGCGGGCCGGCGAGTACGGAGGGAAGGGCCATGGGTAGTCCTTTCGGAACCGGGGCGGGCGGACTTCTCCCCCGAACGTACGGCCACTCCGGCCTTCATGCAACTAGTTGCACAAAGCGGTCGCGAAGTACCCGGGGGTGCGCGTAGCTCAGCGGTCGGACCGGAAGGTCTCCTCGACGACACTGACACCCGAGCCCGCCCGGGACTCCCACTGCCACGTCTCGCGGAACCGGACCCGGCCGTCGGCGAGGACCTCGATCACCGAGTCACAGACGCCGCTCGAGGTCCGGCCGTCCGAGCCGAGGTGGACATAACGGAACTGCAGCTCAACCCCACTGCGGGTGCCCACCAGGTAGCCGCGGAGCACCTCACCGCCGCGGTACTCGGCCCACACCACGTCGCCTTCCTCGTGGTACGTGAACGTGGTCCGCGACCCCACCTCGCCCGTCCCGGTGTTGGACACTCCCACGAGTACGCGGCCATCGAGGTCGACGTCCTCCGCGGGATCGCTCCCGGCGTCGCGCCGTCTCACCGAGAACCGGGCCGGTAGATCTCCTGCGCCAACCGCTCCGCGCCCGCCACGAGCTCGGTGACGGTGGCCGGATCGATGCCACCCGCGGCGGGCACCCCGGGATCGTCGGGGCCCGGGCCCTCGTCCGCCGCCACCGAACCCCACGGCGACCCCGCAGCGAGCAGCGACCCGTGCTTGACGTCGTAGTATTCCGACCCCGTCCGCAGCGCCACCCCGGAGGCGCCACGGGCCGCCGCGAAGAGGTGCGGGTGGAATCGGCTGGTCAGCCAGACCTGCCCGGGCCTGGCGGGAAGACCCGAGTCCCACAATTCCCGGAACGACACGAAACGCGCGCGGGGCAGATGCAGGTCGGCCAGAGCGCGGCCGACCTCGTCGTCGTCGTCGCCCCGCCCGCCCGGTCCACCGTCGACGGTGGACGCCGCCTCCGCGCGGGCACACAGCATGTCCCACACCACCCGGTCCCCACCGGGGATCGACTCGACGACCGTCATCCGCTCCCCCGGGAACGCCCATGCGGCGAGGGTCCGCGCGACGGTGTCGGCGAGCAGCCCGGGATCGACCAGGTCGGACTGCGCGCAGAGCACCAGGTCACGGCAGGTGTCCGGGTCGGCCGAGTACACCGGGTGGTCACCGGATTCGACGCCACCCGCCGTGCACAGGGCCAGCCAGCCGTCGTCGCCCACGTGGCGGACCGGGACCCCCGCACCCGCGAGGAGGTCGAACGAGTCCGCGTCGCGGACGGTGACCAGGTCGTAGTCGCGCAACGCCCCCGCCAACCGTCCGGCGTCCCCGCACGGCACGAACCCCTGGCCCGTGGCCACCACGCGCGCACCGGACAGTCGGCCGGCCTCACCCGCCGCCGCCACCACGCCCAGGTGGTGGGGCCACTGGTCGTTGACGTAGCCGCCGCCGATCAGGTGGATGACCGACGCGCTGCGCAGCAGATCGACGCCCGAGGCGAGCGCGGGCCGCACCCCGGGATCGCCCACCGCGTGGCGGCAGAACCCGACCGCCGCGTCGGCCTCGGTGTGCTCGGAGGCCAGGCGCCACAGCGTGTCGGTGAAGAGCGCGTCCGGGTGCTCGGAATGGTGGAGGACCGCCGCCTGACCGGGCGTGTGACAGTCCACCACCACGGGTGTGCCGGGCAGCGCGTGCCGCAGGTAGCGCAACCACCCCGCCAACAACTGCTCGTCGCCGTGATTGGGGTGACCGGCCGGGGCGACGAGATACACGGGCCGGTGACTCTCCCGCGCCCGGCCCCACCGCGCGTCCGCGGCGGCGCGCGCGTCATCGAGCCGGCGACGGATCCGTCGCCGTAGACGGTCTGCGGGCGCGGCTCGGCGAGTCGGCGTCATGACGTCAACCCTGCCGCACCCCCGTGACGCGCCCCCACCCGGGTCGGCGGGCGGGCCGGTCAGATCTTGACGAGCATCTTGCCGACGTTGGCACCCTTCATCAGATCGAGGAACGCGTCGACCGAGTTGTCGATGCCCTCGACGACGGTCTCGTCGAAGACGATCTCGCCCGACGCGACCCACGGACCGACCTTCTCCGCGAACTCCTTGAAGAGGTGCGTGTAGTTGTTCACCGTGAAGCCCTGGAGGGTGAGCCCACGGGTGATGGCGTACCAGAGGTTGTCCGGCCCGGGCGTGCGCTCGGTGGCGTTGTACGAGCTGATCGCGCCACACAGCGCGAGCCGACCGCGGTCGTTCATCAGGTCGAGCGCGGCCTCGAGGTGGTCCCCGCCCACGTTGTCGAAGTAGACGTCGATGCCCTCACCGTCCTGGGTGCCGAAGTGCTCGCGCAGGAGCGTGCGGACCGGGCCTTCGCGGTAGTTGATCGCGGCGTCGAAGCCGTAGCTGCTCGTGGCCTTCTCGACCTTCTCCGCGCTACCGGCGGACCCGACCACCTTGGAGGCCCCCATGAGCTTGGCGATCTGGCCCACGGCCGACCCGACGGACCCGGCCGCGCCGGAGACGAAGACCGACTCGCCCGGCTGGAAACGTCCGATGTGCAGCAGACCCACATACGCCGTGAGACCGGTGGTCCCGAGTACCCCGAGGTACGCCGAGACCGGCACACCGTCGATCTCCCGCACCACCCGGAACTGCCGGCCGTCGGCCTGCGCGATGTCCCGCCAACCCAGATCGTGCTGGACCACCGCACCGACGGGGTGGGCGCCGGACCGCGACTCGACCACGCGCCCCACAGCGGCGCCGGTCATCGTCTGATCGAGTTCGAACGGCGGGATGTAGGAGCGCCCCTCGTTCATGCGCCCACGCATGTACGGGTCCACGGAGACGTACTCGTTCGCCACCCGCACCTCACCCTCGGCGAGCTCGGGCAGGTCCACGGAGACCGTGCGGAAGTTGTCGTGGGTCGGCCATCCGCGGGGGCGGCTCGCGAGCTGGATCTGTGTACTGGTCGTCATCTCTACTGTCTACGCGCACTCGCGGCGGGGCTGCCACCGGCCGAGGCTCTAGTAGGCTTCCCGATCGTGCAGGACCAGTCCCTTCCCGATCCCGCCTCGGCGACGCTCCCCGACGAGCGCGTCCGCGGCGAGATCGTCAACGACTCCCACACCTTCCGCCGGGCCGTCGCCGACCTGCGGCAGGGGCTCAGTCAGCGCGAGCTGTGGCTGTCCCTCGGCTGGCAGGACATCAAACAGCGCTACCGGCGGTCCACGCTCGGACCCCTGTGGATCACCATCGCCACCGGAGTCATGGCCGTCGCACTCGGCCTGCTCTACTCGATCCTCTTCCAGATCCCACTCGCCGAGTTCCTCCCCCACGTCACCGTGGGACTCATCATGTGGGGCTTCATCTCCGGGTGCATCAAGGAGGGCTCCGAGGTCTTCATCGCCAACGAGGGCCTGATCAAGCAGCTCCCCAGCGCCCTGAGCGTGCACGTCTACCGCCTGGTGTGGCGCCAGTTCCTCTTCCTGTGCCACAACCTGGTGATCTGGGTGGTGCTCATGGTGGTGTTCCCCCGGCCGCTCGGCTGGGACCTGCTGCTGTCCGTCCTGGGACTGGCGGTGCTCATGCTCAACGGCGTGTGGGTGGCCATGCTGTTCGGCATCCTCGCCACCCGGTTCCGTGACATCGCGCCGCTGCTGGACTCGATGGTGCAGCTGCTCTTCTACATGACCCCCATCGTCTGGACCACGCAGACGCTCTACGAGCAGGGCGGCGAGATCGCCGACCGCGCGCGCATCGCCGAGCTCAACCCGCTGTACCACTACCTGGAGATCGTCCGGGCGCCGATGATCGGCCAACCGATCGACGCCTACCACTGGTGGATCGTCCTGGCCTGCACGGCCGTCGGTCTCGCGCTGGCGTTCGTGGCACTGCGCCAGTTCCGCTCCCGAGTCCCGTACTGGGTGTAGGAGGTACATCCCATGAGCTCCGCTGCACCCACCCCCGGTGGCGTCTCCATCGACTGCGTGGACGCCTGCGTCGACTTCCCGATCTTCGACGCCAAGTCGCGGTCGTTGAAGAAGGCCGTCCTGGGTTCCGCCGGTGGCGCGATCGGCCGCAACGCGTCCAACGTCGTCGTCGTCGAGGCCCTGCGGGACATCACCCTCTCCCTCCGCGAGGGCGACCGCGTCGGCCTCGTCGGACACAACGGCGCCGGCAAGTCCACGCTGCTGCGCCTGCTGTCCGGGATCTACGAGCCCACCCGCGGCGCGGCCCGGATCCGCGGCCGCGTGGCACCGGTGTTCGACCTGGGCGTCGGCATGGATCCCGAGATCTCCGGCTACGAGAACATCATCATCCGCGGGCTGTTCCTCGGCCAGACGCGCAAGCAGATGAAGGCCAAGGTCGAGGAGATCGCGGACTTCACCGAACTCGGCGAGTACCTCGACATGCCGCTGCGCACCTACTCCACCGGCATGCGGGTGCGCCTGGCGATGGGCGTGGTGACCTCCATCGATCCCGAGATCCTGCTGCTCGACGAGGGCATCGGCGCCGTGGACGCGGAGTTCATGAAGAAGGCGCGCGTCAAGCTCGCCGACCTGGTCTCCCGCTCCGGGATCCTCGTGTTCGCCTCACACTCCAACGAGTTCCTGGCCCAGCTGTGCGACTCGGCGATGTGGATCGACCACGGCCGGATCCGCCAGCGCGGCAGCATCGAGGAGATCGTCACCGCCTACGAGGGCCCCGAGGCTGGCCGGTCCATCGGCGACTACATCGGCAGGATGCACCATGAGGGCTGACGGCGCGGGCGCCGACGCACGGCGGGTGGTGGCCGTCGTGGTCACGCACCGACGGCTGGAGCAGTTGCGCGCCTCGCTCGGGGTGGTGTGCGGCCAGACCCGCCCGGTCGATCACCTCGTGGTGGTGGACAACGCCGACGAGCAGGCCGTGCGCGAGCTGGTCGAGTCGCAGCCGGTGGAGGCCACGTACATCGGCTCCCGGCACAACCTCGGCGGCGCGGGCGGGTTCGCCCTGGGGATGCTCCACGCCCTGGCCGCCGGCGCCGACCTGGTGTGGTGCGCCGACGACGACGGCCGCCCGGAGGGCCCGGAGGTGCTGGCGACACTCCTCGGTTGCATGGACCGCCACGGCCTGGCCGAGGTCTCGCCGGTGGTGTGCGACCTCGACGATCCCGATCGCCTGGCGTTCCCGCTGCGGCGCGGCCTGGTGTGGCGGCGGTACCGCTCAGAGTTGTTCACCGGGGACGGGGACGGCAGCGGGACCGGCGGGGCGGGCGGGTCGGACGGGCCGGGCGAGCCGGGCGAGCCGGGCGAGCCGGGCGAGCCGGGCGAGCCGGGCGGGAGCGCGGTTCCGACCGAGGACCTGCTGCCCGGCATCGCGTCGCTGTTCAACGGCGCGTTGTTCACCGCGGACTGCCTGGACCGGGTGGGCGTTCCGGACCTGCGCCTGTTCATCCGCGGCGACGAGGTGGAGATGCACCGTCGGCTCGTCCGTTCCGGTGTGCCCTTCGGCACCTGCCTGACCACCGCCTACCTGCATCCCCAGGGCTCGGACGAGTTCAAGCCGATCCTCGGTGGGCGGATGCACACCCAGTTCCCCGACGACCCGGTCAAGCGCCACTTCACCTACCGCAACCGCGGGTACGTTCTCACCCAGCCCGGCAACCGGCGGCTCATCCCGCAGGAACTGTTGCGGTTCGGTTGGTACTTCCTCGTCTCGCGCCGGGACCCCGCCGGATTCCGCGAGTGGCTCCGGCTGCAGCGGATGGGCGCGGGCGAGCGGTTCGTCAAGCCCGGCGGCTAACCCACGAAATCCGCTACTGCGAATCCGGATCGGCGATTCCAATCCGACTAGCGGATCCCGAGGCGGGGTAGCGGATTTTGGCAGGATGGGTCCATGACCGACTGGATCGCCCTGCAGGCCCTCGCCGCAGACCTCTATGACGAGGTGCTGCCCGCCGTCACCGACTGGGACGCCGCCACCCCGTGCAGCGACTGGACCGCGCGCGAGGTGCTGGCCCACGTGGTCGACGAACAACTGTGGGTGCCGGGACTGCTGGCCGGCGGCACCGTCGACGAGGTGGCCGACGATCTGGAGGACCGCCTGCGTCGGCTCCGGGAGGCGACCGGGCCGGAGCTGGTCACCGACTGGGACGCGATCCGTCCGCCGGTGGCGGCGGCATGGCGGGGAACCCCGGACGATGACGAGGTGCACCTGTCCTACGGGCTGGCGCCCGCGAAGCACTACCTGGCGCAACAGGTGTTCGACCTCGCCGTCCACGCGTGGGATCTCGCCGTCTCCCAGCGGATCGACCTGCGGTGGGGCGACGAGCTCGACCGGGCCGTGCTGGAGTTCGTCCGGGCGGACCTCGCCGACAACCCGGCCCCGGAACTCTTCGATCCCCCGGTGCCCGGTTACGACGAGCCGGACGCCCCCGCCCGGGACTCGGCGCTCGCGCTCACCGGTCGAGATCCGGGGGCGTGGCCCGTCAGGCCTCTCTGAGTGCGGCCATCGGGCACTTCTCGACCGCTTTGCGCGCCCGCTTCTGGTGCTCCTCGGGGACCTCGTCGACGATGACGCGCACCACCTCGTCGTCGTCCCCCAGCTCGAACACCGCGGGGGCCAGGCCCACGCACACCGCCTGCCCCTCGCAGCGGTCCGGATCCACGATGATCCTCATGACGTGCCTCCTCGTCGACGGCCACCTCCGAATTCGGGGCCGGAACCCTGAAGCTAGACAAAGTGTTGGCTTTTGTCCAGGAATCTCGCGATGTCGCGACAGATCGACACCCACCCCGAACTGACCCGTCGGTAAGTTAAGCTCGCCCCGTGCCGAAGACACTGCTGCACCGCTACACCTCGAGCCCCCGGGCGTTCCCCGTCCTCGCGTCGCTCTACCCACCCCTGCTCGGTTCGGGGATCCGCATCCGTCACGTCGCCCCGGACTGGACACGCGGGGAACTCGACATGCACGTGGCACCGTGGACGGCCAACACCAACGGCACCGCGTTCGGTGGCGCCCTGTTCGCCGCCACCGACGTGCTCTACGGGGCCCTGCTGTCGGGGCAGCTCGGCTCCGGGTACCAGGTGTGGACCAAGACGGCGACGATCGACTTCCGCACCCCCGGCCGTGGCCGACTGCGGTGCGTCGTGGAGGTGCCCCGCACGGAGGCCGACTCCATCCGCGGGCAGCTGACCGAGCGATCCCGCACGAGCATCGTGCACACCGCACTGGTCACCGATGCCCGCGGCACGACGGTAGCCGAAGCCCGGCACACCATGTCGATCGGAAAAAGGGTCCGCCGACAGGACTGAGCAGGGCCTCACGGAGGCCGGCGCCGGACCCTGACGGGGGGCTCCGATCGCCGGACGCGGGTAGGATGATCCGGTCCCCGGCCCTCCCCGGAAAGGAACCCCCGTTGGGAGCCACCCCGCTCGCATGGTCGTTGTCAGTCGGCCTCATCATCGCCCTGTTGCTGTTCGACTACTTCTTCCACGTGCGCAAGGAGCACATCCCCACGCTCAAGGAGTCGGCCATCTGGTCCGCGCTCTACGTGGGGATCGCCGTGGTGTTCGGGTTCGCGGTATGGATCTTCGGCGGCACCGACATGGGCGTGGAGTACTTCGCCGGGTACATCACCGAGAAGGCGCTCTCGGTGGACAACCTGTTCGTGTTCCTCCTGCTGCTCACCAGCTTCAAGGTCCCGCGCGCGGGACAGCAGAAGGCGCTGCTGTTCGGCATCGTGTTCTCGATCATCGCGCGGACCGCGTTCATCTTCGTCGGCGCTGCGCTGCTCAACAAGTTCGCGGTCCTGTTCTACGTCTTCGGCCTGTTCCTCATCATCACCGCCGGCCGGCTGCTCGCCGAGGACGACGAGGACGACGACGCCGACAACGTGGTGGTGCGCCTGGCCAAGAAGTTCATCCCGGCCACCGACCACTACGACCACGACAAGCTGTTCACCATCGAGAACGGCAAGCGGGTCATGACGCCGATGATGATCGTCATGGTCGCGATCGGCGGCACCGACATCATGTTCGCCCTGGACTCGATCCCCGCGATCTTCGGGCTCACCCAGAACGTCTTCATCGTCTTCACCGCCACCACGTTCTCGCTGCTCGGCCTGCGCCAGCTGTACTTCCTGCTCGACGGGCTGCTGGACCGGCTCGTCTACCTCAAGTACGGCCTGGCCGCGATCCTCGGCTTCATCGGCGTCAAGCTCATCCTCCACGCCCTGCACGAGAACAACCTGCCGTTCATCAACGGTGGCGAGCACGTGGACGTGGTGGAGATCCCCACGTTCCTCTCGCTGGGCATCATCGTGGGTGTCCTCGTGGTGACGGTCCTCGCCTCCCTGCTCAGCCCGGCCGGCAAGGCGTTGACGGTGCTCGGCAACCTCAAGCGACACTCGCACGATTACCTCAACAAGGACTTCACCGACGACCCGGTCGAGCGCGCGAAGCTGTGGAGCAAGATCATCGAGAACGAGGACAAGCTCAGCACCATCGACCGCAAGTACTTCGGCTCCGAGGGTGACGTCTGGGAGCTCGAGCAGCTCCTGCGGCGGGTCTGGGACGAGCAGGGACGCTACGAGAAGGCGACCGACTACACCCGCTGACGCTCACGCCGGCGGCCCCGGATTCCACCGGGGACCGCCGGACCACATCCCGTGGGGATCCGCCGCGCCGTGCCCCCGGAGCGGGAAACGGACCTCCGTCGACGGCCAGCGCACCCGCAGAACCGCCGCCGCGCGGTGGCCGACATCGGTGACCGGGGTGACCGGGGTGAGCGACGCGGGAGCGGTCGGCGGCGCGACGCCCGCGGGCGCGGGGGTGCCCGGTGGTGCGGTGTCCGCGGAGCCACCGCGGACGTCGATCACGGCCCAGCCGGCGCCCAGAAGGCGCGCCCGGTAGCGCTCCGCGGATCGTCCGAGTGTCGCCGCCCTCCCGCCCGGGGTGAACACCACGCACCGGGCCATCGGATCAGCCAGGGGCAAATCCACCGTGTAGTGCCCCATTCGAACGGTGTGCCCGTGTCCGAACCCGCCGAGCCCGGCCGCCGCCAGCGTGAGACGGGCCCGCGTCGAGGCGACTGATCCGGACAGCTGGTCCGCGGCCCGGACGACCTCTCTGAACCTCCTCGCGCCCCGGCCCGCCGGATGGTCGGCCACCCCTGTCAACTGGCCCGGCAGCTCGGGCACCATCGCGCACAGCCGTTCCACCGAGACGACCGCCTCCTCGAGGCCCAGGTCCCCCGCGAGGTCCCGGCAGGTCCGCAGCGGGGTGGTGACGCGCAATCCGTCGAGTTCCGTGACGGCTGACGCGGGCATCGAGCCGTAGCGGTACACCCGGCCCGGGCACGACCTGCGGGTGGACGGCAGCCAGATCTCGGGCAACGCATCCGGCGGCGTGGAGTCGTCTCCCCACAGCAGGGCGGCGCTGCGACCGCGCAGGACCCCGTCGGGCCAGGTTCGCGCCAAGGCCACGCTGCGGAGCCGGAGGTCGTCCGGCTGGTCGGCGCGGCGGTACATCCCGTGCCAGATCCGTTGGTACCGCGCGCGGTCGGCGGGGTCCGGTACCGCCCCGGCGAGTTCTGCGGTGGTCAGCGGGCCGGGCGGCAGTGCGCCACGTTCGCCACGTGCGCCCGGGGCGTCCCTGCGGACCCTGCCCGGTGGTGACAGGTCGCCGGCCGCGTCCGTACCGCGCGCTCCCGCATCGAGAACTGTGACATCGGGGGGTCCGGCATCGAGCACTCCGGCACCGTACTTGTCTGGGATCTCCATACCCCTCACTGTGGCGCACGGAACCGCCGGCACCGGGCCGCGAGAGCGCCATCCGAGCGGCCCCTGTGGAGAACGCCACACCCTGTGGAAGCCCATGACCCACCGCTGTTACATGCAGCTAACTAACTCGACTCATCGCCCCCAGAGGATGAATCCGTCACACCGGACCACAGACGGAGGAAAAGAAGTGCAGAAGGAAATCGTCGTCCCCGCGGACATGGCCCACCTGGTGGAGCGGTTCAACTACTCGCCGGCGGTGAAGGTCGGCAACCTGATCTACTGCTCGGGTCAGGTCGGGAGGGACTCGGAGATGAACGTCATCGACAGCAGTCTCGAGGACCACTTCGTGGCGGCCTGGGAGAACCTCGGCACCGTACTCCGGGCCGGCGGGTCGGACTTCGAGCACATCGTTGAGATGACCACCTACCACGTCGGACTCCAGGACCATCTACCCCTGTTCCTCGACGTCCGCAGCCGCTACATCCCCCGGACGGACGTCCCCACGGCGTGGAGTGCGATCGGTGTCAGCGAGCTGACGTTCCCAGGCCAGCTCGTCGAGTTGAAGGCGGTGGCCCTGGTGCCGTGATGGACCGGGGCACCACCCGCGGGGCTACACGCCGTAGAGCCGGGCCCAGTTCTCGCGGGTGGTGAGCTCGGCCTGCGCGGCGCGCCACCGCTCCTGGGCGGCCGGGGCCTCCCGGACGAACCGGGCGAGCAGCGACACCAGACGCTTCTGCAGCTCTGCGGACCGCGCCGGGTCGACCCTGCGGTGGTGCACCCCGGTCTGCGAGGCGTCGGTGACGTACACCTCGTCGAACAGCGAGACGTGCCACCACGCGGCGTCCTCGTACGGGATCGCCACCACGCCGCGGCGCTGCCGACCCAGCTTCTGCATGAGCAGCCGCTTGGCCAGCACCTGGTCCTCGCGGTCCTCGCGCGGGATCCCGACCTTGCGCTGGACACCGATCCCGGCGGGCAGGGCCTCCACGCCGAGCTTGGCGGTCTCCGGATATTGCGCGCGCTCGGCACGGATCGCGGCCAACGCGGCCTGACCGCCGTCGTCCACCCCGTGGGAACCGTCGGGCCCGTCGAGGAACGCCTCGATGCCCCGCAGGCGCGTGGCGGCCAGGCCGTACTGCATGGCCGCCACGGCACGCAGGACGCTCCGGGCGAGGTTCTTGGCCATGCCCTTCGCGTCGATCCCCTGCCGGAGGGCGGCGGTGGTCAGCGAGTTGCGCAGGGAGAAGAACTGACCGAAGTCGTCGCCGTCCTTCCAGTAGAAGTCCGCGTGCCACACCGCCGCACCCTGCAGGGTGCACGTGGGCATCCCCGCCTGGCGGCAGCGCAGGCCGTACTCGATGTCGTCCCACTGGAAGAAGTACGGCATGGGGAGCCCGACCCGCTCCACGGCCTCGCCGGGGACGAGGCAGGACCACCACGCGTTGTACTCGGCGTCGATCCGCCGCTCCTGCCGGCCCGCGACCACCGACTCGTCACGCAGCGCGAACTCGTCGGCGTCCAACCCGCCCCGGAGCTCGTCGAGCTGCGTCCGTTCGGCCGAGACCAGCAGGTAGTCGGGGTTGAACAGGTAGAGCATCTGGGCACCCACGAGCATCGGCTCGCGGGTGACGGCGGCGAAGGCGAACAGCCGCAGCACCGTCTCGGGCTCCACCCGGACGTCGTCGTCCATGAGCAGCACGTCCACCGGCCCCGGGCCGTCCGGTGCGGTGGCCTCGTACAGTCCGCGGCTGAAGCCGCCGGCACCGCCGAGGTTGGGCTGGCGGAGGTAGTGCAGCCGGTCGCCGAACTCCTCCGCCGCGTGCCGGAACGGATCGCGGGTCTCCACCAGATCGGTGCCCTGGTCCGTGACATAGAGGTCGTCGATCAGGTCCGCGACGAGGGGATCCGAGGCCAGCGAGTCGACCGTGGCCGCACAGTCATCCGCCCGGTTGAACGTGCAGATGGCGACGGCGGCGCGGCGGGCGGGCCTCGTCGTCGTCGTATTCCACTCCACCTCCGACACCGTCGCGGGCGCGTCGACGGCGTGCACCTCCAGCCACATCGCGCCACCGTCGGTGAACGTGTCCACCGGCACGTGCAGCACCGCCATGCCGTCGCCGTGGTGGTGGACCACCTCCACCGTCCGCACGTGGGAGCCGATGTCGGAGGCGCGCACCAGCACGTCGACCTGCCCGGCTGTCTCCACCGACACCCGTACGGTCAGCTCCGTGACGATGGTCCAGCGCTGCCAGTAGGACGCCTCGAACCGGCCGAAGTAGGTGTTGGTGTCGACGATCGCGCCGGGCTCCAGGTGCAGCTCGGTGCGTGTGCGGCGCACCACGCCCCGCGTGATCCGCGAGTACAGGTCGTCGTTGACCCACCGGCGCGGGCCGGAGAACAGGGTGCGCTGGAGCAGCAGGTCGCGCTCGGGCCGGTCGGTCCCGGTGTCGGCGTCTGCGGTTGTCACGGTGGTGGCGTCCATGGGGCGATGCGCTCCTGGGAGTCGGTTAGGCGGTGCCGTCCAGGCTAGCCCCCGGGCCGGGGGGCGCCGCCTCGACGACCGGTGAGTCGGTGTTCGGGGGCTGCCCAGGCGGTGTCACCGGGGGGATGCCGGGTGGCGGGGGCAGCGGCTGGTGGTCCGCGGGCACCGGCAGGACCTCGTACAGGCGGGCGCCGGGAGTGGCCTCCACCAGCCGCAGGTTCGGGTTG
Organism: Dietzia sp. B32; assembly: GCF_024732245.1. Classification (NCBI taxonomy): domain Bacteria; kingdom Bacillati; phylum Actinomycetota; class Actinomycetes; order Mycobacteriales; family Dietziaceae; genus Dietzia; species Dietzia sp. B32. Next base: position 2,595,140 of record NZ_CP093845.1, on the reverse strand, counting down.
AGGTGCAGTCCGATGAACCCACCCGGCCGGCCCGGCCCGCCCACGGACTCCGTCCCGACGATCACCCAGCGCACGTCCCGGAGTTGCATCTCGCGGGTGACGGTCGGGTCGAAACCGTAGCGGTTGACCGAGGTGTACAGCGTCATGCGGTCGGCGCCGACCTGCGCGACCGGGTCGTCGGCGAGCGGCGCCCCGAACACCACCGGCACCCCGTGGAGCGCGTAGACCCAGGCGGTGCCGTCGAACGGGTCGTTCAGGGCCACCCCGCCGTCGTACCTCTCCCCCAGCGCGTCCAGCACGAGCCGCTCGTCGGCGGTGACCGCGGGCCCGTCGGCGTACCCCCAGGCGGTGAGGTCCCGCGCCATCACCGCGTGCCCGGAGGCGGTGAGCAGGGCCAGCGCCGCCGCCACGGCCACGCCGACCCGGGCCGCCGGCCGGCGCAGCGACCCGCGCGGAACCAGCGCCCGCACGCCGGCCCCGGCCAGCACCGCCGAGGGCAGGACGAGCAGCGACGCGAACCGGTAGAAGTCGTCCCACCAGAAGCCGGTGAACGTCCGCACCCAGTCGCCCTGCACGGCCGCGGCCAGGACGTACAGGGTCCCGTAGACGAGCAGCGCGGCGACGGGGGCGGCGAGCGGGCGACGCCGCCGCGGGTCGGCGACCGCCGTCGCCAGTCCCACGATCACCGCCACGGCCATGCCCACCGAGGCCACCGCCGTGGGACCGAGGTCGAGCACCGCGGCGACCGCCCGCGCCACACCCACCTCCCGTGGCCACGAGAACCCGGCGAGCGACTGGGTGGTCCCGGACGACACCATGCTCACCGACCACCCGACGTACGCCCCCGCGGGCACGGCCGCCAGGACGAACGCGCCCAGCACCGCCAGCCGCGGGCGCAGGCCGGGAGCGGCGGCCAGCCCGGCGAGGGCCTGCGCGGCGAGCGGGATCGCCGCGGCCAGTGCCACCGACGGGTGCACCGACCACGCCCCGGCCATCCCGGCGCCCAGGAGCAGCGCGTGCGCGGGCATCCGGGACCGACGGGCGGCGAGGTGCTCACCCAGCAGGAGCAGTCCGGGGATCACCGCGACGCCCAACGCGAACGGCAGTACGGGTCCGCGCGCCAGGGCGAGGTACGGGAACGTCCACGCCGACGCGGCGACCGCCGCGGCCGCCACCGCCGCGAGTCGGGACCCCCCGCAGAGGCGGGCCGCCAGGACCGCGACCCCCAGCACGAACACCACCCCGGTCGCCGCGGAGACGGCGCCCAGGGCCTCCGGCAGGCCGCCTCCGGGCAGCCCGACCAGCAGCGACGCGAACGCGTGATAGGTGTCCGGGTAGAAGAAGTGCGGGTTGGCGGGCTGGCTCACCGGCGCGAGGTCGGTCAGGCCGGCCCGCCCGGTCTCGGCGATGAACCGGGTGGCGCCGCCGTGGAAGATGGCGTCCCAGCCCTGGGGAATGGCGGTGAGACCGCGGGTGGCGACGAGGATGTGGGCGACCGGGATCACCGCGAGGACGACGACGACGAGGTCCGCCACTCCCGGGCCCGGCCCGCCGCGGCGGGCGTCGTCGTCGTACTCCCCCTCACCGCGCCGCCACGTCCCCCGGTCGGTGACCCGGGCGGCGATACCCACTGCCGACGCGCAAGCCAGCGCGGCCAGGGCCGTCACCCCGGCGGAGATGAGGCCCCAGCGCAGGTCCGCCGCGGCGGTGACCGCGCACCCCACCGCGACCACGGCCAGCGACACCACCGGCCCGGCCGCCACCGCGTCCCGCCACCGGGTGCCGGCGGCCAGGCAGATCGCCGCGCCCGGCGCCAGCAGCAGCACCACCGCGGCGACCGGGAGCAGCGCCACAGCCACTCCGCTCAGCGCACCCGGAAGATCACGGTCCGCTGGACGATGAAGTTGGTCACCGTCGCGACGCCCTGGGCGATGACGTAGCCGACCGTCGTGGCCCAGAAGGTGCCCCAGCCCAGGTCCTCGAAGACGGGCACCAGCACCATGAACAGGCCCCACTGGACGCCGAACATCACCGCGTACAGGCCCATCGTGGCCACGAACCGGGCCCGAGACGGCTCCGCCTGGAACGTCCAACGCCGGTTGAGGGCGTACGCGGTGAGCGTGCCCGCCACGAACGACAGCGCCTTGGCCGCGCCGTGGCCCAGGCCCGCGAGCATGAGCAACTGGAGGAGCCCGTAGTCGACGATCGCCGAGAGCACACCGGTGAGGAAGAACCGGATGACCTGCGTCTTCAGGTCGGTGGGACTGGTCGGATCGGACTCGTGCCGCGACTCCAGCGGATCGACGACACCGCGCAGGGAGTCCAGCACGGTATCGTCCGGGACCTCGGAATCTCTGGGGGAGGAACTCACCAGCACAGGGTAGGCCCCGGCCCGAGCCCGTGAACATCGACACAGCGTCTTGTGCGGCGTCCGTGCCCGTGCCACACTTTCCTGATCGCGGGCACACCAGCCCGCTTCTGGTCGAACCGAGAACGGCACATCCGCCGACTGCGTTCGATACCGCTGGAGCGATTCGCTGCCGGCCACCCCATCTCACACGGCGCCCACACCACAAGGTCCGCGCCATCCCCGGGTAGCCGTCGTCGCCTCCACCCAACGCATCCGGGCAGGTCCCGTCATCCCGTCACCAGGTGACGTGACGGTTCCACAGCCCGCTTCCCGACCAGGAGGAATCCCCATGTCGCAGTACCGAAACCCCGCCATGAACAACGCGCCGACCGCGTTCTCGTACACGCCGACCGGCCGGGCCATCCCGCCGTCGTCGCCGCTGCGGACTCCGAACCGTCGCCCGGTCTCGCCGTCGTACACGCCCACCGGCCGCGTCGTCCTGTCGACGCCGGCCACCCGCGGCTCCGCCTGAGCGCGAGCCCACCGCACCGCTCTCGCGCGCGGCGTCCACCGTCGGCCCACCGGCCAACACGGGGACGTCGCGCGCGAGGCGTTTACCGGCAGGCCTTCGGCCAGGTCAGGTCGACGTGAGCACCGGGATCCGCGTGTACACGCCCGCCAGCGACCTCGCGGCGCACAGGACGGTCCCGTCCGGTCGTACGACGGCGGCCGCGGCACCGCCTCGCGTGAGCCACCGGTGTAGGTCCGAACCGGCCGCGGGGCGGATCACACGGGCTCCTCGACGCTCGATCTCGGCCCTCTGGCCCGCAGTGGGCTCGACCACTGTCGCCACCACCACTGCGCCCTCCGCGACATCGTCGAGGCGTCGGAGGTCCTCACCGACGGTGACGTTCGGGCACAGGCTCCCGGCGAGCCCGCCGCGCACGGGGGCCCGGTGTACGAGACGGGAGGCCGCAAGCGGCGGGGTGACACCCTCGATGATCTTCGATCCGATCGACGGGATCCGCACCGCGAGGGGGACGACCCGCCGCCGCACCGCGCCCCCGAGGTGCCCGCCGCTCGTCATCGCCCACCCCATCGCCACGGCCAGTCGCACCATCGCGCGGGCATGTGGTCTGCGCTCCTGCTCGAAGGAATCGAGGTACGACGCGGAAAGGCCGCCCCGCAGTACCCCGGCGAGCTTCCAGGCCAGGTTGTCCGCGTCCCGAAATCCCGCCCCCAGTCCCTGGCCGATGAACGGCGGGGTGAGGTGCGCGGCGTCACCGAGCAGGAAGATCCTCCGGTCCCTCCACCGCAGCGTTACCCGGGCGCAGAAGGTGTATTCGGCCACCCGCACCACGTCCAGCTCGCCGGGGTCCGCGCTCTGGATCCAGGGAGCGAGGAGCGGATACAGGGCGGGCAAGTCACCGTACCGGCGTGCGCTCTCCCCCGGCAGCAATCGGAACTCCCAGCGGTACCTCGTCGGACCGATCCTCATGAAGGTCGCGGCCCGCTGCGGGTCACACACCTGGTGCACGCCGTCCCAGTGCCCGAGATCCCTGTCGGTGGCGATGTCCACGACCAGCCAACGCTGCTCCGGGCCCAGCTCCTCCATCCCGGTTCCGATCGACGATCGGACGACGCTGTTCGCCCCGTCACATCCGAGGACGTACGCGGCGTGGGCGGTCTCCCGCGTACCGGTGACCGAGTCCACCATGGTCACCCGGGCACCCTCCCGGGTGTTGGCGACATCGATGACCTCGACCCCGCCGCGGAACGTGCAATGTTCGCGGCGCGCGAGACCGGCACGCAGGAGTTTCTCGAGTTCCGGCTGGTCGAACAGGTTGGCCTGCGGGAAGCCGTGGACCCCCGCACCGGGGCTACGCGTGAACTGCGCGAGGACGGAACGGCCGGCGTCGACCAGACGCAGCCCGTGCGCCGGACGGGAGATGCGGGCGAAGTCGTCGGCCAACCCGAGCCTCGAGAGGATTCGACACACCTCGTCGTCGAGATGCACTGCCCGGGGCTGCGGGTACACATCCGACCATCGGTCCACGACCAGACAATCCACGCCGCGGTCCGCCAGTAGGATCGCGGTGGCCATCCCCACCGGGCCGGCGCCCACCACCACCACGGAGTGGCGTGTCACCGTCATGGACCGACCCCGGCCCTCACCGGGCATACCTCACCCGAGTGCGCTGGATGCCCAGGTCCAGGGCGCCGTCGTCGGTGGCGATCGAGAGTTCCATGATGTCCCCGTCCTTCAGATAGGCGGGGTTCTTCGCCTGCCCCCTGAAGAAGCTCTTCCACTTGAGCGCCGGCGGCAGCAGCGCACCGATCTTCTCGATCAGCTTGGGTGGGGCCTTGAGGGCGGTCCCACCGGGAGTCCCGGTCAGTACCAGGTCCCCCGCGTCGAGCCGTTGGAAACCCGCCAACGTCCGCAGCGCCTCGACCGGCCCGTAGATCATGTCCCCGCCCACCTTCCGGTCCTGGCGGATCTCGCCGTTAACCCGCAGCGTCAAGCGGAGATCGTCGAAGCGGGCGAACTCTGCGGCGTCCAGGAGGACGAGGACGGGGCCGACGGGGGTGAACGTCGGGTACGACTTGGCCTCGTAGAACTGGGTCTTGGGCAGTTGCACGTCACGGGCGGAGACGTCGTTCGTGATGACGAGCCCGGCGACGACCTCCGGCAGCGTGGTTTCGTCGACCTCGGTGCCCACCCGCAGCGGCGATCCCACGACCAAGCCGATCTCGACCTCGTAGTCGAGGAGTGTGACGTGCGCCGGCCTGATCACGTCGTCGAACGGGCCGCTGATCGACCCGGAGGACTTGCGGAAGAAGGTCAGCGGAACGGTCTGGGGGTCCATCCCGGAGTCCTTGACATGGGTGGCGTAATTGGTCATCTGCGCGACCACCCGGCACGGCGCGGTCACAGGGGAGACGAGGTCGAGGTCATCGACCGGCACGCGCTCGCCGGGCCCCGCGGCCTCGGCTGCGACGATCGCCGCCCGGTCTCCGAGGAGCTCCCCCGTGGTGGTGGCGGCGGTGTCGATCCTCGCGGCACCGTCGAGATTCTGGACCCACCAGGCGTCGGCGGTGCGAAGGACGGAGATACTCATGTGGAGGCAACTTTCAGTAGGCCGCGAAGGCGTTGGAGATCGAATTCGGTGTCGCCTCGCAGCGACGAGGCCATGGCGCGTAGCTCACGCAAGGACTCCTTCCCCGGTGCGATGCCGAGGAAGTCCGGGGTGGCCGGCGGACCCCACTGCGCCAGTCCCGAGGCGGTCATCGGAGCCCAGCCGGGCTCAAGGGTGGAGTCGAACAAGTCGCCGTCGGCGTAGTGCTCGACGAGGAAGCCGTCTGGATCGCGCCAGTAGTCGAAGATCTGACTGCCCTGGATGTGGCGGCCGATACCCCACGACCGTCGATAACCCCGGTCCAGCAGGAACTCGCCGCCCGCGGCGATCGCGTCGAGGTCGCAGACCTGGAACGCCGAGTGCACGTAGCGGTCCCGGGGCCCGAGTGTGAGGGCGAGGGTGTGGTGGTCGGAGGGGACCGGCCCCAGGTCGCAGCGCATAAAGCTCATGACGGGGCCCCGCTCGCGCTGCCCCTCGTAGTAGAGGAAGTCACTGACGATGAGGCCGAGGTGCTGCAGATACCAGTTGAGGCTGTCGAGATAGTGGGCGCTCTGGAGCACCACGTGTCCGACTCTCTCGATCCGCGCCGGTTCGCGCGGCGGGCGCTGGGCGGAGTTGATGCGGGCGATCTGCGGCCCGGCGTTGACCACCTGCGGTTGCTGCGGGGTCAGCGCCGCAGCTTCGTGGGCGTCGGAGACCACCCGGACCAGGCTTCCCCCGGGATCTGTGAGGTCCACGGTAACCCCGCCGATGCTCTCGGGGAGCGCGGTGACCGTGCGGTCGGTGGCGTCGGCCAACCGGAGGACGTCCCGGCGCTCCGCGGCCGCGAAGGCGGCACCCACGAAGCGAGAGCGGGGACCTCGGCGGATGATGACGCAGGCCGCTCCGGGGTCCGTCCCGCGCAGATGAAGTTCGGTCGAGGTGACCCTCACCGTGGATAACCCGAAGGCCCGCGCGAAGTTCTCGGCCCGGTCCAGATCGGGTTTCTCGAACTCCAGCCAGGCCAGCGACTGCACCTTGATCACCGGATCCACGGCACGACCGGGGTGTTCACCACGCAGTGCGCCCTGCTCGGAGTGCAGGTGCGCGTGCGGGTCGGACTGTTGGCCCATCCTGGCCTCCTAGATCTGCGACTGACGATATCGTCACTCATGACGCAATCATCAGTCAATGGTTCTGACGATATCGTCAGAAATGCACCGGATTGCTAGGTTCGACACAGAGTTCGTCCACGAAGGAGGCAACGCGACCCATGGTCGACACCGGAACCCGCGAGGACCGCCTCCGACGCCGCAAGGCGCGTACCCGCGCCGCGCTCGTGGATGCCGCTCAGTCTTTCCTCGCCCAGGGGCGCACGGCGGTGCCGGTTCTCGAGATCACCCAGGCCGCCGACGTGGGCATGGGCTCGTTCTACAACCACTTCGAGAGCAAGGAACACCTGTTCCGGGCCGCCGTGGACGAGGCTCTCGAGGCGCACGGGGAGATGCTCGACGAGCTCACTACCGGTTCGGACGACCCGGCAGAGGTGTTCGCCCGATCGTTTCGGGTCACCGGCCGCCTCCACCGGATTCATCCGGAACTCTCGAGGGTCATCCTCTCCGAAGGCGCGTCACTCATCTCCTCCGAGTTCGGACTGGCGCCCCGCGCCCGCCGCGACCTCGGGGCCGCGGCCGCGGCGGGGCGCTTCACGTTCCATGATCAGGACCTCGCGCTGGCGCTGGTCGCCGGTGCGACCATCGGCCTCGCCCAGCTGCTGCACGACCAGCCCGGTCGGGACGATGCCGACGCGACCGATCGGATCACCGAAGACCTCCTCCGCACCTTCGGTCTGGCCTCCGGCGAGGCCCGCCGCCTCTGCGGACTTCCTCTCCCCGACATCGGCGGGGTGCCATTCACGCAGGCAGGCCCGGGCTGACGGGGGCCGCCTGCCCGTTGGGGCGGATCACCCCGGCCGGGAGGGGGTTGATGTGTCGACCACCCGGTGGCCGTGTCCGAGGGGCGCGATAACGTACGCGCATGAGGTCGCGGCGTCCCCTCCGTCCCGGCCGCGCAGTCGCCGCGGCAATAATGTCTCTGGCCTGCGTTGTCGCCGGACAGTCTCCGGCGGTGGCCATGTCCGACCCGGCGGCGGGATCCTCGGCCGTCGCGGTGCCCGATCCGATGGCCGCGTTCCGACCTGCCCCGCCGCACGAGCGAACGCCGGAGCGGTATCTGCCCAGCCCGTCGCCGGACCCGTGGTACTCCTCCCCGCCCGTCGTCGATCCCGCCACCGCCCCCGGCACGATCCTCGACTCGCGTCCGGTGACCATCCCCCCGCACAACATGCGCAACTTCGGCCGGGGCTGGCAGGTGCTGGTCCAGAGCACCGACTCCCACGACCGACCGCAGCAGATCGTCTCCACTGTCATCGAGCCGGCCACTCCGTGGACCGGGCCCGGCACGCGGCCGCTCGTGTCGTTCAACGTCACGATCGACTCCCTCGGCCTGACGTGCATGCCGTCGCACGTACTGCCGCACGAGTTCAACCTCGAGCTGCCGCCGTTCCTCCAGATCCTGGCCGACCGCGGATACGGCCTGGTCGTCACGGACTTCCAGGGCCCGAAGGCCGCGTACGCCGCGGGCCGGGCCAACGGCCGGGCCGTCCTCGATGGGATCCGCGCGGCCCGGGCCTTCGTCCCGCCGGGCGACCCCGGCCCGCTGTTCGCCGACTCGCGGGTCGTGCAGGTCGGCTACTCCGGTGGCGGAATCGCGACCGGCTGGGCCGCCCAGCTGCAGCCGGTCTACGCACCCGAGCTGACCGGCGTCCTGGTGGGGTCATCGGTGGGTGGTGTCCCCGCCGACTACTCGGAACTGTTCGACACCCTGGACGGGACCCTCGGCTCGGGCCTCTTCCTCGCCGCGGTGCTGGGGATCGCCCGCGAGTACCCCGAGCTGTACTCCCTGCTCAACGACGCCGGGGACGTGGCCGCCCATGCACTCCGTGACTCGTGCGCCGCCGCCAATACCGCAGCCGGCATCTTCCACACCCCGCTGTCGATGCTCACCGACGTCGACCCGCGTACCGACCCGGTCGTTGCGGAGGTCCTGGCCCGCAACCGGCTGGGGACCGCCGACCCGACACGCGGCGCGGACCCCCGCGAGGTGCCGACCGGCCCGGTCCAGGTGTGGCACGGGGACGCCGCCGCGCCGATCGGGCCGGGCCCGGGCTCGTCACAGGGCCCCGGCGACCCGTTCGTCCCCGAATGGACGGCCCGGCAACTGGCCGACGAGTGGTGCGCGGCCGGCGCCGACGTCGAGTACACGCCCGTGCCGGGCGAACACATCCTCGCCGCGTACACGGCCGTGGGTCCGGCACTCGACTGGGTCGACGACCGCGCCCGCGGAGTCCCGTTCACCTCCGGCTGCCGCTAGCTCCGCCGGCGGTCGCCGACGCCTGAGGCGGCCGCCGATGAGCACCGCGGTGACGTCGCGGCCGTCACGTCGGGGCCGTCACGGGATGGGTCGGCCGGCGGCGAGCGGTACCCTCGATCGTGTGAGCACCGCCCAGAACTCCGCCCCGGCCCAGCCCTCCACGAACACCGTCTCCCTGGATACCGAACTCAAGCGCCTCACCGGCTGGGGACGAACCTCCCCCGCGATGAGCCACGTCCTCACTCCGCGCTCGGTGGAGGAGGTATCGGCAGCCGTGGCGGCGGTCAACGACGCCAACGCCTCGGGTCCCGCGCACCTGCGCCGCGGCGTGGTGGCCCGCGGGCTCGGTCGCTCGTACGGCGACAGCGCCCAGAACTCCGGCGGCCTCGTGCTGGACATGAGCCACTTCAACCGCATCCACGAGCTCAACGCCGAGAAGGCCCTGGCCGTGGTGGACGCGGGTGTGAACCTCGACCAGCTCATGCGCGCGGCCCTGCCGTTCGGACTGTGGGTTCCGGTGCTGCCCGGCACGCGTCAGGTCACCGTCGGCGGGGCGATCGGGCACGACATCCACGGCAAGAACCACCACTCCGCCGGCTCGTTCGGCAACCACGTCACGCGCATGGAGCTGCTCGTCGCCGACGGTCGGGTGTTGACGCTGGAACCGGGCGGTACGGCCGACGACCCGGAGGGCACCCTGTTCTGGGCCACGGTCGGTGGCAACGGTCTGACCGGCGTGATTCTCAAGGTGTGGATCGCCATGACCCGCACCGAGACCGCGTTCTTCCTGGCCGATTCCGATCAGACCGGCTCGCTCGACGAGACGATCGCCCTGCACACCGACGGTTCCGAGTCGAAGTACACCTACTCCTCGGCCTGGTTCGACGCGATCAGCGCGCCCCCGAAGCTCGGCCGGGCCGCCGTCTCCCGCGGATCGCTGGCCACCCTCGCCCAGCTCGAGGAGTACGCGCCCAAGTTGGCCAGGAACCCGCTGGCGATGGACGCCAAGCCGCTGATCACCTTCCCGGACGTCTTCCCCAACGGGCTGGCCAACAAGTACACCTTCGGCCCCATCGGCGAGGTGTACTACCGGCTCGGCGGCACGTCCCGGAACCAGATCAAGACACTGCCGGCGTTCTACCACATGCTCGACCTGTTCTCGGAGTGGAACAGGGCCTACGGGTCCAAGGGGTTCCTGCAGTACCAGTTCATCGTCCCGCCCGGTGAGGTCGAGGGTTTCAAGGAGATCATCCGCGACATCCAGCGCTCCGGTCACTACTCCTTCCTCAACGTCTTCAAGCTCTTCGGGCCGGGGAACCAGGCGCCGCTGTCGTTCCCGATGGAGGGCTGGAACGTCTGCGTGGACTTCCCGATCAACGGCCGTCTCAACGCGTTCGTCAACGAACTCGACGCCAAGGTCATGTCCATGGGCGGGCGGCTGTACACGGCCAAGGACTCCCGCGTCCCGGCCGAGCGCTTCCACGCTATGTACCCCCGGATCGACTCGTGGATCGCCACCCGCCGGGAGATCGACCCGAACGGCGTGTTCGTCTCCGACATGGGGCGTCGCCTCGAGCTGATCTGACGGGGCTCCCCGTCGGGGCGTCCTACCGGGGGCGTCCCGTCGGGGGCTTCACACGACCCCGGCCGCGGAGTGACACTGGTGGGCCCCCACGCTTCGAGAGTGCTCGGAGCATCCGATGGAGCACCCGCCATGATCCTCCGCACCGCCGTCGCCGCGATCGCCCTGCTGGTGACCACCCCACCCTCGACGGTGTGGGAGCGGTCGCCGCGAAGGTCGGCCCCTCCGCATTCCGCGGCCTCGTCACGTCCCCGTGGGACGCGCCCGGCCGGGCCGCCCCCATCCCGGCCCACCTGACCCCGGGCGCGCGTTCCGACCGGACCGGACCCCTGCGCGGTCACCCGAGCCGCCCCGCGCGCCCCGATTCGCCCGCCACCCGAGAGGAACACAGCGGCGTCGGACTCCCTCGGTAGACTCCTGCCCATGATCAATGCCGTCGGCGTCCCCCAGACCCTGCTCCTCCTCGGTGGAACCTCAGAGATCGGCCTGTCCATCTGTGCCGAGTACCTGCAGCAGGGCCCGATGCGCGTGATCCTGGCCTGCCTGCCCGGCGACCCGGGGGTCGAGGACGCGCGCGCCGAGATGACGGCCGCCGGTGCGAGTGCGGTGGAGGTCGTCGACTTCGACGCCGCCGCCACCGAGTCCCACCCGGCCGCGTTCGAGCAGATCTTCGCCGGCGGGGACGTGGACGTGGCCATCGTCGCGTTCGGCCTGCTGGGAGAGAACGAGGAACTCTGGTCCGACCAGCGCAAGGCCGTCCAGATCGCACAGATCAACTACACCGGCGCCGTCTCGGTCGGTGTGCTCCTCGCCGAGCGGATGAAGGCCCAGGGTTACGGCCGGATCATCGCCATGAGCTCGGCCGCCGGGCTCCGGGCCCGCCGTTCCAACTTCGTCTACGGCTCCACCAAGGCCGGCCTGGACTCCTTCTACACCGGCCTCGGTTACGCGCTGGCCGAACACGGGGTCGACGTCCTGGTCATCCGCCCCGGCCAGGTCCGCACGCGCATGTCGGCACACGTCAAGGAGGCGCCGCTGACGATCAACAAGGAAGAGGTCGCCCGCATCGCGGTGAAGAAGGCGGGTGCGGGCAAGGGTGCGGTCTTCGCGCCGGCCGCGTTCGGCGGGGTCATGGCCGTGCTCACCCACGTGCCGCGCCCCATCTTCCGCAAGCTCCCCTTCTAGGGATGCCGGTGGCGCTACGGGGACTCGGTCTGGCCGGCGCGGCGACGCTGCTGGCCGCCGTCGTCACCGCGGTCGTCCTCGCCGGGTTCTCCCTCGTCTCGTTCCCCGCCTACGGCAACTCCAACGTCCTGCGGGCGCTCACGGTGGTCGGTCAGGCCGCGGCTGTCGCCCTGGTGGTGCTGGGGATCCTGTCCGCGCGCGCCGGCGAGCGGCCGGGGGGCCGAGCCGCTCTGGTCCGGCTGGGCAAGCTCGCGGCCCCCACCGGCTCGGCGTTGCTCGTGGCCGCCACGCTGGGGATCCCGCTGGCCGCCTCGCGGCTGTACCTGCACGGCGTGAGCGTGGACCAGGAGTTCCGCACCCAGTTCCTCGGTCGCTCGGCCACTTCGCTCGGGCTTCCGGACATGGCGTACGCCGACCTGCCCTCGTTCTACCCGTCGGGCTGGTTCTGGCTGGGCGGGCGTTTCGCGAACCTCGCCGGACTCGAGGGGTGGGCGGCGTTCAAACCGTGGTCGATCCTCTCGTTGGCGGTCGCCGCGGCGCTGGTCACGGTGCTCTGGACCCGCCTGCTGCGGACCGATCTCGGCGCCGCGGTGGGACTGGCCTCGACCTCGATCGTGCTGGCCTACGGAAGCCCCGAGCCCTACGGCGCGATCGTGGCGCTGTTCATCCCTCCGGTGCTGATCCTCGCCTGGCACGCGGTCAACCCCACCGCGCGGCACGCCGGTCGCGGCGCGGCCCTGGCCACGACCCTGTTCCTGGGCGCATCGGCCAGCACATACACGCTGTACACGGGCCTGGCGGCGGGCACCGTCGTGCTCATGGCACTGGTCGCGACCGTCGCCGCCTCGGTCGCCCGCCGCAGCGCCGGCGGGCCCCATCCCACCCGCGGATCCTTCCCGCTCTGGCTGCCCGCGGTCCGGCTCGCGGCGATCGGGTTCGGCTCCATCGCGATCGCGCTCATGGTGTGGGCGCCCTACCTGCTCGCCGCCCTGCGCGGCACCCCCGCGGACTCCGGGACCGCGATGCACTACCTGCCCGACGCCGGCGCCCGCCTGCCGCTGCCGATGACCGCGGGCGGCCTCACCGGCTGGGTGTGCCTGGCGGGACTGGTGTGGATCGTCGTCCGGGCGTGGACCTCGCGCCGGGCACAGGCGCTGGGCCTGGGCGTGGTGGCCGTCTACCTGTGGTGCCTGGCCTCCATGGCGATCACCGTCCTGGGCACCACCATGTTGGGTTTCCGGCTCGAGCCGGTGCTCATCGGACTGCTCGTGGTGGCGGGCGTCTTCGCGATCGCCGACGTCGCCGGCCTCGCGGTGCGCGCGGCCGGGCGTCAGAACGGCGCCGATCGACCCGCGGCGGAGGCGGCCGATCGTCGTCGCCGGGCCACCGCGGTGGTGGGCGTCGTGGCGTCCCTGGCCGCACTGGCCCACGCGCAGGGCATCCCCGATCACCTGCACGAGGAGATCCGGCTGGCCTACACCGACACCGACGGTCACGGAGAGCGGGCGGACCGTTACCCACCCGGGCCCGAGTCCCACTACGCCGAGGTCGACGAGACCATCCGGGAGGCGTTCCCGGACCGGAGGCGCACCGACCTCGTCGTCGTCAGCACCGCCGACGCCTTCCTCGCCTACCACCCGTACCTGGCCTTCCAGGCCGTCACCTCCCACTACGCCAACCCCCTGGGGCGGTACGCCGACCGCAACGATGCCATGGTCCGGTGGCAGGACGCCACCAGCGGCGACGAACTGCGCGCCATGATGGATGAGACGCCGTGGCGCGGTCCCGACGCGATCGTCGCCCGCCCGTCGGGCGACGGGTACACGCTGCGCCTGGCCGAGGACACCTACCCCAACGACCCCAACGTGCGACGGTTCGGCGTCACCATCCCGGCCGAGGCCGTGGAGGGTCCCCACTTCGAGGTCCACGACGTGGGACCGTTCGCCGTGATCGTGGTGCGGTGATCAAGCGGTGACGATGCGGGGAGCGGGTGACGGTCGCGGGTCCGGTAACGGCCTGGTCGAGGGAGCCGTGTCACGGGGCGACGACGACGACGGGCGCGACGACGAGGTCGGCGACGCCGATCGGGGGCGTCCGCTCGGTCTGCACCCCTACCCGGGCATGGACCGCGACCGCCGGTGGGCGATCATCACCGGGTTCCTCGGAGCGTTCCTGGCGATCCTCGCCGGGGTACTGCCGGTCAACCAGGACACCACCCGCGTGCAGTGGACCGCCGGGCCCGACTACGCCTCGGTCACCGCACCGCTGGTCTCCGGGCGACCGCTCGACCTGACCATCACCGCTCCCTGCGCGCCGCTCGCACAGGTGCCGGAGAACACGATCGTGTTCTCGACCCTGCCGAAGGACGCCCCCGGCCGGATCTCCGACGGGCTGGTGGTCCAACGGGCCGAGAACGCCGCGGGCAACCCCGTGATCGAGGTGGCGGTCCGCAACATCACGTTGCTGTCCGTGCCCCTGGCCACCCTGCGCGACCCCGCGTGCGAGACGCTGAACGTGCGTGCCGAGACCGGGATCCTCGTGGCCGAGTTCGCCGGTCTCGAACGGGACCCCGACGACGCGGAGGACGCGGTGCGGGCCGCTGTGCCCGGCACCATGCGTCCGCAGGTCACCGGCGTGTTCACCGACCTCACGGCCGCGACCGCACCCGACGGGCTCGGCGAGTCGACGGTGGAGGTGACCGTCGACTCCCGCTACTCCTCCAGCCCCACGCTGCTCAAGCTGGTGCTGATGGTGATCGGCGTCCTGGCCACCCTCGCCTCCGTGGTGTTCCTCCACCGTCTCGACGGTATCGACGGGCGTTCGGGCCGGCGGTTCGTGCCGCGGTCGTGGTCGCGGTTGTCCGGGGTCGACGGCGTGGTGATCAGCGTCCTGGCCTTCTGGCACCTCGTGGGCGCCAACACCTCCGACGACGGCTACCTGCTGACCATGGCGCGCTCCGCCGGACCCAGCGGGTACATGGCCAACTACTACCGCTGGCTCGGCTCCCCGGAGTCCCCGGTGGGCTGGTACTACGAGATCCTGCGGATCTTCGCCGAGATCTCCACCGCCAGTCCGTGGATGCGGTTGCCCACCCTGGTGTGCGGGATCCTGTCGTGGCTCATCATCAGTCGCGAGGTCGTCCCCCGCCTGGGTCGCCTCGCCCGCACCTGGCGCGGCCCCCGCTGGACCGGTGCCGCCCTGTTCCTCGCGTTCTGGATGGCGTTCAACAACGGGCTGCGGCCCGAGCCGGTCATCGCGCTGGGCGCACTGCTCACGTGGTCGCTGGTGGAGCGGTCCATCGCCACGCGCCGACTCGTGCCGGGCGTCGCGGCGATCGGTGTGGCCGCGTTCTCCCTCGGCGCTGGCCCCACCGGATTGATGTGCGTGGCGGCGCTGGCCGCCGGTGCGCGCGAGTTCGTCCGGATGGTGCGCCGCCGGGCGCAGGTGGTCGGCTGGGCACCGATCCTCGGGCCCGTCCTGGCCGTGGGTCTGGCGTTGCTCTACACCGTGTTCGCGGACCAGACCCTGGCCGCGGTACTCGAGGCCACCCGGATCCGCACCGAGCTCGGCCCGAGCCTGCCCTGGTACGGGGAGAAGGAACGGTGGGAGGCGTTGTTCGGGGTCTCCGCCGACGGCGGCGTGGCCCGGCGCTTCCCCGTCCTGCTCATGCTCATGTGCCTGGTGCTGGTCTCCGCCGTGATGCTGCGGCGCGGGCGGATCCCCGGTGCGGCCGCGGGACCGTCCCGGCGGTTGCTCGGCGTGATCGCGGGATCGCTGCTGTTCCTGGTCTTCACGCCCACCAAGTGGACCCACCACTTCGGGGTCTTCGCCGGGCTGGCGGGAGCGCTCGCCGTGCTCGCCGTCATCGCCCTGCGCTCCTCGACGGTCTCGCTGAGCCGGAGTCGCTGGCTCGTGTGGGCGTCGCTGTGCCTCGTCGTCGGACTCGCCACCGCCACCAACAACACCTGGTGGTACGTGTCCGACTACGGCATCCCCTTCTCCGACACCTTCCCCGCCGTCGGCGGGGTCCAGGTGCAGTACGTCGCGTTCATCGGCGGATTCGTGTGCCTGCTCATCGCCGGCCTCATCCACTCCGGGATCCTGCCCGACGACCCCGGCGCCGCACTGCGCGTGCGGATCCGGCGCGCGGTGCCGTTCCTGCGTACGCACGCCGACACCCCCGCGTCGCGGCGGCGCGACGGGGGCTCCGGCGCCACGGCGCGTCCGCGCCGGGGAACCGGCATCGACGGCGCCCCGCTGACCGTCGTCGCGTTCTCCATCGTCGTGTTCGAGCTGGTCTCCGCGGTCACCGCCGTGTTCGCCCAGACCCCCGCCTACACGGTGGGCCGCGGCAACATGAGGGCACTGGCCGGCGAACCGTGCGCGCTGGCCGACTCGGTGCTGGTGGAGGAGGACTCCAACGACGGCCTGCTCCGAGCGGTCGGGGCGGGCCCGGAGATCTCCCTCGGCGCCGGCGTGGTCAACGGGTTCGCCCCCAACGGCCTGCCCGACTCCATCACCGTCGAGAGCACCGAGGCCTCCGGCTCCCTGGCGACGTCCGAGAGCGGCGAACGCGACCCCGGCGACGGCGTGGACGCCGGTACCACCGGCGGCCGCGGCGCCGTCACCGTCAACGGCTCCACCGTGGCCCTGCCCTTCGGCCTGGACCCGGACACCACCCCCGTCCTCGGCTCGTACCGACGCGGGCCCCAGGTCGCCGCCGAACTCACCAGCGCCTGGTACCAACTGCCCGCCCGCAGCCCCAACCGACCGCTCCTGGTCATGGCCGCCGCCGGCCGCATCGGAGGCGGGGACCTGCGGATCGAGTACGGGCGCCCCGGTCGGGTCGGCGCGACGGGGCCCACGGACTTCGAGGTCATGGGGTCCATGGCCCCCATCGACATCGGGCCCGCGCCCGCCTGGCGCAACCTGCGCATCCCCCTCGAGTCGATCCCCGACGAGGCCGAGGTGGTCCGCGTGGTCGCCGACGACGGCAACCTCGACCCAGACTGGTGGCTCGCCGTGACCCCGCCGCGGAACCCGCGACTGCGCACCCTCGACGAGGTCATCGGCCACACCGACCCGGTACTCGTCGACTGGGTGGTCGCACTGGCCTTCCCGTGCCAGCGGCCGTTCGTGCACAACGGTGGCGTGGCGGAGATCCCCCGGTACCGCATCCTCGCCGACCGGGAATCCTCCTCCGCGGCGAACTGGTGGCAGAGCGCCGGCGGCGGCGGACCGCTGCTGTGGACCACCCAGACCGTCGAGGCGATCACCGTCCCCACCTACCTCGACCACGACTGGTCCCGCGACTGGGGTTCGCTCCAGCGATTCGAGCCGCTCGACCCGCAGGCGAGTCCCGCCGAGCTGGTCCGCGGGAGCGAGATGAGGTGGGGCTGGACCACGCCGGGTCCGATGAACTGATCGTCGCCTAGAATCGGTGGTCGTGTCAGATTCCTCACCGGACCCGTCCCCGGAAACTCCCCCGGCCACCGGCCCGGTGGCAGGCTCGGTCGCCTCCGACGCCCGCGTCGGACGCCTGCGCCTCATCGCCATCGTCAGCGGCCTCCTGGGCACCCTGTGCTTCCTGTCCCTGCCGTTCCTGCCGGTCGCGCAGACCACCTCGACCGTCCAGTGGCCGCAGAACGGGTCGGTCGACTCGGTCACGGCCCCGCTCATGGCGCACTCCCCGCAGCGGTTCACCGCCACCGCGCCCTGCGCCCTGGTCGCGGACCTGCCGCAGGACGGGGGCATCCTCCTGTCGACCGCTCCCGCCGGCGGCGAGGAGGCCGGTGAACGCGCCCTGTTCGTGCGCGCCTCCGCCGACACGGTCGACGTGGTCTCCCGCAACCGCGTGATCGTCTCCGCCCCGCGTGACCGGGTGGAGGCCGGTGACTGCACCCGGCTCAGCGTGGTCGCCGCCCCCACCTACGTGGAGGCCGCGTTCGAAGGCCTCGACGATCCCGCAGCCGCCCGCCGGGTGGACGCCGACGACCTGCGCCCGATGGTAGTGGGCGTCTACACGGACCTGCCCTCGGACACCGCCGTGCCCGCCGGCCTCGAGGCCACCGTCGAGGTCGACTCCCGGTTCACCACCGACCCCACCCCCCTGAAGTGGGCGGCGATGGTGATCGGCCTCCTGGCCACCGCCGTCGCGCTGTGGGCCCTGCACGCACTCGACCAGACCGACGGTCGGCGCGCCCGCCGCTTCCTGCCGCGCGGGTGGTTCAGGATCCGGCCGCCCGACATCGCCGTCATCGGCACGCTCGCCATCTGGCACTTCATCGGCGGCAACACCTCCGACGACGGCTACATCCTGTCGATGGCCCGCGCCGCCGATCCGGCCGGCTACATGGCCAACTACTACCGCTGGTACGGGGTCCCGGAGTCTCCCTTCGGCTCGCCCTACTACGACCTCCTCACGCTGTTCTCGCAGGTCTCCACGGCCAGCCCGTGGATGCGTCTGCCCGCCCTCGTGGCGGCCATCCTGTGCTGGCTGGTGATCAGCCGTGAGGTCCTGCCCCGACTCGGCCGCGCCGCGCGCACCACCCCGGTCGTCATCTGGAGCGCCGCCGCCGTCTTCCTCGCCTTCTGGATGGCGTTCAACAACGGACTCCGGCCCGAACCCGTCATCGCGCTGGGCGCCCTGCTCACCTGGGTCTCCGTCGAACGGGCGATAGCCACGCGCCGGATGCTGCCGTTCGCGATCGCGGTGATCATCGCCTCGTTCTCGCTGGCCACCGGCCCCACCGGACTCATGGCCGTCGCCGCCCTCATCATGGGTCTGCGCGCTGTCGTCCGCACCGTCGTGGTGCGCGGGGCCCGGATCGGGTCGTATCTCGCGCTGATCGCCCCGGTGCTGGCCTCCGGCACGATGGTGCTCATCGTGGTCTTCGGCGTCCAGAGCCTCGCCTCCGTCCTCGAGGCCATCCGCGTCCGCGGCGAGATCGGGCCCAACCTGAACTGGTTCGAGGAATTCGTCCGCTACTACTACCTGATGATCCCCACGGTGGACGGCTCGCTCGCCCGCCGTCTGCCGGTGCTGCTGGTCCTGCTGTGCCTGGCCCTGGTCATCGGCACGATGCTGCGCCGCGGGAAGGTGCCCGGCGCCGCCTCCGGTCCCGTCTGGCGCCTGGTCGGCGTGGTCGTGGGTACGGCCTTCTTCATGATGTTCTCGCCGACCAAGTGGACCCACCACTTCGGTGTGTACGCCGGTATCGGCGGGGCGATCGCCGCGCTCGGCGCCCTCGCCATCTCCGCGTCCGCCGTCCGGACGGCCCGCAACCGGACGCTGTTCCTCGGTGTGATCCTGGTGGTGGTCGCGCTCGCGTTCGCCGGACCCAACGGCTGGTGGTACGTCTCCAGCTACGGCATCCCGTGGTGGGACAAGGCGCCCAGCGTCCGGGGGATCGACGCCGCCAGCGTGCTCCTCGCCCTGGCCGTGCTCACGTTCGCCTTCGCCGGCTGGCAGCACCTCCGCCGCGACTACACCGGCGACCGGGCGCCCCGGACCTCCGAGGGCCGCCGCCGCGTGCGGACCTTCGCCGCCGCCCCCATCGCGGTGGTCGCGGGTCTGCTGGTGGTCTTCTCGATCGCCTCGTTCGCCAAGGGCATCCACAAGCAGTACCCGGCCTACAACATCGCCGCCGGCAACCTGTCCGCGCTGGCGGGCGACCCCTGCATGCTCGCCGACCAGGTCCTCGTCGAGCCCGACGCCAATGCCGGCATGCTGGACCCGCTCGACGCCACCCCCCTGCCCGACGGGTCGATCGACCCCCGGGACCGGGCCGCGGCCATCGAAGCCGGGGAGAACACCGCGTTCACCCCGGACGGCGTCGCCCCGGACCTGTCCGCGGACGCGGTGGTGGCCGATCCCGGCGCCGCCAACACCACCTCCGAGCCCGGCGGCGGGCCGTCCGTCAGTACCGGCGAGAGCGCAGGCACCGCCGGTGGCCGCGGGGCCGAGGGCGTGAACGAGTCCACGGTGGCCCTGCCGTTCGGACTCGACCCCGCCACCACCCCGGTGCTCGGTTCGTTCTTCGTCGGCCCGCAGCGTGAGTCGAGTCTCGAGACCGGCTGGTACCGGCTTCCCGAGAACCGCGAGTCCCACCCGCTGATCGTCATCTCGGCGGCGGGTCGGATCGGCCGCTACGACGCCGACGGTCTCTACAAGTACGGCCAGGAGGTCGTGGTCGAGTTCGGCCGGTCCGGTGACGCCGGGGTCGACATGATCGGCGAGCCGGTCGTGCCGTTCGACATCGGACCCGCCCCCACGTGGCGCAACCTGCGGGTGGACATGCAGGACGCCCCCGCCGACGCCGATGTCATGCGGGTCCGGGTCGACGACAACGACCTCACCCCCGAGCAGTGGGCGGCCATCACTCCGCCTCGAGCGCCCGAGCTCGTGACGGTCCAGGAGATGGTCGGGTCGGAGTCGCCCGTCCTGCTCGACTGGGCGGTGAGCCTGCAGTTCCCGTGCCAGCGGCCGTTCGCGCACTACGCGGGCGTGGCCGAGCTGCCGGAGTTCCGGATCATGCCCGACCGTCCGCTCGCCGTGAGCGCCACCAGCACGTGGATGGCCTACGAGTCCGGCGGCCCGCTGGGCTGGGTCGAGACCGCTCAGCGTGCCCGTACGATCCCGTCGTACCTGCGGCATGACTGGAACCGCGACTGGGGGTCCATCGAGGCGTACACCCCGCTGGGCACCTACCAGGAGACCCCGCCGGCGCCGGCGGAGGTGACCACCGGGACCGAGACCCGCTGGGGTTGGTGGGAGCCCGAGGGGCCGATCCTGGTGACCGACCCGGAGCGCTGACCGGCCCGGAGCGGGGACCGACCCGGATCGGGGACAGTTCCGCGCTGACAGGGGCTCGCCGGAGGCAGAAGCCGACGGCGGGCCCCTTTCTCGTCCCTGCCGGAGCCGCATTCGGTGTCAGCCCGGGCACCGAGGCATGGCATCCCCGCCGGGTCCGCTGCCTCGTCGGGTCATGCGCGCTCTCTGTACGGCTACCGCAGGGTTGTGCTGGGAGAACGGACCATTCAGGACGCATAGGTCAACGGGGCAGCGCGAGCTGGCGCGGGAGCAGCGCGAGCAGACGCGTGCCGCGTGGGCGCGGGCCGCGTGGGCGCGGGCCGCGTGGGCGGGTGCCGCGTGCCGCGTGGGCGGGTGCCAGGTGCGCGGGCGGGGCCGGTGGCCATCGGCCGGATGGCGTGGCCCCGCCCGCGTCGATCACATCGGGGCGATCGGGTGCTTACGCGGCGGCTCGTTGCGGATCTTGTCCCGCAGCTGGTTCAGCGCACCGCGCAGCACCAGACGGGTCTGCGACGGCTCGATCACCGCGTCGATGTACCCGCGCTCGGCGGCGGTGTACGGGGTGGCGATGAACTCGTTGTACATGTCGATCAGCTGCTTGCGGAGCTTCGGCCCCTCCTCGGGGCCCGCCTCCTCGATCTGACGACGCTGCAAGAGGTCGACCGCGCCCTCGGCGCCCATCACCGCGATGCGGGCGGTCGGCCAGGCGAAATTCAGGTCGCCGCCCAGGTTCTTGGACCCCATGACGGCGTACGCGCCGCCGTAGGCCTTGCGGACGACGAACGTGACCTTGGGGACCGAGGCCGCGACCACGGCGAACCCCATCTTGGCCCCGCGGTGGATGATGCCGAGTTTCTCCTGCTGCACGCCCGGGAGATAGCCGGGGGTGTCCACCACGTAGACCAGCGGGATCGAGTACGCATCGCACAGCGACATGAACCGGGCCGCCTTCTCGGAGGCGTCGATGTCCAACGCCCCCGACAGGTGCAGTGGCTGGTTGGCGATGACGCCGACCGACTCGCCGTCGACCCGGGCGAAGCCCGTGATGATGTTGGACGCGAACTGCGCAGAGGTCTCCACGAACTCGCCGTCGTCGAACATCCGCAGGAGCACGTCGTGCATGTCGTACGCGGCGTTGTCCGAGTCCGGGATGATCGTGTCGAGGTGCAGGTCCGACTCCGTCGGCTCCGGCTCGAGGCCCGGGTTGATCCGGGGGGCCTTCTCCGCCGCCGAGGACGGCAGGTAGCTCAGCAGGTTGCGCACGTACATGAACGCGTCGTGCTCACTGACGGCCACGTGGTTGACGTTGCCGTTCTTGGCCTGCTGCAGGGCCGAACCGAGTTCGTCCATGGTGACGTCCTCGCCGGTGACCTGACGGATCACGTCCGGGCCGGTGACGAACATGTACGCCTGGTCCTGGACCGCGATCACGAAGTCGGTCGTCGCGGGGGCGTAGACGGCGCCGCCCGCGCACTTGCCGAGCATGATCGAGATCTGGGGGACGTAGCCCGAGGCCGGGTACTGCCGACGCGAGATCTCGGAGTAGTAGGCCAGCGAGGTCACGGCGTCCTGGACGCGGGCACCACCGGAGTCGTTGATGCCGATGATGGGGCAACCGACCTTGATGGCGAAGTCCATGATGGCGCAGACCTTCTTGCCGAAGCCCTCGCCGACCGACCCGCCGAACACCGTGTTGTCGTGCGCGTACACGGCCACCGGACGACCGTCGATGGTGCCGCGGCCGGTCACCACGCCGTCACCGAACGGGTTGTCCGGACTGCCGGGCGCCTTGGCGAGCTGCCCCATCTCCACGAAGCTGCCGGCGTCCAGCAACAGCCCGATGCGCTCCCGGGGCGGGGTGTGCCCCGCGGCGTCGCGGCGGGCCTTGGCCCGCTCGCTACCCGGGTCCATGGCCTGCTCGGTCTTGACCCGCAGTTCCGCGAGCTTCTCCGCGGTGGTCTTCGCCGTCACGCGTCTGATCCCTTCCGTACACCCGCGTCGAGCTCGGTGAGCCGACGCGCCAGATGCTTACCGACGGTACCGACCACCGGTTCGTCGACCATCGCGAGGTGGTCCCCCTCGAGCTGGACGACCTCCAGATCGGCCACGATCCGGGCCCAGCCGCCGTCCGGGTCGATGTGGGCGTAGCGGGGCTCGAGCTCGATCGCCCCGTCGTGCATGCGCTCGGCCCGGTAGAGCACGAACGGCACCTCCGCGCCGATACCGGCCCAGGAGGACAGGTCCGCGCTCTGCAGGATGCGGTTGTCGACGAAGCTGGCCCGCTGGTGCTCGATGACGCCACCGCCCATGACGCCCGCCTCGGCACCCAGTGCCCCGAGCAGCATGTCCAGGACGCCGTCCTCACCGTGCTCGGCGAGGAAGTCCCGCGGGACCTCCACGTCGAGCCCGTAGGTGCGCTTGGCGAACTCCGAGTATCGCCGCCACCGGGCCTCGGCCTCGTCGAGGGTGTCGGGGATCGGCTCCGACGGCTGCACCGTGTCCAGCAGGACGACCAGCGCCACCTCGTCGCCCGCGGCCCGCAGTTGCCGGGCCACCTCCACGGCCAGCGCGCCGCCGAAGGACCAGCCCCCCACGGCGAGCGGACGGCCGGCCGCGATCTCGCGGATGCGGTCCAGGTAGCTCGCGGCCCGCTCCTCCAGCGGCCCCTCGACTCGCTCGACGCCGTACACCGGGGTGTCCGCGCCGAGTCGGTCGACCAGCGGCTCGTACACGAACGACGACCCGCCGGCGGCGTGGAACAGGAACAGCGGGGTGCCCTCGGCCGACCCCTCGGCCAGCACGCGGATGTTGCCCTCCACCGCGACCTCGGTGAACGGACGCAGCAGGTCCGCGACCTCGGCGATCGTCGTGGCACCGGCGACCTGCGCGGCGGTGATGTCGCCGCCCGAGCGGGCCGAGAGCCGCTCGGCGAGGGCGGTCCGGGTGTCCTCGTCGATCGCGGGCAGCGCGCCCGTCACGCCGGGCGCCGCGGCGCCGGTGACCACGGCCCACGCACCGAACGCCATGCGCTCGGTGTCGTCGCGGGGCGCGATGGAGACCGCGGAGTCATCGGCGCCGGGGCCCGCGTCGGACACCGACGCGTCGCCGCGCAGTGCGGCCACGTCGACGGCGCCCTCACCGCGGGCCTGCTGGGCGGCCAGGTCGCCGACCTGCTCCGGGTTCTCCACGGCGAACCGCACCATGTCCGCGACATCGTCGAGCGACGCGTCGCGCATCGCCTGCAATTCGAGCGGCGGGATGGAGAACTCGTGCTCGACGCGGTTCTTGATCCGCACCGCCATGAGCGAATCCAGGCCGAGATCCAGCAGCGGGAGTTCCCTCGGCAGGTCGTCGGGGCTGTACCCCATCGACGACCCGATGATCCGGGCCAGTCGGTCGCCGATCGACTCGCCGGACTCGGGATTCCAGCGGTTGTCGACCTCGTCGTCGTCCTCGTCCTCGTCGACCACTGGGGCGTCGGACTCACTCGACACGTAGTGCTGCTCGGGCGCGGACTCCGGGGCGATCGGGGCGCCCCCGGTCACCGCGCACTCGGCGACCAACACGAACGTCCCGGAGCCCTCACCGGTCCGGGCGTGGACCTGCACCGACGCGCCACCCGGGTGCGGGGTCATGGTGGTGGTCACGGAACCGGCGGCCGGCAACACACCGGGCCGGTTCACGGCGGTGAGGGTCGCGCCGTCGAGCACGGACGCCGCGGCGGCGGTCATCAGCGCGTCGACGCTGGGCACCACCTCGGCGCGGACCTGCCAGGCGTGGCGACCGTCGGGCAGCGCGACGTGCGAGCCCGGCATGCGGCCCTCACCCGACCCGCCACCGGCGGTGACCTTGGGCCACAGGGTCCGGCGCTTCCAGGCCGTCCCGGGCACCGGTGCATACCGGTCCGGGCCGGTGACGTACCCGTGGATCATCTCCACCACGCTGGGCATGTCGATCGTGTGACCGTGGACGTACAGCTGCGCGATCGCGTGGAGGAGGGTGTCGGCCTCCGACTCCTTGCGCTTGAGCGTGTGGAGCAGGTTGGGCTCCATGAGGCCGGCGTCGAAGCAGGTCGCGGCCACGGACATCGCCGCGACCGGGTTGGGCGCCAGCTCGAGGAACGTGACGTACCCGGCCTCCACGGCCTTGCGCACGGCGTGGGTGAACCACACCGAGTGACGCATGCCCTTGACCCAGTACTCCTCGGCGTGGACCGGCTCGTGGCCGGCGCGGTAGAAGGTCTCGCGGTCGACCGAGGAGAACAGGCCGGAGGTGAGCTCGTGCGGTTCGAGACCGGCGATCTCGGCGGCGAGTTCGCCGAGGAGCATGTCCACGTCCGACGTGTGGCCGGCGCCGCGGACCTGTAGCTGACGGGCGAACTTGCCCTGCTCCTCGACCCAGGCCACGAAGTCGGCGACGGGCTTGGCGCGCCCGCCGACCGTGGTGTGGGTGGGCGCCGCGTAGACCGCGGGCTCGATCGAGGCGAACTGCGGGTTGTCGGCGATGATCCGGGCGATCTCCTCCGCCGAGTACTCGACCAGCGCCATGGCGCCGGCCTCGTCGTCCGACACCTGGCCCTCGGCGTCACCCATGAGACGCGACCGCACGCAGATCACGCGCACCGCGTCCTCGAGGCCGAGTCCACCGGTCGCGTAGGCGGCCGCGACCTCGCCCATCGAGTGGCCGATGACGGCCTCGGGCTTGGCCCCGAGCGCGCGCAGGGTGTCGATCAGCGCCACCTGGATGGCGAAGATCCCGACCTGGGAATTCTCGAGCTCGTAGGTCTGGGAGTCGTCGAGGATGATCTCGGAGATCCGGTACCCGGCCTCGAAGTCGATGAGCTCGTCCACCGCGTCCAGGCACGAGGCGAACAGCGGGTTGGACAGGTACAGCTCCTTGGCCATCTTCCGGTGCTGCGAGCCGAAACCGGAGAACACCCACACGTCGCCGGTGCCGGCGGGGGCGTCGGCACTGAACACGCCGGGCCCGGGATCGCCGGCGGCCAGGGCCCGCAGGCCCGCCACCAGCTCGGCGCGGGTGTGGCCCACCACGGCCCCGCGGGACCGCCCGTGGTTGCGGGTGGCCAGGGTACGGGCGACGGCACCCAGGTCGATCGAGTCGTCCCGGGCCTCGAGCCAGTCGGCGATCTGGCCGGCGGTTGACTTGCGCCGCGACGGCAGGGAGCCGGAGACCACGAGCACGGTCGCGGGCGCACCGGCCACGGAGGTCCCGGTGGTGGCCAGCTCGTCGGCGTTGCGCTCCACGGCCTCGGCCACGCAGCGGGCGACGTCGTCCGCGTCGGACGCGCTGGCTGCGTCGTCCGCCTCGGCTGCGTCGTCCGCCTCGGCTGCGCCGGCTGCCTCGTCCGCGCCGGCTGCGTTGCCCGCCTCGGCTTCGCCGGCCGCGCCGGCCGCCGGCTGGTATTCGGCCACCACGACGTGCGCGTTGGTACCGCCGAACCCGAACCCGGAGATGCCGGCCAGGGCGCGGCCGCTGTAGCGCGGCCACTCGGTGGTCTCGGTGACCACGCTCAGTCGAGCGGCGTCGAAGTCGATGTACGGGTTGGGGCCCGCGAAGTTGATCGTGGGCGGCAGGGCGTCCTTGTTCATCCCGAGGATGATCTTGGCCAGACCGGCGGCGCCGGCGGCGGACTCCATGTGGCCGAAGTTGGTCTTGGCCGAGCCGAGCAGCGTGGGCCGGTCGGCCTCGCGCCCGCGACCGAGCACCTGCCCCAGGGCGGTGGCCTCGATGGGGTCGCCCAGGATCGTGCCGGTGCCGTGCGCCTCGATGTAGTCGACCTCGCGCGGGTCCACACCGGCGTCGGCGTAGGCCTGGCGCAGGACCGCGACCTGGGCGTCGGGGTTGGGGGCGGTCATGCCGTTGGAGCGGCCGTCCGAGTTCACCGCGGACCCCTTGATGACGGCGAGGATGTCGTTCCCGTCCCGTTCGGCCTCCGAGAGGCGCTTCAGGATGAACACTCCCCCGCCCTCCGCACGGCAGATGCCGTTGGCGTCGGACGAGAACGCCTTGATCCGCCCGTCCGGGCTGAGCGCGGCGCCGGTCTTGGCGAAGCCCATGGTGGCGGCGGGCGCGAGCATCATGTTGACGCCACCGGCCACGACGAGATCCGACTCGTGCAGTCGCAGGGAGTTGACGGCCTCGTGGATCGCCACCAGCGACGTCGAGCAGGCGGTGTCCAGTGTCATGGACGGGCCGCGGAAGTCGAACGTGTAGGACACCCGGTTCGAGATGATCGAGTTGGAGGCGCCGGTGACCGCGTAGGGGGAGGCCGCAGCGGAGTCCGAGGTGAGGAACACCTGGTAGTCGCTGGAGGACGAGCCCATGAAGACGCCGACCTCGTGGCCCTTGAGGTCACTGGCCGGCAGGTGGGCGTTCTCCAGGGCCTCCCACGTGAGCTCGAGCGCGAGCCGCTGCTGCGGGTCGACCATCTCGGCCTCGCGGGGGCTCATGCCGAAGAACTCGGCGTCGAAGTCCTTGACCTCGGAGTCGTCGAGCCAGCCGCCGCGGTCCGGGGCCTCGGCCAGGACCTGCTGGACGTAGGCGTCGCCCGCCCACTCCGACCAGCGGGAGTCCGGGCGGGGGGTGGTGGCGTCCCGGCCGGAGGCGAGCAGTTCCCAGGTCGCCTCCGGGGTGTCGGCGCCGCCGGGGAACCGGGTGGCGAGCCCGATCACGGCCACGTCGAACTCCATGCCCGCGCCGCGGTCACGGAACGTGTGGAAGTCGGTGGGCTCGTCGGTCTCGACCGGCCCGTTGACGACGTACTCGGCCAGCGAGGCGATGGTGGGGTGCTGGTAGGCGACGGTCGCGTCGAGCGGGCGACCGATGAGGTCCTCGAGATCGGCGGACAGGGACACCGCGTCGCGGGACGACAGGCCGTACTCCTCCAACGAGCGGTCGTCGGTGACCTTGGAGATGTCGAGCCCCGTGGCCCGGCAGACCCAGCCCCGCATCCACTCGCGGAGCTCCACTACCGTCATCTCGCTCTGTGCCATCGTCGTGGCTCGCCTTTCCCTCGGGTGTCGTCCGGTGTGTCCCGTCGCGGCGGGGCACCCGTGGTGCCTTGAACCGGCCCGGTCGCCGGACGCTACTGCGTCGGCAGATCCGGGAAGGCGGACTGCTGATGGCCCCCGCGGAGGGTGCCGTCCACGTACGCCGCCTTGCACGCGCGACGCGCGATCTTGCCGCTGGACGTGCGGGGGATGGATCCGGCCGGGACCAACAGCACATCCTGGGCGGTGACGCCGTGTCGTGCGGAGATCGCCGAACGGACCGCGTCCGCGATCGGTCCCGGGTCCGCCTTACCGGCGCCGGGTGCGCGCTCGCCGACCACGACGAGCGTCTCCGAGGAGTCATCGGCGGCGATGTCGGCGCCGTTACGCGCCTCCATCGGCAACTGGTTGGCTGGCACCGAGAACGCGGCGACGAAACCGGGGCGGAGTGCGTCGGACGCACCCTGCGCGGTGTTCTCCAGGTCCTGCGGGTAGTGGTTGCGGCCCGCGACGATCACGAGGTCCTTGACGCGTCCGGTGATGTACAGCTGACCGTCCACGTAGGCGCCGTAGTCCCCGGTGCGCAGCCACCGCGCGTCCTCGGGCACGGTCCCGAACTCGCGGACCGTCCGGGACCCCTCGTCCAGGCGCTCCACCAACCGGTTGCCGAACGTGGCGTCGGACTCCTCGGGGCGCCCCCAGTAGGCGCGCCCGACGTTGGTGCCGTGCAGCCAGATCTCGCCCACCCGGCCCTCGGGGAGCTCGCGACCGGTGCCGTCGTGCTCACCGGTGGCCTCGTCGATGTTCGCGTCGACGATGGTCGCCCACTGGCTGGGGGCGACGTATCCACAGGCGACCTGCGGGATGGCGTCCTCGTTGCCCTCCACCTGCGCCGGGTCCAGGACCGTCATGACGCCCTGGTTGAGATCGGTCCGGTCCACGTGGATGACGATCGCCTCGTCGTCGCGGCGCGGCGAGGAGACGAACAGGGTCGCCTCGGCCATGCCGTAGGACGGCTTGATGACGGTCGGCGCGAGTCCGTAGGGCGCGAAGGCCTCGTTGAAGGCACGCATGGAGGCCGGGGTGACCGGCTCCGAACCGTTGATGATGCTGGTCACGCCGGACAGGTCGAGGGTCTCGCCCTCCCGGGGAAGGCCCCGGCGGGCGGCGTGCTCGAACGCGAAGTTGGGGGCGGCGGCGAACACCCCGTCGCCGTCCGACATGGCGCCCAGCTGCGAGACCCAGCGGCCCGGGCGCTGCACGAACGCGCGGGGACTCATCACCGAGATCGTGGCCCCGCCCATCGCGGGGAGGATCACCGTCAGCAGGCCCATGTCGTGGAACAGCGGCAACCAGGTGACGCCGCGCGACGCGCGGGTCAGCCCGAGCCCGTCGAACAGCTGCATGACGTTCGTGACCACGTTGCGGTGGGTGATCTCGACTCCGGCTGGCACCCGGGTGGATCCGGAGGTGTACTGCAGGTAGGCGATGTCGTCGGCACCGAGTTCCGGCCTGGTCCAGCCCGAGCCGAGCTCGGCGGGGATGGCGTCGACGGCCACGGTGCGCGGACGCTCGCGGGCCGGCAGGGAACGGAACAACGTGCGGACACCGGCCGCGGATTCGGTCGAGGTGAGGATGACCGCGGGCGCGCAGTCCGCCAGGACGGCGTGGAGTCGGTCGTGATGACCGGGCTCGTCCGGGTCGAAGAGGGGAACCGCGATGAGCCCCGCGTGGATGGCCGCGAAGAAGGACACGATGTAGTCGAGACCCTGCGGCGCGAGGATGGCCACCCGGTCACCCGGCTTCGCGACCTGCTGCAGACGGGCGGCGATGGCGTAGAGCCTGTCACCGAACTGCGACCACGAGAGTTCGTGCACCTCGCCGTCGCGGGAGGACGAGTAGTCGATGTAGCGGTAGATCAGCCCGTCCTCGGCGGGATCCTCGCGAGCGGCGGAGACGTTGGCTTCGACGAAATCGACGAGGGTGGTGCGATCAGGGATGACGATCGCCCCGCTGGCGTCGTGGTACTGCTCGAACTCCACGTTGCTCCGTTCCGATCCGTCTTACGTTGGTCGACGTCGTCGACCACGGAAATGCCGGGTGCACTGACGACAAGCTTGGTCGATCCTACAGCCTGCCCCAGAGCACATCCGAACTCCGAATCATCCGGAACGTCAGGCGTGTCGCCCGGGCCCCCGGAGGCGGGGCCCACCGCTCACCCGTGGGCGATCTCCGGGGCGCCGTCGACGAGCTCGCGAACGTGCCCGATCGTCCACTCGGGGACCGTGGTGCCCTCGATGACGTCCGGGTTGGTGGCGTACATCGCGTGGATGGCGTTGTTGGCGACGAACTCCTGGAACCGGGCCGCTCCGTCCACGACGTTGAGCGGGGCGTTGCAGATCAGGTCGCGGGAGTCGCAGATCTGGGCCGTCCTCTCGGCGAGTTCGCCGAATCCGCCCGGGCGCGGTCCGGTCATGGTGGCGCCGGCGATGAGCTGGGTGAGGCCGGTGGCCGGCTGCAGGGAGATCTCCATGCCCTGGCCGTTCCCGGGGGACAGACCCGGTGACCGCCCCTCGCCCGGCAGTCGGCGGCCGTCGGCGATGAGGACCGATCCGCGGACCAGGTCGGCGGGCACCGGACCGTTGCCGGTGCCGATCTCGCTCGTGAGGTCGCCGGCGATCACCGCGCCCTGGGAGAAGCCCAGCAGCACGAACGAGGTGTACGGGCACCGCTCGTGGGTCGCGGCGAGCTCGGCACGGGCACGCTCGGTGCCCTCCGCCCGACTCTGGTCGTAGGGGATCTCGTTGGGCGCCTGCGGATTCCTGAACTGCGCCACGTAGGGGACGGTGAACACCTCGAGCCGGTCGTCCGGGTACTGCTGGCTCAGCGGGTCGGTGATGGTCCGCAGCAGGGCGTTGGGCAGGAAGCCCGGGTTGTACGGGTCGTCCGTCGGGCTGCTCTCCCACGTCCCCGGTACGGCGATCATCTCCACGTCCGGGCAGTCCGCCGGCTGGGTCAACTCCGGCTCCCCCGGGGTCGGCAGCGGTCCGTCGGGGCCCGTGGGGAGTCCGCGGTTCCCGATCCACCACCCGACGCCCACGACGAGCAGGACCACCAACACGAGCGCCCCCAGCGAGCAACCGAGACGACGGCCTCCGCCACGACGGGATCCACGAGCCACGATACGAACTCCTTCCCGGCCTGCCCACGCGACTGTGGCGGGCGGCCGACGATCGGTCAACGTCCCGAGGACGGTCGGGGTTCCGTGAGACCCCTGAGGGTGTCGGGGCTCACCGCTCGGCGGCGCGTGCCGGGCCCGGGGTAGCCGGCCCCTGGGCCCCTGGCCCCGGGGCGAGTGGGGGCCGCCGGGGAGCTACGGGCAGAGCTGGCCCGCCGAGGCGTCCACCACGATGCGCGAGAGCTCGTCGACCTCACGGTCCGAGTACCCACCCGCCGAGATCTGACCCGCCACCGCGTCCGCGATCGTCGTGGTCTCGTCGGCGGCTCCCCCGGTCGTCCGGATCCGGCAGATGGTGTTACCCGCGGCGACGAGCGAATCGGACAGCTCCGCGGTCTCGATGCCCTCGTTCTCGAGCGCCGCGAGGTACCCGCGCTCCCGCGCACCGACGGCCGGCGCGGTGTACCCGGAGGCGTCCGGGTCGACCGGTGCGGGCGCCTCGGTGTAGCGGCCGGAGTCCTCCGTCGCGGGTACACGCGAGACACCGGGGGTCCCGCCGCCACCCGGCGGCGGGGCCAGCGTCTCGGAGTCGGGCACGCCGGAGACCGTCGAGTCCCCTCCACCGCAGGCGGTGAGCATCCCGCCCGCGACGAGCAGCGCGGCGGTCAGGGTCGCCAGCCGGGATCTCACGACGAGATCTCCGCCCGGCCGCCGCTCACGGTGATGCTGCCGCCCTCGAACTCCATCACCTGGCCGTCCCTGGTGTTGCGCAGCGGGCCGGTCGGGTACCCGAGCCGGCCGCGCTCGTAGTCGACGGTGCCCCAGGCATCGAACACCGGCCCGCGCGGGACCACGTGCGCCCCGGTACGCGGGGACCAGTAGATCGCACCGCCCTGGAACCTGTTGAACGCCCCTCGACGGGTGCTCAGGGCGATCTCGTCGGTGGTCGGGTACCCCAGCTCGGAGTTCTCGGCCCCGGCCTCACGGTAGGTCTGGAGGATCGCACCCTCGACGACCTTCGGACCCGTCTCCTCGGACCAGTAGACCGTTCCGCCCTGGAAGCCCTGGACGACGCCCGGCTTGTTGGGGTTCGTGATCTCGTCGGTGGTCGGGTAGCCGAGCTCGCCGCGCTCGGAGCCGCGCTCCTGCCACATCGCCCGGATGCCGCCGCGGACGGCGTGCGCGCCCGTGGTGGGCGACCAGTAGATGACACCGTTCTGGAAGGTGGAGAACCGGCCGCGGCCGTCCGGGGTGGCGGTCTCACCGGAGGTCGGCAGACCGAGCACCCCGTCGGGGCCGCCCTCGGCCTGGTAGGCGGCACCGATCGCGCCGAGGACCGAATGGGCGCCGGTCTGCTGAGACCAGAACACGCGACCGAAGCGGAAGTCGGTCGCCTTGCCGCCGCGGACGTCGTACTCGCCGGTCAGGCACGGACCGAGACCGGGCTGGCGCTCGGCCAGGCGGGCGATGTCGCCACTCGCCGCGCACGGCTTCTCCACGTTCTCGATCCCCACCGCGGTCGCGAACTGCGGCCACGCCTGGGTCATCTCGAACTGCCAGTAGGGCCAGGTGTGCGTGCCGGACGGGCGGAAGTTGGCGGTGACCTCGACCCCGGCGGCGCGGGCCCTGTTGACGAAGGTCTGCGTGGTCATCCGGGAGAGCAGTTCCAGGCCGTAACCGGGGAAGTTGGTGGGGATGTCCGGCAGTCCGGACGGCTGGTCCCAGGGCCCGGTGTTGCCGCTGCCGGCGGAGACGTAGACGCTCTGCCCGCGCATCCTCTCGGTGTGCAGCTTCGGGTCCTGCTCCTGCCAGCGCCGCGACCCGAGCGGGCCCCACATGTTCTCGGCCGGGTAGCCGCCGGCGTCCTGCATGGCCACCTTCACGGCCTCGGGCATACCGAAGCTGGTGGTGTCGAGGAACCCCGAGTAGCTGGCGGCGAAGTCGAAGTGATCCGGGTAGCGCTGCGACAGCATCATGGCGGCCGTGCCGCCCATGGACAGTCCGGCGACGCCGTGCTTGTCACCCACCCGCCAGTCGCGGGCCAGCAGCGGCGGCAGTTCCTGCATGAGGAACGTCTCCCACTGGTAGGCCGAGCCCTTGGCGTCTGCGACCCAGTCCGTGTAGAAGCTCGACTCGCCACCGACGGGCAGCACGATGACCGCGTTCTTGGCGTCGAAGAACTGCGAGATCTTGGTCTCGAGCGTCCAGCCGCTGGCGTCGTCGCGGGCCCGCAGCCCGTCGAGCAGCAGCAGGGACGGGTAGGTGCGCTCGGGGTCCGCGTTCCACTGGGCCGGGAGCATGAGCTGCACCTGGATGGCCTGTTTCATGGCCGGCGACTGGACCCAGAGCGCGACCCGGTTGGCGGACTTCCACTCGACCTTGTCGAGACGGACGCCCGACGGTGGTGCCGAGGGCACGCGCAGGCTGGGCGCCTCGGGTGCGTTGGCCGGGCTCTCCGCGGGGGTCGACCGGGCCGGGCTCTCCGCCGGGCTGGTCTGCCCCTGGGTCGGCCGGACGGGCGTCTCCTGCGCCGCGGCGACGGGCGGGAGGACGAGGCCGGATCCCACCACGGACGCCACGAGGGGAGCCGCGAGGAGGGACGTCCACCGGGAACGGGGGCTCGCGTGTGCGCTGGGGGTCGCCATGTGTTGTTCTCTTCCTTGCCGCGTCGTGTCGCCGAATAGTTAGTGGGCGCGCGTCTCACCGACCCGCGTCACCTGTATCCGGAGCCCGGGTCCCGGTGCGCCCGCGGGTTCCCCTCCCGCGGCCGAACCCGGTGGTCACACAACGACCGGGGCCCCGCACGAGAATCTACGCGCGGGGCCCCGGTGTGACGGGTGAGGACTCGCTGATGAGAGTCCGATTCGTCGGCTAACTCGGTGTGATCACCACGCGTGGGCGTTCATCACGTCAAGGATCTGCGCCGAGCGGGCCGCGATGAGGTCGTCGTTCCAATAACCCCAGCCGTGGATGCCGGTGGTGCGGTACTCGAACGTCGCCTTGTTCGGCGCGGCGTTCATGGTGTTCTGGAACGCCAGCGTCGAGCCGCGGGACAGGCCCTCGAGGATGATGCCGTTGAACGTGTTGAACACGGCCTGCAGACTGGAGGGCTGGTCGTACCGGCCCGGGATCGCCGACCCGGCGGTCACGTACATCGGGATGTTGCGCAGCTTCGCGGCGTTGAGCAGCGGGTCGTTCTCGCCCCAGCGCGGCGAGCCGGGCAGGCCCCACATCGCGAACGGGTCGCACTTGCACTGGTCGAACATCGCCAGCGGGATCATGGTGTACATGCCCGGCGCGGTCGGGTTCATGTAGCCGGAGAACACCGAGACCTGCTTGAACTGGTTCGGGTGCTTGGCGGCGAGCGTCGCGGCCGCCGAGCCGCCCATCGACAGTCCGGCGATGGCGTTGTTGTCGCGCCGGACGCCGAAGTGGGCCGCGAGGTAGTCCGGCAGCTCCTTGGTCAGGAACGTCTCGTACTTGTACTGGAGCAGGGTGCCGCCCAGGTTGATGGGCCGCTCCCAGTCGGAGTAGAAGGACACCTGACCGCCGACGGGCATGACCAGGGTGATGTTGTCCTGCAGGAAGATGCGCTGCGCCTGGGCGTCGTGGGTCCACGCGTTCCAGTCGTCACGGGCACGCAGGCCGTCGAGCAGGTACAGGCCGGCGTTGCCGCCGAAGCGGGCCGGCTGCACCTGGACCTTGATGGGCCGGTTCATCGACGGCGAGTGGACCGTGCAGAGCTGGACCCAGGAGGCGACCGGGTCCCACTCACAGCCGGGACGCAGCCAGTTGCGGAAACCAACCGGGTTCTCGTTACCTCCGGCCGGCCGGAACGCGGGGGCGGCGGGCGGCGGGGCAGCCGAGCCAGCGGACCCGAGGCTGGCCGACGAGCCCTGCTCGGTCGCCTGCGCGCCGGCCAGTGCCGGGGCCCCGACGATGAGCCCTGCGGCCGTCGCCAGAGCGGTGAGCCCGGCGGCGAACCTGCGCCGGAGGGTGGATTGGGACATTCGTTGGTTCCTTTGTTCGTTCCTGGTGCCCGGGAGGGCATCGGTGACGTTCATCGGACCGGCCCCACCAGGGGAGGACCGGAACTGCGACATCGAGTTCATCGATACTGTCGCGCACTTTGGGACAGGTGTTACAGGTCAGGGACCAATTCGACCCCCGACTGTTACCGTTTCGAGATAACAGCTTGGGCCACACTACCGAGTGCCCTGGTACTTCTCCACTTTCTCAGGCATCGGTAACCCGCACCTCTGCACCTCGTACGCAGGGATTCTGTTGATCCGGTACTCGGCGTATGAAAATGCGTTCATCACGTTCGACCAGCGCTTCTCCAGGGTCAACGGACCCGAGTACGACTCGATCAACGCCTGGGTGGCCGGGCACTGCAGCGCGACCTGCGCCTGGTTCACCCAGTTCACGTCGATCCACCGCGGGAAGTTGACCGGATCCTCGACCACGCCGGTGCGGGCGAGCACCCAGTCGTACGGCAGGAACTTGTCGTGCCCGATCCGACCGTCCTCCATCCGGTCTGTATGCGCGGCCAGCGGCGACGCGAGCCCCACGGTGTCGTAGACGTCCACGTCGAGCGGCAGGTTCATGCTCGTCATGCCGAGGTTGAGGAACACGACGGTCTTGACCGGCTCCTCGGGCAGTTCGAACGGCGCCAGCCCGGGCATGGGGCGGTCGTAGGAGACCACGTCCCACCGGTCCTGGAATCCCGGCACGGGCAGGAAGACCGCACCCGTCCGGTTCGCGGTGACGTCCCGCACCAGCGCCCGCATCCGGGGGAAGTCCAGGTAGTCCTCGGCGAGCAACGGATGCTTGTGGCCCGTGCGCTGGATGTAGAACTGGCGCTCGTCCACGATCCCCGCCGCCGTGATCGACTCCGGTTCCTCGCGGAAGGGGTCCTCGGTGACCTGGACGGTCACCGCCCAGCCGACGACGACGAGCCATGCGACCGCGGTGAGTGGGACGGTCACCCGGCGCACCGAGGCGTCCGCGGACCCGCGGGCGGGACCGACGGGAAGGGGCACCACCGAGACCGGCAGGAGGAACAGGAACAGGGACGGCAGCAGCACGCGGCCGTGCATGAAGTCGCCGCCCACGCGGACCACGTAGAGCAGCATCACCAGCGCCACCCCGAGGAAGACCGCCGTGACGACCGGGGTGGAGCGGACCCGCTGGCGCAGCCGGAGCAGGCGGCCGGCCTCGTCGTCGTCGTGGTCGTTGTTGTCGGCGTCGGCGCCGTCGTGGTCGTCGGCGTCGTCGT
Source organism: Dietzia sp. B32 (assembly GCF_024732245.1). Lineage (NCBI taxonomy): Bacteria > Bacillati > Actinomycetota > Actinomycetes > Mycobacteriales > Dietziaceae > Dietzia > Dietzia sp. B32. The sequence goes on along the minus strand of NZ_CP093845.1, from coordinate 2,559,197 downwards.
GGCCGTCGTCGTGGCCGTCGGCGTGGTCGTCGGCGCTGCCACGCGGATCCGCTACCGTCCCTCCGGATCCGCTACCCGAATGCGGGTAGCGGATCCGGAGCGGGAGTAGCGAATTTCCGCGGCGGAGGGCCAGGCGGGCCCAGAGTGCGACCAGTCCCGCGATCAGGACGGCGGCCAACGGCAGCAGCAACGCGTACGGCGCCACCAGGTTCCACGCATACTCGGCGCCCTTGTCCCACTTCGCCCCGCCGGCGTCCTTGGCCACCGCCGTGAGCGGGTACGGCAGGGCGTAGTACGACATCCGCCAGAGCTGGTACAGAACGGGGACCGTGCCGGCGATGACCACCAGCCAGCCGAGGTGACGCCACGACTGGCGGGCCGCGGCCATCAGCGCGAGGAACGCGGCCGCGGCCAACGCCATCTCTGGGCGCACCAGGGGGCCGAGACCGGCGATGAAGGCGACCGCCGCGGTGCCCGGCGCGGGCAGACCGAACCGCCCCTCACGGCGGGGCGCGCGGGCCCAGAGCTGCAGCCCCATCCACATGGCGCCGATCCAGCAGATCACCAGACCCGTCTCGAGGCCCGAGGTGGCGAAGTCGCGGGCCGGCGGCAGCATGACATAGACCAGCACGCCGAACGGCAGGAGCAGTACCGGGCCACCGGCGGGCGCACGGCGGGTGCCGCGGTACATCACGCGGGTGCCGACCATCGCGCACACCACCGCGACCATGCTCAGCGTGAGCGCCACGCCCAGGACCACCAGCTCGAGCCGGTACCCGACGAGCTCATGGACCCCGTAGATGAGATAGGTCCACAGCGTGGAGGTGTTGGACTCGACCCGCTCCCCCGCATTGAACACCGGGCCGTTGCCGGCGATGAGGTTGCGGACGGTGCGCAGGACGATGAGTCCGTCGTCGGCGATCCACCGCCGCTGCCAGGCCCCGGCGAGGAAGATCGCCACCACCACCACGACCCCGGTCCAGAAGACCGGTGCGGTGCGCCCGGTCCGGCGCGCCGCCGTCACCTCCGACATCGACCGTCCGCCGGACTCAGGAGATCGACGGGACGATATAGACGCCGATCACCACGGTGAGGACCCACAGGGCCGCGAGGACCTGCAGGACCCGGTCGCCGAGCGCGATGTCCTCGGGCTCGCCGGCCTGCGCGGCGTCGACGTCGACCGCGTACCGCAGGACCGCGATGGTGAACGGGACGATGGAGATCTGCAGCCAGATCGCCGCGCCGGCCGGCTGCGTGGGGTCGGACCCGCGGTCGTACGCCCACAGGGCATAGCAGAGCACGAGCACCGTCGCGGACAGCGTCCAGACGAACCGCAGGTAGGTGGGGGTGTAGCTCTCCAGAGCCTTGCGGATCTTGGCGCCGGTCTTGAGGTGCAGGTTCAGCTCGGCGTACCGCTTGCCGGCTGCCATGAACAGCGAACCGAACGCCATGACCAGCAGGAACCACTGCGAGATCTCGACCTCGGCGGCCGCGCCACCGGCGACCGCGCGCAGCAGGAAGCCGGAGGAGACGAACGCGATGTCGAGCACCGGCTGGTGCTTGAGACCGAAGCAGTACATGAGCTGCAGCACGATGTACACGGCCACGACGATCGCCAGCGCCGGGTGGGTGAACAGCACCGAGATGGCGAGCGAGGCGATGATGAGCACCACCGCCATGCCGTAGGCCAACCCGACGGGGAGCACGCCCGCGGCGATGGGGCGGAACCGCTTGGTCGGGTGGGCGCGGTCGGCCTCGACGTCCATCGCGTCGTTGATGAGGTACACGCTCGAGGCGGCCATGCAGAACGCCACGAACGCGATGAACACCGAGAACAGGACGTTGCCGTCGGTGAGGGTCTGCGACCCGGCCGCCGCGGGGGCGGCGATGACGAGGACGTTCTTGACCCACTGGCGCGGCCGGAGGGCCTTGATCATGCCGTCGAGGAGGTTCTTGGGCGGCGCGCCCTTCGCATCCTCCTCCGCCTCGGCGATGTCGTCTATCTCGTTGGCCGTGTGGGGTTCGGCTCCGACGAGGTGGTGGTCTGCCACGCCCCGGGACGCCGGCGCTCCGGAATGATCGGTCATCGCTTCTCCTCGGGATTCTGGGTGAGGCCTGGGCCGGACGCACCGTCGCGCAACGCCTCGGGCAGCACGTTCTGGACGGCTGCGGAGGGCCACACCGCACGGGTGAGCGCAGCGCAGCCCGCACCGACCGCGGCACCGGCGAACACATCCGAAGGGTAGTGGACTCCCAGCACCAGCCTGGACGCCAGCATCACCGGCACGAGCGCCGGCGCCACCGGGACCCCGGCCACCGACCCCGCGAGCAGGGCGAACGCGGTGGTCGAGGTGGCATGGGAGGACGGGAAGCTGAGCTTGGAGGGGGTACCGACGCCGACGGTCACCGTGGGGTGGTCCGGGCGCCGGCGGCGGATGACGCGCTTGACGACAACAGAGGTGGCGTGGGCACCGAAGCTGCCGACCCCCACCATCGCCCAGCGGCCGCGCCGGGCCGGATCGACCGCCATGCCGGCGGCCGAGATCGCCATCCACCCCAGGGCGTGCTCGCCGACATGAGACAGCGTCACGGCCGCCTCCCGCGAACCGGGCACGGCCAACAGCTGACGCTGGATCGCCGCCAGCAACCGGACCTCGCCGGTCGGTACGGGGATCTCCACGGCGGGATCGGACACCACCGGATCAGGATTCGAAGACACGGCCCCAGGCCTCCTTGGTCACGAGATCGGCGTGGGCGTCGCGGTAGCGGCGGCGCATCTCCGGGAATCGACGGAACAGCTCACGGTGCACGGCTGCCGATTCCTTGAACAGGGCGGCGGCGAGGTCGCGGTCGCGCTTGCGGTAGACGACCCCGCGACCGTCGGCGGTGGTGACGGTCGCACCGTCGACCCTGCTGAGCGAGTACCAACGGGCCTCGATCGGCGGGAAGTTGGCCTGCGGCACCTCGTGGTGCGTCTTGTCGTCCCTGCTCAGGGTGTGGGCCAGGCCGCGGGCCAGTGCCACGGCCTTGCGGACCGGGCCGCGGGGTTCGGAATGGATGCCGGCCGGGCCGCCGGACGGGGCGGGCAGGTCCACGGCCGACGGGATGACCACCGCGTCGGGGAACTCCGCTCGCATGGCCCGCACCTTGGGCAGGGCGGTGGGCAGCAGTTCGTACAGGGCCTCCGGGCCGCGCAGGAAGTCGCGGATGGCCTCGATCTGGATGGCCACCGTCGAGTACTCCAGGCACACCAGATGCTTGACCAGCGCCTTGAGGCTGGACTGCATGATGCCCTTGTGGTCGCCCTCGTGGTACATCGACGCCACCACGAGGCGGTTCCGCAGGTGGAAGTAGGCCTGCCAGTCGATCGCGTCGTCCTTGTCCGACCACGCCATGTGCCAGATCGCCACACCCGGCATGGTGACCGTGGGGTGGCCGGCCTTCCGCGCGCGCAACCCGTACTCCGCGTCATCCCATTTGATGAACAGTGGGAGCGGCTGCCCGATCTTCTCGGCGACCACGCGCGGGATGAGGCACATCCACCACCCGTTGTAGTCCACGTCGATACGGCGGTGCAGCGGCTTGGGGTTGTCCCGGTCCGTCAACTGGTGGCGCGAGAAGTCGTAGTCGTAGTCCGCGTGCGGCGCGGCGGTCCACATGAAGTCGTGGGCGCCCACCACCTCGCCCATCGTGTGCAGGTGACTGCGTTCCTGCAGGTTGAGCATCTGGCCGCCGACCAGCATCGGGACGGTGGAGAAACGCCCGAAGGCCAGGGCCCGCAGGATCGAGTCGGGCTCGATCTCGATGTCGTCGTCCATGTACAGGATGTACGGCGAATCGGTGAGACGCCTGGCCTCGTACATGATGCGGCTGTACCCGCCCGAACCACCGAGGTTGGGCTGGTCGAAGATGTGGAGCCTGTCGCCGAGGAACTCCGCCGCCTCCGCGAAGCCGGGCTCGTCGCGGACCTTGCGATCGCCCTGGTCGGGCATGAGGACGGCGTCGATCACGGCGTCGACCTCGGGATCGGAGGTCAGTGCCCGCAGCGCGGCCACCGCGTCGCCGGGCCGGTTGAACGTGGGAATGCCGACGGTGACCCGGCGGTCGTTGGGCACCTGCACCGCCGGGTCGCGCGTGCCGTCGGGGTGGGCGTCGGGGCGCGTGGCCGGGGCGTCGACAGACGAGTACCACCCGCCCGCGAGCAACTCGACGTCCGTGTCGGAGGTGAGGTCGAACCAGATCCACCCGCCGTCCTCGAACGGCCCCAGGTCGCAGGTGAACTCGACCGTCGTCACCTGGTCGGCCCGACCCCGCTCGCCGACGACGTCACCGGTGATCGCGATGCGCGACCCGTCGATCTTGGAGCGGTACAGGTCCACCCGTCCGGACCCGCGCACAGTCAGCCTCAGGACGACCTCGCCGAGAACTGACCACCGCCGCCAGTACGCCGCGGCGAACGCGTTGAAGTACGTGGCGAACGAGACCTCGGAGTCCGCGCCGATGCTCAGCGAGGTCCGCGAGGAGGAGTGCGCCCGTCGGACGTTGGTGGACGCCTCCGCGAGGTAGAGCGAGCGCACGTCGAGCGGCTCACCGGCCCGCGGGAGGATGATGCGCTGGAGGCATTCCCGGCCACGTGGAGTGGAGAGCGCGACGACCGACCGCTCGATCTCGTCGATCAGTTCGTGGTGGCCGTGGTGTTCCATATATGCCAGTCCCCGTCCCGACGGCCGGGGGCCGCCCTCATCAGCCTTGCTGCGCCTCGCCCTACCCGCACCCGCGGGCAGGAAAGCCGGGTCGATCGTACCCGGCGGGGGCGACACGGCCCGTCCAGCACGCGCCGGGGCCCCACCCGGGAGGACAGAAGAAGTAGGTTCGGTACATGCGCCTCACCGGATCCGCCCGTCGCCGCCCGACCGTCCGCACCGCCCTGGGGGTGCTCGCACTCGCCACTCCCCTCGCCCTCGCCGGGTGTGGTTCCGATGACGCCCCGTCCGACGACGCGGCGACCACCGGAGCCACCGCGGCATCGCAGTCCGAGGGCCGCGAGTCCGGTGGGTCCGCCGGGGGCGCAGCCGAGTGCCCGCCCGCCGAGGGCACAGCGGAGCGCGCCACCGAGTTCGACTCGGCCCCGCCGATGTGTCTGGACGAGGGCGTCGACTACTCCGCCGTCATCACCACCGACGCCGGCGTCGTCACCGTGGACCTGCTCGAGGAGAAGGCCCCGGAGACGGTCAACAACTTCGTGTTCCTGGCCCGCAACAAGTTCTACGAGGGCATCACGTTCCACCGCGTCATCCCCGGTTTCATGATCCAGGGCGGCGACCCGCAGGGCACCGGCAGCGGCGGCCCGGGGTACGACTTCGCCGACGAGCTCCCCGAAGCCGGCGAGTACGAGATCGGGTCGATGGCCATGGCCAATGCCGGACCGGACACCAACGGTTCCCAGTTCTTCATCGTCACCGGCGACTCCGGCGTCTCCCTGCCGCCGGACTACAGCCTCTTCGGCACCGTCACCGACGGGATGGACGCCGTCACGGCGATCGAGGACGACGGGAGCCCGCAGGGCCGGCCGCAGACGCTGCACACGATCGAGTCCGTGGAGATCGTCGAGGGCTGAGCCGACCCGGGCCGGGCGACTCTAGTACCCGCTCGAGCCGCCGCCGCCGGAGAACGACGCGTTCGAGTAGCCGGTGTTGGTGGAGCTGGCCGACTGCGCCGCCTGAACGTCGTGGGTGTGCCAGCCGGACACCACGTAGTACGGCACGAAACCGTTGTAGCCGTACCCGGCCCGCCAGTCGCGGTCGTACAGCCTCGGCGCGTGGCGGTCGCCCGCGTCCTTCGCCACCTCGACGTCCGCCATCTCGCGGGCCCGGATCGCCTCCACGACGAGCCGGTAGTCCACGACGAGCCGGGCGTAGCGGCCCATGAAGTCGGGAGCCTGCGTATCCCGGGCCAGCTCGTCGGCGCGGGCGTCCAGGGCCCGGGCCTCGGCGGCCAGCCGCTCGTCCTTCGTCCCCAGCGCGGCGGCGAGCATGTCCTCGTGCAGCTCGCCGAGCTGGCGGCGGCGCACGTCGGCGTCCCCCTGCTCCATGCGGAAGAGCTGGTCGATGTTCTGTTCCGCCGTGAGCATCTGGTCCACAGTGGTGTGGGCGGTGTCGATGTCGCCGGCCTTGGCACGGAACTCGGCGTCCGTCGAGTCGGGCCGCAGGTCTCCGATCCGGCCCATGACCTCATCCAGCGCGAGGAACCGGCCGCGCACGTCCTGCCACTGGGACCGCAGCTCGTCGTCGGCCAACGGGGAGGTGAGCGAATTGGCGCGGATGTCCAGCCCGCTGAGCTCCCCCGCCACCCGCCCGTACTCGCGGGAGACCCGGTCGTAGCGCTCCCTCGCCGTCGTCGCCTTCTTCTTACGACTCGCCGCGACCCCGGCGCCGACCGCGCCCGCGACGATCACCCCCGCTCCGGCGAAGGCCCACGGCAGCCACGCCGGCGCGGGCTCGGGCTCCGGCGCCTGCACGGTGGGATCGGCGGCAGCCCGCGCCCCCGACAGCAGCCCGACCGCGTGGTTCTCGCGCCGCATCGGGTCCTTCATCGCCTCGAGTGAACCGTCGAGGTGACCGCCCTCGAACAGGTCGAGCGCGGCGCACACGTCGTCTCCGCAGTAGATGCCGACGTCACGCGCCTCCGTGTCGTTGGCCACGATGAGCGTCCCGGGCGCCCATTTCTCCCGGTCCTCCGCCACCAGGTCCGGTCGCTCGTCCTGGGCGAAGCGCTCGGTGGTGTCGTTGAGGTTGTCGCCGTCGTCATCGAAGACCAGGTACTCGACGCGCGCGACCTGCGGCGGGAACGCGATGCGGCCGGTCTCGGTGCGGAGCAGGTCCTGGTCTCCGGGTGAGAGCACGCCCGCGCGGTCGGTGATACCGACCTCGACCGCCCGGGCTGGCGCCTCCGCGGGGGCGGGGGCCTGCGCACGCGCCGACGCGAGCGGGAACAGGAGCAGCAGCAGTCCCACGACACCGGCGACCACCACGAGCAGGCGCAGGGTCGGGGCGGTGGTCGTCCGTGTCATGACCCGAGCCTAGTGCCGCGGGTGGTCGGTGGCGCCCGCGATCGTCGGCGATAGTCTCGATCGGGTGTTCGTCCTGGAAACGCTCATCGCCCTGACCGTCGCACTGACCACCGCGTTCGGTGGCCTCGTCGCCGAGGACCTCATCACCCGGGACGCCTCGTGCTCGATCTCGTCCGTACCGGACCTGTGGTCGGAGGCCTGCACGTCGCCGTCACGGCTGGGGTGGTTCATCGGCACCCTGGTCGTGCTCGTGGTGGCGATGGCCCTGCGCGCGTGGCTCCTCGCCCACAACGGCACCCTCTACTACCTGCGACTGCTGCCGGCCGATAGCGCGGACCGGATGCGCGCCGCGGTGGATGTGGCCAACGCCCGCAGCCTGGGCTTCCGCTCCGCCACCGGCTGGTTCGGCACCGCGAACGACGTGGTGGACCTGCGCCGGGAGGTCGACCACGTCTCCGACGAGCTGGAGCGCGCGATGAACGACGACGACGACGCGACCGGCTTCGTCCTGGCCCCGAACCTCGCGTTCCCGGCGGCGCTGGCGGTCGGATACGACGTCCTCCTGCGCGAGCGCACCCACCTGGCCGAGTTGCCGACCGAGGCCCGCAGGCGCCGGCTGCCCGGCGGCGACACGGGCGTGCGGACGGTGTACTTCGACGACGGCGACGACATGTGGGCCGAGCGCCGGTGGCGGTCCCGCCGAGGCCAACCGGGAGCCGAACTGTCGATGATCACCCTCCCCGCCGGGTCGGCGACCGCGGCGCGGGCCGACCGGACCTCCGTGCAGCGGGTCTGGCTCTCCCTCCAGCTGGACGGGGGCGGTCCGGTGTCCGAGGTGGACGCGGGGCATCCACTGAGGGAGGCGGCGGACCTCGTCGTCGTCGTCGCCCCCACCGACGGCGGACCCGTCACCGACACGAACGGTGACCGCACGGGCGACGCCGGCCCGGGCGCAGCCCAGACCCTCGTCCCATGGACGCTGCCCTCGGGGCGCTGGTACCCGGGCGCGAGCGGGCGGCAGATCGACCGGCGGGCCTTCGCACGGCTCGTCGAGGAGCTGTCCGGCGCGGTCGAACAGGTCCTCGACGAGTACCCGGAGGCGCAGGTCCTGCTGACCGGGCGGATGCCGCGGAGTGTGGCGTTCGCGCTGGGCTACGTGATCTCGCAGCGCAAGGACGACCGGATCGAGGGCAAGCGCGCGGCCCTGCACCCCACCCGCGCCGACGACACCCGCGCCGAGCGCGCCCAGGCCCGGGCGGAGAACGAGGGGCTGAGCTCGCTGAGCCGCTTCTGGACCTCGGTCACCCCGGTCCTCGAGCACCTCGGCGAGGCCAAGCCCACGCTCGTGCACGCGGCCCAGCTCGACACCGCCGTCCGCGAGCTCGCCGCCCCGGCCGGCAGCACCACCGCCGACTGACCCCTGCCGGCACGCGGCGGGGCGGCGGTTCGGCTGCGGGGCGGCGGCGGGCGGCGGTCGTTCCGTCAGGCCGAGGCGAGCAGGCTCAGCCCTCGAGCGCGGCGCCGTCCCGCAGGTGCGGCGCCAGGGTGTTGTCGAACATCGTCAGCGCCGAGGCGATCGCCATGTGCATGTCCAGGTACTGGTAGGTGCCCAGGCGCCCGCCGAACAACACCTTGTTGGCCGCGGTCTCGGCCTTGGCCCGCTCGCGGTAGGCGGCCAGCCGCTCCCGGTCGGTGGACTCGTTGATCGGGTAGTACGGCTCGTCGTCGCGCTCGGCGAAGCGGCTGTACTCGCGCATGATCACCGTCTTGTCGGTGGGGTAGTTCTTGCGCTCCGGGTGGAAGTGACGGAACTCGTGGATGCGGGTGTAGTCGTACTCCGCGTCGTTGTAGTTCATCACCGGGGTGCCCTGGAAGTCGCCGGTCGGCAGGACCTCGGTCTCGAAGTCCAGGGTGCGCCAGCCCAGCTCGCCGTCGGCGTAGTCGAAGTAGCGGTCCAGCGGGCCGGTGTAGACGACCGGCGCGTCGGGGCTCGCGGCGCGGACGGCCTCGCGGACGTCGAACCAGTCGGTGTCCAGGACGACGTCGATCCGCTCGTCGGCGGCCATGTTCTCCAGCCACGCGGTGTAGCCCTCGACGGGCAGCCCCTCGTGGGTGTCGTTGAAGTAGCGGTTGTCGAACGTGTACCGCACGGGCAGGCGCGTGATGTTGCCGGCGGGCAGGTTCTTGGGGTCGGTCTGCCACTGCTTGGCGGTGTAGTCCTTGATGAACGCCTCGTACAGCGGGCGGCCGATCAGGGAGATGGCCTTCTCCTCGAAGTTCGCCGCGTCCTCGGCGGAGAACTCGGAGGCCTGCTCGGCGATGAGCGCGCGCGCCTCGTCGGGCGAGTAGTAGCGGCCGAAGAACTGGTTGATCAGGCCCAGCCCCATGGGGAACTGGTACGCCGTGCCCTTGTGCATGGCGAACACGCGGTGCTGGTAGCCGGTGAAGTCGGTGAAGCGGTTGACGTACCCCCACACGCGCTCGTTGGAGGTGTGGAAGAGGTGCGCACCGTACTTGTGAATCTCGATGCCGGTCTCGGGCTCGGCCTCGGAGTAGGCGTTGCCGCCGATGTGGTGGCGCCGATCGAGCACCAGTACGCGCTTGCCGAGTTCGGTCGCCGCCCGCTCCGCGACCGTCAGGCCGTAGAAGCCCGACCCCACCACGATGAGGTCATAGGTGTCCCACTGCCGCTCGCCTGCCATAACCGTCGGGCCTTTCCGTAGTACGTCGCCGCGGTGCGTCCGGGAGTAGTGCGCCCGCCGACCGCTCGCCTGACCACGCGCCGGTCGGCGCGGGTACGGGTCCCAGGGTATCCGGCGGGTCGGGGGTGGGTTCAGGGCACGCCGACGACGACGAGGTGGACGACTTCTCGAACCGACCGCGGTGGCCCACGGTGCAGGTGGGGCGTTCCCGTCGTCGTACGCCGGTTCGAAACTACATCCCTGTAGTCCCAATATTCACGTCTTTATCACTTGGTTTCACACGTTTCTTGGATAACATTGACCCCGTTCGTCACATTCGTCCCAGTGGTCACGCCCCGGCGTGGCCCCCGGGCAGTTGTGCCCCGCGGGTGAGCACCCGCGTGACACAGACATCTGATCTGGAGAAGCCCTTGAGAACACGACGCCGCCCCCTGTACGTCAGTGGTCGACGCCGGACCCTCGCCCTGGCGGTGGCGGTCGCGGCATCCGTCGTCACGCCCCTCGCCGTATACGGGGCGGACCAGGTCGTCCAGTCCGGCGACGAGATCGCCACCACCGCGGGCAGCGCCCTCCCCACCGCCGAGACCGAGGTCCCCCTCGCCGGGGCACCGCCCGCCGTCGGCGTGGACACGGACATCGCCTCCGGCGGCGGCCCCGTCCGGGAGGTCACCTCCGAGACCCCGTTCTCGATGGTCGGCGTCACGTGGAAGGGGCACAACCCCGCCGCCCTGGCCGCCGTTCGTGCGAAGAACCCGGACGGCTCCTGGGGGCCCTGGTACGAGGCGGAATCGGTCGACGGCAAGGGTGAGAGCGTCAACGGGACCGGCGGCACCGAGCCCGTCTACCTGGGCACGGACACCACCGCCGTCCAGATCAAGCTCTCCGGTGTCGACCCCGCCGACACCTCGCTGGCCGACGCGCCCGAGGTCACCGGCCCCGAAGACGCGCCCGACGCCGCCGCGGGGCCCGCCACGGAGCCCGCCACGGCCTCGGCCCCGGCTTCGGCGGAGCCCGCCGATGACGCGGACGCCGATGACGCGGCCACCGCGGACTCAGACACCGCGGGCGCAGACGCCGCGGACGCAGACGCCGCCGCCACGCGCGCGGCCGAACCCGCCGCCGACCGCACCCCGCCCGTGCCCACCCGCTACGCGGACATCAGGCCCGTCGCCGAGACCTCAGACCTCGGGTCCGTCTCGAACAGCGCCGACTCGAGCAGCACCGACTCGAACAGCACCGACTCGAACACAGCCGACTCCGTCAAGGCCGTCCTGCTCTCCCCCGACGACACGCCGACGCCCGATCCCGAGGCGTTCTCCGACATCACGGCCTCCGGCGGGACCGGCACCCACGGCGACATCGCCGCCAAGCAGCCGTCGATCATCAGCCGCTCGGGCTGGGGCGCCGACGAGTCCATCCGTTGCCGCAACGCCACGTACGACCCGTCACTCGCCGCGGCCGTCGTCCACCACACGGCGGGCAGCAACAACTACACCCGCGAGGGTTCCGCCGGCGTCATGCGCGGCATCTACACCTACCACGCACGCACCCTCGGCTGGTGCGACGTCGGCTACAACGTGCTGGTCGACAAGTACGGCCAGGCTTTCGAGGGTCGCTACGGCGGGCTCAGCCGCAACGTCCAGGGCGCCCACGCCGGCGGCTTTAACGGCAACACCTGGGGCATCTCGATGATGGGCGACTACTCCACCGTCGCCCCGTCCGACGCGACCGTCCGCAAGGTCGGCGAGATCGTCGGGTGGCGCCTCTCGGTCGCGGGGATCGACCCCAAGGGCTCGGACACCCACTACTCCGAGGGCACCTCGTACACCAAGTACTCGTACGGCACCGCCGTCCGGCTGCCGAACATCTTCGCCCACCGCGACGTCGGCCTCACGTCCTGCCCGGGCAACGCGGGCTACGCCAAGATGGGTCAGATCCGCGACATCGCGGCGTCGTACGCCAAGAGCGGCGGAGGCGGCGGCGCGGCCCCGTCCAACCCGAGCCCCGGCCCGGGTACCGGTGGCGGTGGCGGTGGGGGCACCGGCGGTGGCGCCGGCGCCGGGAGCGCCGACCTCCCGTCGACCATCACCCAGGGCAGCGTCCAGGACGCCGTCACCACGGCCCTGCGGACCGTCCTCACCGGCGGCAGGCTCGACCCCGCGACCCTGACCCGGATCCTCACCGGCGGCAAGACGCTGGCGGACATCCCGCTCGACGCGGGGTCGGTGCAGAACGCGATCGGCGGCGACTTCTCCGCGCTCGCCCAGCGGCTCGCGGGCCCGCTCGGCAAGGCCCTGTCCGGGATCCAGCGCTTCGGCAACGTCTCCCTCGTCAAACACGAGAACGGTGCGCTGTACTCCTCCCCCGAGACGGGCACGCACCCGGTGTGGGGCGTGATCGGTGACGCGTGGGCCGCCCAGGGCTACGAGCACGGTCCGCTCGGCCTGCCGGTCGCCGCGGAGGCCGAGCGCGCCGACGGGACGGTCGCACAGCGGTTCCTCGGAGGCACGCTGGTCTACGACCCGGCCACCAGGGAGCTCACCGTCGAGCCGAACCCCTGATCTCCGGCCGGGCGCCGCTCCCGCGAGGAGCGGCGCCCGGCCGACCAGACTTGCGGACCGGGTCCCACCAGGTGTGCCCGCCTCCCCCGCCAGGGGCGGCGGGCACACCGGGGAAGTGGTGGGGACCGGTCCGCAACCTATTTCCCCGGAGCCCTCAGCTCCACCAACGCCGCAGGACGTGGGCGATACCGGCCTCATCGTTGGTGAGCGTGACCTCGTCGGCGGCGGCGTGCACGGAGGGGAGGGCATTGCCCATCGCGACTCCGTGATCGGCCCAGCGCAGCATCTCCAGGTCGTTGGGCATGTCGCCGAACGCGACGGTGACCGGCACCGCGGAGGACGGCACGGCCGCGCCGGCCGCCGTGCGCGAGGCGATCTGAGAGAGCCCGCTCGCCTTGGTCACACCGCGCGCCGCGAACTCGATCAGTCCGTCGGTGGTGGAGTAGGTGACGTCGGCCAGGTGGTCCACCTCGCCGTGCAGGGCGGCCACCATCTCGCCACTGGGCATCCCCGGCACTCGGGCCAACAGTTTGAGCACCGGCTCGGAGAGGACCTCGTCGTGGCCCACCTCGAGGTGCGCCGGGTGGATCCAGGCGTGCTCGTAGTCGGGGCTGGCCACGAAGTCGGCGTCCGCGGCATCGGCACCGAGGCGCTCGGCCGCGATCCCGCTGCCGGGCAGCAGACGGCGCAACACCGCGTCGATCGCCGCCAGCGTCTCGGGGTCGAGCAGGCTGGTGGCCAGGAACTCGCCGGTGTCGGTGTCCATGATGACGGCACCGTTCGCGCAGACCGCCAGTGGCGCGACGGGCAGTTGGTCGACCACCTGGGGTAGCCAGCGCGGCGGGCGCCCGGTGGCCAGGACGAACGTGGCGCCGTCCGCGACGAGGTCCTCCACCACGGCCCTGTTCGCGGCCGGGACGAGGTGGTCGTTGTCGATCAGGGTCCCGTCGACGTCGGAGGCGACGAAAAGCGGCCGGGAACGGGTCACGGAGCGTCCGGGCCCGCCGGTCCCGTCGGTTCGTCACGGGCGTCGGCCTCCGGGTCGACCGCCTTCTGCGCGCGGCGACGGAGGCGCTCGGCGTGCTCGGCCTCGTCCAGGGCCGTGGCCTCCTCCAGGGTGGGGGCGGAACCGCCGAGACGGGCGGGCACCCAGTTGGCGCCGGCCGGGTAGGCGCCGTAGCGCTCCGCGTACTCCTGCTGGAGTCGCTCGAGCGTGGCCTGCATCCGTGAGCGCAACTCCTGCGTGCACTCCTCGACCGGCTCGTACGCGGCCATCGGCTCGCCGACCTCCATCATGATCGGCACCCGGGGACGCAGCAGCTTCTTGGGCAGGCCCTTGGTCCACACCCGCTGCGATCCCCACAGGGTCACGGTGATGATGGGAACGTCGGCCGCCAACGCCATCCGGACCGCGCCCGACTTGAAACCCTTGACCTCGAAGCTGCGGCTGATGGTGGCCTCCGGGAACACACCGACCAACTCCCCGGCCCTCAGCCGGGCGACGGCCTCGTCGAAGGACGCCTTACCGGCCGTCCGGTCGACGGGGATGTGCTTCAGCTCGCGCATGATCGGCCCGGACACCTTGTGCTCGAACACCTCGACCTTGGCCATGTAGCGGATGAACCGCTTGTGCACGCGGGCCGGGATGCCGCCGTAGACGAAGTCGAGGTACCCGGTGTGGTTCATCACCACCACCGCCCCGCCGACCTCGGGGAAGTTGCGCTCCCCGCGAATCGTGAGGTCCAGGCCCTGGACCCTGAACATTGTCCGGGCGAACCCGATGATCCCCGTATAGAGCAGCTCCACGTCCCCCAGCCTAGCGGGCCGCCCCGACGGGCGGCTGTCCCCGCCGGTAGGTTCGACGACGTGGACGACGCCCCCCGCGACCTGAGTGCCCCCTTCGATTCCGTCGACCCGGAGGCGCGCAGCCGCCACTACTCCTGGCCCGCCCAGCCGGCCGCGGGCGACCGCTCCCCCCATGCGGGCCTCGACGCGCTGCGCCTGATCATCGACGGCGAGCGCCACCTCTCCCCCGGCGCGCACACGCTGGGCCTCCGCCTGGCCGCCGCGGAGGAGGGTGCGGTCACCATGACGGCCGAACCGGCGGAGTGGGCGCTCAACAACGGCGGGACGGTCCACGGCGGGATCGTCTCCGGGTGGGTGGACTCGGCGCTCGGATACGCCACGGCGACGGTCGTGGAGGAGGGTGTCGGCTACAGCACCCTGGACCTCACCGTCCGCTACCTCCGGGCACTACGGCTGGACAAGACCCCCGCCACGATCCGCGCGGAGGTCGAGCACGCGGGCCGGTCGACGTGCGTGGTGCAGGTCCGGGTCACCGACACCGATGGTCGGACCTGCGCCAGCGCGAGTGGCGTGATGATGCTCTTCCGGCCCTGACCCCGGCGGCGGCCCGCGAGGCGTCCGAAGACCTCGTCGTCGTCCCCGGAGACCCCGGCGACCACCCGCGGTTCGGGGTCAGCGGATCGGCTCGAGCACGTCCTTGCCCACGAACGGCCGAAGCGCCTCAGGGACCACCACGGACCCGTCGGCCTGCTGGTGGTTCTCCAGGATCGCGACCAGCCACCGCGTGGTGGCCAGCGTGCCGTTGAGTGTCGCGGCGGTCTGGGTACGACCCTCGTCGTCGCGGTAGCGCACGCCCAACCGGCGAGCCTGGAAGGTCGTGCAGTTGGAGGTCGAGGTGAGCTCCCGGTAGGTGCCCTGGGTGGGGACCCACGCCTCGCAGTCGTACTTCCGGGCCGCCGAGGAGCCGAGGTCGCCGCCGGCGATGTCGATCACCCGGAAGGGCAGGCCCATCGCCTCGAGCATCTCCTTCTCGAACCCCAGCAGCCGCTTGTGCTCGGCGTGGGCCTCCTCGGGCTTGCACCAGGAGAACATCTCGACCTTGTCGAACTGGTGGACGCGGATGATGCCGCGGGTGTCCTTGCCGTGACTGCCGGCCTCGCGGCGGAAGCAGGAGGACCAGCCGCAATAGCGCCTGGGCCCGTCCGACAGGTCGAGGATCTCGCCCTGGTGGTAGCCGGCGAGCGCGACCTCGGAGGTGCCGACCAGGTAGAGGTCGTCGGCCTCGAGCTTGTAGACCTCATCGGCGTGCGCACCCAGGAACCCGGTGCCCTGCATGATCTCGGGCCGCACCAGAACGGGCGGGATCATCATCGTGAAGCCGTTCGCGGTGGCCTTCTGCGCGGCCAGCTGCAGCATGCCCAGCTGTAGAAGGGCGCCGTAGCCGGTGAGGAAGTAGAAGCGCGCGCCGGAGACCTTGGCACCGCGCTCCATGTCGAGCAGCCCCAGGCTCTCGCCGAGCTCGAGGTGGTCCTTCGGCTCGAAGTCGAAGCTCGGGATCTCGCCGACGCGCTCGATCTCCACGAAGTCGTCCTCGCCGCCGGCGGGCGTGCCCTCCTCGACGATGTTGGACAGCATCCGCTGGAGCCGGTCGACCTCCGCGGCGGCGGTCTTCTCGGCTTCCTCCGCGTCCTTGACCGCCTGCTTCAACGCGCCCGCGGCCTCAAGCAGCGCGGGGCGTTCGTCGGGCGTGGCCCGGCCCACCTTCTTGCCGTGGGCCTTCTGCTCGGCGCGGGCGCCGTCCGCGGCCGCGATCGAGGACCGGCGGGCCTCGTCCGCCGCGAGCAGCTGGTCGACCAGCGACGGGTCCTCACCACGGGTGCGCTGGGAGTCGCGGACGACGTCGGGGTTCTCGCGGAGCAGCTTGAGATCGATCACGCGTCCCAGCCTAGCGGCCCCGCCCGCGCGCCCCGATCCGCGACCGCGACCGCGGGGTGGTCAGACGCCGAACAGTTCGAGGAAGGCGTCCTTCTCGAACATGCGCGCCGTGTCGACCGCGGTGGGCGTCCCGCCGTAGGGATCCGCACCCGCCTCGAAGAGCGCGCGGACGACCTCGCCGTATCCCTTGAACACCGCGCCCGCCAGCGGGGTCTGGCCCCGGTCGTTGGCGCGGTCCACCTGGGCGCCGCGTGCGAGCAACGCGCGAACGGTGTCCGGGTGACCGTTGTAGGCGGCGAGCATGAGCAGGGCGTCGCCCCGCTCGTTGGTCAGGTCCGGGCTCACCCCGGCGTCGACATACGCCGCGAGCCGCTCCGTCTCGCCGTCGCGCGCCAGCTGGAACAGCATCTGCGCGAACTCGAGGACCTCCGGGTCCACCCCGTCCCGCGGCGAGCGCACCTCGCCGTCCGCACCGGCCGGCTCGTCGTGGTTCTGTCCGCTCATGCCGAGGATCCTATCGGGACCGCGCGATTGCGGCATCATGGAAGGCGATGACCACTCCCACCCGATCGTCGCGCCGTGGTCGATCGCTGCTCCGCACACGGGGCGCGGTCATGGCCTCCCTCCTCGCCGTCCTGTCCGGCGGGGCGGTCACCGGTGCACTCATGGCGTCGGCGATCAACGATCCCAACTCGTCCCGCGCCGAGCGCATCGCGGCGGTCGTGCCCCAGGTCGACCCGCGAACCCTGTCCGGGCCCGCGTACGCCGAGGCCGCGCCGGGGACGTGCCTGACCTGGTCGCTCGACGCCGCGGACCGCGTGACCTCGTTCGACACGGTCGACTGCGCCGAGCCACACCGGTTCGAGGTGGCGGCCCGGATCGACCTGTCGAAGGTCCCCGGCTTCGGGGAGGGCGCGCCGCTGCCGGTCAGTGCCGAGCTGGCGCCGGTGGGGACCGAGCGCTGCCTCCCGCTGATCTCCGGGTACGCCGGCGGGCGCGAGGTCGACCCCGGCGGACGCTTCACCGGGCTGGTCGTGCCGCCGTCCGAGGAGGGTTGGGAGAAGGGCGACCGCAGCGTGCTCTGCGGTGTCGCCGCCGCCGAACTCGACGGCCGCTCCGCCCTGTCGACGGGAACGTTCGCCGAGGCCGACCAGCACCGCCGATGGGAGCCGGGCACCTGCCTGGGATTCACCGACGCGGGCCTGCCCGGCGCGACCACGCCCTGTTCCGAGGACCATTCGATCGAGATCGTCGCCGACGTGGACGTGACCGGTACGTTCCCGGAGGGGCCGGTCCCGCCGGATCCCCGCCAGCAGTCCGAGCTCACCGCGGACGCCTGTCGGGAGGCCGGTGTCTCCTACCTCGGTGACTCCGAGGCGCTCCGACGGACGACCCTCATCTCGACTCTGGTCAACCCGATCTCGGAGGTCTCGTGGCAGACGGGTAGCCGGACCGTCAACTGCGGGTTGATGAAGGCCGCGGAGCCCGGCCCGTTCGCCGTACTGCGGGGGTCGGCGCGGCAGGGCGTGCTGATCGACGGGGCCACCCCGGTCGCGCCCACCACCACCCAGATCCCACCGCCGGGTCAGCCGCCGGGGGGCGTCCCCGGAGCCCCGACCGACACGGGCCAGGGCACGGTGTCGGTGCCGGTGCCCGGCGGGACGCCGTGAGCCTGAGGGTCGACGAGACCCGCTTCGAGGAACTGGTGGACGACGCGTTGGACTCGGTCCCGGACGCGCTGTTCGAGGCGATGGACAACGTCGTGGTGCTCATCGCCGACCGCCACCCGGACGAGCCCGACCTGCTGGGCCTGTACGAGGGGGTGGCGCTGACCGAACGCGACACCACCTATTCGGGCTTCCTACCGGACACCATCACCATCTACCGGGGCGCGCTGTGCGCGTTCTGCTCCACCGAGGAGGAGCTGGTCCACGAGGTGGCGGTGACGGTGATCCACGAGATCGCACACCACTTCGGGATCGACGAGGAGACCCTCCACGAGCTCGGCTGGGGCTGAGCCCGATCAGAGCTGAGCCGATCGGGGCTGAGCCCGATCAGAGCTGGACCCGCCGCGATCAGTAGCCGGGCCGCCCCGGGTGGTCGCCCCACCGTTCGCACGACCAGCCGCCGCCGTCCGGTGCGAGCTCGATGACCCCGCAGTTGGGGATCCGGTTGTCCAGCGCCCACTGCGACGGCACGGCCCCGGCGAACACCGCGAGCATCCGCATGAGCGTGCCGTGCACCACCAGCACCACGTCGACCGCGTTGTCCAGGTACGACTCGCGCAGCTCGGCGATCAACGGCATGGCGCGGTCCTGCACGTCCAGGGCGCTCTCGCCGCCGGGGAGCCGGGAGTCGAGGTCGCCGTTCTCCAGCCAGTCGCGCACCATCCGGTTGTAGGCCAGGAGCGCCTCGGTCCCGGTCCGCATCTCGTAGTCGCCGGCCTGCACCTCGTGGACGCCGGGCACGGCCTGGGTGGGCAGCGCCATCTCCCGGGCGATGAGCCCGGCGGTCTCACGGGCCCGCGCGGCCTCGGAGCTGAGCACGACGGTCGGACTGATCCCCGATCCGGCGAGCTCCTCGCCCACCAGTCGGGCCTGGTCTCGGCCGAGGTCGGTGAGCGGCGCCCCGGGCAGGGCGGTGTCGAGGGCACCGGCGACGTTCGAGGGGGTCTGTCCGTGGCGGACCAGGTGGAGGCGGGCGCTCACCCGGCGTCCTCCCCGCGACGCAGGCGGTCCAGCCAGTCGAGTTCGGCGGCGCGGTCCGGCGGCGGGGCGCCAGCCTCGTCACCGTCCGCGACGGGCCACGACCCGAGGTAGCGCAGGTCCGCGGTCCGGTGGCGCAGGGCGACGAGCGCCTCGGCCACCGCCGGGTCCTCGATGTGGCCGACGAGGTCCACGTGGAACAGGTAGGTGAACCGCTCGACGCGGGTGGGTCGGGAGCCGATGCGGGTGAGGTCGATGTCGCGGATCGACAATTCCGTGAGCGCCTGGACCAGGGAATTGGGCTCGTGGGGCAGTCCGAAGATCACGCAGGTCCGGTCACTGCCGGTGCGCGCCGGCGGCGGGCCGGGGCGACCGACCAGCACGAACCGGGTGCGGGCACCGCCCACGTCGGCGACGTTCTCGGCCAGCGCGACCAGTCCGTTGATCTCACCGGCCCGCGCGGGGGCCGCGGTGGCGTCGGCGGTGCCGGCTGCGACCTCCTCGGCACCGGCCGCGGTGGAGGAGGTGGTCTCGATGTGCGCCTGCGGCAGGTGCACGCCCACCCAGCGGCGGACCTGCGCGGCGGCGACGGGGTGGGTCCGCAGGACGCGGACGTCGGCGGCGGTGGTGCCGGGCCGCACCAGGATGGAGAACTCCACGTCGAGCTCGGTCTCGGCGAAGATCTGCAGCCGGTCCCCCACCGCGAGTGCGTCGCTGGTCGGGTTGACGGTGCCGTCGACCGAGTTCTCGAACGGGACGCACGCGTAGTCGGCGGTGCCGGCGCGGACCATCGCCAGCGCCTCGTCGGGGGTGCCGGCGGGGACCGCCTCGGCGTCGCCGAGCAGCGTCGAGGTGCGCACGTCGGTGCGCAGTCGGTGCAGGGCGGCATCGGTGAACGTGCCGGGCGGGCCGAGGTAGGCGACGGTGACCACGACGACAAGCCTAGCCAGCGTCAGGGGGCGTCGACGGACGCGAGGTCCGCCGAGACGGCGTCGACCCGCCCGTCGGGCACGAGGACGCACGTGATCACGTCGCGGATCGCCTCCCGGGCCGACCTCGACAGGCCCAGGAGCCGGGCCGGGTCCGGTCCGGCGAGCGCATCGCGGACGTCCGCCCCGGTCATGGCCGCCACCGCCCCGGCGAGCATCGCCCACACCTCGCCGGCGTCGGCACAGCGGGGCACCAGCCCGGAACCGAACCCCACCCCGGAGTGCGCGGCCACGGCCAGCAGGTCCGCGAGCTGATCGGCGGCGGGGCCCGGCCCGGCCAGCCCGGGGGCGACGTCGACGACCGCGGGGGTGCCCGCGGCGAGCACCTCGGCGACCGCGTCGAGATCGGGCAGACGCGTGTCGGAGGTGGGATCCACCGCCACGGGGACGGGCGCCGACCACCTCGTCAGGGCCGGGACCATCGACTCCTCGTCCACCACGAGGTCGTCCAGGAGATCCGGCCGGGAGGGACCGCGACCGAGCAGTTCGAGCGACACCGTCATGACCTCAGGTCTACACCCCTCGCGAGGGCCCCGGGATCACGCCCCGCGCGTTGCTACGCTCTCCCCGATGGGTACCGACGACTCCCCCGTGCCCGAGTACGCGGCCGACTACGCCCCCGCCCCGGACGACGCCCCGGACGCCTCCCACCTCACGCCCGAGGAGAAGCGCGGACCGCGGACCGTCCACGTGGCGCTGGCCCTGCTGGCCGGGTTGCTCGTGATCGCCGTGGCCACCAACCCCGCGTCGGTGCTGCCCAGGGACTCGACCCTGCACGGTGCGTACCACGTCGACCGGGACTCGGGGCTCGAGCTGCAGGTGCCGGTCGGATGGCGCGTGAGCGGCGACCCCGACTTCGGGACCGTGCAGATGCGACCTGTCGGCACCGGTCGGGCCCTGGACACCCGCATCCTCGCCGGGCCCCTGGAGTCCGGGATCGCCGCCGCGGCCGTCACCGACGACCAGGGGGCCGCCACCGCGCTCGCCGAGACCATCCAGATGTACGTGTTGGGCGTGGCCGGGACCCGTGACGAACAACGGACCGTTCCCGTGGACAACGAGGCGGGCACGGGCGCCGCGATCTCCTACGTGGTGGTCCCGGACGGGAGCGCCGACCAGGACTCCGGGGGGCTGGTCTACACCGCCGTCTTCGGTTCCGAGGGGCGCCGCTGGTGGGTGGCGTACGTGACCACCTCTCAGCAGTCCGCACCCGGCATCCGGTGGATGGACCGGATCGTCGATCATGTCCGGCTCGCCCGGTGAGCAGGTCGGGGTGAGCGGGTCGACGCCGCCCGCATCCGGCGCGGGACGACTCCTTCGCACTCTCTCGCCGGGCGAGGCGTTCACCCGGTACACGGCTCGGTTCGACCCGGTCACCGACCCCCGTGTCCGCCGGCTCCTGACGGCCGAGCTCGTCGTCGTCCTGGCCGTCACCTTCGGATTGTCCGGCGCCTACGCCGTGCTCGACCTGGTCTCCGCGCTGCTCGCGCCCGCCGACCTCGCGGAGCAGACCGCCGCCCTCAACGTCTCGCGCTCCGAGCACTCCTGGCTCGACCTGTCCTACCAGGCACTAGGGGTACTGCGGCTGCTGGCGTGGGCGCTGCTCCCGCTGGTGCTGCTCGCGCACTCCGGGATCCGTGCGCGGGCGATCGGGCTGACCCGCGCGCGTCCGGGGCGGCAGGTGGCGTGGGGGCTGGCGTTGACCGCCGTCATCGGCATCCCCGGCCTGGCGCTGTACGTCGGCGCGGTCACCGCAGGGGTCAATCTGCAGGTGTCCGCGTCCGGCCTGGGTGAGACGTGGTGGCGGCCCGTCGTGCTGGTGCTCTCCGCTGCCGGGAACGGTGCCGCCGAGGAGATCCTCGTGGTGGGCTACCTGCTCGTCCGGCTGCGCCAACTGGGGGTGCCGCCCGTTCTGGCCCTGGCCGCGAGCGCGCTGCTGCGCGGGTCGTATCACCTCTACCAGGGGTTCGGCGGGGGGCTCGGCAATCTCGCGATGGGCGTGGTGTTCGCCCTCTGGTGGATGCGGACCCGTCGGTTGTGGCCCCTGGTGCTGGCGCACACGCTGCTCGACGTGGTCGCGTTCCTCGGCTACGCGCTGCTCGCCCCGCACGTGTCGTGGCTGTGACGGCCCAGCCGTCGCTCCGCGCAAGCTACAGCTCCGCGCCCACCACCGCCCCGGGTTGCGCGTCCCGAATGGTCCATTCCGGCAGCGCACCTGGCCGAAATGCGTGCATAGAGGCAGCGCATCCCGGTGCAGAGGGGCGGCCCCCGCGGCTGTGACGCTGGTCCCGCCGGGACCGTGGGACCCGCCGACCGCGGGGCACGCCAAGTAGAGTCCGATCCCATGACCGACGACCCCAGGCGCCGGCACCTCACCCCGGAGGAGGCCGCCGAGCTCCGGCGACGCGCGCGCGAGCGCCGCGGTTACGCCGAACCCGGCACTCCGCGCGAAGCGTCGGGCCGGCCCGACCCGGCCGCCCGGCGGGCCCCGCGCACCCCGGGCCGTGAGCGGCCGGTGGGTCGCACCGGCTACCAACCGCGACAGCAGCCCGAGCCGCTGTCCCCGGAGGAACGGGCGCGGTACGCCGCACGTGACCGCCGCGACCCAGCGGACCCCCGTGCCGCACGAGATCCGCGCTCCGCCGGTGACCCCCGGGCCGCACGTGACCCCCGCGATCCGCGGGCGGCACGCGACCCCCGGGCCGCACGCGACCCACGCGACCCCCGTGCCGCTCGCGACCCTCGCGACCCGAGGCAGCCGTCGGCCGCCCGGGGCGGCACGCGCGACCCCTACCGCGAGCCCGTCGACCGGCGCGGCCGGCGACCCGACCGTCGGCCTGCGCGTGGGGCCTCCGGGATGCCGTCGGGAGGACGCCGCACGCGCCGCACGCCACGGCGACGGATCGGACCGCTGCGGATCCTCGGCCTGGTGCTGGTCCTCGTACTCACGCTGGGAGTGGTCAGCGTCCTGTGGGCGGACTCGAAACTGCAGCGGATCGACGCACTGACCGATTACCCGGGGCGCGGCGGCAACACGCCCGGCACCGTCACCCTGCTCGTGGGCACCGACTCGAGGGAGGGGTTGACCGCCGAGCAACAGGCCCAGCTGTCGACCGGCTCGGAGTCCGATGCCGGCGGCAAGCGCACCGACACGATGATGCTCGTCTACACCCCCCGCGGCGGGGACCGGACGATGCTCATCTCGCTACCCCGCGACCTGCTGGTCGACGTCCCCGGGTACGGCGAGAACAAACTCAACGCCGCCTACACCTTCGGCGGACCGCCCCTGCTCGCCCAGACGTTGGAGCAGCAGACCGGCGTCCGGATCGACCACTACGCGGAGATCGGGTTCGGCGGGTTCGCCGGGATCGTCGACGCCGTGGGCGGGGTGGACATCTGCATCGACGAGCCCATCAGCGATCCGCTCGCGGGCCTCGACCTGGCCGCCGGATGTCAGACCCTCGCCGGCCCGCAGGCCCTGGGCTTCGTACGCACCCGCTACGGTTTCGCCGAGCAGGACCTCCAGCGCGTCCGCAACCAGCGACAGTTCCTCGGCGCGCTCATGCGCAAGACGCTCTCGCCCGGGAACCTGCTCAACCCGTTCACCGCGGTGCCGCTGCTGGACTCGGCGGCGGAGGCCGTCACCGTGGACACCGGCGACCACATCTGGAACCTCGCCATGGTGATGCGCAGGCTCAGCGGGGACCCGCTCACCGTGACCGCGCCACACGACGGGATGTCCTCCGGGTCCGTGGGGTCCTACCTCGTGTGGGGCCCCACGACCACCGGATTCTTCGACGCGGTCGCCTCCGGGCGGACCCCGGGACCGGAGTACCTCGACGCCGGACCGTGAGCGACGACGGTCAGCCGGCCGGGGTGATGGAGACGATCCCCCACGTGCCGTCCGGGTTCTCGGCCACCCGCACACGCTGCCTGATGAGCACCGGGTCCGCCCCCGGCGGGTACTCCGTGAGGTCGACCTCCAGCAGGGTGGGTGACAGTTCGCGCACCTCCACACAGTGGCCGGTGCCCTCGGGGACCTGTTCCACCCCGTCGACGCGCAACTGCTCCACGGTCATTCGACTGGACGGAGCGACCACGGCGAAGGCCTTCTCCGCGGAACGCTCCACGTAGTACGAGTGGTCGAAGGCCAGCACCGCTCCGGCCGGCGTCTCGAGCGAGCCCGGTCCGGAACCCACCACCCGGCCGGGCTCGGACACCTCCGGGCAGCCGGCGACCTCCCCGGTCGCCGGGCCGACGGCCCCGCGGGCCACGATGTACCCCAGTACCGCCGATCCGCCCAGCACCGCGACGCCGGCGGCGGCGAGCAGGACGATCCTCATCGGACGACGGTCGACTACCGCAGGTACGGGCTGAACCTCGTCGTCCGCCCGACCCGGGACCCCGGCCGGGGTGCCGAGCGTGAGGGTGGACAGGTCGTCGGCCTCGCGTCGACCATCAGCGGAACCGACCGGCACTGCCAGGGGTGTCGGGTCGTCCCCGACCGGGGGGCGGGTGCCGACGGGCCCCGGCGACCGGGTCCCACCGGTCGCGGCGGGAGTCGGCCGGCCGGGGTCGGAACCGCCGGCTGCACCCAGGGTGATCCGGGTGGGCGGCGGGTCATCCCGCTGGGACCCCTGCTCGCCCGACCCGGCCCGCGCGGAATCCGGACCGGTGGCTGCGCCGGCCGACCGGCCCGCCGCGGGTCCGCCGGGGATCGACTGGTCGGGGGTCGGCCCGGTCCGCAGCCACGGCGGAACCGTCACCTCCGGGAGACGGGGCGCCTCGTCGTCGTCGCCCGCCCTCGGCCCGTCCGCCACGCCGCCCCACCCCCTTAACCCCGCTCCGGGTCGACTCATCGCGTCATGCGCGACCGCGGTCGTATCGGAGAGGATCCTAGAGGCCAGCGCGCCGGACCGGGGAGTGATACCGCGCGGAGCGCGGCGGCTCGGCAGTGGCGGGCGCCGGGCGCCCGGTCAGCGCAGGGTCACCTGGCGGGCGCGTAGCCCGTCGCGGGAGGAGCGCTCGTCCGAGGTGAGCGGGGTGTCGTCGGCGAGCGCCTCACGGAGCGCGGCGTCGAGCACCTGCAGCCCCGGCGCCCACTCCTGGTGGTGCATCTCGCGGTCCAGGTCGAACACCGGCACGAGCACCCCGTGGGTGCGGAACGACCCGGCGAAACGGGATCCCTCACCGAGATGGAGCCCACCGGCGGCGTGCACGCGGGCGAGGGCCTCGAACAGCTCGTCCTCGTCCTCCGGGCGCACCCAGCGGATGTGTGCCTTCTCACCGGCGTCGACCCACCAGGCGGCCTCGATGCCGTCGGCGGTGACGCGCGCCGAGGGCATCATGACCTCGTTGGCGTTGCGGACCGCCTGCGCGATCTCCGGGGCGACCTCCACGCCCTCGGCCACCCACCACGAGAAGTCGTCGTGCACGACGATCTCCAGCGGCGCATCGGCGACGATCACGTCGGCCAGGGCCGGGGTGGAGTCGGTCGGGTGCGACGAGGTGAGCGTCTCCCCGCCACCGGCGCGGGACGCCCAGTCCACCGCGTACGCCAAGTCGACGGCCGGGTCCGGCCCGTGGACCTGCACCTGCAGCCCGACCATGGCCTCACCGCCGAGCTGCTCGTCGCGGACCAGGCCCGCGATGGCGCCGGGCAGGACGGTCGCCAGTGTGACGTCCCGACCTCCGTCGACCGTGGTGAGCCGCGCGGTGGCCGACGGCACGAACTCGCGCATCGCCACCATGTCGCACTCCCCGGCGAACCCGGCGAACGGCCGTGGCTCGACGCTCAGTTCCTCACGCTCGGCCGCGCGTGCGGCGATCTTGGCCTGGCGGTTGCCGCCGGACTTGGGCTCGTTGTTCCGATTGCGTCTACCCACGATCACCACGATACGGTGCGCCTCCGACGACCGCCCGCACAGGCGGCGGAGACGCACCACACGGGACCCGCCCGTCAGCCGCGCGCGGGTCCCTCGAGCCGGGGCGCGCCCCCGTCGAGGACGGTCAGCGCACGCGACGGGACGTTTGTGCCCACCCAGTCCACCCCGAGGTCGCGGCACAGCAGCAGGTCGGCGGGATCGTCGACCGTCCAGCAGTAGGTGCCCATCCCCCGCGACCGCCAGTATTCGACCAGCCACGGCCGCGCCCGCAGCGCCCCGATGCTCGGGCCCATCAACTGGGCTCCGAACCCCTCGGCGGGCCACGACTTAAGGACGTTCCGGCGCTCGCGCAGTTGCACGGTGGGCACGTCCGGGGCGAGCCGGCGGAAGCGCCGCACGGCCGTGACCGAGAAGCTCATCATCACCGCGCGCGAGTCGGCGAACGACGCGGCCCGGTCGAGGCCGAAGTACCTCAACTCGTCGTACAGCGCGGTCTCGACCCGGCCGCCGGACGGCACCGGGTGCTTCGTCTCGAGGAACAGGCGGACGTCCGGGTACGCCTCGGCCATGACGAGGAAGCTGCGCAACGTGAGCACCGGCTCGGGGGCGCGGTGCACGGGGTGCCACGACCCCACATCGAGGGCGGAGATCTGTTCGAGGGTGCTGGCGTGGACCCAGAGGTCTTCGTCCGCGACGCGGGACGTGCGCGGATCGTGGAGCAGGACGGGGACGCCGTCGGCGGTGAGCCGGACGTCCACCTCGAGCGCCTCGGCACCCTGCTCGAGGGCCTGCCGGAAGGCGACCTGGGTGAGTTCGGGGTATTCCGCGGAGGCGCCGCGGTGGGCGACGATCCCGCTGCGCGTGGAGACGGGCGAGGGCAGGTGGGTGGTCGCGTGGACCGTCACGTCTCAATCCTTCCGGGTTGCGGACGCCTCCACGATCCCCGCCGCGATGAACCTGCGCGTGAACCGCGGGGAAGGGGCACTGAAACTCCTCATGACACCCCGGGTCTCGCGCGCCGCCCACACCGCGGCGAGCGCGGCCAGGGCCGTGAGCAGGACGGTGTCGGCGGCGGCCTGGGCGCCCTCGCCGCCACCGCGCCACAGGGCGGCCGCGACCGCCAGCGCGTTGACCGCCCAGGCCACCCACCAGCGCCTCAGATCGGACCGGGACGGGGCGCGGGTCGACACCCGGCGCAGTTCCTCCAGGTAGACGGGCAGGCGGAAGAAGTTGACGACGACGAGGAGACCGCCCACCCACAGGCCCGCCCGTGACCGGGGGTCCCGAACCGGTGCGTACGCCCGCCGCCGTGTCTCCACGAGCCAGGCCGTCGCGGTGACCGCCGCCGCGACCCCCACGGCGATCGCCACGATCCCGGTCACCCAGACCAGAGCGGTAGTGAGGGCCTCGAGCCACCACGGTGCGAGCCGGTCGGCGTACCAGGCCAGAGCGAGGTATCTCAGTCCGTGGGCCACGGCGGTGGCGAGGAACCAGGCGCCGGCCGCCCGCATGATGCCGGGGGCGGCGGTGGCCAGCCGCGCGGGCGCCGGGCCGGCCGGCTGCGTGAGCCGGCGCGGGACCGCGACCGGCGGCAGTCCCCACCGCGGGGTGGCGGAATAGGCCGGGGTGCGGTCTCCCCACGCCGGCCCGGTGCGGTGCCGCGGGACGGGCGGCCGCGCCACGGGTGTCGGGGGGCGCCACGGCGGGTGGGCGACCCAACGCCACTGTCCCTGCCGCCTCGGTGTGGTCATGGCGACCATGCTGGCACAGCCGGGTGGCGTCGGACGGCGGTGTGCCGGAGCCTGGGGTCATGTCGGTGAGCTGCCTGCGTGTCCACGACCTCGTCTCGGGAGAGGCCGATCCGGCGGGTGGCCACGTCGTCCTCGTGGACCGCTTGTGGCCACGGGGCGTGCGCAAGGACTCCCTCGATCACGACGAATGGTGCAGGGACGTGGCTCCGTCCGCCGACCTGCGCCGCGAGTTCCACCGCGGTGAACTGGACTTCGAGCACTTCGCGGAGAGGTATCGGGAGGAGTTGTCACGCGAGCCCGCCGCCGGGGAGGTGGACCGCCTGGCGACGCTTGCGGCCCGCGGCGACCTGGTGCTGGCCTATGCGGCGAGGGACACCGGGCACAACCACGCCCTCGTTCTGGCGGACGAGATCAGGCAGCACATGTAGCCGTCGTCACATCAGGGGTGACGGAACGCGACTGCGTGTGTATGGTCGTTCTCAGTAGTTGAAATCGTTCGTTGTATTTCTGTAGATCCACCGTCCTTGAGAGAGGGCAGTGCGGCACCGCAGGGAAACACACAGCACGCTCTCTGCTGCAGCACCTGGTATCCCGACAAGCGGGGTACCGACTCTCGAAAGGACGCCAATATGGCTACCGGCACCGTTAAGTGGTTCAACGCTGACAAGGGCTTCGGCTTCATCGCCCCCGACGACGGCTCGGCCGACGTCTTCGCCCACTTCTCCGCCATCCAGGGCTCGGGCTACCGCTCGCTCGAGGAGAACCAGCAGGTCTCCTTCGACGTCGCGCAGGGCGCCAAGGGCCTGCAGGCGGAGAACATCACCCCGATGTGATCTGACGTCAGAGCGATCTGACGTCCTTCGGAATTAGCAAGAGGGCCCGGCAGGAGAGATCCTGCCGGGCCCTCTCGTATTTCCGTTCCGCCCGATTCGGCGGTGCGGGAATCCGCTCCCGCGCCCGGTCAGACGCGGGAGCGCCCGGTCAGATGGGGCAGGCGACGCCGCTGCGGACATGGCAGTCGTAGCCGCCCGGATTCTTGACCAGGTACTGCTGGTGGTAGTCCTCGGCGTGGTAGAAAGTGCCGGACCGGACCTCCTCCAGCGCGCCGATCTCGGTGGTCAGCGGTCCGTGGCCGGCGGCGTCGAGCTCCTTCTGGTAGCCCTGTGCGATCCGGCGGGCCGCCTCCAGCTGCTGCGGCGTGGTGGTGAAGACGGCCGAGCGGTACTGGGTGCCCATGTCATTGCCCTGGCGCATCCCCTGCGTGGGATCGTGCCACTCGAAGAACGTGGCCAGCAGCTTCTCCACCGGCAGCACCTCGGGGTCGAAGACCACCAGGACGGCCTCGGTGTGTCCGCTCGCGCCCGTGCAGGTCTCCTCGTAGGTGGGGTTCGGAGTCCAACCGCCGGCATAGCCGGCAGCGGTGGTCCAGACTCCGTCGAGCTGCCAGAGCACCTTCTCCGCGCCCCAGAAGCAGCCCATACCGAGCACTATCGATTCGTGACCCTCCGGGAACGGCGGGACCATCGGATTCCCGGTGACGATGTTCGCCGGTGCCACCGCGACCGGGTCGGCCCGGCCGGGGAGAGCCGCCTCGGCGTCGACGACGGTGCTCGCCGTACCCATTGCGGATTGTCTGATCGCGTCCTGTAGCCAGCCCATGCCGCCAGGGTAACCCTCTATCCCGGTCGTGATCGGAACGTGTTGTGACCTATCCCATACACACGGTTAGGGTGGTGGCCAGTACGACCGAGGGGGAGCTCGACGTGACTTCTGGACAGCCCGCCGCACAGCGTCTGCGCGCCATCTTCGACGGTGAC
Organism: Dietzia sp. B32; assembly: GCF_024732245.1. Lineage (NCBI taxonomy): Bacteria > Bacillati > Actinomycetota > Actinomycetes > Mycobacteriales > Dietziaceae > Dietzia > Dietzia sp. B32. Next base: position 2,529,977 of record NZ_CP093845.1, on the reverse strand, counting down.
CCGCGTCAGCCCTTCGAGGGCTCCGGCTGCAGCGACCACGTCCGTCGCCGCAACGTCCGCGCGAGCGTCGTCGTCGCCCTGACCCTGCTGATCGTCCTCATCGCGCTGCTCGTGGTCTGACCAGGGACGTTCATCGCGCGAGGCAGTCGCGGGCGACCCGCACCAGCAGCGGGGCCCACGGCGCACAGTCGTCCTCCGGCAGCGTCGCCACGTCGGCCATCGCCGCGGCGGAGACCCACCGGAGTTCCGCGATCTCAGCGCAGGGGCGCTGACTACCGTCCACCTCCGCGGCGAAGACCTCGGACACCAGTGAGAAGCCGGGCTCATTGGCCGTGGCGGTGTCGAACCGGCCCAGGAAGGTGAGTTCGCCGGGGGCGACGGACACCCCCAGTTCCTCGCCGATCTCGCGGACGGCGCACTCCAGGGGGGACTCCCCTGCCTCCCACTTCCCGCCGGGAAGCATGAAGCGACGAGTGCCCGTCTTGCGGACGGTCGCCACCGCTCCGTCGGGGCGGGTGAGCACCACCGCCGAGACCGAGATGATGCCGGGGGCGGCGGACGTATCGGAGTGATCCACGATCCCGATCATGGCAGGCCACGAGATCCGGTGTGGACGGGCGCTCGCGCGGCCCGACGCGCCGGTGGCCGGATCACTATGGTGGAGGTGGACGTCGTGACGGGCGTTACGGGGGAATCCCGCGCGCAGCCCGCCACCCAACTGAAAGGACACTCCACTATGGCCGAGTACGTTCTTCCCGATCTCGACTACGACTACGGCGCTCTCGAGCCGCACATCTCCGGCGAGATCATGGAGCTGCACCACTCCAAGCACCACGCGACCTACGTCAAGGGCGCGAACGACGCCATCGAGCAGCTCGCCGCGGCCCGCGAGGACGGCAGCATCGCCGCCAAGGCCCCGCTGCTGAGCAAGAACCTGGCCTTCCACCTCGGTGGCCACACCAACCACTCCGTGTTCTGGAAGAACATGTCGCCGAACGGTGGCGACAAGCCCGAGGGCGAGCTGGCCTCCGCGATCGACGCCGAGTTCGGTTCCTTCGACAAGTTCCAGGCCCACTTCAACGCCGCCGCCACGACCCTGCAGGGTTCGGGCTGGGCCGTCCTGGGGTGGGACCACATCGGGCAGCGCCTGATCATCCAGCAGCTCACGGACCAGCAGGGCAACATCTCGATCAACATCACCCCGCTGCTCATGCTGGACATGTGGGAGCACGCCTTCTACCTGCAGTACAAGAACGTCAAGCCGGACTATGTCAAGGCCTGGTGGAACGTCATCAACTGGGCGGACGTGGCCGAGCGCTACGCGGCCGCCAAGGGCTGAACACCGGCCTAGCGCCTCACGGCTCAGCAGAGCTCGCAGCGGCCCGGGTGGGGACCTCCCCACCCGGGCCGCTGCTCGTCTGTCGCCCGGCTCGTCCGCCCGGCCCACAGAGGGTTCCCCGGACGAGCGTCCACTTGGGTAGCGTCACTTCCCGATGCGGGGATGTGAGTCACCCCGATACGCGCACCCGGGGAGAGTCGATGTCCGCCAACCGAATGACCGCCAGCCGAACGTCCGCCAGCCGGATGGCCGTCAACCGCCGCGCCGTCCTGGGCGGGGCCGCCGCACTCGGCGGGGTCGCCGCGCTGCAGTCGCTCCTGCCGGCCGTCGCCGCGGGCCAGTCCACGGACATGTACGTCGGCCGCGGGATCGGGGACATGACCGGAGAGCCGCTGGGCGCGGGCATGAACGGGTACGCGGACACCGAGCAGCTCTCCGTCGGGCTGCACCTGCGTCAGCGGGCCCGCGCCTTCGTCTTTGCCGACTCGCCGTCGTCGCCCCGGCTCCTCCACGTCACCGCCGAGATCGGCCTCGTCTTCCAATCGATCCAGCAGGAGGTGTTGCGCCGGCTGGCCGCCGAGTTCGGCGACACCTACCACGAGGGCAACGTGGTCATCACCGCCACTCACACCCACGTGGCGCCCGGTGGGACGTCCGGCCACCCCATGGTCGACCTGTCGATGCTGGGCTTCCGGCCGGTCACGTTCGAGGCCAATGTCTCCGGGATCGTCGACGCCGCACGGATGGCCCACCACGACCTCGCGCCGTCGAGCGTCGGTGTCACCACCGGCACCCTCCACGACGCCGGGGTCCAACGCTCCCGCGGCTCCTTCGACCGCGACGCCCCCGAGGAGCGCGCGCACTTCCCCGAGGGGATCGATCCGCGGTCGCAGTCGCTGCAGATCACCCGCGACGGCCGGCTCGTGGGCGTGCTCAACTGGTTCGGCGTCCACGCCACCTCGATGACCTCCCACAACACGATCGCGTCCTCGGACAACAAGGGCTTCGCCGCATGGCACTGGGAGCGGGAGGTGGCCGGGCAGGACTACCTCGACGGCCGCACGCCGGAGCTGGTCACCGCGTTCGCCCAGACCAACCCCGGGGACGTGAGCCCCAACCTCCACCTCGCCCCCGGCCTGGGCCCGACGCCCGACGAGTGGCTCAACACCCGGATCATCGGCGAGCGGCAGTTCGCGGCCGCGCGCGACCAGGTGGGCAAGGGAATCCGGCCGCTCGGCAGCGGAATCGACGTGAGGCACCGCTGGGTGGACATGTCGGCGGTCGAGGTGCGGCCCGAGTTCACCGGCGACGGGCGCACCCACCGGACGGCGGTGGCCGCGCTCGGGGCGTCATTCGCCTCCGGGAGCCAGGAGGACGGTGGCGGCGGGGACGAACTGCCGTTCGCCGAGGGCGACCGCGGTGGTAACCCGGTCATCGCGGCGATCACCGACGTGGTGATCCCCGCCTGGCTCCGCGAGGCCCACGGCGCCAAAGACGTGCTGCTTCCGGTGGGCCTGGTACCGCAGGCCGTCCAGCGCGTGTACCCGTTCCACCTCGTACGCCTGGGCGGGCACTACCTGTTCACCCTGGGGTTCGAGCCGACCGTGGTCGCGGGGCTGCGCCTGCGCCGCACTCTGGCCTCCGAGCTCGGGGTGCCCGAGGACCACGTCACCGTCCAGGGGTATTCCAACGCCTACGGCCACTACGTGACCACGCCCGAGGAGTACTCGGCCCAGAACTACGAGGGCGGCGCGACGATCTTCGGGCCGTGGACCCTGCCCGCGATCCAGCAGACGGCCGCGGAGCTCGCCCGCTCGATGCGCGCGGGCACCCCGCTCGACCCGGGCACCTCCGAACGCGACCTCACCGGACAGATCCCGGTCTCGCCACTGGGCAACCCGCTCGTCGACACCCCGGCGCCGCTCAAGAACTTCGGCGACGTCCTGGACCCGCCGCTCGCGGAGTACCGCGTGGGCCAGCGTGTGCTGGTCCGGTTCTGCGGGACCCACCCGAACTCCGACCTGCGCCGCGGAGACACCTACCTCGCGGTCGAGCGCCGGGAGGGCGACCGGTGGGTACGGGTCCACGACGACGGCGACTGGTCCACGATGATCGTGTTCGAGGGCCTGCTCACCGTGACGAACGCGCTCATCACCTGGGACATCCCGCCGGGCACCCCGGCCGGCGCGTACCGCGTGGTGTACACGGCGTCGGGCCGCGGGATCGACGGGCGCCTGTTCCCCGTTAGGGGGGAGAGCCCGGCCTTCGACGTGCGCTGACGACCGGTCTGGGACACTGGAGACGTTAATGCTTGCACTTCCTAGTGCTTGCGTCGTCAACAGAAAGGACATCGCCCGTGGACATCAAGGGTGCTTCCGTCATCGTCACCGGTGCCGCCTCCGGCCTGGGCAACGCCACCGCGCGTTCGTTCGCCGAAAAGGGCGCGGTCGTGTTCGGCCTCGACCTCCAGCAGTCCATCGACAAGGCCGTCGAGCAGGGCATCGATGAGGGCATCACCCTCATCGCCGCCGACGTCACCAGCGAGGACGACGTCAAGGCCGCCATCGCCCGCGCCACCGAGGCCGCCCCGCTGCGCGTGGTGGTCAACTGCGCCGGCATCGCCCCGGCCGCCCGCATCGTCTCCAAGAAGGGCGTGCACGCGCTCGACCTGTTCCAGACCTGCATCTCGGTGAACCTGGTGGGCACGTTCAACGTGCTGCGCCTGGCCGCCGAGGCCATGTCCACCCAGGACACCGTGGACGAGGACGGCCAGCGCGGCGTCATCATCAACACCGCCTCCGTCGCCGCCTACGAGGGCCAGGTCGGCCAGATCGCCTACGCCGCCTCGAAGGGTGGCGTGTACTCGATGGGCATCTGCGCCGCGCGCGACCTCGCGCAGTTCGGTATCCGCGTCAACACCATCGCCCCGGGCACCATCGAGACCCCGATGCTGAAGGGTCTGACCGAGGAGTTCCAGAAGTCCCTCGAGGCCGCGATCCCGTTCCCGTCGCGCCTCGGCCGCCCGTCCGACTACGCGCAGCTGGCCAACGCGATCGTCGAGCAGGATTACCTCAACGGCGAGAGCTTCCGCATGGACGGCGCCCTGCGCATGGCGCCGCGCTAACAGCCCGACCGGGCCCGGGTACGGGTCCGAGCCGGCAACGACCGAGGCCCGCCCCCTTCGCAGGGGGCGGGCCTCAGTGCTGCGCCTGCGTCAGTCGATGTGACCCGGGGTCAGCCGCGACCGTTGTCCGCCTGGTCACCGACCGGGCCGGGAGCCGGCGCGGGCGCCGGTGCGGGCGCCGGTGCGGCACCGGGGGCCGGGGCCCACGGCAGCGGCGGCAGCGGCGGGAGGGCGATGCCGGCAGCGGTGAGCGCCGCGTGGATCTCCGGCAGGAAGTAGACGCCGGCGCCGATCGCGGCCACGGAGCCGAGGCCCAGGGTCGCGGGCACGAGCGAGCCCGTGCCCGGCAGCGATCCGGCGTCGGAGCCGAGGACGAGGGTGGCACCCTCGCCGATTCCGAGCGAGCCGGCGATCGGCGCGTAGATCGGGGCCAGCGAGCCGGTGGTCGGCTCACCGAGGAGCGCCGAACCCGAGGTGTCCACCGAACCCGTGCCGTCTGCCGGGGTGAGGATGTCGACCGAGCCGGTCGCGAGCGGGGCGACCGAACCCGCGAGCGGCGCGAGCGAGCCGGTGGAGGGCTCACCGAGCAGCGCCGAACCCGAGGTGTCGAGGGAGCCCTCACCGGTGGCGTTGGCATCCAGGATGAGCGAACCCAGGTCCTGGGGAACGGACCCGTTACCGGCCGACTCCCCGCTACCCGCCGACTCGGTGCTGCCCTCCGCCGAGCCGCCGACGAGGCTTCCGAGGTCGAGACTGCCCGTCGCCTCGTCCTGCGCGGCGGCGACGCCGGTGGCGCCCGAGAGTGCCAGGGCAGCCGCGGCTGCGACGGCAGCGGCCTTGCGGGTGGTGAACGTCATTGCGTCTCCTCGTGTGGAAAGGGGTTCCCAGGCGCGGGGGCTCGTGGCCGACCCACCCCGGGCGGGGTTCATGGGACTCGAGAACGGTGTTACGAGAACGGGGTTCATCGGCCCGAACCTCACCCTATCCGTGTATTCAGGAGATGAACGGCGAGATCTCAGTTAAATCTTAGTTAGGGAAGGGTGCCGAAATCCGCTCACCCACTGCGCATATCACCGACCGCCCGCCCGGCACAGGATCGACGGGCCCGGTCGGCCGTCGATCGGAGCACGGCGATCACACGAAGTGGGAGATCCATTCGCGTACAGCGCGCGTCGCCCGGACGTCGTCCTCGTTGTAGGTGAGGATGCGATTCCGGCCGGCATCTCGCTCGACACCCCTCGCCGCCTGCGCGTCGCGATACCACCCGAGCGAGGCCTCGCCCCCGGCCTCGGGATCACGCCATGTGAACCCGGCGGCCGGGGCGACCACCTTGAGTCCCAGGCCGGAGGTCGAGACGAACTGGGTGGAGACAGCCTCGTGGACGTCCACCCACAGCGGGGAGGAGATGAAGCGCCGCACCTCGGCGACGGAGGGGACCCCCTTGACGACGACGACCGTGCCCTCCGGGCCGAACCTGCTCGCCGACGAGAGCATCCACCCGTTCTCCGCCGACCGGGAATAGCAGTACGCCCGGAACGTGCGCCCCTGCCCTGCGGCCCGGTCGCGGATCCCGGTGAGCCAGCGCCAGAACTCCGCGAACGAGCGCCCCTCGTCCGGATCCGGCAACCGGGCCCAGGTGGCGAACGGCCTGTACTCCTCGGCCTCCAGGGGGCGCCCGTCCCTCAGCGTGAGCAGGGTCCCCCACAGGTAGGCGCCGTCGTCGAGGTGACTCTCGAGGTCGACGTCCACCTCGATGTCCGCGCGGGGGATGCTCGGCCGGGCCACCTTCGGCACCACGACCTCGCCGTCCCGGTGCGCCCGCGCGCGCCGGACCGCGTCCGCGAACGGCTCGCCGTTCCAGTCCGTGGGCCGTTCCGGTCCGGCCTCCGCCAGGTCCGCCACGGTCCGGATCCCCCGCGCCCGGAGGGGTCCCACATGCCCCCCGCCGACGACGAGGCTGACGTCATCGTCCGCGACGAGCCGGTCGCGACACCCCTCGACGGGCCCGTCCCGGTCGTCCCAGCCCTCCCACCAGGGGCAGGTGCGGCACTCGCCGATCCGGCTGGGCGCGGTGTCCAGCTCCCCCCGCACCACCGCCAGCCGCGTGGCGTGGGTGCGGTCGGCCGGGTCGAGCACCGGCCCCAGGTCGTGCACCACCGCGCGCGCCGACCCCAACCCCAGCACCGCACCGACCGGGGACCCCGCCGCGTGGCCCACGGACTCGAGCAACCGCCACGCGTGGACGAGCCGATCCAGGTCCGCGGGGTGACGCCGCACCCGCAGCGTGGGATCCGGCGCGGGCGCCCAGTCGAGCAACCGGGTGACCGTCGCCGTCGCGGACCCCCTGCCACGCCGCGGGTCGACCACCTTGTGGTTGACCACCAGGACCGGCGCGTACCCGCCGCCGGGCACGGCCGCCAGGGTGCACCTGAGGCCCGCCCGGCCACTCGGCGGATCGGCGGGAAGAGCCGCGCCCCACACCAGGGTCGCCCCGTCTGCCAGGGCCCGGAGTGTCGCCCTCTCGTCGTCGTCACCCGGGACGTCCCCCGGCAGATCCGTCCAGTGATCCCCCACGACGTCCACCACCGTGGAATCGGGGCGCGCGCCCCGCAGCGCCCGTTCCCGGAGACCCGCGCGACGATCCGCCGCCGCCATGGCCCGCAGCCGCACGCCCTCGTCGAGCGGCGCCGTCCGCCACCACCCCGGTCGGGCGTCACGCTCGCGGGCCACACGGTGCAGACATCTGGCCCCCGAGGCCGGCCCCACCACCGTCACGTCGGGGGCCCGGTACGTGGTGTTCCCGGCGTCCTCCATCGCCATCCATCATGGACCAGCCGCGCCCCGCGCGACGGTCCGGTCCTCGTTGCGACCCGATTCGCCTAGGCTGGAGTCCTGATGTCCGCGACGAGAGAAGGATCGACGCCCATGGGCAAGCTGACGACCTACCGCGACAAGCGTGCCGAACTCCGCGCCCATGCTTCGGCGCTCAAGTCCACGGCCATGACCGAGGCCAAGCTCGCGGCCAAGGAGACGCGCAAGAAGGCCAAGGAGGCCCACCGCGTGGAGCTGGCCGAGGCCAAGGAGCGCGCCAAGCTCGAGCGCAAGAACGCCGACCGCAAGGCCCGCCGCGCGGAGAAGCGCGCCGAGAAGCGGGACAAGCTCGACCGCAGATCCGCCAAGCGGAACCGCAAGAACGAGAAGGTCCACGCCAAGCAGGAGCGCGCCACCATCAAGCGCGAGGCCAAGCTACTGGCCAAGGACCGCAAGCTGGCCGAGAAGATCGACTCCGCCGGCCGCAAGCACGAGTACCAGCTCGCCGAGATGGAGCTGAAGAAGCTCGAGGGCACCAAGCTCAACAAGGACGACCTGCAGCGGTGGCTGAACATGGCCAAGGTCGCCACCCCGGTGCTGCTGCCGATGGTCTACAAGGCCGTCTCCAACGCCCAGGGGTCGCCGGGCAAGCCCACCGGGCCAGGTGGGGTGGACCTCGAGGCCGCCGGCATCAACGCCACCGGCCCCGGTGCCGCACTCGGCGTGCGCATCGTCCGCCTCGAGCAGACCCTCGACCAGCTCGAGGTGAGCCGCGGCAGCGAGCGGGAGGTCAAGGACTTCATCACCTCCAGCCGGACCCGACTCACGGACCTGCGCACGGCGGTCGAGACCGCCGAGACCACGCCCACCGCACAGCGGCGCGAGATCCACTCGTCTATCTCCGGCGAGCTCGACCGCATCAACAAGGACATCTTCGCCCGCCTGGGCGTCAAGGCGTGACGGAGCTCCGGGGGCGGATGGCCTCCATCGCGGTGGCGGCCGCCCTCATCGGCGGGGCGGCCGCCCCCGCAGTGGTGCTCGCGCCGGTCGCCGCCGCGCACTCCGTGTTGACCTCCGTCGTCCCGCAGGACGGTTCGGAGCTCGACGCCCCACCCGGCGAGATCGTCCTGACCTTCAACGAGGAGATCAACCAGAACTTCGCCTCGGTCGCCGTGACCGCCGGGGACGACCGGAGCAACCGGGTGGTCGGCGACCCCTCCGTCGCGGGCGAGACCGTCACGGTCGAACTCGACGATCTCGAGCCCGGCGCCTACACCGTCGGATACCGGGTGACCTCGTCCGACGGGCACGTGGTCAGCGGATCGACGGTCTTCACCGTGGCGGGCGGGGCCGACGGCGCGGAGGCAGGCGCAGAGTCCGGCGCGGAGCCCACGGCCGGTGGAGACGCCTCCCCGGCGGACGGGTCCGATGCCGGGGCCGGCGACGAGGCGGACGTCGCCGACGAGACCTCGGGCGAGGACACCGGCGTCAACCCGGCGATCTGGGTCGTCGGCGGTCTGGCGATCCTGCTCATCGGCGGCGCGTTCGTGCTGTTGCGCCGCGGTAACTGACGGGCGGGCCCGCCACAGCGGTGCAGCCGCTCCCCCGCCCGGCGTCTTGCTCCCGCGCCTGTACACGTCAGCCACAGCCGCGTCCGGGCATGGCGTCTGGCCTGCCCCCCGGGGCGCGCGAGACGCCATGCCCGGACGCGGCTGTATCACGAGGTCGAGCGGCAGCATCACGAGGCGGGCCGAGGCGGCCGGACACCGCCCGCAGCGGCCGCCCGCGCGGGCGCCCGCCGCCCGCCTACCGCCCCGGCAGGAAGCGCATCGCGTCGGTGGCGGGCGCGAGCAACTGCTGCCACCGCTTGCGGGGCAGGAACGACGGCCCGCCCATGTGCATGACCCGCTGCGTGGCGATCGTCTGCGATTCGGTGTACTTGAGCAGTCCCTCGTCACCGTGGCGCCGCCCCACCCCGGAGGCGCCCATGCCGCCCATCGGACCCGCCACCGAGCCCCAGCCGGCGACGTAGCCCTCGCCGACGTTGACGGTGCCGGTCCGCAGACGCGCGGCGATCTGCTCGCCCTCGGCGTCGGATCCGGCGAACACCGACGAGTTGAGCCCGTACTCGGTGTCGTTCGCCTCGGCGATCGCCTCCTCGACCGAGTCGACGGGGTAGATCGACACGACGGGGCCGAAGGTCTCCTCGTCGTAGCAGGTCGCGTCGGAGGGCACGTCGGTGAGCAGCGTGGGCTCGTAGAACAGTGGTCCGAGGTCGGGCCGGGCGCGTCCGCCGGCGAGGACCCGGGCGCCCTTGGCGACGGCGTCGTCGACGTGCGCGGAGACGGTGTCCAACTGGTCGCGGGAGATGAGGCTGCCCATCTCGGCCTCGAAGTCGTAGCCGGGTCCGACGCTCATGGCCTGCACGCGTGCGGAGAGCTTCTCGATGAGCTCCGGCGCCACGGACCGCTCCACGTAGACCCGCTCCACGGAGATGCACAGCTGACCGGAGTTGGAGAAGAACGCGCGGGTGGCGACCTCGGCCACCTCGTCGAGGTCGGCGCCGGCGGTGACGATCATGGCGTTCTTCCCGCCGAGTTCCGCGGAGAATCCGATCAGGCGTTCGCCGCACTGGCGGCCCAGCGTGCGGCCGGTGGCGGTGGATCCGGTGAACATGAGGTAGTCCACGTTCTCGACGATCGCGCCGCCGACGGTCCCACCCGAACCGGGCACCACCTGGAACAGGTCGCGCGGCAGGCCCGCCTGGTAGAGCATGTCTGCGGCGGCGAGGGCGCAGAACGGGGTGATGGACGCGGGCTTGATCACCACGGCGTTGCCCGCGAGCAGGGCGGCGAGCGCGTCGGTGGCGGCGAGGTTGAGCGGGTAGTTCCACGGGGCGATCACGCCCACGACGCCCTTGGGCTGGCGGCGCACCACGGCCTTGGTCAGACCCGGCAGCATGCCCTGGACCCGCTTGGGGGCGAGCAGGCCGGGTGCGGTCCGGGCGTAGTGGCGCGCGGTGATGAGGCAGTCCAGCACCTCCTCCTGCGCGGAGGCGCGGCTCTTTCCGGTCTCGGCCTGCACGATGTCCATGAGCTCGCCGCGATTGCGCATGACCTGCCTGGCGAACCGGGTGATCACGGCGACGCGGTCGGAGATGTCGCGTTCGGCCCACGCGACCTGCGCGGCCCGGGCCCGGTCGACGGCGGCGGTCACGTCGTCGGCGGTGCCCACGGGGATCTCCGCCAGCGGTTCGCCGGTGAAGACCTCGTTGATCACCGCCGACGGGCGGCTCGAGGGGTCGGCCCGGAACTCGGGGATCGCGACGAGGTCGCGGAGACGGTCGTACACACGGGGCGCGGGTCGGGTCATGGCCCAGATGTTACCGGCGGGTAAGGACGAGCGGTACCGCCTGCCGCGGTTCCCCGCCCGCCGGTCGCCGGATCCCGGGCTTGACCCTGACGTCGCGTCAGGCACCACGCTCGTGGATGTGAGAGATGCTGGAGGGATGACGACGAGAGACGGGCTCACCGTAGGTGCGGTCGCCGCGCTCGTCGGCGTGAGCGTCCGGACCCTGCACCACTGGGACCGGATCGGGCTGGCGCCGGCGAGCGGCAGGACGTGGTCGGACTACCGGGTATATGACGACGACGACGTCGCCCGCATCCACCGGATCCTGGTCTACCGCGAGCTGGGCTTCCCACTGGCGCAGATCGGGGGCCTGCTCGACGACCAGGAGGCCGACGCGCTGGCTCACCTGACCCGCCAGCGGGAGCTGCTGGTCGGACGCATCTCGCACCTGCAGGAGATGGTCTCCGCAGTCGACCGCATGAAGGAGGCGATCGATATGAACGCACCACTGACCCCGGAGGACCGGGCCGAGATCTTCGGCACGGACTGGAAGGAGGAGTACCGGGAGGAGGCCGAGCAGCGCTGGGGCGACTCCCCGCAGTGGGCGCAGTCGCAGGAACGCACGGCGCGCATGTCCAAGGAGGAATGGAGGCGGGTCAAGGCCGAGGGTGACGCGCTGAACGCCGACCTCGCCGCCGCCAAGCGCGCCGACGTCGACCCGGCCTCGCCCGAGGCAGCCGCGCTGGCCGAGCGGCACCGGTCCTCGATCGCCCGGTTCTACGACTGCACGCACTCGATGCAGGTCTGCCTGGCGCGGATGTACGTCGAGGACCAACGGTTCGCCGCGACCTACGACGCGCACGAGCCGGGTCTGACGCAGTGGCTGGTCGCCGCCGTCGAGGCCAACGCCCGGGCGCACGGCGTCGACCCGGACACCGCCACCTGGGAGTGAGCCGGTCCGCATGAGCCGGTGGGCGATGTCGGTACGCGGCCGTACGCTGGCCCGCATGAGCCGATGGACCACAGCCGACATCCCCGACCAGACCGGCCGGACCTTCGTGGTCACCGGAGCCAACTCCGGGCTGGGCCTGCAGTCCACCCGCGCGCTGACCGACGCGGGCGCACGCGTGATCATGGCCTGCCGTGACACCGGCCGCGCCGAGACCGCCCGCGCGACACTCGCGCACCCGGAGCGCGCCGAGGTCGTGGAGCTGGATCTGGCCGACCTCGACTCCGTACACGCGGCGGGTGAGCTCCTCGCGGGTCGTGCACCCGACGTGCTCATCAACAACGCGGGACTGATGAACATCCCGCGGTCGAGCACGGCGCAGGGCCACGAGATGCAGTTCGGCGTCAACGTGCTCGGCCACTTCGCCCTCACCGAGCACGTCGCGCCGGCGCTCACCGACAGGGTGGTGTGGTTGGGCTCGATGATGCACCGCTTCGGCTCGGTGGACCCGGACGATCTGGACTGGACCCGCCGCCGCTACTCGCCGATGCCGGTCTACGCCGCGTCCAAGCTGGCGTGCGTGATGCTCGCCTACGAGCAGCAGCGTCGCCTGGACGCCGCGGGGTCGTCGCTCAAGGCGGTGGCCGCGCACCCGGGGTACTCGGCGACCAATCTGCAGTACCGCAGCGGCAGCCGCGTGCAGGATCTGCTCATGAAGGGCGTCGAGAAGATCCCGTTCCTGGTGCAGCCGGCCGAGCGAGGTGCCCTACCGCAGCTCTACGCGGCGACCGTGGGGTCCGTTCCGGGCGGCGCGTACATCGGCCCCGACGGCCCCGGGGAACTCACCGGGTACCCCACCACCGTGCACTCCACCAAGGCGTCCCACGACCGCGACGTCGCCGGCGCGCTGTGGGACCGGTGCCGGGAGATGACCGCGCAGGGGTGATCGCCCAGGGGCGTCCGGAGGGACGACGACGAGGCCCGGGCCCTACGCGCGCCGGCGGGCGAAGGCCAGCAGCAGCCCGCCCAGCAGAACCGTCACGGCGGCCACGCCCACCAGCGTGGTGGTCTCCACGCCGGTGACGGCCAGCGCGGCGGGGTCCGACGGCGCCGCCGCGGCGGGGGCCTGACCCGCAGGCGTGGCGGCAACCGGAGTGGCCGCGGCGCCGAGGGTGGCGCCCACGCCGTCGGTTCCGCTCTGCCCCTCGCGGGCGGGACCGTTCGCGCCGGCCGGGGAGTCGCCGGTCTCGTCGTCGTCTCCCTCGCCCGTCGCGCCCGATTCGCCGTCGGCGGCACCGGCGGTGTCGGGCTCGGAGTCCCCGGCGGCCTCAGCGGCCCCCTCCTCCGCCTCCGCCTCGGCGCGACGACGTTCGTTCTCCTCGTGGGGGTCCGCCAGCGCGGCGATCTGGACCGCCTCGATGCTCCCCGCCAGCCCGCCGGGCAGCTCGGTGCCCGCGGCGTCCGCGGCGTCGGTGAGCAGGGCACCGCCCTCGGCTGAGCCCTCGACGATCCCGTGCCAGAAGTCCAACTCGTGCGGGTAGAGCTCGCCGGCCTCCTGCCGCTCCCCCAGCGCGGTGAAGAATCCACCCGCGAGTTGCACGCTCAGAACCGGGAAAATGTACTCGGGGATCTTGATCGACCCCAGCCCGATGGTGCCCGACCCGATCGATCCGGTCGCATTGGCGTAGACGGACCCCGGCAGGCTCCCGGAGGACGCCACCGACGCCGCGGCGGACCCGCCCGCCGATCCCAGCGCCTCGAGCGGCGCCACCGACCCGACCGCCTGGCCCAGTGACAGACCGGCGTCGGCCACCGGCGCGCTGCCGGTGTCGCGCAGTCCCTCGGACCCGAGTGCCCCGCCGCCGATGACGATCTCCTCGGGCAGCTGGCCGATCAGCTGGTCGACACTGCTGTTGCCCGTCTCCGCGGGCAACGTCGAACCCGACCCGGATTCCTCCTGGGCGTACCCCGGCGCAGGAGCCGCGACGGCAGCCAACACGGTGGCGGTGACAGCGGCGCCGAGGCGCCTGGTCCGGACTCCGGAACGGGTCTGGGGCATCGGGTACAGCCTCTCGTCGCATGGGCGGGCCTGTGCGACCCGCGCTCCGATGAGCGTACTACTGCGGTATCGCCCGACTGTAGCGTGCGATCTACTGCAGAGCCCGCCCTACTGCAGAGCCGAGGTGAGGCGCGCGACGTTGTCGACGTACCGCCCCGGCCATGGCCGGCTCATCCACGCCTCGAGCCCCAGGGTCGTGCAGTCCTGCAGGTAGGCGTCCACCACGTCGCCCAGCTCCGCGACCGCCTCGCCACCCAGGACCAGCAGACTGATCTCGAAGTTGAGGTTGAACGAGCGCTGATCCATGTTGCTCGATCCCACGACCCCGGCGTAGTCGTCGATCAACACCGTCTTGGTGTGCAGGACCGCCGGGGAGCGGAAGCGGTGGATCACCACACCAGCCTCGAGCAACGCGCGGTAGTACGACCGCTGGGCGTGATGGACGAGGAACTGGTCGGCGTTCTCGGGGACGAACAGCTCCACCCCCACCCCGCGGAACGACGCCGACGTGATGGCGTGCAGGAGGGCGTCGTCCGGGACGAAGTACGGGCTGACGATCCGGACCCGCTCGCGTGCCTGTCCGATGAGCTGGGTGAACATCCGCAGTCCGGGTTGAGTCCGGTACCCCGGGCCGGACGGGACCAACTGGAACGCGCTGACCGGGTCCCCCGCCGTCGGGTCCCCACCCTTGCGCCCGGGGGCCAGCGGCGCCCCCTGCGCGACGTCCTCCAACGTGCCGATCACCTCGCCGGACTCGGAGTACCAGTCCACCGCGAACACGCTGTCCATCGCCTGGACGATCTCCCCGCGGACCTCCATCATGAGGTCCACCCACTCACGGCCGAGCCGGGCGTTGCGGGAACTGCCGTAGTGGCGCTCGATGAGGTTCTGCGACCCGATGAAGCCGTGGAGCCCGTCCACGATGAGCATCTTCCGGTGGTTACGCAGGTCAGGGCGGCGGAAACGGCCCCGGAACGGGTTGACCGGCAGCATCAGGTGGAACTCGACCGGGGTACGCCGCAGCCGCTTGCGCAGCTTCTTGAATCCCCGGTAGCGCAGGGAACCGAGGTGGTCGACCAGCACCCGGACCGCGACCCCCCGCTCGGCGGCCTCCACCGCGGCGATGAAGAACTCATCGGTCTCGGAGTCCCACGACTGCGCGTAGAACTCGATGTGCACGTGGTCCCGAGCGGTCCGCACCGCCTGTGTCATCGCCGCCAGCGATCGTCTGTAGTCCGAGTGCAGTGCGACGAAGTCGCCGGACATGGCGGGGATCGCCGTGAGGGTGCGGTTCATCTCCAGGATCGTCCGCACCCCGGGGCCCACCTGCACACCGTCGGGCACCGTGGGCCGCTGCTCGAGCGCGTTCGCGTACAACAGGTTCGCCTCGGCCTGGATGATGTGGCGCCTACCGGTGATGTAGGGGTTGCCCAGCAGCAGGAACAGCGGCACCCCCACCACCGGGATGAAGAGGATCGCCAACAGCCACGCCTGCGAGGACGAGGGTTGCCGGTTCTCCGGCACCATCCCCAGCGCGAGAATCTTGATGACGTACTCGGTGATGAGCAGCGCCGAGGTGACGCCCTCCGGGAACGGGAGGTCGAGACCGATCGTCGTGGGGTTCACGCGGTCGTGCGGGTCAGGACCGTCCCGAGGGCAAGCGCCCGGGGGTCGATCACCGTTCCGCCCCGCATCGTCCACCGCACCACGCCCGCCAGGGCGCGTTGGGCGTACACCGAGTCCGCCGAACCCAGCTCGCGAGTCCCCGGCAGGACGACGAAGGCCTCGTCGTCCCCGACCGCGGCGAAGTCCGCGCGCAGACCGACCCGGATCTCACCGCGGTCGCTCAGGCCCACGACCCCGGCCGTGCGCACGGCCATCCAGTTCGCCACGTCGGAGAGATCGAACCCGCGGCGGCGGGCCTCGGTCCACACCACCGACAGTCCCAACCGGGCCGAGGCCACGGCGTCGATCGTGCCGTCACGCAGCGCATCCCACAACAGTTCGCGGTTGGCGGCGTCCCGGATCGGCGGGTCGAGTCGCGCGACCGCGGGGCCGCCGTGGGTGACCTCGGAGACCAGGGCCAGCATGTGCGGGCTGGTCGAGGCGGTCACCGCCACCCCGTCCGCCCGGGCCTCGCGTAGCAGTGGCAGTTCCTCATGGTCGGACACCGCCCGCACGTGCAGCCGACCGCCCGTACGTCGGCAGACCTTCAATAGACCGGGCAGGTCGTCCATCCCGGCGTCCACGGCGAACACGCCGCCGGCCGCGGCGACCTCCTCGGCGGCCGCCACGAGTTGCGCGGAGTCCAGTGTCGGTGCGCCGTCGACGCCCTTTCCTGTGGCCACGGCGGACACCCCGAACACGCCACGGTCCAGGAGGGCCCCGAGCCTGCCGAGATTCCCCGGCACCGCCGCGCCCCAGAGCCCCACGTCGACCGTGGACTCGCCCGTGACCTTCTCCCGCCACCGGTCCACGTCCTCCGGCTGGACGGCGACCGGGTCCCCGTCGGTGCCGTAGTCCACCACCGTGGTGATCCCGCCCTGGGCCGCCGAGCGCGTCCCCACCGCGACGTCCTCGGTACTGACGTGGGGGTCGACGAGCCCGGGCATGAGGACCACATCGTCACCGAGCGCGATCGTGTGATCGCCCGCCAGGCCGATGTCCCGCGCGTCGGACCCCGTCCGCACCGACGAGATCACACCACCGTCCACCGTGACCGCCGCCTGCTGGATCCGACCGTCGACCACCGCGCGTCGGGCGTGGATCAGGAGTTCGTACTGGGCCACGGAGGGCTCCTTCCGGGTTCTCGGACGATGGCGGCGCACCCTTCACCGGTTATTGTCCCCCACGGGCGGGCTCCCCCGCGGGAGCGCGCCCGGATAGCGTTGCCATGAACAGTCCACGTCCCAGGAGGCCCCGCATGACCGACACCCCCGCCGGATTCGTCCCCACCGCGGACCTCGTCGACGAGATCGGCGAGGACGTCCGAAGCTGCGACACCCAGTTCCGCGACCTCGGCGGACGGACCGAGTTCTTCGGTCCCGTCTCCACCGTCCGGTGCTTCCAGGACAACGCGCTGCTCAAGAGCGTGCTCGGGGAGCCCGGCGAGGGCCGTGTCCTGGTGATCGACGGCGGCGGCAGCCTCCACACCGCCCTGGTGGGCGACCTGATCGCCGAACTCGGTCGTTCCAACGGGTGGGCGGGCGTCGTGGTCAACGGCGCCATCCGCGACTCGGCGGTCGTGGGCGGCATGGACTTCGGCTGTAAGGCCCTGGGGACCAACCCCCGCAAGTCCACCAAGACCGGCGCGGGCGAGCGCGACGTCACCGTGAGCTTCGGCGGGGTCGAGTTCGTCCCCGGCGACACCCTCTACGCCGATTCCGACGGGATCGTGCTGCGCTGACTCCTCGCCGACGCCGTCGCGCCTCCGACGTGGGCGCGAGGGCGGCGCGGAACGGTTCGGTGCGGGCCGGGTGGGATGATCCCGGACGTGGTCAGGAGGCTCCCCCGAGGCTGGCGACCGGGATGGTGAGCACGTCACCGATCGATGCCTCGGGCCCGTAGCTGCCCAGCGAACCGGGCGCATACGAGCCCGTCGAGTTGGGCAGATCGACGGACAGGACCACCGATCCGGTGTTGATCAGCTGGCCGAGCAGGTCCATCAGCGAGGCGGTCCCGAGCGACCCGTAGCCGATGCTGCCGAGCGCCTCCCCCACGTTCGGAGCGAGGAGCAGGCTGCGAATCGTTCCCATCTCCGCGGGCTCGTCCGGCTCGTCTGCCGCCGCCGTTCCGGCTCCGGTCAGCAAGGCGGCGGCGGCGAGCGCCGAGGCGGCCGCGGCAAGGGTGGTCGTGCGCATCGAGATCCTCCGGGTCAGCGACCCGCCCCGCGGCGAGGTCGTCCGCAGGTGATCGTATCGGTGGTCACACCCCGGCGGCACGTGACACGGGGTCTTCTGCCCGTCCGAACGGTCAGGCCTCGCGGCGGATCCAGCGCAGCAGGGGCCCCAGCGAGGCCCGGTCGGTCAGGTCCAGCCCACCCAGCTCGAGCATGGCGTCCTCCTCCGGCGTTCGCTCGGGCTTGCGCCGCAGCGCCGCGAGAGCGGTCTTGATTCCCAGCCGCTGACGGAATCCCAGCTGGTCCGGGGTTATCACGCCGCGCAGCTGGAAGAGCTTGAGGTCGCGCAGTTGGTCCCCCGAGAACTCGCTCGACATGAGTTCGATCCTGGCGTCATCGGTGACCGGGGTCGGGCCCACCATGACCACCGCGACCCGACGTCCGGCCTCGACGAGCGCCTCCCAGTTGTCCCGGATGAACGCCGAACCGCCCAGCCCACCGCCGGACCGCATACCGGTGATGAGAACGACCGTCCCGGCGACGACGAGTTCGGCCGGGTCGGCGTCGTCGTGATGGGTGGAGCCGGTGTCGAACTCCTCGGCGAGCCAGGCGGCGTACCGTCTGGCGCCGGGGTCATCGTCGTGCAGCACCACCGGAGCCTGGACCCTGCCCTGCGTCTCGTCAGCCATCAGGCCTCTCCCCGTCGATCACCCGCGACCACGCGGGCCGAACGGCCCCCGAACTCCACCACGTCACCGTCGACCAGCCCACGTCCCCGCCGCGCGTCGACCTCGCCGTTGACGCTCACGGCACCGGAGGCGACCGCGTCCTTGGCCTCGGCGCCCGAATCGATCAGCGACGCCAACTTGAGGAACTGGCCCAGTGTGAGCTTGGTCCCCAGGTCGCATTCGACGTCGTCGACCGGCGGGCGGGCCGGCGGGGTCGTCGCCCGCCCGGCCCGTCCTCGTCCTGCGATGTGGCGGCTCATGGGTTCGAGCCTATCGGGCGCCTCATCAGACGGAGTGACCCGTCCTCCGCGGCGGCTCGTCCGGAAGCACCCCGCGCCCGCGCCGCGTCACCAGAGCCAAGCCGGCCCCGCCGGCCACGAGTACCGCGGCGGCGAGCGCCAGGGCGGTGATCTGCACTCCCGACATGCCCGAGGAGCCGGTGTCCTCCTGCTCGTCCACGTGCGGGGACTCGCCCTTCGACGGCAGTGGTGGCAACTCGCTGAGTACGGGCAGATCCGTCACCTCCGCGCGGACACCGGGGTCCGGGAACTGCGCCGACGCGACCGGCGCCCCGACCAGGACGAACGTTGCGCAGAGCGCGACGAACATGCTGGCGGGGCGGCGGCGGACCATGGATGCCTTCCGTGACGGAGGCCGGACGGCCTGATGTCAGAGTAACCCTGATCTTATGTTCCATTAAGGTCAGGCGCCACGTCGGATCTCAGCGCTGCGCGACGTCCGTCGGGCGAACCGGCGCGGGCAGCGCCGTCTCGCCCATCAGGAAACGGTCCACCGATGCGGCCGCGGCACGGCCCTCCGCGATCGCCCACACGATCAGCGACTGACCGCGGCCCATGTCACCGGCGACGAACACGCCGTCGACGTTGGTGGCGTAGGTGCCGTCACGATCGACGTTGCCGCGGTCGGTGAAGTCCACCCCGAGGTCCGAACACAGCCCGGCCTTCTGCGCACCGGTGAACCCCATCGCCAGCAGGACCAGGTCCGCCGGGTACTCGAAGTCCGTACCGGGAACGGGCTCGAAGCGCCCGTCCACCATCCTCACCTCGGAGCCCTTGAGTGCGGTCACATGTCCGTTCTCACCGACGAACTCCGCGGTGGACACTCCGTAGACGCGCTCACCGTTCTCCTCGTGCGCCGAGGCCGTGCGGAACATCAGCGGGTACACCGGCCACGGCGTCGAGGCCGCGCGGGTGGCCGGCGGGCGGGGCATGATCTCGAAGCTCTTGACCGACTTGGCGCCCTGACGGGTCGCCGTACCGAGGCAGTCCGCTCCGGTGTCGCCGCCACCGATGATGATGACGTGCTTGTCACGCGCGTGAATCGCGGGCAGCCCGTCGGCATCCACCACCGGGTCGCCGACCGCTGCCTTGTTGGCCAGGGGCAGGTAGTCCATGGCCTGATGGATGCCGTCCAGCTCCCGGCCCGGCACGGGCAGATCCCGCCTCATGGTGGCGCCACCGCTCAGCACCACCGCGTCGAACTGCTCGCGCAGCTGCGACGCCGTGATGTCCTTGCCGACGTTGACACCGGGACGGAAGACCGTTCCCTCCGCCTCCATCTGTGCCAGGCGGCGGTCGAGGATCGCCTTCTCCATCTTGAACTCGGGGATCCCGTATCGCATGAGCCCACCGATGCGGTCGTCCCGCTCGAACACCGTGACCGAGTGACCGGCGCGCGTGAGCTGCTGAGCGGCCGCCAGGCCCGCCGGTCCCGAACCCACGACCGCGACGGTCTGGCCCGTGCGGAATGACGGGATGACCGGCTCCATGCCGCCGTCGGCCCACGCCGCCTCGGCGATCTCGACCTCGATCTGCTTGATCGTCACCGGCGGCTGGTTGATGCCCAGGACGCACGAGCCCTCACAGGGTGCGGGGCAGAGACGGCCGGTGAACTCCGGGAAGTTGTTGGTCGCGTGCAACCGGTCGACCGCGGCGTCCCACTTCCCGCGGTGCACGAGGTCGTTCCACTCCGGGATGATGTTGCCCAGCGGACACCCCTGGTGACAGAACGGGATACCGCAGCTCATGCAGCGGCTGGCCTGGGTCTTCAGGTCGTCTTCCGGGAGGGTCGTCGACTCGTAGACTTCCTTCCAGTCCATGATTCGCAGATCGACGGGGCGGCGCTCGGGCAGCTCCCGCTCGGTGTGCTTGAGAAAGCCCTTCGGGTCAGCCATTTGCGGCCTCCATGATCGCCTCGTCCACGTTGCGTCCGTCCTTCTCCGCCTGCTCGATGGCCAGCAGCACACGCTTGTAGTCGCGCGGCATGACCTTGGCGAAATGGTTCACGTTCTGGGCCCAGCCGCCGAGGATCTCCCGGCCCCGGGCCGAATCGGTCTCCTCCACGTGGCGCTCCACGATGCCGTGGAGGAACTCCACGTCCTCGCTCGTCAGCTCATCGGTGTCGACGAGTTCGACGTTGAGGTTCTCCGGCAGGACGCCCTGCGGGTCGTAGAAGTACGCGACGCCTCCGGACATACCTGCCGCGACGTTCCGGCCCGTCTCCCCCAGTACGACGACGCGTCCGCCCGTCATGTACTCGCAGGCGTGGTCGCCCACGCCCTCCACGACCGCGGTGACGCCCGAGTTGCGCACGCAGAAGCGCTCACCCACGATGCCGCGGAGGAAGACCTCGCCGGCGGTGGCTCCGTAGCAGATCACGTTGCCGGCGATGATGTTGTTCTCGGCCACGAAGTCGGGCGCGGCGTCCTCTGCGGGTCGAACCACGATGCGGCCCCCCGACAGGCCCTTGCCCACGTAGTCGTTGGCGTCACCGAACACGCGCACCGTCACACCCGAGGCGAGGAACGCCCCGAGAGAGTTGCCGGCGGATCCGGTGAAGCTCAGGTCGATCGACCCGTCCGGGAGGCCGGCACCACCATGGGCCTTGGAGATCTCGTGGCTGAGCATGGTGCCCACCGAGCGGTTGACGTTGCTGATCGGGTAACTGCCCGTGTACGACCCCGACGAGGCGTCGTCGATCACACTGCGGCAGTCCTCGATGAGCCTGCGGTCCACGACACCCTCGAGCTTGTGGTCCTGCGACTTGGTGTTCCGCAGGTCCTGGTGCATGAACGGGGACTCCGCCTGGGCGAAGATCGGTTCCAGGTCGAGCTTGGCGACGCGCTTGTTATGGGCGAACGCCCGCGACTTGTCGAGGCACTCGGAGTGGCCGATCGCCTCGTCGAGGGTGCGGAATCCGAGCTCGGCGAGGTACTCGCGCACCTCCTCGGCGATGAACTCCATGAAGTTCACCACGTACTCGGCCTTGCCGTTGAACCGCTCGCGCAGGACCGGGTTCTGGGTGGCCACGCCGACGGGGCAGGTGTCGAGGTGGCACACGCGCATCATCACGCACCCGGCCACGACGAGCGGAGCCGTCGCGAAGCCGAACTCCTCGCCGCCGAGCAGTGCGGCGACGATGACGTCGCGCCCCGTCTTGAGCTGCCCGTCGACCTGCACGACGATCCGGTCGCGCAACCCGTTGACCAGCAGGGTCTGCTGGGTCTCGGCGAGCCCCAGTTCCCAGGGTCCGCCCGCGTGCTTCAGCGAGGTCAGCGGCGAGGCGCCGGTACCGCCGTCGTGCCCGGAGATGAGCACGACGTCGGCGTGGGTCTTGGACACGCCGGTCGCGACGGTGCCCACGCCCTGCTCGGCCACGAGCTTGACGTGGATCCGGGCCTCGGGATTGGCGTTCTTCAGGTCATAGATGAGCTGCGCCAGGTCCTCGATCGAGTAGATGTCGTGGTGCGGCGGCGGCGAGATCAGCCCGACGCCCGGGGTCGATCCGCGGACCTCGGCGACCCACGGGTAGACCTTGCCCGGCGGGAGCTGACCGCCCTCGCCCGGCTTGGCGCCCTGGGCCATCTTGATCTGGATGTCGGTGCAGTTGGCCAGGTAGTTGCTGGTCACACCGAACCGGCCGGAGGCCACCTGCTTGATGGCCGAGCGGCGCCAGTCCCCGTTGGGGTCGGGGCTGAAGCGGTCGATCGACTCCCCGCCCTCGCCCGAGTTGGACCGGGCGTGGAGACGGTTCATGGCGATCGCCAGCGTCTCGTGGGCCTCTGCCGAGATGGAGCCGTAGCTCATCGCGCCCGTGGAGAAACGCTTGACGATCTCCGAGACCGGTTCGACCTCCTCGATCGGCACCGGGGGACGGGTCCCCTTCAGATCGAACAGGCCGCGGAGGGTCGCCAGGCGCTCCGACTGGTCGTCGACGAGCTTGGTGTACTCCTTGAAGATCTCGTAGCGACCGGAGCGCGTGGAGTGCTGGAGCTTGAACACCGTGTCCGGGTTGAACAGGTGATACTCGCCCTCGCGGCGCCACTGGTACTCGCCGCCGATCTCGAGCTCGCGGTGCGCGGCCTCCTCCGGCCGCGGCAGGAACGCGAAGCGGTGGCGGCGCGCCACGTCCTCTGCGATCTCGTCTAGGCCGATGCCGTCGATGGGGCTCACCGAGCCCGTGAAGTACTCGTCGCACATCTCCTGCGAGAGTCCCGTGATGTCGAAGAGCTGCGCGCCGGTGTAGGACGCGAGCGTCGAGATGCCCATCTTGGACATCACCTTGAGCACGCCCTTGGCAGCGGCCTTGCGGTAGTTGGCGCAGGCCGCGGGAGTGTCCACACCGGTGATGTGCCCGGCCTTGACGAGCTCGTCGATGGACTCGAACGCCATGTAGGGGTTGATCGCCTCGGCACCATAGCCGAACAGGACCGCCATGTGGTGGACCTCGCGGGCGTCACCGGACTCCACGACGAGGCTCACCCGGGTGCGGGTCTTCTCCCGGACGAGGTGATGGTGCACGGCCGAGGTGAGCAGCAG
Organism: Dietzia sp. B32; assembly: GCF_024732245.1. Lineage (NCBI taxonomy): Bacteria > Bacillati > Actinomycetota > Actinomycetes > Mycobacteriales > Dietziaceae > Dietzia > Dietzia sp. B32. Next base: position 2,506,940 of record NZ_CP093845.1, on the reverse strand, counting down.
CGACGGGATGGGTGCGTTGCGCTCATCCGACTCCCGATCCGACAGGACGATGATCGTGGCGCCGTCCTCGATGGCGTGGGAGACCTCCCGGCGGATCCTCTCCAGGGCGATCCTGAGACCACGCCCGCCGTGGGCGACGTTGTACAGGCCGCGCACGACCACCGAACGCAGGCCCGGGCGCGTCTCGCCGGCCGCCATCAGGGTCGACAGCTCGTCGTTCCCGAGGATCGGGTTGTCGAGCCGGATCTGACGGCACGACTCCGGGCCCGGGTTGATGAGATCGCCCTCGGGGCCGAGTGTCACGCCGTAGCTGGTGACGAGCTCCTCGCGGATCGCGTCGAGCGGCGGGTTGGTGACCTGGGCGAAACGCTGGGCGAAGTAGTCGAACAGCATCCGCGCGCGCTCGGACAGCACGGGGAGCGGAGTGTCGGTGCCCATCGACCCGATCGCCTCGGCGCCGGCCGCTGCCATCGGGGCGACGAGGATCCGGAGCTCCTCCTCCGTGAACCCGAAGACCCGCTGACGCAGGACGACGCGCTCGTGGGGCATGTACGGATGCTCGACCTGGGGCAGATCCTCGAGTCGGACCATTCCCTCGTCGAGCCACTGCTGGTACGGGTGCTCGGCGGCCAACCCGGTCTTGATCTCCTCGTCGTCGATGATCCGCCCCTGGGCGGTGTCGACCAGGAACATCCGCCCTGGGCGGAGGCGGGTCTTGGTGACCACCTTGTCCTGGGGGATGTCGAGGACGCCGACCTCGGAGGCCATGACGACGAGCCCGTCGTCGGTGACCCAGATCCGGGAGGGCCGCAGACCGTTGCGGTCGAGCACTGCGCCGATCACGGTGCCGTCGGTGAACGTGATGGAAGCCGGTCCGTCCCACGCCTCCATGAGGGAGGAGTGGTACTCGTAGAACGCCCGCTTGGCGGGGTCCATCGTCTCGTGGCGTTCCCACGCCTCCGGGACCATCATGAGCACGGCATGCGGCAGGGTGCGTCCGGCCAGGGTCAGCAACTCGAGCGCCTCGTCGAAGCGCGCGGTGTCGGAGCCGCCCGGGGTACAGATGGGCAGGGCCGCCGACAGGTCCTCGATGTGCTCGCTGGTCATCAGTGACTCGCGGGCCCGCATCCAGTTCTCGTTGCCCCGGGCGGTGTTGATCTCACCGTTGTGGGCGACGTAGCGGAACGGGTGCGCCAGCGGCCACGCGGGGAACGTGTTGGTGGAGAAGCGCGAGTGGACGATGCCCAGGGCGGATTCCACGCGCTCGTCCTGGAGGTCCAGGTAGAACTCCGGGAGCTGCTTCTCGGTGAGCATGCCCTTGTAGACGAAGGTGCGCGGGCTCAGGGACGGGAAGTACACGGTCTCGGAACCGAGGTCCCCCTTGCCCGGCCCCTTGGAGCCCAGCTCGTGCTCGCAGCGCTTGCGCACGACGAAGCACTTGCGCTCCAGTTCCAACCCCGTGAGCAGCGTCCCGCCGGGGCCGGCGGCCTTGACGAAGATCTGACGGATGCTGGGCTGCGCGTCGCGGGAGATCGCGCCGACCGTGGAATCGTCGACCGGGACCTCACGCCACCCGACGACGGTCACGCCCTGCTCTGCGGCGATCCGCTCGACCATCCGCATGGCGTCCATCGCGAGCATGCGGGACTGGGGGAGAAAACAAAGGCCGGTGGCATATGCACCGGCCTCAGGCAGCTCTACGTTCTGCTCCTCACGCATTACCTCGCGGAGGAACAAATCCGGTACCTGGATCAACAAGCCCGTGCCGTCGCCCGTGTTGGCCTCGGCGCCCACGGCGCCACGGTGCTCGAGGTTGACCAGGGCGGCGATCGCCTTCTCGACGATGTCCCGGGACTGACGTCCGTACATGTCCACGACGAACGCGACACCACACGAGTCGTGTTCGTATTCAGGGCGGTACAGGCTCTTGGGGCCGGGAGTCGTCATCATGTGTTCGCCTTCGCTTGTCGACGGGCGGACTCCGTGGTGTCTGGAGCACCCGTACTCAGAGGACCGAAGTGCTCTGGCTGGGAAATAATATGGGCAAGAGGGGCACAGCACACAAATTGGGAAAGTCAAACTGTTGCGCCTGACATGGGAAGCTGGTTCCACCTTGTGAGATTTCTCTCAGGGACCCCGCTCCACCTGCGCGCGAGATGACGGAAGGCCCGCCCCGGGAGAACACTCCCCGGGCGGGCCTTCCACTGCCGTAATTCACCGAATCATCGGCAGTGGGGGCAGGGTGACACCGTTCGGCAACACCAGCTCGTAGTCGCCCAGCGAACCGGCCGTCACGACGACTGCGTTGACACCTCCGCCGGCCCCTGCGCCACCGACCATGCCCGGCTCGGCTCCGCGCCCGTTGGGAGCCGAGGGCCCGGGCGCGATAGGCGGGGCGACGGCGACCGCGGGCGCGGCGGCGACCGGAGCCGGCAGCCCCGGCAACGGTGGGAGTGCGACGCCCATGTTCGCACCCACCTGCAGGATCATCGGCGCTGCAGCCACGGAGCCGCCTATGAGCGCGACGGGCACCAGGAGAGGCAGCGACCCGGCGGCCGAGCCCACGGAGCCGAGCGGGGCCAACGATGCCGTCAGGGGGGCGAGGGAACCCTGCGCCGAACCCTCGTCGAGTGAACCCGGCTCGAGGGAGCCCTGCGGGAGCGATCCCGTGTCGAGGGACCCCTCATCGGACCCCATGCCCTCCGACCCGGCAGCCGAACCGACCGACAACGGCGCGAGCGAACCCGCATCCAACGACCCCTCCGACGACCCCTCGTCAGACCCCAGATCATCAGACCCCGACGACAACTGATCAAGCGACCCCGGCTCCAACGACCCCTCACCGGACCCCATGCCCTCGGACCCCGCAGCCGAACCGACCGACAACGGCGCGAGCGAACCCGCATCCAGCGACCCCTCCGACGAACCCTCGTCAGACCCCAGATCATCAGACCCCGACGACAACTGATCAAGCGACCCCGGCTGCAACGAACCCTCACCGGACCCCATGTCCGCTGACCCGGTAGCCGAACCCGTCATCAACGGCTGCAGCGACCCCCCGTCGAGGGAGCCCTGCCCCGGCTCGCTACCGGACCCGTCATCAGAACCGGCATCGGAACCCGACGACAACTGGTCGAGAGACCCCGGCTCCGCCGAGCCGCCGCCCGACGACGCGATGGAGAGCATCAGCAGCAGACTCGCGAGCGACCCGGACTCAGCCGAGCCCGGTTCCACCGAGTCCGGGTCCAACGAGCCCGGGTCCAGCGAACCGTCCGCACCGAGCGAGTCCGGATCCAGCGAACCGTCCGCACCGAGCGAGCCCGGGTCCAGCGAACCGTCCGCACCGAGCGAGTCCGGATCCACCGAACCCGGGTCCAGCGACCCTCCGTCCTCGCTGGCGCCGGTCAGGGATCCGGTCGCCTCGTCCAGCGATCCGGTGGGGAGCGATCCGTCCGGCCCGAGGGAACCGGGCCCGAGGGACCCCTCCCCGTCGGAGCCGACGTCCTCGAGCGACCCCAACAGTTCGGGGACTCCCCCGAGGGACCCGCTGCCGTCCGAGCCGAGGGCGAGATCGAGATTCAACGCCAGTTCTGCCGCGAGCCCCGCCGATCCCGTCTGGGCGTGGGATATGCCGGCGGCTCCGGACACGGTCAGGGCGGCGATGCCACCGACCGCGGCCATTCGTCGGATGAGTGGATGGTGATGTGCCATGGCCGGTCTCGATTCTGATCGTGGCCCCCTGTTTGGGACCAGCTCCTGAGTCCTGCGGTGCGACGACCCACGGCCTCTGCGGGTTGTTCGGCGCTATCAGAATACTGTTACCTAGATCACAGTTCCACCGCTACTTAGCCATCCACATCAGTTCCTTCCGGCCAGGCCCGTAAATCCGGCCCGGCCGGGTGTCGCGACACCTCGTCGTCGTCATCGTGCGGCCTCCCGACCCCCTAGGCTTTCCGGCGTGACCCGCGCCCCCGTCCCGCCGCTCCGCCGCATGGCGGACGGCACGGTCAAACAGACCAATCCCTTCACCGGCACCGAGGTGTGGACCGTCCCCGGACGCGCCCACCGGCCGATCGAGCACTCCCCCGGCCGGGTCACCGCTGTGGACCCGGTCGTCCCCGAGGCCCGGTGCCCGTTCTGCGTGACCCGCATGCTCGAGACCACCCCGGAGAAGGCACGCGTGGTCCGCGACGGCGACACCTGGCGGGTGCTCGAGGAGGTGCCGGCCGCCGACCTCGACGCCACGACCCCGGAGTTCCGCCTGTTCGGCAACCTCTTCGAGATCGTCTCGCTGGACTACTGGAGAGCCGTGCACGGCTACCGACTCCCCGGCCGCGCGGCCGCCCACCAGGCCGCCTATCTCTCCACCCCGGCCGGCGTCGCCCACGTCCGCGCGCTGGTCCGCGCCCGCATCGCCGCCGCACAGGGCGACCCGGCCGCCGTCGACGCCATGGACCCGGCCGCTCTCGCCGCCCATTCGGAGAGCTTCTTCGGTGGCTGCCACGACGTGGTGGTCGCGCGTCGGCATCTCACCGACGGCGCGACCACCAGCGACCGCCACGCCTCCTCCGGCGACCTCACCCCCGCCGAGCACGAGCAGTTCACCGCCTTCACCATCCGCGCCATGCGGTCCCTGTACCGCGACAATCCCCACGCGCGGTACGTGTCGGTCTTCCAGAACTGGCTCGCGCCGGCCGGAGCCTCGTTCGACCACCTGCACAAGCAACTGGTGGCGATTGACGAGATCCCGGCCAAGACCGCCCGCGAAGCCGCGGCCCTGGAGGGCGACCCCGACATGTACAACAGGCTCGGCGTGGACCACGCGGCGGCCGAGCAGCTGGTGGTGGCGGCCAATGAGCACGCCGTCGCGGTGGTGGGCGTCGGGCACCGGTACCCGGCCCTGGTGGTCTACTCCCGGTCGGCGGCGAGCTCGCCCTGGGAGCACTCGGCGGCCGAGCTGCGTGGCGTCTCGGATCTGCTGCACGCGTGCCACGCGGCGACGGGTCGGCTGGTCCCGTGCAACGAGGAGTGGCACACCCGTCCGCCCGGAGTGGGCGACGTGGCCATGCCGTGGCGGATCGTGCTCAAGTGGCGCATCTCGACCCCGGCCGGCTTCGAGGGGGCGACGGGGATCTTCGTCAACACCGTCGACCCGTGGACCCTGCGCGACAGGGTGGTACCGCGCCTCGTGGAGCTGCGGGCGGCGGGCCGGATCGCCGGGATGGCGGTGGGCGCCGAGTGTGGTGACGTGCGGGGGTCACTGCGGTACGGGCGGTGACGGCGAGGGGAACGACGACGAGGTGATCGTCCGGCCCGACCGGCGGACGGGCTGGTCAGCGGCCGCGGACGCCGAGGCTGCGGGGCCGGTCGGAGACGGACGTGATGGCACGCACGGAGCGGATGGCCCGTAGGGGCGCGGCGGTGGCCTCGCGGATGCCCGGGACCGACGCCGGGATCACCACCGGGGACGCCAGTGCCGGGTCGAGCAGCATCGCGGTGGGCGTCTCCTCCGAGCCACCGTTGATCCCGCAGCACAGCCTGTAGGCGTCCTCGTCCCGCCAGATGTTGACCCAGTGGACCTCGAGTCCCTCCCGGGCGGCCCGGCGGCGCAGTGCCGACGAGTACGGGCATCCCGGCCGCCAGAGCACCACCACGGCGCGGCCCGCGGCGGCGACCGACCGGACGGCCTGGAGCGGCTCGTGACCGGAGGCGCGCAGCGGGGAGTTCCACAGGGCGAGCAACAGTGACCCGACCAGGACCGCCGCGGCCAGCGGTGCGCCGTGACCGAACCCGATCAGCGCCCACGCCGTCGCACACCCGAGCGCCAGGACGGCGGCGGGGCCGAACCAGTGGCCGGGGACGAGCTCCCGCCCGGCCCGTGCGAAGGGGTGGGTCACGCGGATGACCATACGCCTCGCCGTTCGCGGCGTGGGGTCTGCTTCGCCACATCTGTGATCTGACAACGACTCTGGTTGCCCCGGGCGGTCGCGCGGTAGCGTCTGTCACATGACGGATTCGCCTCCGCCCGGCGCGGCCCCCTCCCCGGGCACCCGCAAGGTGCGGGACCTCACCGGACCGGGGATCACCACGGCGTTCGGCATGGAGGGGACGGACCTGGGAATCCTCGCCCGCACCCCGTCCGGCCGCCTGCTCGCGGTGTTCGGCGACACCTTCGCGGGCGCCGGGATGGGCGCCCCCCATGTGGGGAGGCCGCACCCGGGCATCGCGCAGTGCGCCCCCACCACCGAGGAGCGGCCCGGGCCCGGGAACCCGGACTGGCGCTCCCCCGTCGGGTTGTACTCCGATGCCACCGAGCCGTCCGGGGGACTCAGGTGGTCGGAGGCCGCCGGGCCGGGCCCCCGGGACTACGCCGCCCAGTTGATCGACTACGTCCACGGCCGCGGCTGCTCGACGGTGCTGCCGAGTGACGTACTGACCGTCGGCGACACGATGTACCTGCACGTCATGGTCAACGAGGGCCTGGGCACCGTCACCCGCACCCGGATCCACCGCTCGACCGACGACGGCCGGACCTGGGAGCCCACCGGGGCCGAGTTCTCGCCCCGCCTGGAGGGCGGTCATCGTCAGCTGTGGACGTGGGAACTCGGCGGCGACGGGTTCGTCTACGTCCTGTCCACCGGGTTCCAGCGGGACAAGGGTGTCATCCTCATGCGGGTCCGCGAGGAACACCTCGCCGACCCCGACCTCCGCCGCTGGCAGACCTGGGGCTTCCGCAAGGGCGCCTGGGGGTGGGGCAACCCCACCACCATCGTGCTGCCCGGCCGGATCGGCGAGATGTACCTGCGCCGGTGTGAGGACTTCTGGACCCTGACCTACTTCAATGCCGAGCACTACCGCATCGACTGCCTGACGTTCCCCCACATCGAAGCCGACCTGACGGACCGGTCGGTCACCGCGCACACCACGCTGTTGCCCGGGAGCGCGTGGGGCGACGAGTCCGACGGCACCGATCCGGATTCCGGGCCCGCCCGCGTCGCCCAGCTCTACTGCGGCTGCCCGGTGCCGGGGTCCACACCGGAGGAGTGGCACTTCGTGGTGAGCCAGTGGAACACCCACGACTCGGCCGCCGGTCGGGCCGGGTGGCCGTACCGGTCCATGCAGTTCGTCGGCTCGATCCCCCGCCCTCCGGGCGTCCGAGCCCGCGCAACCGCTACCGATGCCCCGGCCGGGGACATCTAGGCCCAGGGCAGCGGCCCCAACTCGCGCTCGGCCCACCGACGCACCGCGGCGCGGTCGCGCACGTCGAGCCCGGCGGTGTCGACCTCGATCGCGTCGGGCCACGGCGCCGCGGCCGCGAGCTGGGCGTCCAGCACCTCCACCGTCGCCTCGGACGGGTCGGTGCCCGCGCTCGCCCGCCCGGTGATCCGCCGCACCAGCTCGTCCCGGGGCGCGGCGCACGCGATCTCCACCAGCTCGGCGTGCGCGTCCGCGGCCGCGGTCTCGGCCTCCGCGCGTCTCCGCGGCTCGAGCCAGGTGGCGTCCAGCACCACGCTGCGCCCCTGCGCGAGCACCCCGGCCGCGCGGGCGAGCATCTCCGCGTAGACCGCCTCGACCGCCTCGTCCGAATACCTGTCACGGGCGGCCGCGGCGGGGCCGGGTGCGGTCGCCCCGGCAGCGGCGACCTCACGCCGGACCACGTCGGAGCGCAGCAGCTCCGCCGAGAGCGCCTCGGCCAGCGGCGCCGCCAACGTCGACTTCCCCGACCCGGACACCCCGCCCACCAGCACCAGGCGCACGCGTCCGCGCAGGAGCGCGTCGACCGCCCGGTCCGCCAACAGCAGTGCCCGCCGGGCCTCGGCGCCGGCGGCACCGTCAGTGGTCTGCCCGGCCCGGATGGAGGTGACCTTGGACCGGACCAGGGCCCGGTACGCCATGTAGTGGTGGACGAGCGAGGACGGCGCGTCGTCGCCGGAGAAGTCGCGGTAGGCCTCGAGGAGGACGACGGCGAGGTCCCGCGCCCCCGAGGCGTCGAGGTCCATGGCGAGGAACCCGATGTCCAGCATCGCGTCGCCGAACCGGAGCCGATCGTCGAACTCGAGGCAGTCGATCACCCGCGGTCCGTCGTCGGTGAGGTAGACGTCGGCGGCCAGCAGGTCCCCGTGGCCGTCCACGATCCGGCCGGCCGCCACGCGCGCCTGCAGCAACGGGCCACGTCCGCGCAGGAAGTCGGACGACAGCACCTCGATGTCGTCGACGATCTCCGGGGCGTCCCCGCCGACGTCGAGGCGGCGCAGGTGGTCCAGGGACTCCGCCCACAACCGCGCCACGGCGCCGGGGGACCCCGCCGCGTCGATCTCCTCCGAGCGGGGGCTGGCCGCGTGCAGGTGGTCCACCTGCCGGGCGACCTCGCGGAGCCCGGCCACGAGGTCCGGATCGCCGCCCCCGGTCCGGCCGCCCTGCCGGGATCGCACCAGCGCGGCGAGGCTCCGGTGCGCCGGGAGCCGACGCATCCGCACCACGTGGTCGATCACCTCGCCGTCGGGTCCCCTCACCTCCAGCACGCCGGTGTACACGTCCGGGGCCAGCCGACTGTTGAGCTCGACCTCGCGTCGACTCTGCTCCGCCCGGGCCTCGACCGTGGTGTTGTCCAGGAACCCGAGATCCACCGGTTTGCGCACTTTGTGAGCCTCGTCACCCCAGAGGATGATGAGCGCGCTGTGGGTCTCGACCAGGGTCGGCGGACCGGGCGTCGCGGGAGCGGAACCTCCGGGGGCGGTCATGGACCCAGCCTAGGCAGGCACGACGCCGCCCGTGGACGCTCGGGCGGACCCGTCCCGCCCGCCTGAGAAACGTGAGTGACCGGAGTGTTACATCAAGGCGCACTCACGTTTCGGACCCCTTGCGCTCTCGGCACCCGCTTGTAGTGTCGCCGACGCACCTCGCTTCCGACCGAGGTGCCCGCGATGAGAGACATCGGGGTCAATGCAGATCGGAGACGTGCTCTATGACGAACACTCACCGGAAGACCACCAATCGCACCACCGCGAAGATCGCCGCCGTCGGCGCGTTCGGACTCGGTGCCGCCATCGCATTCCCGGGCCTCGCCGCCGCGCAGACCGAGGCCCCCACCGATCCCACCGCCAGCCTCGCCGAGATCGCGGGCGAGGACGGCAGCCTCCAGGGCGCCCTGGGGACCGACGTGAACCTCGACCTGGGCAGCCTGGCCGTCAACCTCAACCTCGACGCGGAGACCCCGAACCCGGGCTCCGTCGAGCTGGGTAGCCTCGGCGTCTCCCCGAACACCGGCAGCGCGCTGGTCGACGGCGAGTCCGGCTCCGGTTCGGCCGAGGAGGAAACCCAGACCGGTGCGGCCACCGGGTCCGCTGGTGAGGACGCCGCCGACGACGAGTCGACCTCCGGCGGTTCGCTCGACACCGGCTCGCTCACCGGCGGCAGCGATGACGCCACCGAGGGCACGGGCGACGTTGCGACCGCCGCGGCCGTCGAGGAGGCCCCCGCCACCAGCGGTTCGCTCGGCTCGGGTGACGAGACCACCGACGAGGCCCCCACCGACGAGACTCCCGCCGACGAGACCGCCACCGAGACCGGGTCGCTCAGCGGCTCGCTCGCCGGCCTGAGCTCCGGCGCCGAGGACGAGGCTCCGGCCGCGGACGTCGACCCCGACGCAGCCGCTGAGGCCACGGGCACCGGCTCGCTGGGCTGATACGCCACCCGGCGCACCGGATGCGCCTTCCCGGCCCGGGATCGTGACTCTCCCCCTCACGATCCCGGGCCGTCGTGTGTCCGCCGACACTCATGGGGGATGATGCAGGTGTGACGATCGTCGTGGCCTGCGGGGCCTTCAAGGGCTCCCTCACCGCTATCGAGGCCTGCCATCACGCGGCCGAGGGCGCGCGTCGGGCGCACCCCGACACCGATGTGCTCGAACGGCCCGTCGCCGACGGCGGGGGCGGCAGCCTCGAGGTGATGGTCGCGGGCGGCGCCCGCACCGTGCCGGTCACGGCGTCGGGGCCGACCGGCGAGCCGGTCGAGACCTCGTTCGCCGCCGTCGATCCGGACACCGCGTTCGTCGAGATGGCGGACGCCTGCGGCCTGCTACGTCTGCCCGGCGGACACGCCCGCCCCCTCGAGGCGTCCAGCCGCGGCGTCGGCGAGGTCATGCTGGCGGCATTGCGATCCGGCCGCGGGAACATCCACCTGGGCATCGGCGGCAGCGCCTCGACCGACGGCGGCACCGGGATGCTCTCCGCCCTGGGGGCGCGCTTCCTGGACTCCTCCGGTGCGGAACTGCCCGACGGCGGCGGCGCCCTGGTGCACCTGGACCGGGTCGACCTGGACGGCCTCGACCCGGCCGTCCGCGCCGCCCGCATCCGCGTCGCCTGCGACGTGGACAACCCCCTGCTCGGCCCACTCGGTGCGGCCCGCGTCTACGGACCGCAGAAGGGCGCCACCCCGGACCAGCTGGAGGACCTCGAGGCCGGACTGGCCCGCCTGGTCGAGGTCCTGTGCGCCCAGGGGCTCGACGTCGACCCGGACGCGCCCGGTTCCGGCGCGGCCGGCGGGGTCGGCTTCATCGCCCGCGAGCTGCTCGGCGCCTCCCTCGATCCCGGGTTCGAGGTGCTCGGCACCCTCACCGGTCTGGAGGACGTCCTGTCCGCCGCCGACCTGGTGGTCACCGGGGAGGGTCGGCTCGACGACCAGACCATGCACGGCAAGACCCCGATGGGAGTGGCGGCCCTGTGTCGCTCCCACGGCGTCCCCGTCGTCGCGGTGTGCGGTCGTCTGGACCTCGAGGCCGACCGGGTCGCGGAGGCCGGGTTCGCGGCCGCTGCGGCGCTCACCGAGCGGGAACCCGACCTGGCCCGCTCCATCGCCAACGCGGGTCCGCTGCTCGAGGACGTGGCCGCCGAGGTCGTCACGCGCATCCTGCCCTGAGGCGGCCCCGGCCCTCCCGCGCGAGCGGTCAGCCGATCCGCGAGCGCAGTTCTGCCACGCCGCCCATGAGAACTCCTCCGTCCGCGGCTGGGGTGGTCTCATCGAGCTGCCCCACCCGACGGTGTGGTCCATGATGGAACCGTCCCCGCCCCCTCATGGAGGTCGACATGCGCAGATTGCTCCTCGGCGCGCCCCTGGCCGCCCTGGCCGCGGTCGCGGCCACGGACCTGCGGCAGACCCGCTACCCGATCCTGCGGACGTTCCCCGTCCTCGGACACGCCCGCATGGCGCTGACGGCCATCGGCCCCGAACTGCGGCAGTACATCGTCGCGAGCAACGACGAGGAGCGTCCCTTCACCCGCGACCAGCGTGACTGGATCCACGAGTCCGCCGAGTCGCGGGCGACCACGTTCGGGTTCGGTACGGACAACGACATCGAGTTCCTCGAGGGCTATCCGATCGTCAAGCAGCGGACCTTCTCGGACGTCGCGCTCTCCGCCCACGCGCACTCCGGGCAGCAGCTCCCGCTCCCTCCCGCCAAGGTGCTCGGCGGTGCCCGCGGCCGGGCCCGCGCGTTCCGGCCGGACTCGCTGGTCAACATCTCGGCGATGAGCTACGGGTCGCTCTCCGCCCCGGCCGTCGAGGCGCTCAACCGGGGCGCCGCCCTCGCCGGGGCCCTCCACAACACCGGGGAGGGCGGCCTGAGCCCCTACCACCAGAACGGCGCGGACCTCGTCTTCCAGATCGGCACCGCTTACTTCGGTGTCCGCGACGACGCGGGCCGGTTCGACATCGACAAGCTGATCGCCCTGACCGAGAAGCACCCGATCCGGGCGGTCGAGATCAAGCTCTCCCAGGGCGCCAAGCCAGGACTCGGCGGGCTGCTCCCCGCCGCGAAGATCACCGAGGAGGTCGCCGCGATCCGCGGGATCCCGATGGGCGAGGACTGCGCGAGCCCCTCCCGGCACACCGCGTTCGACGACGTCGACTCGATGCTCGACCTCGTCGAGGAGATCGCCGACCGCACGGGGCTCCCCGTCGGCATCAAGTCGGCCGTCGGCGACATCACCTTCTGGGAGGAACTCGCCACGGCGATGATCCCGCGCGATCGCGGCGTCGACTTCATCACCATCGACGGCGGCGAGGGCGGCACCGGTGCCGGGCCGTTGGTGTTCACCGACGCGGTGTCGCTCCCCTTCCGCCTCGGCTTCCCCCGCGTCTACTCCGTGTTCGCCGAGGCGGGCCTGACGGACGACGTGATGTTCATCGGCGCCGGCAAGCTCGGCATCCCGGAGAACGCGGTGGTCGCGCTCGCGCTGGGGGTGGACATGATCAACGTGGCCCGGGAGGCCATGCTCTCGGTGGGGTGCATCCAGGCGCAGAAGTGCCACACGGGCGGCTGCCCCACGGGGGTCGCTACCCAGAACCCATGGCTGGTGCGCGGGGTGGAGCCCACGGCGATGGCCGAGCGCTGCTCCAACTACATCCGGTCGCTGCGCCGCGAACTCGTCAAGGTGGCCGGCGCGGTCGGCGTCCCGCATCCCGGCCTGATCGGACCGACCGACGTCGAACTGGCCCGCGGCACCCGGGACTCGCACACCCTCGCCGAGATCTACGGTTACGGCGAGAAGTGGGGACTTCCCGGTCCGGACGACGCGCGGGCCGTCACCGACATCATGGTCGCCGCCGGCGTCGCCGAGCACACCGCGGCGATCACCCCACCGGGCATCGAGCCACGCGACCAGTCGTGATGTCCGCGCGGGTCAGGTCTCGGCCACCCCGGCGCGCAGCATCCCCAGCTCGCGGTTGAGATTGGCGTGGGCCTGCTTCTCCCACATGTCGCGGCCCGCCCGCGTGCGGAACACGGACCTGCGCTCGAGCAGCCCCTCGAGCGCGGCGACCCGCCCGGCGACGAACCTCTCGCCGGGCACGTGCGCGAACTCGTGCCGCACGTCCGCGGCGTAGGTGTCGTAGGTCTCCGGGTCGGCGCCCAGCACGGCGAGGTCGGCGTCCGAGAGCACGGCCCCGTTGAGATCGCCGTCCTCGACCCGGTGTCCGCCCATCAGCCGGACCAGTCTCGCGACCTCCTCGACGGGCGCGGCCGGGTCGAGCCGCTTCTCGGCCAGTACCGCCGACTTCTCGTTGTTCTCCGCGCCGGCGGGATCGAACACCGCCGCGTGCAGCCAGCCGGCCAGCCGGACCGCCGTGGAATCGAAGGTCTCCCCGTCCGCCTCGAGCGCGTCCACGGCGCGGAGCACGGCACGCAGGTGAGTCTCGTTGTGGTAGCGACGCTGCGGTTCGTTCCAGCGTTCCAGCAGGTCAGCGCGAAGATCGGGCGTGAGGAACTCGACGGGGGCGTCGAGTGGGTCAGCGGAGGCCGTGCGATCCGTGTCCATGGTCGGACTCTACCGCCGAACCCCCGCCGATCCGGGCCGGATCGGGCTACTCCTCCAGTTCCGAACCGGGTATCGGCGGGAACTCCTCGAGCGCGGCGAGCTCGCCGGGATCGAACGTGCGGGCCCTGGACAGGAACCGCTTGCCGGTCGGGTTCTCGAGACTGAACCCCGAGCCCCGGCCCGGGATCGCGTCCAGGACCATCTGCGTGTGTTTCCAGGTCTCGAACTGGGAGCCCGAGATCCACACGCGCACCCGGGGCGCCGCCGACTCCGATCGGCCGCTGACCTCGTCGTCGTCGTCCCCTGATCCCACCGGCGCCGGGCCCAGGTCCAACTCCCCCACCAACACGTCACGCTGGCCCACGCGGAACTCACCGTCGGGGTAACACATGGGTGCCGATCCGTCGCAGCACCCGCCGGACTGGTGGAACATCACCGGGCCGTGTCGGCCGATGAGCTCGCGGAGCAGTTCGACGGCCGGCCCGGTCGCCACGACCCGCGGAGGGAGGTCGGCGGGCGCACCCTCCGGCGGGAGCGCACGCGCGACGATGCGCACGCTCCCGCCCGAGGGCAACCCGCACACGTTGTCCATCAGAAGAAGCCCTGCGGCTTGCCCGAGTAGCTCACGAGCAGGCACTTGGTCTGCTGGTAGTGGTCGAGCATCATCAGGTGGTTCTCGCGGCCGATGCCGGACTGCTTGTAGCCGCCGAACGCCGCGTGGGCCGGGTACTGGTGGTACGTGTTGGTCCACACGCGGCCGGCCTGGATGGTGCGGCCTGCGCGGTAGGCGGTGGTGCCGTTGCGCGACCACACGCCGGCGCCCAGGCCGTAGAGCGTGTCGTTGGCGATCATCATGGCGTCGTCGAAGTCGGTGAACGAGCTCAGGCTCAGCACCGGCCCGAAGATCTCCTCCTGGAACAGGCGCATCTTGTTGTGGCCGCGGAAGACGGTCGGCTGCACGTAGTAGCCCCCGGCCAGGTCACCGTCGAGTTCCGCGCGGCCACCGCCGGTGAGCACGTCCGCGCCCTCCTGCTTGCCGATGTCGATGTAGGACAGGATCTTCTCCAGCTGGTCGGAGGAGGCCTGCGCGCCGATCATCGTGTCGGTGTCGAGCGGATTGCCCTGCGTGATGCGGTTCGTGCGCTCGATCGCGAGCTCGGTGAACTCGTCGAAGATCGACTTCTGCACGAGCGCTCGAGACGGGCAGGTGCACACCTCGCCCTGGTTGAGGCCGAACATCGCGAAGCCCTCGAGCGCGGCCGAGCGGAAGTCGTCGTCGGCGTCCATCACGTCCTCGAAGAAGATGTTGGGGCTCTTGCCGCCCAACTCGAGGGTGACGGGGATGAGGTTCTCGGAGGCGTACTGCATGATCAGCCGGCCGGTGGTGGTCTCGCCGGTGAACGCGACCTTGCGGATGCGCGGGTTGGAGGCGAGCGGCTTGCCGGCCTCGGTGCCGAAGCCGTTGACGACGTTGACCACGCCCGCCGGGATGAGGTCGGCGATGACCGACATGAGGAACAGGATCGAGGCGGGGGTCTGCTCGGCCGGCTTGAGGACGACGCAGTTGCCGGCGGCCAGGGCGGGGGCGAGCTTCCACACCGCCATGAGGATCGGGAAGTTCCACGGGATGATCTGCCCGACCACGCCGAGGGGCTCGTGGAAGTGGTAGGCCACCGTATCGTCGTCGATCTGGGAGATGCCGCCCTCCTGGGCGCGGATCGCGCCGGCGAAGTAGCGGAAGTGGTCGATCGCCAGCGGGATGTCGGCGTTCAGGGTCTCGCGGATCGCCTTACCGTTGTCCCAGGACTCGGCCAGGGCCAGCTTGTCGAGGTTCTGCTCCATCCGGTCGGCGATGCGCAGCAGCACCAAGGAGCGCTCGGCGGCGGAGGTGGCGTTCCACGACGGGGCGGCGGCCCACGCGGCGTCGAGCGCGGCCTCGATGTCCTCGGCGGTGCCGCGCCCCACCTCGCAGAACGCCTGACCGGTGATCGGGGTGACGTTCTCGAAGTACTCGCCCTTGGCGGGCGCGACCCACTCGCCGCCGATGTAGTGGTCGTAGCGGCTCTCGTAGGACATCACCGCGTCGGAGGAACCGGGCTGGGAGAAGACGGGCATCGTGAGCACCTTTCGCGTACCGGGGGACGCCGGCCCACGCGGCCGGCGACTGTGATCCGGGACACTATCGGCGCGGGGGTTGCACGCACGTTGCACGCCGCGGGGCGGGGACGGCGAGTCGCGACGACGACGAGGGCGGTCAGGCCCCCAGGCGGTCGTCCAGCACCCGGTACACCGAACGGGCCGAGGAGGTCGCCGCCGCGGACAGGCCCGGCAGCGACCCGAGCACCCGCCATCCGTCGGGATCCTCGCGACCGGGACCGGCGACCCAGTTCCGCAGGGCCTGCGCTGACCCCGCGGCCAGCGCCGCGGCACGCACCCGCGCGTGCAGCTCCTCCCGCAGGTCGACCACGCCCGGGGCGTCCGAGCCCGGCAGCAGCGGCCCGGGATAGGCGGCCACGGCGGCGGCCACGTCGGAATCGACCAGGCCGGCGACGTGGGCGGCGTCGGTCTCCAACACCCCCGGGGACAGGCGGTACGGCCGGGAACCGATCACGTCCGGACCCAGGACCCGCCGCAGCCGCGACATCTCCGCGCGGATGCTCACCTCGTCGAGCCGGCCCGCGGCGAGCAGTTCGGCCAGGGCCCCGCCCGACAACCCCTGCGGGTACGCCGAGAGCAGGACGAGGATCTCCGCGTGCCGACGGGTGAGCGGGCCGAGTCCGGCCAACGTGGGACGCAGGGTCCCGAGCGCCTCCAGCCGCCGCACCCCACCGGTCGGCGTGGACCTCAGCTCCGCCTCGGCGAGCAGGGCGGTGGCCCTGACCAGCGCCAACATCTCGGCGGATGCGGCGGAGTCGGTCCCGGTCACGTCGATGCCGCCGATCACCCGGCCCGTCAACGGGTCGTGGACCGGCGCGGCCGAGCAGCTCCACGAGTGCGCGGGAGCGAGGAAGTGCTCCTCGCCCCGGACCCGCACCGGGACGTCGTGCCGGATCGCCAGGCCCGGGGCGTTGGCACCCACCGCGTCGTCGCTCCACAGCGCGCCGGGGACGAACGCCATCCGTTCCGCGCGGGTCCGCACCCCGCGGTCCCCGTACAGCCACAGCAGTCGACCGTCGACGTCGGCCACCGCGACCAGATGCCCGCTGTCCACCACCCCGGCGACGAGGATCTTCTCGACCACCGGGAGCACCGCCGCCATCGGGTGGCCGGCGAGGTGCGCGGACAATTCGACTCCCTGCAGGTCGACCGGCGGGTCCACCCGTTCCGGGTCGATCCCCCGCCGTCTGCTGCGCTCCCGCGACTGCGCCACGAGCGCCTTGATCGCCGCCGGCGTCCCTGCCGTCATGAGACCAGTGTAACGGGAATCACACAACCTGACGCATCCCTCATAAACGGATCTAAATAGACCGTGTTCGACACAGCACCGAGCTGGGCCTCTACACTTGCTAGTGATACAGGCCACATTTGACCTAAGGATCGCGATGACGACCGAGTTCGCCACCCCGCCCGCCTCGAAGCCCTTCCCCGTTCCGAACCTGGCCAGACTGGTGTTCAAGAACGCAGAGGAGGCCCCGAACGACGTCGCCGTGCTGCGCCGCGTGGGCACCGACTGGAAAGAGGTCACCTGCGCCCAGTACCTGGAGGAGGTCAAGGGCGTCGCCAAGGGCCTCATCGCCCGCGGGGTCAAGCCGGGCGACCGCCTCGCGATCATGAGCCACACCCGGTACGAGTGGTCGCTCATCGCCTGGGCCTCCTGGTCGGTAGGCGCGGTCACCGTCCCGATCTACGAGACCTCGTCGTCCGCCCAGTGCAACTGGATCCTCACGGACTCCGGCGCATCCGTGGCGGTGGTCGAGGACCTCGAACTGCGTGAGGTGCTCACCGCGGAGACCGAGTGGCAGGGTGACATCCTCGTCATCGAGAACGATCTCGTCGCCCAGCTCACCGAGGCCGGCGCGGCCGTCTCCGACGAAGAGCTCGAGCAGGCCTCGCTCGCGATGGGCCACGAGGACCCCTGTGCGATCGTCTACACCTCCGGCACCACGGGCAACCCCAAGGGCTGCGAGATCCTGCACGGCGGGTTCGGCGGCGTCGTGGTGGCCGTGGAGGAGCAGCTCCAGGACGCGTTCGTCCCCAATAGTCGCACCCTGATCTTCCTGCCGCTGGCCCACGTCCTGGCCCGCATCCTGGAGGTGGCGTGCTTCTACAAGCGCGTCGCCGTGGCCCACGAGCCCGACACCACCAAGGTCGTCGAGCGGCTGGCGGAGATCCACCCCACGTTCCTCGTGTCGGTGCCGCGAGTGCTGGAGAAGGTGTACAACTCGGCCGCGGGCAAGGCCGAGGCCGCCGGTGGCGCCAAGGCCAAGATCTTCAAGGCGGCCGTGCAGACCGCCATCGACTACTCCACGGCCATCGAGGGCGGGGGCACGCCGTCCCGCGGCCTGGCACTCAAGCAGAAGCTCTTCTCCAAGCTCGTCTACTCCAAGCTGCACGACGCCCTCGGTGGTGAATGCAACCGCATCATCTCCGGTGGCGGCCCCCTGGGCGCCCGTCTGGGCCACTTCTACCGGGGCGCGGGCTTCGACCTCCTCGAGGGTTACGGCCTCACCGAGTCCTCGGGCGTTCTCACCGTCAACCCGATCGGCAAGGCCAAGATCGGCACCGTCGGTCGCCCGATCCCGGGTGTGACCATCCGGATCGCCGATGACGGCGAGGTCCTGGCGAAGGCAAAGACCCTGTTCAAGGGGTACTGGCAGAATCCTCAGGCCAACGAGGATTCCTGGACCGGCGAGTGGTACCACACCGGCGACATCGGCGAGCTCGACCCGGACGGCTACCTGTCGATCACGGGCCGCAAGAAGGACCTCATCGTCACCGCAGGCGGCAAGAACGTCTCGCCGTCCCAGATCGAGGACCTGCTCTCGTCCGATCCGCTGATCAGCCAGGCCGTCGTCGTGGGCGACAACCGCAACTACATCGCGGCCCTGGTCACCATCGACCAGGAGACCTTCCCCGCGTGGCGTGACAAGCACGGCAAGACCGGCGAGGTGGAGGACCTGCTCCGGGACGGCGACCTGGTGGGTGCGATCCAGGACGCCGTGGACCGCGCCAACAAGTCGGTCTCCCGCGCCGAGTCGATCCGCAAGTTCAAGATCCTCGCGGCCGAGTTCACAGTGGAGAGCGGGGAGCTCACCCCGACGCTCAAGCTCAAGCGGAACGTCGTGCACGACCGCTTCGGCAGCGAGATCGAGTCGCTGTACACCGATGCCTGATACGGCCGGCGCCTGATACATCGGCCACGGGAGCGCCCGGACCACCACGGTCCGGGCGCTCCCGTCATTTCCCGTCGGTGGCGCACGCCCGCCGAAATCCCGCCGGGCCGGACCCGCGAGGGTCTCTATCACGTACACTCACGGATAGACAGACCTGTTCATTCTTCAGAACGGAACCCTCACATGGCGCAGATCTACTCCGACATCAGCGAGACCATCGGCAAGACCCCGCTGGTCCGTCTCAATTCCCTGACCGACGGGTTGCAGGCCACCGTCCTGGCCAAGCTCGAGTCGGCGAACCCGGCCGCCAGCGTCAAGGACCGCATCGGCGCCGCCATCATCGACGACGCCGTCGCGTCGGGCGGCCTCAAGCCGGGCGGCACCATCGTCGAGGGCACCTCCGGAAACACCGGTATCGCCCTGTCCATGGTCGCCGCGGCTCGCGGTTACAAGGCCGTCATCGTCATGCCCGACACCATGTCGGTCGAGCGTCGTGCCGTCATGCGCGCGTACGGCGCCGAGCTCATCCTCACCCCCGGCTCCGAGGGCATGAAGGGCGCGGTGGCCAAGGCCGAGGAGGTCGCCGCGACCCGCGAGAACGCGGTCCTGGCCCGCCAGTTCGCCAACCCCGCCAACGTGGACGTCCATCGCCGCACCACCGGCCCGGAGGTCTGGGAGGACACGGCCGGCGACATCGACGTCTTCGTGGCCGGCATCGGCACCGGCGGCACCATCACCGGCGCCGGCGGCTACCTGCGCGAGCAGAAGTCGGACATCCACATCGTCGCCGTCGAGCCCAAGGACTCGCCGCTGCTGACCGAGGGCAAGGCCGGACCGCACAAGATCCAGGGACTGGGCGCCAACTTCGTCCCCGAGATCCTGGATCGCGAGATCTACAACGAGGTCGTCGACGTGACGCTCGAGGATTCGCTGGAGATCGCCAAGCGCCTCGGCAAGGAGGAGGGGATCCTCGCCGGCATCTCCTCCGGTGCGAACGTCTGGGCGGCGCTCGAGATCGCCAAGCGCCCCGAGAACGCGGGCAAGACCATCGTCGTGATCGTGTGCGACTACGGCGAGCGCTACGTCTCCACGATGCTGTTCGAGGACTACCGCGACTGATGTCGGCCGACTCCGACCGCCCGGTGGGGTTCCTGCGCACCCTGCGTGAGGACCTCGCCGCGGCGCGCGCCCACGACCCGGCCGCCCGGGGCGACGTCGAGAACGCCGTCGTCTACTCCGGCCTCCACGCGATCTGGATCCACCGGCTGTCCCACCGCATGTGGAACTCCGGCGGCGTCGGTCGCACCGCCGGACGCGTCCTCGCCCAGTTCGGCCGTTTCCTCACGGGGATCGAGATCCATCCCGGCGCCACCATCGGCCGGCGGTTCTTCATCGACCACGGGATGGGCGTCGTCATCGGGGAGACGGCGGAGATCGGTGACGACTGCATGCTCTACCACGGCGTCACCCTGGGCGGGGTCTCGCTCAAGCAGGTCAAGCGGCACCCCACCCTGGGCGATCGCGTGACCGTCGGCGCCGGCGCGAAGATCCTCGGGCCCGTCGAGATCGGTGACGACTCGTCGGTAGGCGCCAACGCCGTCGTCGTCAAGAGCGCCCCCGCCGATTCCATCGTCGTGGGCGTCCCCGGCGAGGCCCGGCCCGCCAAGTCGACCAAGGAGGAGCTGCGCGACGCGCAGTTCTACATCGACCCGGCGATCTACATCTAGCCCGATTCCCATCGAGAAGACCGTTCCGCACGCATCGCCCGAGTGGCGGCGTGCGGAACGTCCTTTTCGATGACGCCGAGCCGGCCCCGAGCCCACGCCGAGCCGGCCCCGAGCCGCCGCGCGCCGGACGGACTAGGCTCTCCGGCTGTGCGTACGCTTCCCACTACCTACTGGCTGCGCGGCCCGCTGACGCTGCTGGCCCTCGCCTCGGTGGTCATGGTGTTGCGTGCCCCCGACGAGCGGACGCCGTGGTGGGGCATCTCCGGGAACTTCCTGGACGTGAACGTCTATCGCTGGGGCGGGCACGCGGTGCTGAACTCGATCCCGTTGTACGACGGACTGCTCACGGGTGACGACTCCGGGCGCTTCTACCCGGAGATGCCGTTCACCTACCCGCCGTTCTCCGCGGTGCTTTTCACGCCGCTGGACCTGGTGACCCCGCGACTCATGGAAGCGGCGTGGCTCGCACTGACCCTGGCCCTGCTCTACCTCGCGGTCCGGATGTGTCTGCGCGCACTCGACTACCGCCCGGACCGGGTCACCGCCCAGGTCTCGGCGTGTCTGGCACTCATCGCCCTCTCGACGGAACCCGTACGGACCACGGTGTGGTTGGGCCAGATCAACATCCTCCTCCTGGTCCTGGTCCTGGCCGACCACCTCGCCTGGAGGTCGGGCCGCCGGTGGGCGGGAATCGGGTCCGGCCTGGCAGCCGGCGTCAAACTCACCCCGGCGTTCTTCTGGGCGCACTGGATCCTCACCGGGCGCTGGCGGATGGCCCTGACCTCCGGTGCGGCGTTCCTCGGCACCGTCGCGCTCGGATTCCTGCTGATCCCCCGCGACGCCCTGCGCTACTGGTCGGGAACCCTGTTCGAGTCCCAGCGGATCGGTCACGACGCCATGCTGGCCAACCAGTCGCTGCGGGGCACGATGGCCCGTCTGGCCGGTTCCGAGATGGCGCCCACCTGGGCGTGGCTGCTCGGCGCCGCCGTGGTGGCCGTCCTCGGTCTCGGCGTCGCGGCGCTGGCCCACCGCGCCGGGCACCAACTCCTCGCCCTGACGGTGGCCGGGCTGACGATGACCATGGTCTCCCCGTTCTCGTGGGGCCACCACTGGGTGTGGTTCGTGCCGCTGCTCGTGCTGGCCGTGCACTACGCGGTCGCCGCCCGGCGCTGGTACCTCTGGCTCCTGCCGCCGCTGCTCTGGGCCGCGTGCGCGAACTGGGTCCAGAGCTTCCCCGACGTGAACTTCCCCGACGATCGCTGGGTGGCGATGGGCCTGTTCATGCTCGGCGGTGACATCCCGCCGGTCGTCTACACCGTGTTCACGAATGTGTACCCACTGGTCTGGCTGGTGGCGGTGGTGCTCACCGCCCTCCTGCTCCGGCGCTCCGGCAGCGACGGCGCTAGGCTGCGCGACTATGGGACGGCGGACGACGCGTCACCCCGCGCGCAGGATCCTCGCCGCGGGTGACACCAGGCGGGAGGTGGCGACGCTCGCCGTCGAGGAACCCCTGGAGATCAGGGTGGGCGGTGAGCCGTTCGTCGTGACCATGCGGACCCCGGGTGACGACATGGACCTCGCGGCCGGCCATCTGGTCTCCGAGGGGGCCGTGTGGCACCGGGATCACCTGCCCGAGATCTGCTACTGCACCACCGTCAGCGGCCGGGCCGAGCAGGACTACAACACCCTCACCGTGACCGTGTCGCCGGACATCCCCGCGCCCCGCTCCGCGCGGGCCTCCACCATGAGCAGCGCCTGCGGCGTCTGCGGCGTGGACTCGATCGACGAGGTCCGGCGCGCAACCCACTTCCCCGCCGAGCCGGCGGAGCCGCTCGTCGGCGCCGCGGTCCTCCTGTCGCTACCCGACCGGCTCCGCGATCACCAGCGGGTCTTCGACAAGACGGGGGGAGTCCACGCGGCCGGCCTGTTCTCCCCCACCGGCGAGCTGCTGTGCCGTCGCGAGGACGTGGGGCGGCACAACGCCGTGGACAAGGTTGTCGGCTGGGCGTTGCGCGAGGGACGGCTGCCGCTGCGCGGGACCATTCTGCAGGTCTCCGGCCGGGCCTCGTTCGAGCTCGTGCAGAAGGCGTCGATGGCGGGGATCCCGGTGCTGTCCGCGGTGAGCGCGCCGTCGTCGCTGGCGGTCGAGCTCGCCGCGGAGACCGGCGTGACCCTGGTCGGCTTCAGCCGGGGCGACCGCGCCACGGTCTACACCCACCCCGACCGCGTCGTCGACTGAACCCGCCCGATCGGGGTGCCCTCGCGCGAGTAGCCGGTCAGCGACCCGCCTCGGCCGGTTCGTCGGTGGCGAGGGGGTCACCGAGCGCGACGTATCCGCGGCCGGGCGCGATGAACAGCAGCAGGACCGCGGCACCCGCGGCCACCATCCCCAGGGCGAAGAGCGCCGACGAGATGCCGTCCGCGAAGATCCCGGCGGCCGCGTCGACCACGGCCTGCCCCGCGGGCCCGGCCGCGGCTCCGAATTCGCGGGCGCCGGCAAAGGAACTCTCGACCGCCTGCCGGCCGGCCTCGGGGACGTCGGGCAGGACGTCGACGATCCCGGCGGCGTAGCGCCCGGCCAGGATGCTGCCCGAGAGCGCGATGCCGATCGCGGCCCCGACCTCGCGCATCGCGTCGTTGACGGCGGCGGCCACGCCCTGTTCGTCGGACGGGATGTCCGAGACGATCGCCGACGTGGCCGGCGCCGTCGACAGCCCGAGCCCGATACTCGCGACGAGCATGGGCCAGAGGATGTCCCAGTACCCGGAGTCCACCGACAACCGGGAGAGGAACACCATCCCGGCGGCGATGGCCCCCACGCCCGCCACGGACACCGCCCGCAGTCCCACGGCCGCGGTGAGGCGCGGGGAGAGCAGCGAGAAGACCATCACCGGCACGACCATCGGGGCCAGTGCCAGCGAGGCGGACAGGGCGTCGTAGTCCTTGACCAGCTGGAGGAACTGCACGATGAGCAGGAAGAACCCGAAGATGGTGAGGAACTGCAGCGCCACCGACACCGAGCCGGTGGTGAACCCACGCCGGCGGAAGTAGCGCACGTCGAGCAGGGGGTCCGCGACGCGCAGCTCGACCAGGACGAAGGCCACGACGCTCACCGCCGCCACGCCGAGCGCCCCGATGACCAGCGGCTCGGAGAAACTGGTGTGCGCGCCCTCGATGAGCCCGAACACCACCCCGCCCACGGCGAGCGCGGAGAAGACCGCCCCGAACACGTCGGGCCGCCCGACGCGGGAGGCCACGGACTCCCCGATGGTGAAGGCGGCCGCCAGGACGACCAGGCCGATGACGGCGTAGACGCCGAAGATCGCCTTCCAGGTCCACACCCTGAGCATGAGCCCGGAGCCGAGCAGGCCGATGATGCCGCCGACCCCGGCGAAGCCGGCCCACAGCCCCACGGCCGCCCCCCGGCGATCCGAGGAGAAACTGGCCGTGAGCAGGGACAACGTGGAGGGCATGACGAAGGCGGCGCCGACGCCGGCCACCGCACGGAGCATGATCACCCACAGCGGCGAGTCCAGCCACAGGGGTAACGCCGAGGAGACGGTGAACAGGGCCAGGCCCACGATGAGCGTGGCCCGGCGGCCGAAGCGGTCCCCCAGCGCACCGGCGGTGAGGACGAGCGCCGCCAGCGCCAGCGTGTAGGAGTCGACGATCCACGTCAGCTCGGCCTGGGTGGCACCGATGTCCACGGCGATGTCCGGCAGGGACGTGTACAGGGCGGACATCGTGGCCACCACCAGGGACACGGCCACGAGGTTGACGACCAGCAGCCACCGCCGCCGACCCGTACTCAGCTCCAACACGTCTGCCCCCGCTCCCCGGAAACGATACCGACGGTATCGCATGGTGTGCCCACCCTAGCGCACCGGGCAGGCCACAATGGAGCCCATGTCGACCCCGGATCCGCGGCGCGCCCGCTCGCAGAGCAAGCTGCTCGACGCGGCGTCGTCCCTGTTGCTCTCGGGCGGGGCGGCGGCGGTGACCGTGGACGCGGTGACCCGGATGTCGGGCGTCGCCCGGACCACCCTCTACCGCAACTTCCCGTCGACGGACTCGCTCATCGCCGCGGCGTTCCGGCGCCTGCTCCCCACCCCGACGCGCCCCCCGGCCGACCTGCCCGTCCGGGAACAGCTCGTGCGGTTGGCCGCGTCGATGACGCAGCTCATCCAGGACGCCCCCCTCCAGCAGTCGATGTTGGGGTGGCTGGCGATGGGCCGCCACGCCGGGGACGACGACGAGGTGGGCCTCCTCCGCCGCAGCGTGGTCGAGTCGTACACCGAACCGCTGCACGCCGTCCTCTCGGACGCGGAGGAGTCCGGGGCCCTGATCCCCGGCGACCGCGACCTGGCCGTGGCGCAGCTCGCCGGCCCCGTCGTCCTGGCCCGCATGATCGGCCTGCGCCCGTACACCGAGCAGGACGTGGAGAGGCTCGTCGACGACTTCCTGCGCGGCCGCCTGGTCGAGGACGCCGGATGACGAGCAGCGGCAGCGACCCCACGAGCACCGTCGGCGCGATCGTCCTCACCGGCGGTCGCGCGAGCCGTCTCGGCGGGATCGACAAGGCGCGACTGGCGGTGGCGGGTCGGCCAATGGTCGAGGCGGTTCTCGGCGCCGCCCGGGCGGTGGCGGGCCCCGTCCGCACGGTGGGTCCCGGGGGCGACACCCGCGAGGATCCGCCCCACTCGGGACCCGTCGCCGGGATCGCCGCGGGACTGCGGGCGCTCCCGCCGTCGGTCGACCTCGTCGTCGTCACCGCCTGCGACCTGCCCGATCTCGACGCCGCCACCCTCCGCTCCCTCCTCACCGCCCTCCGGCCCGCCACCTCCCCCGCCCCCGGCGCCGCACTCGCCGTGGACGCGACCGGGCACGACCAGTTCCTCCTCGCCGCGTGGGACCGCCGCGCCCTCGCCGCGCGCCTGGCCGCCCTGGAGACCTCCGGCGGCGTGGGCGGACGACCGGTTCGAACCCTGTACGACGACGAGGAGGTCGTCCGCGTCCCCGTGGGCGGACTCGCGCGGGACGTCGACACCTGGGCCGACCTGGCCGCACGCGGGCCGGTCGGGCTCCCACACGTGGGGGCTGTCCTGCGCGCCGGGCTCACCGCGTTGCCGGCGGTCGCACGGCCGCCCCTGGCAGCGGTCGGCGCGGTACTCGCGTCGCCGCTGGTCTCCGTGGACCCGATGCCGCGAGGGCCGGTGTCGGCGATGGACGGGTACGCCCTGGCCGGACCCGGCCCGTGGCGGCTGGCCGGGGCCGCCCGCCGCGCCGGGGACGGTTCGTCCGCGACACTGGCGCCCGGCACGGCGGCGCCCATCGCGACCGGCGCCCTGGCCCCCGCCGGCTGCGATCGCGTGCTGCGGCACGAACTGGTGACGGTGACCCCGGCCCGCACCGGCCCCCCGGTGGTCACCGCACTGCCGGGGGGCGACGGGGTGAACGACCTCCGGCCCGTCGGTGAGGACTGGCCGGTCGGACACGAACTGGCCCCTGCGGGCGCGGTGCTCGACGCGGCACTGGCCTCCGCGGCCCTGTCCGCGGACGCCACGGAGGTCCCGGTCCGGGGACCCGTGCGGGCGACGCTGGTCACGACCGGCGACGAGGTCCTGCCCGCCGACGCGCCCTCGCCGCTGCCGCCGGGCCGGATCCGTGACACCGTGGGCCCGCTGCTCGGGGCGGTCCTGGCGCGGGCGGGGTTCGCCGGCGTCGGACCGCCCGGGCACTGCCCGGACACCCCGGCCGCGGTCGACGCCCTGCTCGGCGGCGGCTCCGACTCCGTCGACGCGACGCCCGGCGACGTGCTGGTGCTGGTGGGCGCCACCGGCCGCGGGGTGGCCGATCTCCTACGCCCGGCCCTGGCGCGCGCGGGTGCGCGGATCGTCCTCGACGGGGTCCGCGTCCGCCCGGGGGGGTCGCAACTCGTGGCCGTTCTCGCCGACGGTCGCGTCCTGTTGGCATTACCGGGTAATCCGCTGGCGGCGGTGTCCGCGGCGGCGACCACGGGTCGCGCGCTGGTCGACGCCCTCACCGGCCGTCAGCGCACACCGGTACTGACGTGCGTTCCCCGGGTGGCCGAGCTGGCGGCCCCGCACCGCTCACGGATCCTGCCCGCCCGGCCGGACGGCGCCGGCGGCTGGCACCTGGCCGGCCGCGTGCGCACCGCGCACCTGGCGGACCTGGCGGGCGCGCCCGCCCTGGCCGTGGTGCCCGAGGGCGGGGGCCCCGGGGCCGTCACCGGCGCCGACGCCGACGCCGCGGCCGACGACCCCGTGGAGATCATCGACTGGATCTGATGGCCCGGGTCGGGCGTTCCCGCAGGTCGGAGGGCGGCCCCAAATGACCAGTTCAGAAGGTATTTGAGATCACCGGCATCAAATCCACCCGGCCAGCTCGCAATATGGCACGCTCGGCGTTGTGCAGCTGTCCCGGTCCTCCGATCTCGCGCTCCGCGCCCTCATGCGCCTCGCCGTCGCCGACGAGCGTGGCGACCGCATGACCGCCGCGGCGATCGCGGAGTCGGTGAACGCCTCGACCTCCCACGTGGCCAAGATCGTCTCCCGGCTCGTCGACCTCGGCCTCGCCGAGTCCCGGCGCGGCCGGGGCGGGGGGCTCGTCATCACCGAGGCGGGCCGACACGAGTCGGTCGGGACGCTGCTGCGCGAACTGGAGGGCCCCGGCGAGGTCATCCAGTGCGAGGGCCCGACGCCCTGCCCGCTCGCGGGCAACTGCGGTCTGCGACGGGCTCTCGTCGACGCTCGCGAGGCGTTCTTCGCCGCCCTCGACCCCCTCACCGTCGAGGGCATCGTCCGGGCACCCACCCGCCAGGTGTCACTCAGCCTCTCCACCGCCCCACGGCCGGACCCCGGCCCGGGGTCCTGACCACCCGCTCGCCACATCACCCCCACCCCACATCACACCCAACCCACAGTCCGGCGCCCACGGTGCCCGGGCCACCCCGTCGCGCCCCGGTCCGCCCACACCGGGCTCCGGCGCCGTCACCCGAAGGAGATCCCCATGACCACGTCGCTCACCACCCTGGAGTCGATCCTCGCGCACCCCCGCGAGTTGTCCGAGGAGCACGCCACCGTCATCCGCGCGACCCTGCCGGTCATCGGCGCCCACATCGACGAGATCACACCCGTCTTCTACCGGACGATGTTCGCTGACAACCCCGAACTCCTCCGCGACACCTTCAACCGCGGCAACCAGAAGCTGGGCGCCCAACAGCGCGCGCTCGCGGCGTCGATCGCGACCTTCGCCACCCTGCTGGTGGACGGCCGGAGCCCGGTCGACATGCTCTCCCGGATCGGGCACAAGCACGCCAGCCTGGGCATCACCCCCGACCAGTACCAGGTGGTCCACGACTACCTCTTCGGCGCGATCGTGGAGGTGCTGGGTGAGGCGATCACCCCGGAGGTCGCGGCCGCGTGGGACGAGGTCTACTGGATCATGGCCGCCGTCCTGGTGGACTTCGAGAAGGCCCTCTACGCCGAGGCCCAGGTGGAGCCGGGGGACGTCTTCCGCACCGCCACCGTGATCGCCCGCGAGGACGTGACGGACTCGGTCACCGTGATCACCCTCGGTGGCCCGGACGGCGAGCCGCTGCCCGACTTCCGCCCGGGTCAGTACACCTCCGTCGGCGTGGTCCTGCCCGACGGCGCGCGTCAGCTGCGCCAGTACTCCCTGTCAACGGCACCGGGCGACGGCACGTGGCGCATCGGCGTCCGCCGGGTCGACGCCGAGGTCCGGGGCGGGCTCGGCTGCCCCGCCGGCGAGGTCTCGGGCTGGCTGCACGCCCACGCCGACGTCGGCACGACGATCCAGGTCACCCTCCCGTTCGGCGACCTCGTCCTGGACGCCGCCGGGATCGGCGGCGACCGGGACGCCGCGCCCGTGGTCCTCTGCTCGGCCGGGATCGGCATCACCCCGATGCTCGGGATGGTCGCCCACCTGTCGGCGACGGAGGACACCCGTCGCGTGCTCGTCCTGCACGCCGACCGCTCGCCGGCCGACCACGTCCTCGCCGAGGAGGTCGCGGGCGAGTCCTCGCTGCTCGCCGACGCCGAGGTCCACACCTGGTACGAGCAGGGTGCGGACACCGTCGCCGGGCCGGGCGCGGTCCACCGGGGATTCATGGACCTGGCGGCGGTCGAGCTCCCCGAGGGGGCGCACGTCTTCCTCTGCGGGTCGACCGGCTTCCTCCAGTCACTCCGCCCGCAGTTCCTCGAGGCCGGCGTGCCCGCCGAGCGGCTCCACGCGGAGCTGTTCGCCCCGAACGACTGGCTGGTGTAGTCCCGCCGGCGTGGGCCCGGATGAGCTCTGTCCGGGCCCACGCGCCGCCCGAAAGGCGCGTCGCGGAGTGTATTTGACCTGTAACAACTCGTGGGCGTGTGGACGAACTCGCGGACGCTCGCCGGCGATCTGGCAGACACTCGGGGTCCGGGCGGTTCCCCCTCGAACGGGCCCGGTGCAGAGAGATCTGACACAGCGAAAGCCGACGCGAAAGGACCCATGGTGTCCTCAGCACCAGATTCCGCTATCCGCGATGCGGGACCCCCTGCCGTTCCCGACCCGGGGAAGGCGAACCTCGCACTGGCCCTGTGCTTCTCGGGGTTCCTGCTCACCTTCTGGGCCTGGGCCCTGATGGGACCACTGGGCGCGACGTACAAGGACCAGCTGGGACTGACGTCGTTCCAACAATCGCTCGTGGTGGCGTTGCCGGTCGTGGTCGGGTCGCTCGGCCGGATCCCCGTCGGTGCGCTCACGGACCGCCTCGGCGGCCGCACGATGTTTCCGCTGATCGCCGCGCTGACGATCTTCCCCACCCTGTTCGTCGGATTCGTCGACAACAGTCTGATCGTCCTGCTCATCGGCGGCTTTTTCCTGGGCATCGGCGGAACCTCCTTCGCCGTCGGCGTCCCCACCGTCAACTCCTGGTTCCCGCCGCACCGGCGCGGCACGGCCATCGGCATCTTCGGGGCCGGCATGGGCGGTACGGCGATCGCGGCCTTCACGACCCTGCGACTCCGCGAGGCCTTCGGAGACCAGGCGCCGTTCGTCCTGGTCGCGATCCTGCTGGCGGTGTACGCGGTCATCGCGCGGATGCTCTTGCAGAACTCACCGGCCTGGACGCCCGCCCAGGGAAACTGGGTGGTCAAGGCGGCCAGGACCCTCGCCCGCCCCGTCACTCTCAAACTGGCCTGGCTGTACGCGATGGGCTTCGGCGGGTTCGTGGCGTTCTCCGTCTACCTGCCGACCTACCTGCACAACTTCTACGAGTTGGAGACGGAGGACGCGGCCCTTCGGACTGCCGTGTTCGTGGTGATCGCGGTGGCCTGCCGACCCCTCGGCGGCGCGCTGGCCGACAGGTTCCCCGGCGCCTGGGTGCTCATCGTGAGCTACATCGTCACCGGGTTGATGGCCGCCGCCGCGACGGAGCGCATGCCGCTCGTCAGCGCGGATGCCGGCACCTTCTACCCCGTCGGGACGGCGGTCTTCCTGTTCATGGCCGCGTCTCTGGGCACCGCCTCCGGCGCCGTGTTCGCCCTGGTGGCCGAACTGGTCGAGCCCACCGCGGTCGGGTCGGTCACCGGCATCGTCGGTGCCGTCGGAGGCCTCGGCGGCTTCGTCCCCCCGCTGCTGCTCGGTTACTTCTGGACCGCCCACGGCAACTACCGCGTCGGGCTGCTCCTGCTCTTCGTCCTCTCGATCGCCACCGCCGCCCTCACCTGGCTGTGGTTCCTCCGTACCCGTCGCAGTGAGCCCGCCGCCACGGAAAGGACCCCGGCATGACCAGCATCGACTCCCCCCGCCCTGCCTCGCCGACGCCGGAGGGTCGCGGCACCGGGTCCGGTCGGATGGACGGCCCCGCCTCCGATGCCCTGCTGCGGGCCGGCAGGTTCTTCCGCCGGGGGGAGGCCTCCGACGACCTCCGGACCGTCACGCACTCCGGCGGGCGGGAGTCGGATGTGTTCTACCGCGACCGCTGGAGTCACGACAAGGTGGTCCGCTCGACGCACGGCGTCAACTGCACGGGCTCGTGCTCGTGGAAGGTGTACGTCAAGGAGGGGATCATCACCTGGGAGTCGCAGCAGACCGACTACCCGGACATCGGCGACGACATGCCCGGCTACGAGCCCCGCGGCTGCCCGCGCGGCGCCGCCTTCTCCTGGTACACCTACTCCCCGACCCGCGTGCGCTACCCCTACATCCGTGGCCGGTTGATGGAGTTGTGGCGCGCAGCCCGCGCGGAGCACTCCGACCCTGTGGACGCGTGGGCCTCGATCGTCGAGGACCACGAGAAGACCGCCTACTACAAGCGGGCCCGCGGCAAAGGCGGGCTGGTGCGCTGCCGGTGGGAGGATGCGATGGAGATCGCCGCCGCCGCCCACGTGTACACCGCCAAGACGGCCGGACCGGACCGGGTCGCCGGGTTCTCGCCCATCCCCGCGATGTCCATGGCCTCGTTCGGGGCGGGCTCCCGCTTCGTCGAGTTGTTCGGCGGCTCCATGCTGTCGTTCTACGACTGGTACGCGGACCTGCCCGTGGCCTCACCCCAGGTGTTCGGCGACCAGACCGACGTCCCCGAGTCCGCGGACTGGTTCAACTCGTCCTACCTCATCATGTGGGGCTCCAACGTCCCCGTCACGCGCACCCCGGACGCCCACTTCATGACCGAGGCCCGGTACCGGGGTCAGAAGGTGGTGGTGGTCTCCCCCGACTACGCGGACAACACCAAGTTCGCCGATGAGTGGCTGCACCCGCACCCCGGCACCGACGGCGCGCTCGCGATGGCCATGGTGCACGTGGTGCTCACCGAGTTCTACGCCCGCCGGTCCACGCCGGAGTTCGAGTCGTACGCCAAGAAGTACACGGATCTGCCGTTCCTGGTCACCCTGCGCACGCGCGAGGACGGCTCGGTGGTGCCGCACAAGTTCGTCACGGCGGACATGCTCGCCGACGGCGTCCTCGAGGTGGCCCCGGGCGAGAACGCCGCGAACAAGACCGTCCTCATGGACGCCGTGACCGGGCGTCCGGTGGTCCCGAACGGCACCCTGGGCGACCGGTTCGGCGAGCAGGGCGCCGGGAACTGGAACCTCGACCTGGGTGACGTCGACCCGGCGTTGAGCCTGCTCGACACCCTCGAGGGCACCGCCGAGGTCGTCCTGCCGCGCTTCGACACCGTGCGTGGCGACGCCGGGACCATCTCCCGCGGGGTGCCCTACCGGACGGTGAGGGGTGACGACGGCGAGGACCTGCGCGTCACCACCGTCCTGGATCTGATGATGGCGCAGTTCGGCGTGGCCCGCCAGGGCCTGCCGGGCAGCTGGCCGAGCGGTTACGACGATCTCGAGCCCTATACCCCGGCGTGGCAGGAGCAGCACACCGGCGTGCCGGCCGCCCAGGCCGAGCGGATCGGTCGCGAGTTCGCCCGCAACGCCCTCGAGTCCGGTGGCCGGTCCATGATCCTCATGGGCGCCGGCACCAATCACTGGTTCCACTCCGACGTCATCTACCGGGCCTTCCTGGCGTTGACCATCCTCACCGGGACGCAGGGGGTCAACGGCGGCGGCTGGGCCCACTACGTCGGGCAGGAGAAGGTCCGGCCACTGACCGGGTTCCAGCAGGTGGGCATGGGCCTGGACTGGTCGCGTCCCCCACGCCAGATGATCGCCACCGCCTTCTTCTACCTGCACACAGGGCAGTGGAAGTACGACTCCTACGGGGCCGACGTCCTGACCGCCGCCACCGGCGAGAACCGCTTCGCCGGCATGAGCACCCCGGACCTCGTCGCGATGTCGGCCCGGCTGGGCTGGATGCCGTCGTACCCGACCTTCGACGCCAACCCGCTGGACCTCGGCGCGGAGGCCGCCGCCGCCGGGGTGCCGGCGGCCGACCACGTGGTGGGCCGGATCAAGGACGGGTCACTGCGGTTCGCCGCCGAGGACCCGGACGGCCCCGGCAACGCGCCCAAGGTGCTCACCGTGTGGCGCTCCAACCTGCTCGGGTCGTCGGCCAAGGGTGACGAGTACTTCCTCCAGCACCTGCTGGGCACCGACTCGTCTTTGCGCGCCGACCAGGCCCCCGAGGGCCACCGCGGGCGGGACATGGTGTGGCGGGAGGACGCCGAGGACGGCAAGTTGGACCTGCTCACCACGCTCGACTTCCGGATGACGTCCACGACCCTGTTCTCCGACCTGGTGTTCCCCGCGGCCACCTGGTACGAGAAACACGACCTGTCCTCGACGGACATGCACCCCTTCGTGCACTCGTTCAACGCCGCGATCAACCCACCGTGGGAGACCAAGACGGACTTCGAGACGTTCCGCCTGCTCGCCGAGAAGGTCTCCGAGCTCAGCCACGGTCACCTCGACATCCGGACCGATGTGGTGGCGACGCCCCTGGGGCACGACACCCCGGACGCGCTCGCCAACCCGGGCGGCACGGTCTCGGACTGGAAGGACGGTTCGTGCGAGCCCGTCCCGGGGAGGAACTTCCCCAAGATCACCGCGGTCGAGCGGGACTACCGGCTGCTCGGCGAGAAGTTCGGGTCGCTCGGCCCGCTCGCGGAGAAGGTCGGCATGCCCGTCAAGGGCCTCATGCTCAAGCCCGACAAGGAGATCGGGGTCCTGCTCAAGGCCAACGGCGAGACCCGCAAGGGCGTCGGGAAGGGTCGACCACGGCTCGACACCGACATCCGGATGTGCGAGGCGATCCTCGCCCTGTCCGGGACGACCAACGGTCGCCTGGCGACGCAGGGGTTCGAGCAGCTCGAGGCCCGGACCGGCCGCGAGTTGGCGGACCTGTCGCGGGGCGAGGAGGGCAAGCGCATCACCTTCGCGGACACCCAGTCCAGGCCCCAGCCGGTCATCACGTCCCCCGAGTGGTCGGGGTCCGAGCACGGCGGCCGTCGGTACAGCGCGTTCGTCATCAACACCGAGCGGCTCAAGCCGTGGCACACGCTCACCGGGCGGATGCAGTTCTTCATGGACCACGACTGGATGGCCGAGATGGGCGAGCAACTGCCGGTGTACCGGCCGCCGCTCAACATGCACCAGCTCTACGGCGAGCCCGTCCTCGGCTCGGATGACGGGTCCAGCGGCGCGGCGCTGACCGTCCGCTACCTCACCCCGCACAACAAGTGGTCGATCCACTCGGAGTACCAGGACAACCTCCTCATGCTCAGCCTGTCCCGCGGCGGGCCGACCATCTGGATCAGCAAGGAGGACGCCGAGCTCATCGGCGTCGTGGACAACGACTGGATCGAGGCGGTCAACCGCAACGGCGTCGTCGTCGCCCGCGCGATCGTCTCCCACCGCATGCCGGCCGGGACGGTCTACATGCACCACGCTCAGGACCGCGTGGTCGACGTGCCGATCGCGGAGGCCTCGGGCAAGCGCGGAGGTATCCACAACTCGGCGACCCGCATCCTCATCAAACCGAGCCATCTCATCGGCGGGTACGCGCACTTCAACTACGCGTTCAACTACATCGGCCCCACCGGAAACCAACGTGACGAGGTGACGGTCATCCGCCGTCGCTCCCAGGAGGTGCAGTACTGATGCGCGTCATGGCCCAGATGTCCATGGTGATGAACCTGGACAAGTGCATCGGCTGCCACACCTGCTCGGTGACCTGCAAGCAGGCGTGGACCAACCGGTCCGGCACCGAGTACATGTGGTGGAACAACGTCGAGACCCGACCCGGGCAGGGGTATCCCCGGACGTACGAGGACCAGGAGCGGTGGAAGGGCGGCTGGGAGCTCGGCAAGAACGGCCAGCTGAGGCTCAAGGCCGGTGGGCGCATGAAGAAGCTGCTCCAGATCTTCTCCAGCCCCACGATGCCGTCGATCGATGACTACTACGAGCCGTGGACGTACGACTACGACACGCTCGTGTCCTCGCCCCTGCAGGAGCACACGCCGGTCGCCCGTCCCTACTCGCTCATCAGCGGCAAGCCGATGAAGATCTCGTGGTCCGCCAACTGGGACGACGACCTGGGCGGTTCCCCCACCCACCTGAAGGACGACCCGATCCTGGCCAAGGTGAGCGAGGAGATCAAGGCGGAGTTCTCCGAGACCTTCATGTTCTACCTGCCGCGCATCTGCGAGCACTGCCTCAACCCGTCGTGCGTGTCCTCGTGCCCGTCGGGCGCGATGTACAAGCGGGTCGAGGACGGCATCGTCCTGGTGGACCAGGACCGCTGCCGCGGCTGGCGCCAGTGCGTCACCGGCTGCCCGTACAAGAAGGTGTACTTCAACCACCGCACGGGCAAGGCCGAGAAATGTACGTTCTGCTTCCCCCGGGTCGAGGTGGGCATCCCCACCGTCTGTTCCGAGACGTGCGTGGGACGGCTGCGGTACATCGGACTCATCCTCTACGACGCCGACAAGGTCCTCGAGGCGGCCTCCGAGCCGGACGAGCACGAGCTGCTCGCCGCGCAGCGCTCGTGCTTCCTCGACCCGAACGATCCCGAGGTGGTCGCCGCGGCCCGCGAAGCCGGCATCCCGGACGACTGGATCGAGGGCGCCCAGCGGTCGCCGATCTGGCAGCTCATCTCCCGATTCGAGGTGGCCCTGCCGCTACATCCGGAGTACCGCACCATGCCGATGGTCTGGTACGTCCCGCCGCTGTCGCCCATCGTCGACCGGGTCGCCGCGGACGGTGGTGACGGCGAGGACGCCGACACCCTTTTCGGCGCCATCGACACCATGCGCATCCCCATGGAGTACCTCGCGGAGCTGTTCACCGCGGGCGACGTGGACGCCATCCAGGTGGTGCTCAACCGACTGGCCGCGATGCGCACCTACATGCGTGACATCAACCTCGGCCGCGAACCCCGTGCGGAGATCTGCGACGCCGTCGGGATGACCGAGGAGGACGTCTACGACATGTACCGACTCCTGGCCCTGGCCCACTACGACGAGCGCTACGTGATCCCCACCGCCCACCAGGAACAGGCCCACTCGCTGGAGGAACTGGCCACCGAGTGCAGCCTGGACTACGAGGGCGGGCCCGGGATGATGGGCGAGTCCGGGCCGTTCGGCGAGGGCTCGGGTGACCAGGCCCTGCCGATCGCCGTCGAGAGCTTCCACGCCCTCAAACAGCGGCAGACCTCGGACACCATCGCGTCGCCGGGCGACAAGTCCAGAAGGGTCAACCTCCTCAACTGGGACGGTCTCGGTACGGGCGGCCTGTTCCCCGGAAGCAAGGACTGACGCGATGGCTGCACAATTCCTGGCCGGAACCGGCTTCGGCAGCGACCTGTTCGCGCGGGTGCGTCGGGCGGTGAGCCCCGGCAGCGGGCCGGCGGTGGGCCGCGGGGCGCCCGGCGACCCCGCGCTCTACCAGGCCGTCTCGCTGCTGATCGACTACCCGACCGCCGAGCTGATCGACCGGCTCCCGCTCGTCCGCGAACTGGCCGACGAGCGGGGCGCCGTCGCGCGGCCACTGGTGGGTCTGGTGGACCACCTGGAGTCGACCCCCCTCGACGAGCTGCAGTCGGAGTACGTGGAGACGTTCGACATGCGGCGCCGCTGCTGCCTCTACCTGACCTACTACCGCTACGGCGACACCCGTAAGCGCGGCACCGCACTCGTCGACTTCATCGAGGCGTACAGGGCGGCCGGTGCCGAACTCGGGGCCGGCGAGCTCCCCGACCACCTCGGCGTGGTCCTCGAGTTCGGTGCGCAGTGCGATCTCGACGGCTGCCGTGCGCTGCTCGTCCAGCACCGCGCCGGTCTCGAGTTGCTGCGGATCTCGTTGACCGACCGCGGCTCGCCCTGGACCGGCGCCCTGGAGACCGTCTCGGCCACCCTGCCCCCGATCGGTGGGCATGACCGCGACGCCGTGAGCCGACTCGTCGCCCAGGGGCCGCCTGACGAAGAAGTCGGCCTGGAGGCGTTCACTTCCTCGTCCTACATGGAAAGCGGGGCCCGGCCATGATCGGAACGAATGCAGCCGATGTGACGATCCCGGACATCGTCCTCTGGGTGATCCTGCCGTACGTGTGCCTGGCGATCTTCGTCGTGGGCCACTGGTGGCGGTATCGCTACGACAAGTTCGGCTGGACCACCCGCTCCAGCCAGCTCTATGAGTCGCGCCTGCTCCGCTGGGGCAGCCCGCTGTTCCACTTCGGCATCCTCTTCGTGGTCGGCGGCCACATCATCGGCCTGGTCATCCCCAAGTCCTGGACCGAGGCCGTGGGCATCAGCAACGACGCCTACCACTGGATCGCGGTGATCACCGGGGCGATCGCCGGGTTCTCCACCGTGGTCGGACTGGTCATCCTCATCTACCGCCGCCGCACGGTCGGGCCGGTCTTCTCCGCCACGACCGTCAACGACAAGGTCATGTACGTCTTCCTGGCCGCGACGATCTTCCTGGGCATGGCCAACACCATCGTCGGCAACATCCTCAGCCACTACGACTACCGCGAGGAGCTGTCCGTGTGGTTCCGTGGGATCTTCTGGTTCCAACCCGACCCGGCACTGATGTTGTCCGCGCCGATGTCCTTCAAGCTGCACGCGATCGTGGCGTTCCTGCTGTTCGCCATCTGGCCGTTCACGCGCCTGGTCCACGTGTTCTCCGCGCCGGTCGGCTACCTCTGGCGTCCCTACGTCGTGTACCGATCGCGTCCGGCGGGCCAGTTCGGCAACCGCCCGTACCGCCGGGGCTGGATGCGCGAGGACGTCGGCGACGTCAGCCGCGAGATCGGCGCCGGGCGGGCCGGATCCGGATCGAGCCGCGCACCACGTCATTGACATGACCCGGTCACGCAGCCTCCCGACGCCCGCGCGACTGTCCCCGGGGTATTTCGCCATGGTCATGGCGACGGGGATCGTCGCGGTCGGAGCCGGGCAGCGGGGCTGGGAGACGGTGGCCGTGATCCTGATCGTGCTCACCGCGATCGAGTACGTGATCCTCGTGCTCCTCACACTGTGGAGGTTGATCGCCTACCGCGCCGAGGTCGTCGCCGATCTCCACGACTCCCGCAAGGCGTTCCTCTTCTTCACGTTCGTCGCGGGGACGAACGTCCTCGCCGTGGCGCTCGCGGGGCGGCACCTGCTCGTGGCGTCCGTGGCGCTCCTGAGCGTCGGGGCGGCCGTCTGGATCGTCCTCGGCTACACGGTCCCCTGGGTCGCGGTCCTGTCCCGCGACGAGCGCCCCGTGGTCGCGGAGGCCAACGGCACCTGGTTCATCTGGGTCGTCGCCAGCCAGTCGGTGGCTGCCGCCGCGGCGACCCTGGAACCCCATTTCGAGTCGGCCCGCGACGCGCTCGCGATCGGGGCCGTGGCGTCGTGGTCGGTCGGCGTCGTCCTCTACGTGGCGTGTGCGGTGTTCGTCTCGCTCCGGCTCATGCTCTATCCGCTGGATCCGCGGGAGCTCGATCCCCCGTACTGGGTCTCGATGGGGGCGGTGGCGATCACCGTCGTCGCCGGCGCACGGGTCGTGGAGATGGCCAGCGCCCCGATGGTCGACGCCGTGCGGGGACTCGTCGCGGGTCTGGTCGTGGTGTTCTGGTGCTTCGCCACCTGGCTCATCCCGGCCCTGGTGGCGGTGGGGGTGTGGCGTCACCGGGTCAGAGGAGTGCCGTTCCGCTTCGAACCCACCTGGTGGTCGATCGTCTTCCCGCTCGGCATGTACGCCGTCGCGGGGATGTACCTCGGGCGCGCCGACGACCTGCCGATCGTCGCCTGGATCGGCGAGACGTGGATGTGGGTCGCGGTCGCGGCCTGGCTCGTCGCGCTCGTCGGCATGATCCGATCCAGACTCCCGCGTATCACGCGGGTCCCGGTATGACAGGAGAGCGAGATGTGCCAGTACTGCGGTTGTCATGAGAACACCATCATCGGCCGACTCTCGGCAGAGCACGACGCCCTGGTCGACCTCACGGGGGACATGGTCCGTGCCGTCGACCGCGGCGACCCCGACACCGCCTCCGCTCTCGCGCTGCGCGCCCGGGACATGCTCCACCCGCACACCAGCGCCGAGGAGCACGGGCTCTTCGCCGCACTGCGACTCGAGGAGGAGGCGTACGCCGACACCATCGACCGGTTGTGCGGGGAACACACGACGCTCGACGGCATGATCGACCGGATCGTCGACGGTGACCTCTCCCTGGGCCGCGAGTTCGCCAGGGGCCTGCGGGACCACATCGATCGCGAGGAGAACAGCCTGTTCCCGGCCTCCGTGGTGACGATCATCGACGGCGACGTGTGGGACCGGATCGAGGCCGACGACGCCGCCGCCCGCGGCGAACCGGCGCCGCGCCCTCACGACCACGACGACCACGACCACGACCACCCGCACGGACACACGCACTAACCGCGGTCGCGCGCCCGCGCGGACGAGCCGTCAGCGCCGGCGGTTGCGCATCTTCTCCGCGAACTCACGGGCCTTGCGCTGGTTCTCGGGCTTCGAGGCTTCGCGCTTGACCACCTGGACGGCCTTGATCGCGAGGCCGCTCCTCAATGCGTTGCGTAGGAATGCCACCGTGCACCTCCATGTCTCGGGGGCGCCAGTCTAGAGTCGGCGACCGCCTACCGCGACCGGGCGACGGGGCGGCCTGGGCTACCGTGACCGATCATGAAGATCGACCCCGCCCCCGGTGGCGACCGTGCGGCCGATGGCGACGCCCTTTGGCGCATCCTGGCGACCCGCCGCGATCATCGCCACTTCCACCCGACACCGATCGACCGCGCGACCATCGAGCGACTCCTCGAGGTCTTCGCCGTCGCGCCGAGTGTCGGACTGAGTCAACCGTGGCACGTCACGGTGGTCGAGGACCGGGACGCCCGGGAAGCCGTCCACGCGGGCTTCCGCGCGGTCCGGGCTGCCGAGGCCGAGCGGTTCGAGGGCGAGCGTCGCGACCTCTACGACTCCCTTCGCCTCGAGGGCATCCTCCAGGCGCCCGTGGGGCTGGTCGTCAGTCATGTACCGCCGCCGGGACCGACGCTGGGGACCACCAGTGTCCCGGCGGCCACCGAGTACAGCGTGGTCTCCGCCATCACCCTGTTGTGGCTGGCGGTGACGGCCGAGGGCCTGGGTATGGGATGGGTGAGCCTCGTCGAGCCAGGCCATCTCTCCGATGCGGTGCCGCTACCGGACGACGCCCGCCCCCTCGCGTACCTGTGCCTCGGCTACCCGTCGCTGGAGCTGGAGGAACCGCTGTTGCAGACCGTCGGGTGGGCACGGCGCTCCCCGCTGTCGGTGAACTGGGTCTGACCGTCCCCGGCCCGGTTCAGCTCTGCTCGACCCCGACCTGGATGAGGGTGCCCCACGGGTCGTCGACGCGCAGGACCGCACCGTCGTGGCGGGTCTCGATCCGATGGTCGGACAGTCGCTGTCGGAGCGCGTCGACATCGTCCGCGGTCGGCAGGTCGATGTTCACCCGGCCCAACCCCAGTGCCGCCGCACGGGGGCCCGCGCCTGCCGTGCCCCACGTGTTGACCGCGATGTGGTGGTGGTAGCCGCCGGCGGCGATGAACAGCGCGGAGCCGACGTCACTCATCACCTCGAAGCCGAGTGCGTCGACGTAGAAATCACGGGCCACGCCGATGTCGCCGACCTGCAGGTGCACGTGACCGAGAGTGGCGGGCGGCGGGCCGGCGATCGGCCGGGCGAGGTGGGTGCGCAGGAAGGCGTTGGGGTCCAGTGGGTTGGTGGCGACCTCGAGCAGCCCGTGGGATCCGGTGGCCCAGGTCTCGCGCGGGCGGTCGGCGTACAACTCGACGCCGTTGCCCTCGGGGTCGTCGAAGTAGAAGGCCTGGCTGTACAGGTGGTCCGAGCTGCCGGTGAAGGATCTCGGCGCGTGCCGGGCGACCGAGGCGACGGCGGCGGCCAGCGACGGCTCGTCGTCGAAGAGGACAGCGGTGTGGAACAGTCCGGCCTGCCCCTGCCTGCGCGGGGGCAGGTCGGGCATGCGGCGCATCCGCACGATCTGGCGACCCGCCCGGCCGAGGACGGCGGTGTCGCCGGTCTGCTCGAGCACCTCGAGGGTCACCCCGCCGGAATAGAAGGCGATCATCGCGTCCAGGTCGCGGACCAGCAGTTCGACCGCGCCCATGCGGGTGTCGGCGGCGAGCAGGTCGTCGGCGGGGCGTTCGACGAGGCTGCGGGGATCGGGGTTCTGGACGTAGACGGGCATGGGATCTCCTCGATCGCGATCGACTTGTTGCGTGATGTGTCATCTATATCAACCGCCGGGACGCTCCGTCCATTCCGTGATGCGTCAAATACCCCCGCGGGGCCGGGTCCTGTCACCTACCCCACCACGTCGAGGAAGCCCGTCGCGCCCTTCTCCGCGTCGGCGAAGGAATGGTCGACGAACGTGTAGCGCCCGGGCTCGGCGAAGGTCATCTCCACGAATCCGCCCTGCGACGGAGCCAGGTCGAGGGCCTGCGCCCCGCCGCTCCCGCCGCCCAACGCGTCCCGCCCGTCCCGCAGCAGGTAGGCGCCCTCCTTGTAGACGGTGTCGAACTGGGAACCCACCACGTGGAAGCTCGTCCCGTCGCTCGGGCCGGCCACCACCACCCAGACGCGCACGGTCTCGCCGACCCGGGCGGTCAGCGGATCCCGCCGGTATTGGGTCGCGTGCCCGTTGAACATCACCAGGTCGGGCTGTCCCGCGGCGATCTTGCCGGAGTCGAACGGCTCGTCCTCCGCGCCGAGGTACGACTCGGACTGGACCAGGGCGTACTCGCGGTCCACCTCGGACAGGCCCGGCGGGTCCACGATGAGGGCACCGAACATCCCCGCGGCGACGTGGCCGCTCATCGGTGCGGTCGCGCAGTGGTAGAGCCAGGCACCGGCCCGCTTCACGGTGAACCGGTACTCCAGCTCCTCGCCCGGCGGGATCGTCCGCATCACCTCGTCTGGACCGACGTCGCCGGCATGGAAATCGATCGAGTGTCCGATGGTCCCCTCGTTGCGGAAGGTCACGATGAACGTGTCTCCCACCCGGCCCCGGAGGGTGGGGGCCGGGAGCCCGCCGTTGTAGGTCCACACCGGCCGCACCACCCCGGGTGCGAGTTCATCGGTGGTCTCCTCGACCGTGAGGGCGATCCGGTGTTCGCGACCGGCAGGGGCGGGCGCGAGGGCCGGGTCCCGGGTCACGACGTCGCCGGAGGGCGGGGCCAACACATCGATCGCCTCGGTCGGGGCGGTGGCAGCGGCACCGCCGGCCCCACCATGGGCGTCGTGGGCGGCCGCGGGGTCACCGCCCTCGACCAGGACCCGGAAGGTCATGCCCATCGCCTTGTGTCCGGCGATCGTGCACCACCCGTCGAGTGAGCGGCCGACCACGCCGGCGTCCACCGTGACGGAGCCACCCGGGTCGACCCTGCCGGAATCGGCCCCGTTCGTCAGGTACAGGTCGTGAACCGTCGTGTCGTCGTCGTTCGTCAGTTCGATCACCAACCGGTCGCCCGCGGGGACCGTCACCGTGCTCGGCTCGAACCTCATCCCCACCGCCGTGACCTCCACGGTCGTCGTGTTCCCGGTCGGCGTGACCGATGCGGCCTGATCGGTGCGGCGGAGTGGCGAGGACGGATCGGCAGCGAGCGCGACCCCCGTGGCGAGGACCACCACCAGCGCGGCGGACAGCGCGCCGACCAGATTCCGCCGACGGCCGGGCGCGATCTCCGGCCGGGGCGTGCCCGGGGTGACGCGGGCGGTCTTCTCACCGGCCTCGCGGGCCGCGGCCGCGTTCCGGATGACGGCCAGCTGCGCGCGGACGGCGCGGATCATGACCGGGAGGAACAGCGCGAACCCCGCGAACGCCAGTGTGGAGCCGACGACCCGGGTCCAACTGGTCCCACCGGGTACGAGGAAGACGATCAGGCCGGCGTTGACCAGGACGAGGCGGAAGGCGACCAGGCGGTTCATCTCCACCATCCCGGCCCGCACCGCCGCCGGACCACCCCGCATCACGGTGGGCATGAGGAAACTCATCGCTCCGAGGAGGATCTGGGCGGCCGCCCCGGCGAGCAACGGCGTCGTCACCTGCCCCAGGTCCCCGATCCGGCCGGTGGCGACGAGCCACGTCGCCCACGCCAACGCCACCGGCAGCCACACCAGGCCGCACGCGATGCTCATCGAGGCGAACTCCCGCGGCGGTGCCGTGCGCGCGGTGCGGACGAGGTGGACCAGGTGCCACAGCACGGCGAGCAGATACAGGCCCAGCGCCGTGGCGGTCACCGGCGTCACGCCCGCGAGCGAACCCGCCGCTGCCGCCACCACCGCGGCCGACATCACCCCCAGGGACCGGACCGCCGCGGCGTCCTGGCTGTCGGCCATGGGGGTTCGCAGCACCGTCGCCCAGAAGGTCACCAGGGTGGTGAGCACGGTGATCCCGACGAAGCCCAGGACGTTGACCGCGAGGTGGAACGCGTGCAGGCGCACGGCCCACTCCTCCGGGACGCCGACCCCCATGACCGCTCCGGCCACCGCCCCGGCCGGAAGGAACGCCGCGGCCACGGCGTAGTACCGGACGACCGGCCGGAACCGGGTCGGTTCGGCGGCGCGCAGCTGCCGGATCAGGTCCACGACGTACCAGGCCACCGCACCGCCCACGACCGTGGCACCGGCCACGATCGGAATCGGCCAGGACCCGAGCATTCCCGCGATCAGGATCACGATCCCGACGTTGAGCACCATGATCCTGCGCACCTGGAGTGCGCGAGACTCCTCCGGGGGACGCCGGTGCAGCAGGGTCTCGGTGAAGTGCTGGCCCCACACGAGGATCGAGTTGGTGAGCAGGCCCAGGGTGAAGACGTGGATGATCGTCCACGTGGACGCGGGCACCCACCGGTGGACCACACCCACCACGACCAGGGCGATCATCCACAGCTGTACCGGTCGGGTCGCCCGCCGGTGCCACGAGCCCTTCCGTCGGGTCCGGGGCGCCGCGGTGTCCATGTCGCCGAGTCTAGGGACGGCCACCGTCCTGAGGGCGGACTCCTACTGCGGCAACGGGGCCAGGCCCGCGCCCTCGAGGGCGCGGCGGCCGCGGTCCGAGGTCACCAGCGCGAGGAAGTCGCTCGCGGCCTCGCGCTCGGCCTCGGCATCAGATCCGTTCTCGGCGGCGGGGATCCGGGCCACGGTGTAGCGGGTCGTGCCGGCGGCCTGCGCCAACTCCCTGTCCCGCTGGTCGATCTCGGCGTGGGACACCCACCCGTGGGACGCCGCGACATCGGTCCGGTAGACGATGCCCACGTCGAGTTCGTTGTCCGCCAGACGCGCGGCCACGGATCGTGAGCCCGCATCCCGTTCGACC
This sequence comes from Dietzia sp. B32, assembly GCF_024732245.1. NCBI lineage: Bacteria > Bacillati > Actinomycetota > Actinomycetes > Mycobacteriales > Dietziaceae > Dietzia > Dietzia sp. B32. The sequence goes on along the minus strand of NZ_CP093845.1, from coordinate 2,463,275 downwards.
ACCGGCGGCGTCACGCCTGCTGCGGCCAGCAGCGACTCCGCTGCGCGCCCGCACGGCACCTCCAGCTGGCACAGCCCCACCCGCAGGTCGGGCCGCTCCAGGTCACGCAGGCCCGTGACCTGGCGGGGATTGCCCGAGGGGACCGCCACCACGACGTGGTTGCGGGCGAACACCATGGGTTCGACCGCCACCCCCTCGTCGACGAGCCACTGCATGGACACCTCGTCCGCCGAGGCGAAGACGTTGATGTCGTCGCGTGCGGGCATCCCCTCCGCGATGGTGTCGGAGCGGCCCAGCTCCAGGCTCACCCGGATCCCGGGATGCTCGTCCTCGAAGAGATCGATCATCTCGGTGAACGCGCCGGACAGGGATGGTGCGGCCGCGACCCCGATCGTCATGACGGGGGACTCGGGATCCGGCTCGGCGCAGGCGACGAGTCCCGAGCACGCCAGGGCGAGGGTGAACACGCTGAAACCCCGGCCCCGGTTCACCGATCAGCCTCCGGCGAACGGCGGAAGAACGTCCACCGCGGAGACACCGTCGATGGAGGCGTGCGGGTCACGGGTCGTCTCCTCACCCACGAGGAACGACGACACGGTCACGATGCTGGCCAGCGGCTCACCGTGCCGCTCACAGACCTCCCGCGCCAACTCCCCGATGGTCGTGGCATGTGTGTGCAGCCGCTCGCGGGCGGTGCCCGCGGCGTCCTCGGCAGCCGCGTAGTACCCCACGGTGATCACTCTCGGAGTCCTGCTCACAGCGTCAACCCTATCCTCCGGCACTGACACGTCAACCACCTATGGCGCCCATCGACCGCCGCGGCCTGTGGAAGGCGGTGCCGCCGATGCCGTGGCCTGCCTGCTTGCCCCACATCGCGCCGCGCCAGACCTCGGCGACCTCGTGGTCCGGAGCGCCCGATCTCAGCACCCCGAGGACGTCCGTCTCGTCGTCGCTGAATAGACACGACCGCACGGTCCCCTCGGCGGTGAGGCGGGTCCGGTCGCAGGCGGCGCAGAAGTTGCGGGTGACGGTCGCGATCACCCCGACCGTTGCGGGAGCATCTCCCACGGCGCGTCCGGCGACCCGCCACATCTCGGCCGGCGCGGACGGGTCCTCGCGCCCGGCGGGAACGAGGTCGAAGCGGGTGCCGAGGGAGTCCAGCACGTCCTGCGCGGTCACCATCTCCGCGCGCGACCACGTGTTGTCGGCGTCGAGCGGCATCTCCTCGATGAACCGTAGTTGCACCCCCTCCGCCAGGGCCCATTCCAGCAGGTCGGGCGCTCCGTGCAGGGTCGCCCGCAGGGGCACCGCGTTGACCTTCACCGGGTCCAGGCCGGCCTCGACCGCGGCCCGCACTCCCCGCAGGACGGACGGCAGCCGGTCTCTGCGGGTGAGTTGGGCGAACTCGAGGCGGTTGACGGTGTCCAGGGAGATGTTGATCCGGTCCAGACCGGCCTCGACCAGCGCGCCGACCCGGTGTTCGAGCCCCACGCCGTTGGAGGTCATCGCGATCGGCAGGTCGGGGCACTCGGCCCGCGTGCCGGCGATGATGTGCTCGAGGTCGGCCCGCATGAGGGGTTCTCCCCCGGTGAAGCGGACCTCGTGCACGCCCAGCTCGCGGTGCGCCAGGGCGACCAGCCGGATCACCTCGTCAGCAGTCATCCGCGCGGCGTCCGGGATGGGCGGCAGTCCTTCCTCGGGCATGCAGTACGTGCAGCGCAGCGAGCACTTCTCGGTCAGCGAGACGCGGAGGTCGCGGGCGACGCGGCCGAAGGAGTCGACGAGCAGCGGGGTGGCGGGGCGCGTGGAGGGGCTGCGGGTGTCCGGTTCCGTCACGGCGCCCACCTCCCTCCGCGGTCGCGTGGCTCCGAGTGTAGGGGGCACCGTCCGGCGGCGTGCGACCCCCGTCCGGTCACCTATCCGCTGTGTCCCCGTCCGCGGCGCGCCCCTGGCGGGGCGGGGACGTCCGGGGCGGGGACGTCCGGGTTCGGGCCCAGGAGCGTGAGCTCGTGGATCTCGTCGCGCTCGGCCTGGCCGCGCAGCTGCGGCGCGATCGCCCGTCCCAGGTGGTAGCCCAGGACCACCACCAGGGTGCCCAGGGCGATGCCACCGAGCTGGAAGTCGTCGGTGATGACCAGGGTGGTGTCCCCGATCGCGATCACCACGCCCGCGGCGACCGGGACGAGGTTGAGCGGGTTGCCGAAGTCGACCCGGTTCTCCTTCCAGATCTTGGCACCGAGCAGGCCGATCATGCCGTAGAGCACCACCGTGATGCCGCCGAGCACGCCGCCCGGGGTCGCGGAGATCACGGCTCCCAGCTTCGGCGAACACCCCAGCACGATCGCGGTCAGCGCGGCCACCACGTAGGCGGCCGTCGAGTACACCTTGGTCGCGGCCATCACACCGATGTTCTCGGCATACGTCGTCGTCGCCGATCCACCGAACGAGGTCGCCAGCACGGTTCCCGCGCCGTCCGCGGCCAGCGCCCGGCCCATCAGGCCGTCGGTCTCGGTGCGGGTGATCTCGCCGATCGCCTTGACGTGCCCGGCGTTCTCGGCGATGAGCGCGATGACGCCCGGCACCACGAGCAGCACGAACGCCAGCGAGAAGTCGGGCGCGTGGATACCCACCACGCCGGCGGCCTCGTCGGTCATCGGCGGCAGCCCGATCCACGGCGCGTCCCACACGCCCGACCAGTCCACCCGCAGGTGCTCGGTCACCTCACCGGCGGTGGCGTTGAACGAGGTGATGGGCCCGGTGACCAGGTCGAGCACCCAGGACAGGACGTAGCCGAAGACCAGGGACAGGAAGATCGCGATCCGCCCGGCGAAGCCCTTGAGCCCCACGGTCATTCCGATCAGCACGATCATCACCGCCAGTGCGACCCACTGGTCCTGCGGCCAGTACGTCTCCGCCACCACCGGCGCCAGGTTGAAGCCGAGCAGCATCACCACGGCGCCGGTCACCACCGGCGGCAGGATCGCGGTGACCACGCGGCCGCCCACGACGTGCACGATCAGGCCCACCACCAGCAGCGTCGCGCCGGCGACGAGCATGGCGCCGGTCACCTCGGCGCTGGTGCCGCCCTGCGCGCGGATCGCGGCGACCGCGCCGACGAATGCCACCGAGGTGCCGAGGTAGCTGGGGACCTGCCCCTTGACCACCGCGAGGAACAGGAGGGTGCACACGCCGGAGAAGAGGATCGCCAGCTGCGGGTTGAGCCCCATGATGATGGGGAAGACGAATGTCGCGCCGAACATCGACACCACGTGCTGGGCGCCGATCCCGATGGTCCGCGGCCAGCTCAGCCGCTCCATGGGGGCGACCACCTCGCCGGGCCTGATGTTCTTGCCGTCGCCGTGTACCGACCAGAGACCCACTTCTTCCCCACTCTCGCTGCGTCCGGCCGCACTCGCGCGGACCGTAGGCACAGTACAACGCGGTTACGGTGGTGACATGACCTCCCTGCCCGACAGGCCGAGCCGCCCGTCCCCCGCCGAGTACCGCGAGCTCCTGCGCTCGCACCTGGAGCCGGTCCTCGAGCGGGCCGCCCGCAGTACGCACCTGCCGCTCGCGGCGTGCGCGGACTCGGTGCTCTCGGCGGCGTTGCGGGCGTCGGTCGACCTGCCGCTGTTCGTCAACTCGCAGATGGACGGGTACGCGGTGCGCTCCGCTGACGTGGCCGGGGCGGGACCCGACTCGCCGGCGCGGCTGACGGTGGTCGGGGCGGTGCACGCCGGTGACGGGCCGGGACCCGATGTCGACGACGACGAGGCCTGCAAGATCATGACCGGAGCGCCCGTCCCCCGGGGTGCCGATTGTGTGGTGCCCATCGAGGACACGACCGTGAGCGAGACCGACCCCACTGTCGTCCTGGTACATGCGCCGCGGTCGCGGGGCGAGTTCATCCGTCGCCCGGGGGACGATGTCCGGGCCGGCGACGTGGTGATCGACGCCGGGGTGCGGCTACAGGCGCGGCACCTGGCGGCGGCGGCCTCGCTCGGGGAGTCGGGACTCGACGTGCGGCCGCGGCCGCGGGTCGGGGTGGTGGCGACCGGTTCCGAGCTGGTGGCGCCGGGGCGGCCGCTCGCGCCCGGCCAGATCTGGGAGTCCAACTCGATCACCCTGGCCGCCGCGCTCAAGGCCTGCGGCTGCGAGGTCACCACGACGCTCATCAGCGGCGATGACCGCGCGGCGTTCACCTCGACTCTCGACGCGGCCGCCGGGGACGCCGACCTCGTGGTGACCGTCGGCGCGGTGTCGATGGGCGACGCCGAGGTCGTGCGCCAGGTGCTCGCCGACCGGGAGGGCGCCCGTTTCGCCCCGATCGCCATGCAGCCCGGCGGCCCGCAGGGGCTCTCGAGCTGGCGTGGCACTCCCGTGGTGTGCCTGCCGGGCAACCCCGTGAGCGCGATGGTGTCGTTCGTCGTGCTCCTGCGGCCGGTCATCCTCGAGGCCGTCGGCCGCGCGCCGATCCGCCCCGTCCGCGCCCGCCTGTCCCGCGACGTCACCTCTCCCGCCGGCAGGGTGCAGTACCTGCGGGCGGCGCTGGCCGCGGACGGCACCGCCGATCCGGTCTCGGGCCCCGGCTCGCACCTCGTGGCCTCGATGGCCCGGGCGGACGTGTTGATCGAGATCCCCGCCGACGTCACCTCACTGGAGTCCGGCGCCGAGATCGACGTCCTGCCGTTGTAGAGGGGCGCCGCCCCCGCCCGGCCCGGGTGCGGGAATTCGCCGTACAGTCCGGGGGAAGGTGCGTTGACCAGCCTGCGCACGTCGTACTTCGCCGCAGGCGAGAACGGGGGTCCCGATGCGTTCCGACGCCGAGTCGACCGAGGTGCAGACCGCGGTGCCGGACGAGGGCCTTCTCAAGTACCTCGTGTACACGAGTACGCCGACCAGGCAGATGGTGCCCGAGGACTTCGAGTCGATCCTGCGCACTGCCAGGCACCGCAATCGTCGCGTGGGGATCACCGGCATCCTGCTCTTCCGGGACGACTGCTTCATCCAGTTCCTCGAGGGCCCACCGACCGAGGTGGATGCCCTCCTGGACGACATCATCGCCGATGAGCGGCACCACCACCTCCGAGTGATCCTCACCGAGACGACCGTCGACCGCAGCTTCCCCGATTGGCGGATGGGATTCGGGACGCCCGGGGCCCACGAGCCGGTCGGCCTCCACGGCGTGCGCGACAGTTTCAACGACCTCGCCGCCGGTGCGGATGAGGGCGTGGTGCGACGGTCGGCGGAGGACTGCTCGAACTGGTTCAAGGCGAAGGAACACTCCGCCGCCTCCTGACCCGGCTCAGCAGATGTGCAAATGACGAGCGTCCGACGCACCCGCTACTAGCGGACTGTGCGCCGGACGCTCGTGCTCACCCCGGGTCAGATGTGACCCGGCGTGTCAGAACCAGTGTTTACGTCCACCGACCGCGCGGCCTGCCGCACCGAGGATGACGAGGATGACGCCGATCGCGATGAGCACGAGACCGACCGTCCAGAGGATGGGGATGTCCAAGAGGAATCCGAGGATCAAGAGAATTGCGCCAAGAATGATCATGTAGTCGTCCTTTCACCGTAATTCTTCAGGAACGACTGAGCGTACCCACGTCCCACAGAGTCCGCGACCGATCGCGCCCGGATACGCCCGCGCCTCATCCCGTGCTGTCGAGCGCCTGCTGCCAGAAGTCGATCTCCAACCGGGTGGCCGTGCGGAACACCTCGGTGAGCTCGTCGAGGCGGCGGTCGGTGAGCCCGCCTTCGGACAGCACGTCGAGCTGCTCGATCGCGGCGCCGGCAGCGGCGGTGAACTCCGCCCCCGAGTACTCGGAGATCCACTCGCCGTAGGGATGCTCGCCGCTGTACTCGGCGAGCCGGGGCGCCAGGTGTGCGCCGATCTCGGCATAGCCGATCGTGCACGGGGCCAGCGCCACGTGCAGGTCGAGCAGGTCCCCCGCCATGCCGGAATCCAGCACGTACCGGGTGTAGGCGACGGTGGCCTGCTTCTCGGCGGCGGCCTCGAGTTCGGCGCGCGGGATTCCCCAGCGTTCGGTGAGCCGCAGGTGCAGTTCGGTCTCCGCGAGGATCGCGCCGGTCGCCTGGTGGGCGGCGGTGATGTCGGCCAGGGTGCGGCTCTTGTAGGCGGCCAGCGCGTTGGCGCGGGCGAACTGCACCAGGAAGTGGAAGTCCTGCACGAGGTAGTCACGGAACACCGCCAGCGGCAGCGTCCCCCGCCCGAGTTCGGTGACGAACTCGTGACGGGTGTAGGCCTCCCACTCGTCGGCGCAGCGGATCTTCAGGGTTTCGAACAGGCTCATTGCGTTGTCTCCCTCGGCAGTAGACGGGCGATGATCGGCCCGTGCGGACGGTATCCCGGTCCCGTCCTGGTGTGTCTTTCAACCACGTCGGGTCTGCTTCCTCAAGCTGCACGCCCGTCTCCTCGATCGACCAACGGCACGCCGGGGTCACGGTGTCGAAGTATGCGATGCCCGTCCCGTCTGAGGCCTGGACACCCACATCGAATTCCACCTGTTCCCCGATCTGCCGCCGTCGATGCAGCGCCAGCTCGCCCCGACGGTCCGCGAGATCTGCGGGACCTGGCTGGGCTGGCACGTCGCGTCGGCCTGCGCTACCGTTCGCGACCCGAGTCGCCCTACCGCGGTAAACCCCGGATTCGCAACGTGCCACAGGCACAAGCTCACGCGCGGGTACCGGCACCGGCGGAGCGGCCCGCTCACCCGGTTCCTTGCGCGCGCAGGACAAGTCCGCACAGCCGTCTGCCGCTTGTGAACCCGGCGTTCTATCCCGGATACCGGGAAACGGTTGTTCCGAGTGTGAACTGCGGCCTTACGGTCGTGAACATGACCGAACCCAGCATCTCCATCGTCGACCGGGTGGTGCTTCGCCCGGGACACGCGCGTGCGTTCATCGACGCGTACCGCAGCGAGTACCTACCGCGCGCCGAGGCGCGGGGCCTCGTTCTGGACCGGTTCCTGGTGAGCCCGCCGGTGTGGATCGACGGCGAGCCCAACACCGTCACCGCGATCTGGACCGCCGACGGCCCGTCCGGGTGGTGGCAGGCGGCGATCGCCGGTAGGTACGACCCCGAGTCAGCCGAGTGGTGGGCCAGGATGGCGCCGCACGTTCTCGGGCGAAGTCGTTCCTCGGCCGCAGACGTCGCCGATGTGGAGGGTCTCTGTGATGTATGACGTCATCCGCACCGTGCACCTGGTCGACGCGAGCAGGGCCTCGGGTCCCGTTCTCGAGCATCTCAGATCGGTTACCGGCCGGTTCACCGACGCCGATGTCGTCGTCGCCCCCACCCTCCCCGGAGCACGCAATGGTGGGGACATCCTTGTCCGCCTCCGGTTCGGCTCGGCGGACCACTGGCACGCCCACCGCTCGACCCTCGACGAAGCTCTGACCCACGAGGACATCCACCATGTCGTCGGTGCCAGCTTCGAGTCGACCGGCGACGGCTCCGCGGGGCGCCGGGCCGGCCCCGACCAGCCGGGCATCTACCGGACGATGCTGGCGAAGGTTCACCCCGACACCCCGGCCGAGCAGGTCGCTGCATTCGAGCGTGCGACGTTGCAGATGCCGCGACACGTGCCACAGATCCGCGCCTGGCAACTCACCCGCGTCACCGACTCCGTGGGAGCCACCGACTGGACGCACGCCTGGGAGCAGGAGTACGACCATGTCGACGGCCTGCTGGACTCCTACATGAACCACCCGATCCACTGGGCCCACGTCGACCGGTGGTTCGATCCGGAGCACCCCCTGTGGATCGTGCGCGACCGCGTGGTTCACACATTCTGCGCAATCGACCGGCCTGTTCTCGGCGTGGCCGCACCGACCGGCGACCGGGCACTCCCCGATCTCCTCACCGGAGGCCGTCACACGGTGCCTCGCGGTTCGGGGGCATAACCTGCGCCTGATTGGCGACCGCTGGCGCTGCGGAACCATGGTGTTCTCGAAGAACTTGTCGCCGCTACGGGCGGTACTCACTCTTGCTGGATGTGCCGCTGTCTTTGGTCTAAGGGCGAGTGACGGTAGCGTCTCCGGCCGCGTCCATCGAACGGTCAACGCAAGTTCTGCACCATGTGGCGACATCTCGCGGAGCATGGATGACAGGGCAGGAAATCCGTGCCCGCTCGAGCGACCAGATCTCCGACTATCAGAGGTGCTCAGCGGTGAGTGGCGCTGACCGAGCCGCCACGACGGCGAGAACGCCGACACCGGCGTCACGCCCGATCACAAGCGGACGATCACCCGGGTGCCGACGGCCGTCAGTCGCGCAGAAGGAACGCAATCACTGCGGATTCGAACGCTGCCTTCTGCTCGATCATCACCCAGTGCCCGCAATCCGGGAACACATGGAGCTCACCCTTCGGCAGCAGACGCAGCGGCAGGAGCGCCATGTCGAGCGGACTCACACGGTCGTCGCGCCCCCATGTGACGAGAGTCGGCGCCTGAACGCGACACAGCGACGACAAGCCCGCCACTGCCTCAGGCTCCCGGAAGCGAGCTTCGATGCCCTGCAGCGCCGCCAGACCGTACATCTGCCGGGCGCTTGCGAGCGTGGCCGGGTCAGTCGCCTGTTCCCACCGGTCATCGATCATCTGATTCGTGATCAAGGACTTGTCGAAGACCATCGAGTTGAGCCACGCCACCAGCCGTTCCCGCGTGGGGTCCTCGACGAACTCACACAGACGCACGATCCCCTCGCCCGGAGTCGGCGCCAGCAGCGACGCGCCGGCACCTCCGACGGTGACCAGACGCTCGACGCGGTCGGGAAACGCCGCCGCGAAGTCCATCGCCACGAACCCGCCCATCGAATTGCCCAGCAGCCGCACCCGGTCGAGGTTCAGGCCGTCCAGAAACGCCACGAGTGCGGCCTGGGCGGAGACGATCGGGTGCAGGGCTCCAAAATCGTCACTCACGCCGAATCCCGGCAGTTCGAGAATGAACGTCCGGAAGTGTTGTGCCAGGGCCGGGAGGTTGCCGGAGAAGTTCCGCCACCCGGTCACCCCCGGGCCCGAGCCGTGGAGCAGCACCAGAGGAGGACCCTCGCCTGCCTCGCGGTATCGCAGGACACCGCGGTCCGTCCGCAGTTCTCTCATCTCGGGTTCGTTCGGGTTCATGAGCACTCCGTCTCTCGGGTAAGCCGGGGAATGTCGTCACCGGTCGGCAGTTCGACCTGCGTCACCGCAATCGCGCCGTCGTTCACCGCACGGTCGATACTGCGGCGCAGAGCGGTGCACTGACGCGAGGAGTCACCGGCCTTCGTGCCACCTTGCGCGATGAACGGGCACGCGCTGGCGCCACCACGCCACTGAATCGAGGTGTGGACCGGGCTGAACTTCTCCACCAACACATCGCGTGAGCAGGTGTCACAACTGTGCTTCTGCATAGTCAAGGGCGCTCCCCAGAGTCAGAAAGTAGGTGCTGCGGGGCGATTCTGAGAGGAAACCAGACCCGGGTCCGGAACCTCCCCACCTCACGCAGTGACAGCGTCGCACCGGGCGAGTGGGTCGGAGGTTCACCGTCCCGCCCACCGAGACGGCTATTCCGTGCCGGTTCGGGGCGGGTACGTCACCTGTACTTGCGCAGCTCGGCTCTGGCGAGGGACCGGACATGAACCTCGTCCGGGCCGTCGAAGATCCGCATCGCGCGATGCCAGCCGTACATGGCCGCGAGGGGCACGTCGTCGGACACCCCGGCCCCGCCGAACACCTGGATCGCACGGTCGATCACCTGCAGTGTCACTCGCGGAACGGCGACCTTCGCGGCCGAGACGTACTGCGCGGCGGCCTTGTTCCCGTGCTGATCGATGGTCCTGGCAGCGAGGTGGCACAGTAATCGGGCCTGGTCGATCGCGATGCGCGACTCCGCGATCTGTTCCTGGACCACCCCCTGTTCCGCGAGCGCCTTGCCGAACGCCACCCGGCTCTGGGCTCGGGTGACCATCAACTCCATGGCGCGCTCTGCCGCGCCGATCGCTCGCATGCAGTGGTGGATTCGTCCCGGACCGAGGCGGGCTTGCGCCATGGCGAACCCGCCACCCTCCTCGCCCAGCAGGTACTCGACGGGCACCCGCACGTCCTCGTAGACGATCTCGACGTGACCGTGTTGGTCGTGGTGACCGAACACCGGCAGATCCCGGACGATCCTCACGCCGGCCGTATCCCTCGGCACGAGAACCATCGACTGTTGCCGATGAGTCTCGGCTCCCGGATCGGTTTTCCCCATCACGATCATGAGTTGGCACCGCGGATCGGCCGCTCCACTGGTCCACCATTTGCGACCGTTGATCACGTAATGATCGCCGTCGCGCTCGATCCTCGTCTCGATGTTCGTCGCGTCGGAACTCGCCACGTCCACTTCCGTCATCGAGAACGCCGAGCGGATCGAACCGTCGAGGAGCGGATCGAGCCAGCGCCGCTTCTGGGCGTCTGTACCGAACAGATGCAGGAGTTCCATGTTCCCGGTGTCAGGGGCCTGACCATTCGTCGCCTCCGGCGCGAGGTTGAGGCTCCACCCTGTCACCTCGGCCAGGTACGCGTAGTCGAGCTGACCGATCCCGGACTCCGCGGGCAGGAAGAGGTTCCACAATCCACGGCGGCGCGCCTCACTCTTCAGTGTCTCGACGACCGGTGGCAGGGCGTGATCATGTGGCCCGACCCGGTTCCGGTATGCCTCGTACTGTTCCTCCGCGGGAAAGACATGGGTGCGCATGAAGTCGACAAGGGTGTCGCGGAGGTGGAGCGCCCGCTCTGAGGGTCGGAGGTCCAGGGAGCCGACATCGGGCGGGGAATCCAGCGCGACGGTACGCATGGTCGTCATGGTTTATCTGGGCTTTCTGGGTCGGGTGGAGTGGGGAAGGGGCCGATTCTCACGAGCTGAGGGAGCCGGATCCGGTGCGCATCCCCGACTCGGAGGCACGGTTCAGAGCGCGGTCCAACAGCGGGCCGACCATTGCCCCGACTTGTGCGAAGTCATCACCGGCGTCGGTGTCGCCGTGCAGGTAGCGCGCATGGATGCCCTCGAGGATCACCGCGATCTTGAAATCGGCGAACACCAGGTACCACTCGAGGGAGTGGACGTCGATCCCGCGGAGGGCACCGTAACGTCGGGTCAGCGCCTCTCTCCGGGGGAATCCTTCGAGCGCGGTCGCCCCGGCGGTGATGGGATTGTGGAACTCACCTGCGTGGTCCCAGAAGGAGCACAGGATCCCGACATCGGTGAGTGTGTCCCCCACCGTGGACATCTCCCAGTCGAGCAGCCCGATGATCCGCGTCGGGTCCTTGCGATCCACCATGAGATTGTCGATCTTGAAGTCACCGTGCACGATGCCCGGAAGGTGACTCGACGGGATCGTCGAGGCCAGCACCGAGTAGAGCTCGTCCACCTCGGGACGAGGCGACGTCACCGAGTGCTCCCATTGTCTCTTCCAGCGGCCCAGTTGCCTCTCCAGGTACCCGTCCGGACGGCCCCAGTCAGCCAGGCCGACGTCGGCGGGATCGATGCTGTGCAGTTCCACGAGCAGGTCCACCATGGAATCCGACAACGCCGCGCGCTCGTCCCGGGACAGCTGAGCGGTCTCCCGGGGCGTGCGGAGCGTGGTGCCGTCCAGCTTCTCCATGACGTAGAACTCGGCACCGATCACCGAAGGGTCCTTGCACAGGCCGACGGTGCGGGGGACGGGGACGGCGGTGTCGCGGAGCGCTGTCAGGACCCTGTACTCACGACCCATGTCGTGGGCGGTGGGGAGGACATGGCCGAACGGCGGCCTCCGCAGTACCCAACTGTTCTCGCCGTCTGCGACGGAATAGGTCGGGTTCGAGCGGCCGCCTGAGATCGGCTGCACCACGAGCTCATCTCCGACCGTCGATCCCAGGTGGCTTGCGAGCCACTGTCGTAGTGCAGCAGCGTCGGGCGCGCTTCCGGTGGCGGGCGTGTCGGCCATAGTGCCTTCTCTCTCGAAGTGATGTGGGCCGCCATGCCACACCGATCACCGGCGAGCGGATCACTGATGACAGGGCGGGGAATGTCGTTTGTCAGCGTGCGCGCAGTTCCCGTCGCAACAGCTTCCCGTTGGCGTTCTTCGGTAGTTCGTCGAGCACGACCACCGATCGTGGGCACCTGTACGCGGCCATGCGCTCTCGGCAGAAGTCCCGGAGCGCATCGGGCGTCACCGCGGACCCCGGCATGAGCGACACGTAGGCACGCACCGCCTCACCCCGATAGGCGTCGGGCACGCCGACGACACAGGCCTCCCGCACCTCCGGATGTGCGTACAGGACGTCTTCCACATCCCGGGGCACAACCTTGTAACCACCCGTGTTGATCAGGTCCTTGATCCTGTCGATCATGAACAACCAACCATCAGCGGTGAGCTTTCCGATATCGCCCGTGTGGAGCCACCCGTCACGAATGGACTGTGCCGTTTCCCGGGGGAGCCCCCAGTAGCCGGGGATCACCATGGGGCCGGCGACCACGATCTCCCCGACCTCTCCGGGGGGCAGTGGGGCGCCGGTGGACGGATCGACGATGCGGATGCGGGCGCCGGGAACGGGGACCCCGACCGAGAGGGCTCCGGAATCCGGATCGACGGGCGGATCGATGTCCGGGGGTCCGAGGTGGGTGGGGGAGGCGGTCTCGGTCATGCCGTAGGCCCCGCGTAGGACCCACCCGGTGGCGGCCTGAACCCGGTCGACGAGCGATTGGGCCACCGCCGCCCCTCCGGACGGAGTCTTGACGAGCGAGGACACGTCGACCTCATCGAGCGCGGGATGCGTACTCAGGGCGATGAACGCGGTGCTGGCCCCGGTCATGAACGTCGCGCGGTGGCGGTCGATCGCTCGAAGGGTCTCTTCCGCGTCGAAACGGTGCATCAGGACGATCGGGGCGCCACTGACGATGTGGACCCCCAGACCTGCGACGAGACCGGTGATGTGGAACAGGGGCGCCAGGACGAGCGCGACGTCGGCCGTCGGTGTGAGATCCCACCAGCGGCTGTAGACGGTGGCGTTGTGCAGAACCGCCGAGTGGGTGTTGATCGCGCCCTTGGACCGTCCCGTCGTCCCGGACGTGTAGGTGAGACATGCCACGTCCTGCTGGGCGCCTTCCGCCCGTATGAACGGCTCCGCCTCGACCGCTCGCGACCACCGAATCGAATCCGGACAATCTCTGGGCGGGTCCATCAGCCGCTCGAACGCCCGGGGGATCCGGGCGCCCGGCGTCGCGTCCAACGGATGAGTGGTGATGACCACGCGGAGCCCCGACTCACCCCGGACCTCCTCGACGATCCCGTGAAGGCCGTCCAGACAGACGATGGCGGTAGCGCCGGAATCCTCGAGTATCTGCTTGAGTTCGGCGGCACGGAGCATCGGATTGACCGCGACGGGGATCGCGCCGAGCTTCCAGGCCGCAAGCAGTGTGATCAGCCACTGAGGGTCGTTCTGCAGGTAGACGGCGATCCTCTCGCCGTGCCCGATGCCGTTCTCGGTGAGCGTGGTGGCGAGCGCGCCGGCCATCGCATCGATGTCACCGACCGACAGGGTGTGGTCGAAGTAGTGCACCGAGGCCGCCTCCGGCCGGGAGCGCACCTGCCGTTCCCACGCGGCGAGCACGCTGGGGTGATCGACCACCAGGTCTGATGTGACGGACGACGGATAGAAGCACTCCCACGGGGTCTCCGCGACGTCGACATGTCGTGGCGCGTATTCCATTCCACCGTCCATTCTCGTGTGTCTCACGGATGTGCTCCCCCGGACGTCCTCAGCGTTGCCACGGGTAGAACGGGGGAAGGTCCTCGGGCACCGAAGATCTGAACGCGGGTTCCCGCTTCTCCAGAAAGGCCTGGACACCTTCCTTCCCGTCTCCGATCGACGTGTAGAACACGGCGAGCGACTCCACCGAATGAGCGGCCGAAGGGCTCCGCTCGGCACTGTTGCGATAGATCATCTGGCGGGTCAGAGCTATCCCGACCCTGGATTTCCCGCTGGACACCTTCCTCGCGAGTCTGTGCGCGGTGTCGAGCAGCTCGTCGTCGTCCACCACGTCTCGGACCAGGCCCGCATCCCTGGCCTCATCTGCCGTGAGGATCTCCCCGGAGAAGCACCACTCCAGAGCCCTGCTGACCCCGACAAGTCGGGGGAGGAACCACGTGGAGCACGCCTCCGGGACTATCCCCAGACGGGAGAACACGAACCCGATCCGGGCCGAGCGGGACGCGATGCGGAAATCCATCGGCAACGTCATGGTGGCCCCGATGCCGACGGCTGGTCCGTTGATCGCCGCGATCACCGGTTTCGTGCACGCGTACACGGCGAGAGACACCTTGCCTCCGGAGTCCGCCACCCCGCTCTGCACCTCCGGGTCCTCGCGGCGGGAGACCATGTCCTCCATATCCGGCCGGAGTCCTTCGTCCAGACCGAAGACGTTGCCCTCGGCTGTCAGGTCCATCCCCGCGCAGAAGGCACGTCCAGCCCCTGTCACGATGACCGCTCCCACCTCGTCGTCAGCACTGGCGGCCTCGAAAGCTCTGACGAGTTCCGTACCCATCTCGACGGTGAAGGCGTTGAGCGCGCTCGGCGGATCGAGGGTGATGGTCAGGACGCCGTCCCGCAGGTCGGTCCGGAGGAGTGAGAACGTCGTGGTGTCGGCCCCGTCGGAACTCACAGGAATTCCAGTGCGTCGGGTGCGGGTTGGCGCAGCATCTCCCAGTAGTCGACCAGGCGCCAGGGACACGCCACCACGGACCGCCCCTGCGCATTGCGGTAGTACCCGCCGGCCCCTCCACCCGGGTGCATCCACACGGTCTTGTCGAGCTCCTCGTCGACTTGGTGGTTGTACTCCTCCATCGCCTCCGGCCTCACGTCCATGGCGTCGTGACCGTTCTCCAACAGATACTGGAGGCACTCGATGACGTAATGAACATGCTCTTCGCTCATCAGGTTGTGTCCGGCCCCGTGGTTGGGCGCCGAGTTCGGGCCGGACGTCACGAACAGGTTGGGGAACCCGGCGACCTGGATCCCCAGGTAGGCGCGAGGGTCCTGCCCACCGTCCCACTCGTCCGCGAGAGTGCGGCCCTGCCGCCCCGTGATCGTCATGCCGGTGGTGAACTCGAGTTGGAAACCGGTGGCGAAGATGATCACGTCCGCGGGGATGAACTCCCCTGTCGTCGTGACGACCCCGTCTGCGGTGACCCGCTCGAACGAAGCCCGGTGCAGGGTGACGTTCTCCCGCTTGAGCGCCTGGAAGAACCCGGGGTCCTTGACGATGCGCTTGCCGTAGGGCCGGAACTCCGGCGTCAGCTTGGTGACGAGATCCGGCCTGTCGGGGAAGCTCTCGTGCAGGTACTTCATCGCGTTACGCAGGACCATCTCGTTGGCCGGGGAGGCGGAGAAGTGGTCCTTCGCCCACTCCGGGTCGATCCGGGCCAGGAGGTAGAGGTTGTCAGAAGCAAACCAGTACGAACGCAGCCGGAACCACTCGTGGAAACGTGGAATGTGCGCGAGCGCCCACTTCTGCCCCTCGGGGACGTCGTTCTTCACGGTCCGTTCCGGCACTACCCAATGGGGCGACCGCATGACGACGTCCAGAGAGCCGACACGATCGACGATCGACGCCACCAACTGCACCGAGGTGCACCCGGTTCCCAGGACCACCACCCGCTTCCCGTCGAGGTCGGGACCATTCCCCCACCTGGCGGTATGCACGACCTCACCCGCGAAGTCCTCCAATCCGGGGACGTCGGGGATGTTGGGCGAATTGAGCATGCCGAGCGCGGTGATCACGGCCGACGCGCGGTGGCTCGTCCGGGTGCCGTCCGGCCCCGTGGTGGTCACCACCCACTGACGATCCGACTCGCACCAGGTCATGCTCTCGACACGGGTGTTGAACTCGATGTTCTCCTCGATCCCGTACGACTCGACGACCCCGCGCAGATAGCGCTGGTACTCGGGCCCCGGCGGGTAGTACTTCGACCAGTTCGGGTTCAACTCGAAGGAGTAGGAGTAGTAGTGGCTCGGGGTGTCGACAGCAGCACCGGGATAGGTGTTGGTGGACCAGGTGCCCCCGATCTCGTCACTGCCCTCGAACACCCGGTAGGTGAAGCCGGCCTCGCCGAGCTTGATCGCCGCATTGATTCCCACGATCCCCGCGCCGACCACGATCACGGAGAACTCCGCCGGCGCCGCCACGGTCACAGGAACCCGGCGCACGGCGGGCTCGAAGCCGGACTGTTCGCGCAACAGTGGCAGGAACTCGGAATCGACGCGTTCCGCGGTGGCGATGCGAGCCATGCGCCCGAAGAGCTCCGGATCGGGGGTCCCGAGCCGGTCTCGCATATCGGACCCGAGGACCTCACGAGCAAGGGCCCGGATCTCTGCCACCATGTCCTCCGGGTATTCGCCCGGTGGCGACACCGGGGCGATTCCGGACTTGTAGTGATTACCGGGTTCGGGAAAGTCCAGTCGCGATTCGAATCTGTCCAGAAGCCCACTGTCCCCGGTCACATGGACGAGCGAC
The DNA here is from genome assembly GCF_024732245.1 of Dietzia sp. B32. Lineage (NCBI taxonomy): Bacteria > Bacillati > Actinomycetota > Actinomycetes > Mycobacteriales > Dietziaceae > Dietzia > Dietzia sp. B32. Next base: position 2,446,736 of record NZ_CP093845.1, on the reverse strand, counting down.
ATGAGCAGGGGCGCCGGGTCGCACGTGTCGATCGCCTCGTGCAGGCGGGCTGCGTCGGCGGCCGTCCCGCCCTGGTCCCGGGTGGACTCGCCGGCGCTACGGCTGGAGGTGGTGCTGGTCATTGGACGCCTTTCGGGAGCGGCACGCCCATGCGGTCGAGCATGGCGCGCGGGTCTGCCGGTGGGGAGGAGTCGAGGAGCTGCCGGGCGCGGCGCTCGAGCGCCGCGGTACACAGCCTGTCGTCGGAGTGGATCCAGAAGTCGCCGCGCGCGAGCTGCCCCACCATGCGCTCGGCGGCGACGAGCGGGTCCAGACCCGTGCTCTCGTTGTCGCGCTGCATGGCGTCGAACACGGCGTTGGCCACCGGGTTCCCGGTGGGGGCGTCGCGCCTGGCGGCGCGGAAGATCTCACTGCGGATCGAGTGCGGGATGAGCACGCTGACCTGGATCGGCGCGCCGACCACGGCGAGGTCCTGGTGCAGCGCCTCCGTCATGGCCTCCACCGCGAACTTGCTCACGATGTACGGCGACTGGACGGCGACGCTGTTGATCCCGCCGACCGAGGACACGGTGGCCACGCAGGACGGGGTGCCGGCGGCGATCATCCGGGGGACGAACGCCCGCACGCAGTGGAAGACCCCGTCGACGTTCACGTTCATCACCCTGCGCCAGCGCTCCGGGTCGATCTCCCACAGCAGTCCGGCCGACTCGACGCCGGCGTTGGCGATGAGCAGGTCCACTCCCCCGTGTTCGGTGACGACCCACTCGGCCAGGTCGTCGACGGAACCGGGGTCGGCCACGTCCACGTGGCGGGCCACCGCGCGGCCTCCCCCGGCCCGGATCGACTCGGCGACCTGCTCGGCGCGGGCGACATCGATGTCCGCCACGACGGCCGTCATGCCGATCTGCGCGAGGTACCGGACCAGCCCCTCGCCCACCCCGGCGGCCGAGCCGGTGACCACGGCGACACCTCCACCGAACCGGGTCCGGGCGTCGAGCTCGGCGTGCGCATCGTTCATCGTCGCCACCTGTCGATCCCCGCCGGTGCGATGTGGGGGTTGCACCACTGCGGCGGCTCCAGCCGCGGCAGCTCGGTCGTCCCGGCCAGGTCGTACACCGGCACCTCCTGCGACCAGGGGTAGTGCAGGCTGAAGGTGACCAGGCCCGTCCGCTCGGCGGGCGATCCGGTGCACATCTCCAGCACGGTCTGGGCCAGGTACTCGACCGGCTCGGCCTCGTACCCCTCGGGGAGCAGGTCGTCGGCCCCGGGCGTGCGGATGGCGGTCGACGGCCCCACGGCGTTCACGCAGATCCCGTCGTCCATCACCTCGGCGGCCAGCCCTTGGGTGAACCGGTGCAGGGCGGCCTTGACGGAGGCGTACACCACGTCGCCCGAGGTCTTGTTGTACTCGCGGAAGGGTCGGATCGGCGGGAGCCCGGTGCTCGACCCGATGTTGACGATCCAGCCCCGGCCGGCCGCGCGCATGTGCGGCAGCGCCTTCTGCGTGAGCAGGAACGGGACCCGCAGATAGTGCTCGACCGTGCGCTCGAAGGTGTCGATGCCCATCGTCTCGATGGGCGAGTAGTCGGCGAACCCGGCGTTGTTGACCAGGATGTCCAGCGCCCCGGCCTGCTCGATCACGGCGTCGACCAGTCCGTCGCGCTGCGCGGGGTCCTCGAGGTCCGCCGGGATCGCCAGGGCACGGCCGCCGGCGGCGGTGATGAGGTCGACGGTCTCGGCGAGCGAACCGCCGATCACCTGCTCGCGGCCGTCGCGGATCGAGGCCGACGGCGTCATGGACCGCGCGGTGACCACCACGGTGGCGCCCTCGGCGGCCAGGCGCCGGGCGATCCCGCGACCGATCCCCCGGCTGCTGCCGGTGACCAGGGCGACGCGTCCGTCCAACCGGCCCGTCACGACGTCACCTCCCCGTCCAGCACGCGGCGCATGAGCGTCCACAGCTCCTCGCGCGCCGGCCCGGTCAGAGAGAGCGACGGGAACGTGAGGAACCCGTGGAACAGCCCGTCGAAACGGTGCGTGAGCACCGGGACGCCGTCCTCGGCGAGACGCCGGGCGTAGGACTCGCCCGACGTGCACGGCGGGTCGAGCTCGGCGGTCGCCACGAGGGCGGGCGGCAGGCCCGCGAGTGACTCCGCCCGGGTGGGGATCACGAGTTCGCTGCTGCTGCCGCCCGGTGCGTACTGCTCCCAGTACCAGCGCATGGCCGTGGTGGTGTTGTAGTACCCGACCCCGTAGCGGCGGTAGGACTCCGTCTCGAAGTCGTCGTCGATCACGGGGTAGAGCAGGATCTGCGCGAGGATCTCCGGGCCGCCGCGCCGGCGGGCGGCCAGGCACACCGTGGTGGCGAGGTTGCCGCCGGCGCTGTCGCCGGCCACGGCGATGCGGGCGGGGTCGCCGCCGTGCTCGGAGACCCGCTCACTCGCCCAGCACACGGCCGCGTAGACGTCCTCCATGGCCGCGGGCGCCGGGTGCTCCGGCGCCAGCCGGTAGTCCACCGCCACGACCACCACGGACAGGGCCTCGGCCATCGACCGGCAGAACTCGTCGTGCGAGTCCAGGTCGCAGAACACGAAGCCGCCGCCGTGGGCGAAGACGATCACGTCGAGCGGAGCGTCCGTGGACGAGGGGGAGGCGGCGTGCGGGGTGTAGACGCGCAGCGCCAGGTCGCCGCCGGGCCCGTCGATCACGAGGTCGACGACGGCGAGCATGTCCGGCTGTCGCTGCAGGGGGGCCCGGCGCGAGGCGATCAGCTCGCGCAGCTCGGCCGGTGAGTGCTGCGTGACGTCGGGGAAGCCCGCCTCCAGGGTGGCGAGCATCTGCTCCACGTCGGGGTGCAGGTCGGTACGGCGGTCTCCGGCCATGTCAGCGCTCCCCGTGTCCGACGAGCGCGTCCTGCTTCGAGCCGCTCCCGGTGGGGCCGTCCGCCGCCGTGATGACCATCCCCCGGTAGCCGTCGCGGGCGACCTCGTCGAGGATCTGCCCGTAGGCGGCGAACCCGCCGATGTACGGCATGAACACCCGGGGCTTGCCGGGGATGTTGGCCCCCATGTACCAGGAGTTCGCGCTGGGGAACAGGGTCCCGGCCGCCTTGGCCGAGCACTCGGCGACCCACTCGTCCACGGCCTCGGGGGTGGGTTCGATCGCCACCCCGCCACGGCCCCGGAGGTGGTCCAGGCACGCCGCGATCCAGTCCATCTGCTGCTCGGCGCCCAGGACCATGTTGGCCAGGACGCTCGGGCTGCCCGGGCCGACCATCATGAACATGTTCGGGAACCCGTCGACCATCAGGCCGAGGTGGGTCCTGGGCCCGGCGGCCCACGCCTCGCGGAGCTCGCGGCCGTCGCGTCCCCGGATGTCGATGCGCGACAGCGCGCCGGTCATGGCGTCGAAGCCCGTGGCGAAGACGATCATGTCGAGCTCGCGCTCGCCGTCGGTCGTGCGGATCCCGGTCTCGGTGATCTCCTCGATCGGGGTGCGCCGCAGGTTGACCAGGCTGACGTTGTCCCGGTTGAACGTGGTGAAGTACCCGCTGTCGGTGACGATGCGCTTGGTCCCGATCGGGTGGTCCGTGGGGATGAGCTGGTCGGCGAGGTCCGGATCCTCGACCATCTGCCGGATCCTGGCCTCGACGTACTCGCGCGCGGCGTCGTTGGCGGCCATGTTGACCGTCTGGTCCGGGAAGGCCTTGGCGAAGAGGTATCCCCCGCGGTGCCACCACTCGTCGAAGATGCGCTGGCGCTCGTCGTCGTCGACCTCCATCGCACCCTTGGGGTACGGCGTGAACGGGGTCCCGCCCCCGCTGAGCCGCGCCTTGCGGCGCCGCTCCGGGTAGGTCGCTTTGACCTCGGCGATCTGCTCCGGGGTCAGCGGACGGTTGCCGGCCGGGATCGAGTAGTTGGGGCTGCGCTGGTAGACCACCACGTGGGCGGCGGTCTCGGCGATCACGGGGATGGACTGGATGCCCGACGAGCCGGTGCCGATCACCGCGACGCGCTTGCCCGTGAAGTCGACGGGCTCGTGCGGCCACTCGCCGGTGTGGTAGCTCTCGCCGGTGAAGGCGTCCCGGCCGGGGATCTCTGGACGGTTGGTGGCGGAGAGTACGCCGGTGGCCATGATGCAGAACCGTGCGGTCACCGTCCTGCCGGTATCCGTCCGGACGGTCCACGTGGCCGCGGCCTCGTCGTACTCGGCCGCGATGACCCGGGTGAGGAAGTCGAAGGACCGGGCCAGGTCGTGCCGCTCGGCGACGTGCTCCAGGTAGGCCAGCAGCTCCGGCTGGGTGGCGAAGCGCTCGGACCAGGTCCACTCCTGCTGGAGGTCCTCGTCGAAGGAGTACGAGTAGTCGATGCTCTCGACATCGCAGCGGGCCCCCGGGTACCGGTTGTGATACCAGGTGCCGCCCACGCCGGCGGCGGACTCGATGCCGAGTACGAACATCCCGCGCTTGCGGAGGGTGTGGACGGCGTACAGGCCGGAGATCCCGGCGCCGACGACGACCGCGTCGTATTCCTGTGTCGCGGGAGTCATGAGGCGTCGCCCTGCTTCTCCATCTCTTCCTTCATCGCCTTGGCCCACGCCCACTCGTGGCCCCAGTAGCTGTCGGCCGAGATCTCCTCGGTGGTGTAGAACGACTCATCGACCGGATGGCCGTCGGTGCCGTACTCGATGTCCCAGCCGCCGGGCACCTGGACGTAGAAGGAGACCATCTTGTCGTTGGTGTGACGGCCAAGAGTCGACGAGACGGGGAACTTGCGCGACTCGACCGAGTCCAGGGCCCGGCCGACGGCGTCGAGGGAGTCGACCTCGACCATCACGTGGATGAGTCCGGGGTCCATCCCCTGCAGCGCCGGCATGATGGCCAGGCTGTGGTGCCGCTGGTTGATGCCGAGGAAGCGGATCCGGACCGGGCCGGCCTCCGGCGGGGCCGGCATCCGGAACGCGCCGCGCGGCAGGAAGCCGAGGACGTCGGTGTAGAACGCGTACGACTCGTCGAAGTTCATCGTGGGCATCACGACGTGGCCCATTCCCTGGTCGCCGGTGACGAAGCGCTGGCCGTACTTCGTGATCACCGGGCTGTGGTCGAGGACCGGGCCGAAGAATATCTCCAGCGGGGTGCCACCCGGGTCCTTGAGCATGAGGGCGGCTTCGACGCGGCGTGCTTCGCAGAGCTCGAAGGGCATCGCGGTGTACTCGTGGCCCACCTCGTCGAGCGTGGCGGCCACCCGGGCCAGCGCGGCGGCGTCGCGGACCTCCCACCCGATGGCGGTGACCCGGTTGACGTCCGCGCGCTCGACGGTGAGGCGGGCGAGGCGCTCGTCCATCCGGAAGTGGAGGGCGTCCTCCTCAACGCCGGTGCCGGGGGCGAAACCGAGTACGTCGAACCCGAGCTCACGCCACCGGTCCATATCGGTCGCCTTGACCCGGACGTACCCGAGCCCTCTGATCTCGGTGTTCCCGAAGCCGGCGCGCCGGTCAGCGTTCTCATTCATGTCGTGTTCCTTGTCGTCCGAGTGGGTGTCGCGAGGGATGGGGCGCAGAGATTGGGGGCGGCGGCTGGTCAGATCATCACGTGGAGCGGGCCCGGCGGAACGTCGATACCCAGCGAGGACAGTGCGGCCGCGTGATACGGGGTGCTGGTGACGTGGATCGCGTGGTGGAGTCCGCAGTGAGCGTCTCGCCAGAACCGCTGAAGCGGGTTGTCCATGCGCAGCGCACTGCCGCCGGCGTGGTCGAAGATCTCGTCCGCGGCGCGGACCGCGCGCCAGGCCGACCGGACCTGGTTGCGACGGGACTCGGCGCGCAGGGCGAAGTCGATCTCCTTGCCGGCATCGACGAGGTCGTAGATCCGGTCGACGTTGCTCAACAACTGCTGGCGCGCAGCGTCGATCTCCGCAGCCGCCTCGCCGATGGAATGCAGCACGTACGGATCGTCTTTGACCATCGTCCCCGCCGCGCCGACCCTCTCCCGCTGGAACGCGAGGCCGTGGGCGAGGACTCCCTCGGCGATGCCGATGGTGGCTGCGGTGATCCCCAGCGGGAACATCGTCGACCAGGGCATCTTGTAGAGGGTCTCGGTCACGCCGTATTCCTTGGCGGTCGTACCGCCGATGACCCCTCCCGCGTCCATCGTGCGGTAGGCCGGGATGAAGGCGTCCTCGACGACGATGTCCTTGCTACCGGTGCCGCGCAGTCCCACGACGTCCCAAGAATCCTCGATGATGTGGTAGTCCGAGCGGGGCATGATCACGTGAAGAGCCCTCGGCGGCATCACCATCTGACCGTGCACGTCCGCGACCATCGCGCCGAGGAAGATCCAGTCGCAATGATCGGTGCCGGACGAGAAGTGCCACCTACCGGTCATGCAGTAGCCACCCTCGACGGGCACGGCCAGGCCGCTGGGCATGTACGGCGAGGCCATCCAGGTGTTGCAGTCCTCGCCGAGAACCTCGTCCTGCACCCGGGGATCGGCGAAGGCGAGCTGCCAGGGGTGCACACCGACGATCCCGCCGATCCAGCCGGCCGAACCGTAGATGCTGGCGGTCCCCATGACGGTTTCTGCGAACTCACGGGGATGCGCCTCGTAGCCACCGTGACTCTTGCGCTGCAGCATGCGGATGATCCCCGACCCACGCAGGCCGGCGGCCATGTCGTCGGTGAGCCTGGTCTGGTTGTCGGACGCGTCGGCGTCAGCGGCGATGGTGTCCGCCATCGCGACGATACGGTCGAGCACTTCGTGGGGCATGGATAGTCCTGATCTGGTTGAAGGGAGAGGAAGGGCGGGGGCGCTTACTGAGCGGATCCCTCGACCGGGTCGAATGCGGTGCGACCGGCCGCGAGGTTGGCGTCGATCTCGGCCTGCCAGTTGGTCAGGGCCCGTTCGGTGTCGATCTCGAACTCGAAACGATCGACCATCTCGGGCTGGACGTCCTCGACGTCCACGTAGAACTGCTCGTACCAGCGACGAAGCTGGTAGACGGGACCGTCCTCCTCGGACAGCAGCGGATTGTCGATGCTGGACTTGTGCTTCCAGACCTCGACGTCCTGCTCGAAGCCGATCGCCACGCCCTGGGCGACCCCCTCGGCCATCGCCTGGGCCGCTTCATCCGGGTATCCCTCGGGCTTGGCGACGATTACGCCGTACTGGAGGCGGAACGCGGTCGGCGAGATCGGGTAGTGGCAGTTGATGAGGTAGACGTTGGGGTCGCCGTCCGGATCGACGCCGATCCAGAGCTTGTCGATCATGTAGGAGGGGCCGTAGTAGGTGGCGTCAGACCGGCTTTCCACCGAGTAGTTGGTCTCGCCCATCTCGACTGTTGCCGCATCGGGGCGAGGCCGCGAACGCATGACCTGCGTGGCGGTGTGCCCCTCGAAGACGTTCCGGAAGTACGTCGGCATCGCGTAGTGGACGTAGAAGAAGTGCGCCATGTCCACGACGTTGTCGACGATCTCGCGGCAGTGGGAACCCTCCACGTCGAGGGTGTTCCACACCCAGTCCGTCCACCCGGGATCGCCGTAGGTGGGGATCTCCGGAATCGTGAGCTCGGGCGGCGGGGTGCTCCCCTGCGGGTCGTTCCAGACGAACAGCTGGCCGTTGACCTCTAGCGTCTTCCACGCCTTGGTCTTGGCGACCGGCGGCACGCGGCGGGCGTAAGGGATTCCGACGCACTTGCCGTCTCCGCGCCACCGCCAGTCGTGGAAGGGGCAGGCGATGGCGTTTCCCTTGACCTGGCCGCGGGCGAGGTTGCCACCCATGTGCCGACAGAAGGCGTCGAGCACGCTGAGTTCGCCGCCCTCCCCCGCGAACACCACGAGTTCGGTGCCGAAGGCGGAGACCTGGTGCGGCTTCCCGTCTGCGAAGTCACGAACCAACCCGAGACAGTGCCAGCCGCGGGCGAACCGCGCCGGCGGGGTGCCGGCGTCGATCAGGCGGACGCCCTCGTCTGCCTCCCCGTCACGCTGGCCACCGGACCGTACTTGCGTTGTAGTCACAGTTCCTCCTGTTCGATGAGCCCCGCTGCCTGGTCGGTCGGAGCTCCGACGAAGTCCGTCGCGATGGGCTCAGCTTGGCAATGACGGCCGAAGATGTGAGCTACGTCTCCCGCCCAGCGGGACGGCGGAGAGGCGTCCCGCTCAGCGGGACGGCGACCACCGCTGGGCCCAATTGGTGCGACGCTCCGTCAGCGTGATACACATCACACGTAAGAAAAACCTGGCGGAGGAAGCATGACCACGATCAACCCCCCTCGGAGCACTAGGCGGCCGGCATCCGAGATGCCCCCTCAGAGCAGCGTTCGCCGTGGAGCCGTGCGCACCGCACCGACGGCGGGGACGGACGCGGAGGACGCGGCCCCCTCGTCCATGGTCGAACGCGTCTCCCTCGTCCTACGGGCCTTCAGCGACGCCGGCCCCATGACCCTGGCCCAGGTGACGGCATCCACAGGGTTGCCCAGGTCTTCGGTGCACCGCCTACTGGATCAGCTCGTCACCGCGGGCTGGCTCGCGAGGTCGACCGAGCATTCCTACGAACTGGGCGTCAGCGCGTACGAGATGGGCTATTCGGCGCTCCGGCAGAACCGGCTCCTCCGGCAGGCGGTTCCAGCCATGAACGCATTCGCCCAGCGGACGGGGTACACGATCCAACTGGGCGTGGTCGACCGCGGCGACACGATCTACTTCGCCAAGACCAACGGCCGGAAGTCCGGCCCGACCCCGACCGCCGTCGGCCAACGCGTGCCCGCCCACCTCACTGCGGTGGGGAAGATGATCATGGCGAATGCCGCCGGACTCCCGGAGATCCGTTGGCCCTCCCCGCAGGGGCCGCCGTCCCAGCGACTCACTCCGTACCAACAAGAACTCGCGGACGCCCGAAACCGCGGTTCAGCCTTCGACCACGGCGAAGCATTCCCCGGTATCGCCTGCGTCGGTGTCTCGATCGGCCCCGCCGACCACCCCTACGGCAATCTCGCTGGGCTGTCCGTGACCGCCCCCATCGGGTCATTCGACCCACGCCAGCTCGTGGCACCGCTACGAATAGTCGCCGGGGAGATCTGGGACCGGTGCGTCGCCACCGACCTCTCTCAGCACTGATCCAGCGCGAGCCGCCGTCACACGGCGGAGCCCCGGTCTGCCAGCCAGCAGCCCGGGGCTTAGCTGTCCGTGTCTACGCCAGGGATGCGCCCGCCATATCGGCGGCGGCTCGGAAGGCGATCGTCATCCCCGAGCCGAGCGGCACGCCGGGTCCCGGGTAGACCTCGCCTGACACGGATGCCGTCGAATTGCCGGCTGCGTACAAGCCGGCGATCGCGGAGCCATCTGCCCGGCGCACGGATCCGTTCTGATCGATCACCGCACCTCCTTTTGTTCCGAGGTCGCCCAGCACTATTCTCACGGCGTGCATAGAACCGGTGTCCAGCGGCCGCACACATTGCGAAGCCTCGGTTGCGCCCAGGAAGAACCGACCGTAGGGATCCTCACCCCGCCCGAAGTCCTCGTCGCGACCGGATTCCGCGAGGCTGTTAAACCTCTCCACCGTCTCTGAGAGCGCCCGGGCATCCAGGCCGGTTGCCTCGGCGAGTCCCTCGACCGAGGAGGCCGAGTGCCACAGGCCGGCCTCGCGGAACTCCTCCGCGTCCGGCTCGGGGACACAGATCGCCGGGTAGCCGCCCCCCTCTGCGTCATCGAAGATGAACCAGAAGGACTCCCCCGCGCCCGCGGCCATCCGCTCCCGCAACCGCCTCCCCATCTGGTCATAAGGGAGCAGCTCGTCAGCGAACCGACGGCCGGTCGAGTCGACGATGATTCCGGACCGGAAGCCCAGCGTGAAGACGGCGTGCCCGTTCGGGAACAAGGTGGCCGGACACCACCAGGACTGGTCGAGCAGGTCCAGATGACCGCCGACCTCCTCCACCATCCGCACGGCATCACCCGCGCCCGTGCCGGGGTGGGAGGACGTCCAGTCTGCGGTCGGCATCTGCTGGTACTCCTCACGCAGCGCCGCCGACCGCTCGAACCCACCGGCAGCCAGTAGGACCCCACGCCGGGCCCGGAGGAGCATCTCGTCGTCACCGATCCTCGCCCGCACGCCCACTACGCGCCCCTCACCGTCCTGCACCAACTGCTCCGCAGCCGCGTTCAGGTGCAGCTCGGCATTGTCCATCCCGTCGAGTCCCAGCACCAGGCGCGCCACCCAGGCCCGACCCCCCTCGAAGGACGTGGTGTCCTCCTCCACCCCGAACTGGTCGACCGGCACCGGAGGGCGGATGTCCCGCGCCCTGACCCCGACCTCGTCACCGCTGATCGGACCGGGGAAGATCGACCGGCCAGCATCCTGACGTCCGGGGGCAGCGAAGTAGTCCGGGAACGGCTGGTAGCTCATCGGGATGCCCAGTTCGTCCTGCAGGAAGTCAACGACCAGCGGCCCCGTGGTGAGGTACGCATCCTGCAGCGCGGTGTCGGTGCGGTCGCCGACCACGCTGCGGAAGTACGTCAGGCCCTGTTCGACCGAGTCCTCCAGGCCGTCGCGGGCGAGGATCTTGTTGCCCGGCAGCCACACCGAGCCACCCGAGTACGCCGACGTACCGCCGAACCGGTCGGTCTTCTCGATGAGGCAGGTACGCAGGCCCCTCGAGGCCGCGGCGATCGCGCCAAACAGCGCGGCGACCCCCGACCCCACCACCACCACGTCGTACTCGGAATCCCATGTCTCGTCCATCGTCTTCTCTCCTCACCGAGTCGTGGCCCCGGCCATGCGGCCCGGGCATCCGTCCTGCTCAGGGGGCCATCTGCGGCGGCGGGTCGCCACCACGAGTGACCTACGTCATAGCGAACGGATTCCAGGACGATACGGCCGGCGAACCCGGCCCTCCCGGCCCTGTCCCGCTGGGCGGACGGATACGCCGCAGAGACCCTGGCCGGCGCCGAGCGGCTGTAACATTGACGCCCGTGTCCTCCGTTGATCGCCACCCCGACCTGGCGGCGACCAGTTGGGCGGTCCTCGGGATGCTCGCGTTCGGCGAGGAGCTCACAGGGAACGACTTGAAGAAGTGGGCCGACTGGAGCATCGGGTTCTTCTACTGGAGCCCGTCGGTCAGTCAGGTCTACACAGAACTCAAGAAGCTGGAGAAGCTGTCTCTCGTCCGGTCTCGCCGGGTCAGTGAAGCGGGCGTGCGCGGCAGGCAAGTCTACAGCATCACCGAGACGGGGGTCGCGGCCCTGCGGAGTTGGTCTCTCGACACGCGCGTGGAGACCCCCATCCTCAAACACAGCGTCATGTTGCGGCTGTGGATGGGCCATCTACACGACCCCGAACAGCTGAAGCAGATCGTCTCCGCGCACATCGAGAACCTGCGGACGATGGCGCTGCGAGCCCGTGGCCACGCCGAGCACTCGGAGTCCGAGCCGGCCTGGGCGTTCTCCGAAATGAGTCTGCGGTGGTCGCAGCGATACTACGAAGCCGAGATCGAACTATCACTACAGCTGCTGGACGATATCGACGAAGCCGCGGAGAAGTTCCGCACCGCGGCCTCATGTGACGCGAACGGCATACCGATCCCCCGTCACCCGGGTGCATGGCGCTCAGAGGGTACCGACGGGGTGGATCCCCGGTAACCGGGTCGCTGGCGTCAGAATTCCGCCCGGACGCTGGCCGCGGTGGGCAGCGAGCTCAGCAGGTTACGACGTTGCATGACGGGTGTGACTGCGGACCCCGCCGCCAGATTCCGCCAGATCGCACCTGCGGCCAACTGAACCGGCGTGACCATTCGGGAGTCGGCGAACAGATCCCGCGTCGGTCCGCAGACGGAGATCGCCGAGGCCGCATCGACGACCGGACCGATGGGCACGGCGATACAGCCGAACCCGGGCGCCACCGCGTTCCGCTCGATCGCGAACCGACGCGTCCGGATCTGCTCATCGCCCGGCGCGTTGCGGCCGGAGAAGGCCAGAATGGCGTTCCCCAGCGCCGTCCGCGCCGCAGGCAGCCGGCCGCCGACCCTGGTCGGCACGAGCGACGAGAGCCTGCCGCCCAACTTCTCCAGTAAGACCACGTCGTCGCCGTCGAGCACCGCGAGGTGGACCACCATCCCCGTGGCACGATAGAGCTGGCGCAACGGCTCCAGTGCGGCCTCGTAGACGTCATCCTGGCGGACCGCCAACGACCCGAGCTCCACGAGCCGGAGGCCGAGACTGTATTTCCGCCCGCGGCGTCGTAGCCAGCTGAGCTGGACGAGCCGGTCGAGCATACGGTGGGCCGAGGACCGTGGCAGCCCGGTCCGTTCGACAACCTCGGCGAGGCTCAGGGCCCCGCTCCCGTCGAACGCGTCGAGTACCAGGGCGAGCCGATCCAGTACAGCGGTGGGAGCATCACCGACAGCGCTCGGCGCCTCTTGCACACTTGTCATCAGATCGACCCTCCACCACCGAATACGGCTTAACATGGCTATTTCTATTAGGAATATGGCACAGGTCCGGCCGTGAGGATGCAGATCGCCCCACAATCGCCCGGAAGGACCTGGAGCAGACGGCAGAAAACCACGTCATCCCCGGGAGACCTCCCGGGGATGACGTGGTGTGAAAGGGCCGGAGCCCGAGATCAGGCCCTCGACTCGAGCTGGTCGTCTGCTACCAGATCGCCGTACTGCTGCGAGTCGGTGGTGTCGAGGACGATGTCGAGCTGGGCGATCCTCCAACCGACCTCGGTGCGAACCACCTTTCCGCTGGCCGTGCCCGACGACAGCGCTAGAGGGCGCCCATCGACGGTCTTCGTGACGAAGATGTACGAGGCGAACTCGACGACGCCGCCCGTCGTGGCGGTGACATGCACGTTGGAGCCGTTGTGACGCAGTGGGTACGGACTGCCCCGGCGATGATCCCGCTGCCATGCCATGACCTCGTCCACACCGACGGCGTCGACACGGACGAACTCCTCGTAGTCGGTCGTGCCACTGTCTGTCCGGCACGTGAACCTCACGTCGTCCGTCACCAATCCGCGGAGCCGCTTCTCATCCCACTCGTCGTAGTGGAACCACCACGCACCCAGCAGCTCGGCGAGTTCGCCCCCCATCAACGCTTCTCCAGCGGAGCCTCGGCGGGGTAGATCTCCGGAGCCATCGCGTAGAAGTCGGTGAGCATGGCGATGAACGCGGTGTCGGTGAGCGGATCAGCTGGCTCGGCCACCGTGACGCCCTTGGACCGCATGTCCGCGATCAGCATCTCGCACACCTGCCCCTGGGTCAGATCGTCGGTGTGCTCCTGGTACCGCCGGACGTCCTCCCGGTCGTCGAAGAGGAGCGCCGTGTAGTGCAGGAGCATCCTCGTATCGGAATCCTTCAGCCGACGGATCTCGGTGTCACCGTTACGGATCGACCACTCGTCCTCCCCGACCGGGTGCAGCGTCGAGGACAGATCGATCTCGGGGTAGTCACGCTGGTCACGCGGGCCGTTCGACTCCCGCCGGTGGTACATCCGCGAGTTGTCCGTGAGGATCGCGGTGTTGTTGAACGGCGCTTCGAAGCGGGCGGGCTCGCGGTCCGGACCATCCGGCCAGTAGGTGAACCCGCCGTCGATATCGGAGTCGTAGAAGTACGTGATCACCTGCGCGGTCTTGACCTCCCACGCATCGAACAGCCCGGACTTGGCCATCACCGCGAGCAGCCAGATCGGCGAGTTGTGCAGACCGATACCCCGGAAGCTACCGGTGTCGAAGTGGCCCGCGTCGAAGCTGTGCGACGGTCCGCAGAGGTTGAACAGCAGGTCATAGGACATGCCGTATTCGGCGCCGTGCAGCGACCGGGCGGTATCGAGCAGCTTCCGTCCGAAGTAGATGTCGTTCAATTCCGGGTAGTAGACAACGCCTGCGTTGGCGAGGATGCCGCGGAACACGGGCGCGACGAAGTCCGACAGCGTGGCGTCGGGATTTCGGTTCTTGCCCCCCGACACCGCGAGATACTCCTCGGTCGACGAGAAGTGGTGCGCGAGAAGCATCCGCCACGGGGCGTGCGACCTGATCACCGATCTTATCGTCGCCACCTCGTCGGGCGAGAAGAAGTCGGGCATCAGCGTCGGTGGCGCGATCGGGGTCATCGGATGCCGTAGAAGATTGGCCGTCATGGGGAACCTCTTTCGCCTGACCAGCTTGTTCTGGATGTGACGACGCTCACGCTAACTGCGCGGTGCGGGCGTGCCAGGCCCGGTCCCACCGAGCGGGAGAGCGGTTGAGAAACCGTTCACGCTCTCCGAGGGATCGCCTGTCCCGGGTGATGGGAAGGTCCCGGCTGTAGTCACCCCGCCGGCGGTACCGTCGGCAGCCCGCGGCCCGCGTTCGTGGGCCTCGACGGTGGTGGGAGCACCGTTCGATCACGGTGAACAGGAGCAGTTGATGACGTCTATCCCCGCAGCCCCTTCGGCGGGCACCCACGCCTGGGACCCCGACATCGTCGCGATCATCGAGCGCATGGAACTCGCCGGCGCAGGTCCACTGCACCTACTGGGCGTCGAGGGCGCGAGGGCCATGCTCGAGGCGATCCGACGCCCACCCGGTCCGGATATGAGCTCGGTTCGTGACACCGGGTTCGAGGGCCCACACGGGTGGGTGGGGGTTCGCATCTACACCCCGCCCGAGGTGGCGGATGAACCGGCCGCGCCGGCACTCGTCTGGTACCACGGGGGCGGCATGGTCATGGGCACGCTCGATTCCTTCGACCGGCTGGCGCGGGACGTCGCGGCCGCGACCGGCGCGGTCCTCCTCAACATCGACTACCGTCTCGCCCCGGAGTTCCGGTACCCGGTCGGAAACGACGAGGCCTACGCGGCGCTGTGTTGGGCCCACGAATTCGCCGAGCGCCTCGGCCTCGACCCCCGTCGCATCGGGGTCGGCGGGGACAGCGCCGGCGGCGGTCTGGCCACCGCGACCTGCCTCCGCGCCCGAGACGAAGGCGGTCCCGCCATCGCACAACAAGTGCTGTTCTACCCGGGTGTCGAACGGCGCCGCGATCGTCCGTCCATGCGCGAATTCGGCGCGAGTCCATTTCTCGACGCCGCGGACATCGATTGGATGAAGGACCTCTACCTGGGTCCGGACCCCTCACACGACGACCATTACGCCAATCCCGCTCTCGCCAACTCGCTGGCCGGACTGCCGCCGGCCATCATCGCGGTCGGTCACGGCGATCCGATCCGCGACGGTGTCGAACAGTACGGCGAGCGCATGCGGGAGGACGGTGTCCCGACGGCCCTGCTGCGGTACCCCGGAATCGGACACGGGTTCGCGATGCAGGTCGCGTCGGTAGCCCGTGCGCGCACCGCGGTGGCCGAGGTGGGCGCCCTGGTCGCCGCGCGGTTCGCCGATTCTCCGTAGCGGTCAGACCGGCCCGCAGGCGTGAAAGGCCCCGCCCCGATCCCGTCCACTGACTCGGACGGGATCGGGGCGGGGGTGTTCCTTCCTCGGCTACGTGGTGTCAGTCGGCGCGCCAGAGCAGATCCGGGCGGAGGTAGTAGTTGTAACCCGGAGCGATTCCGCCGATGTTCCCGCTGTGGAACCAGTAGGTGGCGCCCGGCGTCCACGGGATGCCGGCCACGTCCTGGACGTAGTGCTTCACCGCCTCCTTCGAGTACTTCATCTGCTCCTGCGGGTCCGGGGTGGCTCGGGCCAGGTCGATGTTCCGGTCGTACTCCGGGTTCGAATAGCCTTGGAGATTCTCGTTACTGCCGGAGTGCAGGGAGTAGAGCGCCGCCGGGTCCAGCAGCAGGCCCATGCTGGCGGAAAGGGCCTCGAACTCGCCACCGAGGACACGGGTGCCGTACGTCGCCGCGTCATGGTCGACCACCTCGAGAGTGAGCCCGTCGATCTGTTCGATCTGGGCCTTGAGTAGCTGTCCCTCCTCCATCATCATTGACACGCCCGCGAGCGAGCTGTACTCCACGACGATGTCCTCGCCACCGTTCTCCGCGCGGATCTCGTCCACGATCTCCTGTGCGCGCTCCGGGTCGTACTCGGGAAGAGTGGTCTCCGGGTCGAACAGCGCACCGCCCTCCACGGCGAACGTCCCCGGCCCGGCGCCGGTGGACCACACGGCCTCGCGGATCGCCGCCCGGTTGACGGCATGGGCGATCGCCAGGCGGACCCGCTCATCGGTCGTCGGCCCCTCCGTCATGTTGAACCGGATGCCGGAGCCGGCGAGGTTGAGCATGCGGGCCTCGGAACGCCCGGCCTCCCGAAGCTCGTTGGCCGTCATCGGCACCGTGGTGGTGTTGATGTCGATGTCCCCACTGTTGAGGGCATTGGCGCGCTGCTGCTCCTGCGCGATCGTGACGATCACCAGCTTGTCCAGATAGGGCCGCGGCGCGTCCCAGTAATCGTCGTTGCGGACGAAGCTCATCTCGGTCCCCCGGGACCAGTTGTCGAGGACGAATGGGCCGGCCCCGACCGGGTTCTGGGCGAAGTCCTCGCCTTTCTCGCGGATCGCGGTCGGAGATCCGATCATGCCGAGCGAGGTGTATAGGAGGGACGGGAACTGGTAGTTGACCTCGTCCAGGGTCACCACGAGGGTGCGATCGTCGCGGACCTCCCACTCCATCGAGTCGACCGTCTCGCGAGCCGCGTTCCGGCTGACGGGGTCGGCAGCCCGCTCCCAGTTGAAGGCGACCGCCTCCGCGTCGAGCGGGGTTCCGTCAGTGAAGGTCAGTTCAGGTCGGAGGGTGATCTCCCACTGCTGACCGTCTTCCGACTCGTAACTCTCGGCTAGCCCCGGTCCGTACTCCAGCGTCCGCGGGTCGAAGGTCACCAGGCCGCCGTACACCGCGGTACAGGCCATCCAGCTCATGCCGCTTCCGCAGTTCACCGAATCCACGGAGACTGGCTCCGCCGCGTAGGCGAAGCGGACGGTTCCTCCCGCCTGCGGTTCCCCCTCGGGGGCCGGACCAGCGGTCTCGAACGCCTTCTCGAAGGAGGGTTGTCCGGAGGAGGAATCTGTCTGGGCACCACCTTGGCCGCATGCGGCGACGAAGGAGACCGCGGCACCGAGTGCCACGATCCGGGCTAACGCTGACTTGCGCATCGTGTTGGTCCTCAATTCTGGGTGTGGGAATGGGAGATCGGGGTCAGGGAGAGTGGTCGGATCCCGTCGCTGCCGGAAGCCACCGGGTGGTGACAGGCGACACGGTGCCCCGGCGCGAGCTCGCGTAGTCCGGGGACCTCCGTCCGACAACGGTCGGTCGCCAGCGGGCACCGGGGGTGATAGGTGCACCCCGGGGGCAGATCCGCAGGCGAACCCACGTCACCGAGGACCGCCACCTCGGGCATCTGCGCATCGGGGTCCGGCCTCGGGATCGCTGCCATGAGTCCCACCGTGTACGGGTGTCGCGGGGCGGTGAAGAGGGAGTCGGAACCGGCTTCCTCGCAGATCGCGCCGAGGTGCATCACCACCACGCGGTCGGAGACGTTCTTGACCACGGCGAGGTCGTGTGCGATGAACACCATCGTCAGCCCGAACTGCTCGCGCAGGTCGGCGAGGATGTTGAGCACCTGCGCCTGGACCGAGACGTCGAGAGCCGAGACCGGCTCGTCGCAGATGAGCAACTCCGGCCCGGCGGCCAGGGCTCTCGCGATGGAGATCCGCTGACACTGACCACCGGAGAACTCGCCCGGGCGGCGGTCGCGCGCGACCCCCGGGTCGATACCGACCGCGCGGAGCATCCGGTCGACGTGCTCCTCCAGCGTGTGTCCCTCCTGCGCGCCGCAGGCCTCAAGTCCGTGTATCCGCGGCCCCTCGGCGACGATGTCGCCCACGCGGCGACGTGGGTTGAGGCTGGAGATCGGGTCCTGGAAGACCATCTGGCAACGACGACGCCGAGCTCTGGCTTCGGCGTTGTTCCCCGCCCGGGTGACGTCATCGCCGAACACCTCGACCGAGCCGGCCGTGGCCGTGACCAGTCCGGCGATCGTTTTGGCGATGGTGGACTTGCCGCAACCGGACTCTCCCACGACGCCGACCGTGGTACCCGAGGGCACTTCGAGATCGACCCCGTTCACGGCATGGATGACCCGACCCCGGCCGTCGTTGAACTGAACCGTCAGATCTCGGATGCGCAGCGGCGGTGCTCCGGTCATCGTTCTTCTCCTGTCAGCGGGAAGTGGCAGGCCACCGAGTGCACGTCCTCGCCGGCGACGGGGAGGTGACCCGCGGGGTGGGCGGACGGCATGCGCTCGGCGTCGTTGCCGTCGTCGACCCGAACCGGGGTCAAGGGCAGCAGCGACGGCACCTCGGAGCGGCACCGGTCCGTCGCGCGCTGACAGCGCGGAGCGAACGCGCATCCGGAAGGTTCTCCCACCACGCGCGGCGGCAACCCGCCGATGGCCTTCAACCTCGTACCACTGGGCGAGTCCAACTGCGGGATCGATTCCAGGAGCGCAGAGGTGTACGGGTGGGCGAGATTGTGGAACAAGTCGCGCGTGGGCGCTGTCTCGACTATCCGGCCCGCGTACATCACGGCGATCCGGTCGGCCCGTCCCGCGACCACACCGAGGTCGTGGGTCACGAGGACCATCGCCGTCCCGAGTCGAGACTGGAGATCACCGAGCAGGTCGAGGATCTGCCGCTGAACTGTCACGTCGAGCGCGGTGGTGGGCTCGTCGGCGAACAGCAGTGTGGGGTCGCACGCGATCGACAGGGCGATCATCACCCGCTGACGCATACCTCCCGACATCTGGTGGGGGTACGCGCGCATCCGCTGTTCCGGATCCGCGATACCCACTCGGCGCAACAACTCGACGGCACGAATGCGCGCCTCCCGGCGGCCGAGCGGTAGATGCCGGCGCAGTGTCTCGACCAGTTGGGCGCCGACCGTCATCACCGGGGTGAGCGAGGTCATCGGGTCCTGGAAGATCAGGGCCATCTCGTTACCCCACAGGTCCGACAGGCCTTTCGGCGGATCGGGGTACAACCGGCGGCCGTCGAATTCGATGACCGAGTTCTCGCCGTAGCGTGCGCTCTTCGGAAGTAACCCCATCGCCGCTCGCGAGAGCACGGACTTTCCTGACCCGGACTCACCCACGATTCCGAGGGTGGTCCCGGCCCGGAGGTCGAGATCGACCCCGTCCACCGCTCGCAACGGGCCGGACGCGGTGTCGAAGGTGATCCGGAGGTCTCGGATCCGCAGTACCGTCGCGGCCTCGGCGGCCGGTTCCGCTTGCGGGGTGGCCGCCCGGGTGTTGATCGTCAGGTCGGTCGTCATCTACCTGTCCCCCTTGCCGAAACGTGCCGAGAGTTCGTCGCCGAGGGTGTTGAGCGAATAGACGGTGAGGAAGAACGCGATCCCGGGCACGGCGACGATGAAGGGCGCTCGGGCCAGGTCGTTCTGACCCTGCGCGATCATTCCGCCCCAGCTCGGTGCTGGCGGCGGGACACCGAGCCCCAGGAAGCTGAGCGAACCCTCGGCGACCACCAGGGTCGCGGCGATCACCAGTGCGAACGACAGGGCGGGACGCACGATGTTCGGCAGCAGTTCGCGAGTGACGATCCGCAGGGTGGACGCACCGAGGGTGTGCGCGGCCTGGACGTACTCCCGGCTCGCGTGGGCGATCGTGGCCGCCCGCGCCACGCGGACGAAACTCGGTACTCCGACGATGGCCAACCCGATCACCAGCATCCGGACGCTGGGATCGAGAGCCGCGGCCAAGGCGATGAGCAGGATGAGTGGCGGGAACGCCAGAACCGTCGAGGTGAGGATCTCGGTGGCGAAGTCGGCCCCGCCCCTGAGGTATCCGGCGAAAAGCCCGATAGCGGTCCCCACCACTGCAGCGACGGCCGTCGCGCCGAACGCCACGGACAGCGAGAGCCTGGCGCCGTGGACCACCCGTGACAGCAGGTCCCGTCCGAGTGCGTCGGTACCGAGGATCGCGCCCGCCGAACCGGGCTCGGCACGGTACGCCGTACCCACCGCCCCGGGATCGGACAGCGGCAACACGTCGGCGAGGACGGCCGCTGAGATGATGATCGCGAGCCAGGCGATGGCCAGAACGGTGACGATCGACGGGCGACGTCGCTTAGGTGTGGCAGCGGCGCTTTTCGTGGTCTGATCGGCCACCGCTGCTACTGGCGTGGTTTCGGTGATGGTCATGAGCGCACCCTCGGATCGAGAAGCGGATAAGCCAGGTCGACAAGGGTGTTGATGAGCACATAGCCCACCGCCACCAGGAGCACTGCGCCCTGGACGACGAAGATGTCGCGCCCGTTGATCGCGGCGATCAGGGTCTGCCCCATTCCGGGCAGCCCGAAGAGTTGCTCCACGATCACCGTGCCGCCGATCAGTTGGCCGAGAGACAGCCCCAGTACCGTGAGGAGCGCGAACGCGGACGGTCGTAGCGCGTGTCGGACGAGGATCGCGGGGGTCCGGATGCCCCGCGCGCGGGCCGCGAGGATGAAGTCCTCACCGATCGTCGCGGCGATGTCGCCGCGGAGGATTCGGATGAACAGCACGGACTGACTCGCCGCGAGCGTCATCACCGGAAGGACCAGGCGGGAGAGGTGTTCTGGAATGCCGTCGGACATTGGCACCCACCCGCTCACCGGGAAGGCCTGCAGGGTGACGCCGAAGATGAACACCAGCACCAGGCCCAGCAGGAAGTTCGGGATCGCCATCGTCACGGACACCAGCGCCCCGCTCACCCGGTCGACGATCCCGCCCGAGCGATAACCCGCCCATACCGCGATCGGGACCGAGATCACCAAGGCCAGCAACGTCGAGAGGACGGCCAGTTCGATGGTGACCGGCAAGCGGGTCATGAGCTCGTCCCAGACGGGGACCCGGCTCGCGATCGAGCGGCCGAGGTCGCCGGTCACAGCTGAGCTCAGCCAGTCGAGGTAGCGGGTCACGAGGGGGCCGTCGAGTCCGTACGCAGCTGCTACCGCCGCACGTTCCACTTCTGTAGCCCCTTGCGGGAGGATCGTGTCGATGGCCTCACCCTCGGCGACCTCGACCAGCCCGAATGACACGATCGACACGAGTATCAGTGTCGACAGCAGCACGACCAACCGTCGTGCCGGCACAGTCAGACGCCCAAGCATGTGCACCCCCTACCCGAATACGGATGGCTCTCCGAGGACTTTCTTCTCAGCGAGCATTCCGTCCGGATGTAATGGAGATCACAGCACGTCCCAGTGAGCGGGAACTTAGGGCGCCCGGTCACCGAGGTCGATGGACGTGAGCTGGCATCTGGTCGCCGGACACGTCGTCCATGCGGCTGGAAGCTGTCACCGCCCGCAGGTTCGGGCCCGAATTGACCGGGGCGCAGTGCACCCGGCGCAGCCAGCCGCGAGGTGTTGGCATGCGCCGGAGCTACATCTCAGGCACTCAGTCCCACTTGCCCCGCGTGTACTGCGGCGGGTACGGCGTCTGCCGCCAGTCCAGGCCGAGTTCGGCAGCCGCGCGCTGTGGCCAGGCGGGCTCGCGCAGCGCGGCGCGCCCGAGGAACACCACGTCAGCGCGCTCGTCGACCAGCAGCTGTTCGGCGTACTCCGGGTCACTGATGAGCCCCACCGCTCCGGCCAGCACCGCGCCGGACGCGCGCACCTCCTCGGTCAGCGGCACCTGGTAGCCCTGCTCCAGTTCGACCGGCGGCCGGTCGGGGGTGTTGGCGGCCGAGGAGACGTCCACCAGGTCGACCCCGTGCTCGGCGAGCCGGCCCGCCAACCAGCGCGAATCCTCCGGGGTCCAGCCGCCGGGCACCCAATCCGTCGCCGAGATCCGGACGAACAGTGGCTTACCCTCCGGCCACACCTGCCGCACCGCGTCGCAGATCTCCAGCAGCAGCCGGGCCCGGTTGTCGCGCGAACCGCCGTAGGAGTCGTCCCGCTCGTTGGACAGCGGCGAGAGGAACTCGTGGATGAGGTACCCGTGGGCGGCGTGTATCTCCACGACGTCGAACCCGGCGTGGTCGGCTCGGCGGGCGGCGTCGGCGAACGCGGTCACCACCGCGCGGATCCCGTCGGCGTCCAGCGCCTCCGGTCTCGCCATGTCGCCGAACCCGATCGCCGAGGGCGCGACCGTCGTCCACGCACCCTCCTCGGGCGGAAGTGAGCCGACCGGGTATCCGGGCCACGCCCGGTACGCCGACGCCTTGCGTCCGGCGTGCGCCAGCTGGATGCCGATCGCCGCCCCCTGGGAGTGCACGAAGTCCACGATGGGCGCCCACGCGTCGCGCTGCGTGTCGTTCCACAGCCCGGCGTCCTCGGGACTGATCCGCCCCTCCGGCACCACCGCCGAGGCCTCCGCGAGGATCAGGCCGAACCCGCCCTGCGCCCGCGCGCCCAGGTGCACGAGATGCCACGGCGTGGGCACCCCGTCACGGTCCTCACACGAGTACTGACACATCGGCGAGAGCCACGCCCGGTTCCGGATCTCGAGGCCGCGGATACGGATCGGTTCGAAGAGCATCGCCATGTCCGCGATTAAACCCGCACCCCGTGACGCCCCGCCTCGCCGCACCCCCGGAGCCCGCCGCACCCGGCCGACTACCGTGAACGGCATGACTGACGCGCCGACCGGACAGGGCTCACCACCCGAGCCGCAGCTCACCCACCTCGACGCCGAGGGCCGCGTGCGCATGGTCGACGTCGGCGACAAGGCCGTCACCACCCGGACCGCCACGGCCGGGGGGGTCTTCCGCACCCGCCCCGACGTCGTGACCATGGTCGCAGGAGACTCGCTGGGCAAGGCCGACGTCCTGGCCACCGCCCGCCTGGCCGGGATCGGCGCGGCCAAGAAGACCTCCGAGCTCATCCCGCTGTGCCACCAGATCCCGCTGAACTCGGTCAAGGTGAGCTTCGACCTCGACGACGAGGCCGGCGAGATCCACGTGCAGGCCACCGCCAAGACGACGGGCAGGACGGGTGTCGAGATGGAAGCCCTGACCGCCGTCTCGGTGGCCGGACTGACGCTGCACGACATGGTCAAGGCCGTCGACCCGCTCGCCACCATGGACGGGGTCCGCCTCGCCGCCAAGACGGGCGGCAAACGCGGTGACTGGACGCGAGAATCCGAGGAGGCGACCGGGAACGACGACGACGAGGTGGCGCGCGCGAACACCGGGCCCGCCGCGCTCGATTCCGGCCGAAGTGGTGTCGTCGTCGTCTCGTCCACCGCCGCCGCGCACGGCCACCGCGAGGACACCACCGGCCCCGCCATCGAGGGATGGCTCCTCGAGCGCGGGTTCTCCCCGGTCGAGGTGCACGTGGTGGCCGACGCCGACATCGCGACGGCCGTCACCGAGCAGGTGCGGCGGTCCCCCGCCGTGCTGCTCACCACCGGCGGCACGGGTGTCGCCCCCGACGACCGCACGCCCGAGGCCACCGCGCCCCACCTGGACCTGGAGTTGCCGGGGGTCGCTGAGGCAATGCGCGCCCGCGGGTTGGCGGCCACACCCACGGCCGCCATGAGCCGCGGTCTCGCGGGCTTCGCCGGACGTACCCTGGTGGCGAACCTGCCGGGCTCGACGGGCGGGGTCCGCGACGGACTGGCGGTTCTCGACGAGCTGCTCGAGCACCTGCTCGAGGTCCACGCCCACGGAGGAGGACACCGATGAGCGACTCCGGTCCACTCGTGGACATCACCGACCGGGTGATCGACCCGCGCGAGGTCGAGAAGAGCGTGTGGACCAGCGCCGACGGCGCGATGGTGACGTTCTCCGGTGTGGTGCGCGATCACGACGGCGGCCGGGGCGGCGTGCTGGACATCGAGTACTCCGCCCACCCCACCGCCCGCGACACCCTCGCCCGGCTCTGCGACGAGGTCGCGGCGGAGCACTCGGCGCGCGTCTCCGCCGTCCACCGCGTGGGCGTGCTGCCGGTGGGCGAGGTCGCGGTGGTGGTGGTCGCTGTGGCTCCGCATCGGGCCGAGGCGTTCGCGGCGTGTTCGGAGCTCATCGAGCGGCTCAAGCACGGGGTGCCCATCTGGAAGCGGCAGCGCTTCACCGACGGCGTCTCCGAATGGGTGGGTGTCGGCGACTGCTGACCCGGGCGGCCGCGGCCCGTCCCATTGCGCCGTCACGGCTCTGACGACGTCCCAGGACCAGCCTCCGGGTCGTTTTCCGCTGTCCCGCAGCGACTCTCACTCCACCCTTCGCACGACCCGCGGGCCGCGGCGCAGGGGAGGACGCCACCTTGGCGTCCGGGTGCCGCCACAGCCCCGGACCAGGCGGCGGGATAGTGGGTCAGGTCCCGGAATCTGTCCCTCTGACCCTGCGGTTGTAACAGGGCAGAAAAAGTCTCGGTCGACCAGTAAAAGCCCAGTAAACGGAACAGATTTCGCCGATTTGGACACTTAGTGTCACCGGCATGACATCGACCACGCGCCCCCTCGTCGACTTCCGTCAGGTAGGCCGCTCCTTCGGATCCGTGGACGCCCTCGCTCCGTGTGATCTGAAGGCTGATCGGCGGGAGTTCATCTCGATCATCGGCCCGTCCGGCTGCGGGAAATCCACGCTCCTGCGACTCGCGTCAGGCCTCGACAAGCCCACCACCGGCTCGGTGGAGTTCTCCACGGACAGCGTGGGGTACGTGTTCCAGGACGCGACCCTCATGCCGTGGCGCACGGTGCGCGCCAACGTCGGTCTCATGGCCGAGCTCGCCGGCCAGCCCAAGGCCGCGGTCCGCGAGGCTGTGGATGAGGCGCTGGAGGTCGTCGGCCTGGCCGACTTCGGCGACCACCTGCCGCACCAGCTCTCCGGCGGTATGCGGATGCGCGCGAGCCTCGCCCGGTCGCTCGTCCTCCAGCCCGAGGTGTTCCTCTTCGACGAGCCGTTCGGCGCACTCGACGAGATCACCCGCGGCCGACTCAACCTCGTCCTGATGGACCTGTTCCTGCACGGCGGGTTCGCCGGACTGTTCGTGACGCACTCCGTTGAAGAGGCCGTCTTCCTCTCCACCCGGGTCGTGGTGATGTCGGCCCGGCCCGGTCGCATCGTCGGCGAATTCGAGATCCCGTTCGAGTACCCGCGCACCCTGGACCTCCGCTACACCCCGGAGTTCGCCGAGCTGGAGGGCCGGGTCGCTCAAGCCCTGGAGGACGCGTCATGACCGAGCACAGAGTGGCCATCCCTGAGAACACCGAAGTCGAGGATTCCGCGCCGTGGACCCCTGCGGACGCTGCGCCGCAGACCGGTGCGGCACCGAACCCGGAGCAGATCGCGACAGTGGAGACCGTTGCCCCGGTGTCCACCGCCGCGACAGAGGAGGCGTCAGGACGCGACACGCGGGTCCTGCCGAAACTCCGCTCCGCCGCCATCACCGCCTTTCCGCCGTTCATGCTGCTGGTTGCGATGCTCGCCGTCTGGTACGTCATCAGCTACCAGGTCCTCGACGCCGACCAGAAGTTCCTACTCCCGCCCCCGCACGAGGTCATCAGCAAGGGCTTCCTCGACCCGGAGGTCCGCGCGGACCAACTCAGCGCGCTCTGGGTCACCTCCAAGGCCGCACTGATCGGTCTGGCCGTGTCGATCGTGCTCGGACTCACACTGGCCATCGCCATGTCCCAGGCCCGGTGGGTCGAGCGCTCGGTCTACCCCTGGGCGGTCTTCCTGCAGACGGTGCCGATCCTCGCAATCGTCCCCGTGATCGGCTTCTGGTTCGGCTACGAGTTGTTCGCCCGGGTCGTGGTCTGCGTGATCATCAGCCTGTTCCCGCTCATCATCAACCCTCTGCAGGGACTGCTGAGCGCCGACCGGGGCCTGCACGACCTGTTCACGCTCGCCGGGTCGAGCCCGCTGACGCGCCTGCTCAAACTTCAGCTCCCGGCGGCGATGCCCGACGTGTTCGTCGGCCTGCAGTCCGCCGCCGGTCTGGCAGTCGTGGGAGCGGTCGTGGGTGACTTCTTCTTCGGCCGCGGCGCCACCGGACTCGGACTGCTCCTGCAGCGCTACAGCTCCCGCCTGGCCTCCGCCGAGATGCTCTCCACCGTCCTCGTCGCCTGCCTCCTGGGCCTGGTCGCCTTCTGGATCTTCGGGATCCTCGGCCGCCGGATCGCGGGCACGTGGTCCCCGGCCTGGGGCAAGCGATGAGCCACCCCACACATCCGTCCGATTCTTACCGTCCGACCACAGCACACCCGACCGCACGTCACACCACCGAAGGGATCACCTCATGAAGAAGACCGCGCTCCCCCGCTACCTGGCCCTCGGCACCGCGCTCATCACCGGCGCCGCCGCCCTCACCGCCTGCAGCTCCGGCGAGGAGACGGTCGTGTCCTCCGGCGAAGGCCCCCTGGCGGGGATCTGCCCCGAGACCGTGGTGATCCAGTCCGACTGGGAACCCGAGGCCGAGCACGGCGGCATCTACAGCCTCCTCGGAAGCGAGTACACGATCGACACGGACAACAAGTCCGTCTCGGGCCCGTTGGTCATCGACGGCGAGGACGCCGGCGTCAACGTGGAGATCCGCAACGGCGGCTCCTCGGTCGGCTACCAGTCGCCGCAGGCCCTGCAGTACCAGGACCGCGACATCCTCCTCGGCTACGGCCGAGTCTCCGAGTACCTGACCAGCCAGGCCGACACCCCCGTCACCGCGGTCCTGGCCTCGATGGAGATCAGCCCCTACGGCATCTACTGGGACCCGGCGACCTACCCGGACGTCAAGACCATCGAGGACCTCGGCAAGACCGACGCCACCATCTCCGTCGGCACGACCGGTGAGATGTGGATCGAGTACCTGGTCGGCAAGGGTGTCCTCAAGCGCGAGCAGCTCGACCTGAGCGACCAGAACAAGCCGGCCATGTTCGTCGCCGCCGGCGGCGAGCTGGCCGAGGCCGGCTTCATCACCGCGGAGCCGTTCATGTACGAGGTCGAGATCCCGGAGTGGGGCAAGCCGGTCGAGGGCCAGCTCATCCACGACACCGGGTACGAGGAGTACTTCCAGGCGCTCACCGTCCGCTCTGAGGACGTCACCGCCCAGGCCGAGTGCCTCTCCGCACTGGTGCCGATCATGCAGAAGGCGCAGAACAACTACATCACGGACCCGGAGGCCACCAACGACCTGATCGTCGAGCTGGTCAGCGAGTACGACACCGGCTGGGTCTACACCCTCGAGGGCGGCGAGTTCGCCCACGACACCGGCGTCGAGCTGGGCATCCTCGGTGACAGCGCCGAGGGCATCACCGGCCAGTTCGACCTCGACCGCGTCCAGAGCCTCATCGACATCGTCGACGAGTACGGCCCGGTCGACGTCTCCGGCATCACCCCGGAGGACCTCGTCACCAACCAGTTCCTCGACACCTCGATCAGCCTCGAGGGGACCGACAAGTGACCGGCACCCTGACGACGTCCCCCGCCGCCACGGTCATCGAGGTGACCGCGGACGCGGTCACGGTGGAGGTCGACGACGACGCCGCGGCGGAGGCCCTACTGCGGTCCTCCGCCCGGAAGATCCGCACGCCGTATGTGCTCGACCCGGAGCTGTGCCTCTACACCCCGCAGGCCAACGTCGCGAGCCTGGCGAACCCGCGGCTCGTCGAGTGGCACGCCGCGATCCGCGACGAGTGGACGCCGACCCCCGTCGAGGGGGCCCGGCGCCGGCTCGGGCTGCTGTTGCCGTGCACGAAGTACAAGCCGTACTTCACCAGCCGGGAGCACCGGGGCATCAACTCCGCGCTGCTGACCTCCGGCTGGAAGCCGCTGCGCCCCTTCGACGGCCCCGCCGAGCTCCTCGACCTGCTGGAGCCCGACGAGAGCCCGGACCTGTTCGCCAACTCCCCGCTCGTCCGCGACGGGGTGGTGCTGGACCGGTTCGTCCTCTCCGAGCCGATGGCGGTGGTCCCCT
The DNA here is from genome assembly GCF_024732245.1 of Dietzia sp. B32. Classification (NCBI taxonomy): domain Bacteria; kingdom Bacillati; phylum Actinomycetota; class Actinomycetes; order Mycobacteriales; family Dietziaceae; genus Dietzia; species Dietzia sp. B32. The sequence continues at coordinate 2,418,915 of NZ_CP093845.1, read as the reverse complement.
ACGAGCTGACCATGGAGTTCCGCGGGAGCCAGTCCCCCGCGACCTCCTACGACGACCCGGGTCTGTTCGAGCGCCGGGCCAAGGAGCCGTGGGGTCCCGCCGAGCGTGAGGCCTACGTGGAGATGCACAACGCCATGGCGGACGCGATCGCCGCCGTCCTCGGACGGATCGGTCGGTACTACGACGTGATCGGCTCCTGGACCTCCCCGGGTCTGACCCACCGGAGTTTCCTGGCCGACGCCGCGTTCCGTGACGCCGACGGGCTGCCGCACTCCCGCGCGGGCGTCTCCGGCGACCTCCCCCTGCGGGGCGCGCTCGACACGCTGGGCCCCGACGCGGTGCGCATGCTGCCGCTCCGGGAGGACATCGACGCCTCCCGCGCGGAGCTCGCCGACCGTCTCGCCGCGGAGGGACGCTCGAGCGCCCCCGCCTCGGTGCGAGCGGTGTTCGCCCGGGGCGACGGCCACGACACCCCGCTGGGGTTGCCCGAGCTGACCGCCCGCCTCGCGGCGGCGATCGACGAGTGGGCCGAGGGATGAGGACGATCCTCGCACCCGGTTCGGGCACCCCGCTCGGGACCATCACCCCGGTCACCGTCGATGAGGTGACCGGGATCGTCGCCGCGGCCACGGCCGCGGCCGGCGACTGGGCGGCGGCCTCCCCCCGGCAGCGGTGCGACCTGCTCCTCGCCGCCGCCGAGGACCTCGCCGCGGAGGCCGACGCCCTGGCCGAGGCCCACTCCCGTGAGTCCGGCAAGATCCTCCCGCAGGCCCGGCACGAAGTCCGCGGGGCGATCGGACTCCTGCGCCGCAACGCCGAGATCGCGCTGTCCTCCGCCGGGGCGCTCGCACCCACCGGTGCGCTCCCCGGCGGGGAGCAGGACCTCACCTGGGTCGAGCGGGTCCCGCTCGGCGTGGTGGTGGCGGTGCTGCCCTTCAACTTCCCGATCGAGCTGGCGATCGAGAAGGCCGGGGCCGCCCTCGCCGCCGGCAACGTGGTGATCGTCAAGCTGCCGCCCCAGAACCCGCTCGCCACGAGCGCGGCCCTGGAGGTGCTCGAGCGGCGCCTGCCCGTCGGCGTGCTCCAGCAGGTGGACGCCGACACCCCCGCCTCGGCAGCGCTCTGCGCGGCCGAGGGGGTGCACGCCGTGTCCCTCACCGGATCGGTCGGGGCCGGCGTCGCCGTGGCCGAGGCCACCGCCGGTCAGCTGCGTCTGCTGCATCTGGAACTGGGGGGCAACGGGGCCGCGATCGTGCGGGCTGACGCCGACCTGGACCTGGTCGTCAGCGAGACCCTCCGCGGGCGGCTGCTCATGAACGGACAGGCCTGCGCGGCCACCAAGCGCGTCATCGCGCACCGGTCGGTCGCCGCGGAGCTCACCGAGCGGCTCACCGCCGCGTTCGGCGAGATCGAACCGGCCGATCCGTTGTCCGAGGGAGCCCGTCTCGGTCCCCTCATCGACGCCGGTGCCGCGGCCCGCGTCGAGCAGCAGGTCCAGCGGGTGATCGCCCAGGGCGGCACCCGGACCACCGGCAGGGCCCCGGACGGTGCCTGGTTCGCCCCCACCGTCCTGGCCGACGTGCCTGCGGAGGCGGCGGTGATGCACGACGACGAGATCTTCGGACCCGTCGTCCCCGTCAGCGTCGTCGACACCGACGAACAGGCCCTGGCCCTGGCCGGGGCCACCCGCCTGCGCCTCACCGCAGCGGTCTTCACCGCCGACCTGCAGGCGGCGTTGGCCATGGCACCCCGCCTCGACTTCGGCGGCATCGTGGTCAACGGCACCAACAACTACCGACCCCCCGTCGTGCCGTTCGGCGGGGTGGACCTGGCCGGAGCCGGCCGGGAGGGACCGGGATGGACCCTCGACGAACTCACCCGGACCCGATTCATCGCCCTGCGCGGGGTGAGACCAGCGGGTGTGGCGCCCGTGCCGCGTGGTCGTGACTGACCACACCGCACGCACACCCTCACAGTTCCCGGAGAAGAAGATGACCCTCACCACCACGCCCGCAGCCACCGGCTCGATGACCCACGACGAGGTCGAGCAGTTCCGCGACCGCTTTGTCGCCCGCCTGTCCCAGACTGTGCCCGGGCGCAAGGAGATCGTCGTGGCCGACGCCACGGGCTGCATCGTCACCACCGCCGACGGCACGAGCTACCTCGACATGACCTCGGGCATCGGCGTGGCCAACGTCGGCCACTGCCACCCCACGGTCACCGCCGCGATCGTCGAGCAGGCCACCCGGTACGCGCACGTCAACGTGTACGGCCGGTTCGTCGTGCCCGAACAGGTCGAGATCGTCGAGCGCCTGACCTCGGTGGCGGGTGAGGGCATCGACATGGCCTACCTCACCTCGTCGGGCGCCGAGTCCACCGAGTGCGCGCTCAAGCTCGCCCGCAAGTCCACCGGCCGGCCCAAGTTCGTCGCCTTCGAGCGCGCCTACCACGGCCGCACCCTGGGGGCGCTGTCCGTGAGCTGGCGTGAGGAGTGGCGCACGCCGTTCGAGCCACTCCTCGAGGAGGTCACGTTCGTCCCCTACGACGACCTGGAGGCCGCGGCCGCCGCGATCGACGACCGCACCGCCGCGGTGATCGTCGAACCGATCCAGGGCGAGGGCGGCATCCGTGTGCCGTCCGACGACTTCCTGCCCGGCCTGCGCGCACTCTGCGACGCGGCCGGCTCGCTCCTCATCGTGGACGAGGTGCAGGGCGGGATGGGCCGCTCCGGTCAGTGGTTCGCCCACCAGAACTGGGACGTGCGGCCCGACATCATCACCATGGCCAAGGCCCTCGGCGGCGGACTGCCGCTCGGCGCGGTCCTGGCGTCATCGGAGTTGTTCGAGACCTTCGTGAGCCCGCCGCTGTCCCACCTCACCACCATGGGCGGCAACCCGGTGGCGTGCGCCGCCGGCATCGCGGCGTTCGACGTGCTGGCGGACGGCGTCCTCGAGCACACCCGGGTCGCCGGCGACCACCTGCGCGACGGTCTCGGCGCCCTCCGCGAACGCTTCCCCGAGCTGCTCGTCGACGTCCGCGGGAAGGGTCTGTGGTGCGCCATCGAGCTCTCCCGCGACGCCCAGCCGATCGTCAACCGACTCCAGGACCTCGGCGTGCTCGTCGGGTCCGTGCTCAACCAGGCCGGGACCGTGCGGATCATGCCGCCGCTGGTCATCACGCTCGAGCAGATCGATGCCTTCCTCGAGTCGCTCGGCACCGTGCTCGGCGAGGTCGAGGGCGATGTCTGAGTCCCAGCCCGCCACCGAGTTCCTGGTCCGCGGCCGCCATGTCCTCACGATGGCCGGCCTGCCGCCGGTCTCCGAGCGCGTCCGCTCCCACCGGCCCCAGCTACACGGGGTCATCCCCGACGGTGCGGTCCATGTGCGGGACGGGGAAATCGAAGCCGTCGACAGCTTCGCCGCCCTACGGCACCGTCACCCCGGACTCCCCGTCCACGGCGACGGCACCGGGCTGGTGATCCCCGGCCTGGTCTCCACCCACACGCACCTGTCCGAGGCGCTGGCCACCGGGATGGGCTCGGAGCTGTCCCTGTTCGAGTGGGGCGCGGACATCGTGGGACCCCTCGGCCTCGCGCTGACCCGCGAGATCGCGGCCGAGGGCACCGCCCTGCGCTCGGTGGAGATGCTGCTCTCCGGCGTGACGACCGTGAACGACATGTTCTGCCACGGCAACGTGGGCTCCCGAGCGAGCCTCGGCGTCGTCGACGGCCTGGAGAGGTCCGGCATGCGCGCGGTGGTCTCCTACGGCGCCGAGGACGTCCCCATCGCCACCCTCACCGACCTCTCGTCGGACCGGATCCTCGAGGACATCCTCGCCGAACAGCTCGACCTCGCCGCGCGTGCGGCGACCGCGCCGCTCGTCACCTTCCGGTTCGGGGTGGGCACCATGCTCGGGCAGAGCGACGAGCTGCTCGCCGCCGGCGTCGACCTGTGCCGCGAGCACGGCTGGGCGGTCCACACCCACCTCGCCGAGGCGCGCGAGGAGATCACCTCGTCCCAGCACCGGTGGGGCCGGCGGACCATCGCCCACGCGGAGCACCTGGGCCTGTTCGAGCGTCCCCTCATCGCCGGCCACTGTGTGTGGGTGACCGAGTCCGACGTCGCGACGTTCGCCCGCGCGGGCGTCGCAGTGGCGCACAACCCGGTGGCCAACATGATCCTCGCGTCCGGCGTCTGCCCGGTCCCGCGGCTGCGGGCCGCCGGGGTCCCCGTGGGGATCGGGACCGACGGCGCGGCCTCCAACGACAGCCAGGACATGCTCCAGGCGGTCAAGTCCGCGGCGTTGCTGCAGAAGGTCCATCACCTCGACGCGTTGGTGATCGACGCGTTCGACGTCCTCACCATGGCGACGATCGAGGGGGCCCGCGCCCTCGGACTGGACGACCTCATCGGGTCGCTGGAGCCCGGCAAGCGGGCCGACATCGTCCTGCTCCAGGACACGGTCGACGTGTCGGTGCTCCACGACCCTGTCGCACAGCTGGTCTACGGCGCCTCGCCGCGGTCCGTCCGTGACGTGTGGGTGGACGGCCGGCAGGTCGTGGCCGACCACCGCTGCGTCACCGTCGACGAGGCCACCCAGATCGCCCGCTGCCGACCACTGATCGAGCAGATCGGCCGCGACTCCGGCTTCATCGACTCCGGGCTCTCCGTGATCGCATGAGGTCGGCACTCACATGACATCGGTGATCGCATGAGATCGGTCGCGGTGATCGGCGGTGGCCACAACGGGCTCGTCGCCGCGGTCCGCCTGGCCGAGCGCGGGTGCCGGGTCACGGTCCTCGAGCGCGGGGCCGAGACGGGCGGCTGCCTGTGGACCGAGCGTCACGCCTCGGGAGCGATCGTCGAGCGCGGCGCGTTCGAGCACGGCGGGATGCGGCGGGTGGTGACCGAACTCGGGCTGGATGTGGAGTATCGCGAGCACCCCGTGCTGGCCGGGTTCCTCTTCGGGGACGGCGAGCGGCGGATGTTCTACAGCGACCTCGACAGGACCGTGGCCGGCCTCGGCATGGACGGTCCCGCGTACCGGCGGCTCGCCGAGCGCGCCTCCGCCCTGTTCGGGTTGCTCGAGACGTTCGAGACCCCGCCCACGCTGACCTCGGTCGCCTCCGCCCTCGCCCCGCTCGCCGGCGGCGACGCCCTGTTCCGGACCATGATCGGCTCCGCCGAGGCCGCGCTCGACGACGCCCTGGTCGACCGGCACACCCGCGCCGCCCTCGTCCTGCAGGCCGCGCACGCCCAGGTCCCGGCGTGGGCGCCCGGCACAGGGATGCTCGCGCTGATGCTGCCCGGTGACCACGGGGAGAACGGGCTCCGACCCGCGGGCGGATCCGGCGCGCTCACCGCCTCCCTCATCCGGGCCCTGGAGTCCCGCGGGGGCCGGGTCCGCACCGGGGCCGAGGTCGTGCGCCTCGGCAGCGACGCGGGTGGTGGCGGGATGATCGCCCTCGCCGACGGAGAGACGCTGCACGCGGACGCCGTGATCAGCACGATCGGGATCCCCCGGACGGCCGTCGCGCTCACCGACCCCGCCCCGCGGCTGCGGTCGGTGGCGTCGTCCCTGCACAGCGGCCAGTTCAACGTGGGCGAGCTGACCATCTCCCTGGTCTACGAGAACGGGATCGACCTCGGGCTCGAGGATCGCGACGCGGTGCACTACCTCGTGGCCGACCCCGCCGACGTGCACCAGAGCTTCGCCGAGGTCAAAGCGGGACGGGCGCCCGAGTCCCCGTGGGCGATGATGGCGTCCGTCGAGGGCGGGGGTGTCTGGCTCAGCTCGATCGTGCCGCTGCGCACCACCTCGCCGTGGACCCCGGAACGCGAGCGGTCCGCCGCCCGGCGCGTCGTCGACCAGGCGTGCGAGGTGACCGGGATCGACCTCCGCCGGGGCCTGGTGGACATGGTCGTCTCCGGCCCCGCGACCTGGGCCGGACGTATCGGCGGGGACGGCAACCCCAGCCACATCGACAACACCCTCGACCAACTCCTCGGCTGGCGGGCACCCGGCCACGCCGACGGCCGCTCCGAACTGCCCTGGCTGTTCCTCGCCGGCGCCGGCCACCACCCCGGCGGTGGGCTGAGCGGCGCGTCGGGGATGACGGCCGCCGACGCGGTCCTCGACCCTCGGCGGCGCCGCGACTCCGTGGCCCACCGCGCCGGTCGCGAGCTGCACGGGCTCCTACAGGGGTTCGCCGCCTATCGGACCATGAGAAGAGGACGACCATGACCACGGCACTCGGCGCAATCGATCTGCTGACCGGCTACCAGGCCGCCGCCGCGCTCACCGCTGCGAGCCGGCTGGGGATCTTCGACCTCACCGCAGGCGTGCCCGCGACGGCCGGCCAGATCGCCACCGCGCTCGGCACCGATCCCGGGGGGACCCTGTCCCTGCTGGACTCCCTCGTCGGGCTCGGCCTGCTGGAGCGGATGGACTCGCGATACGCGGCCACCGCGCTCAGCGCCCGCCTGGGATCCGCCGGCGACCTGCGCCCGGTCGCCGAGAAGGAGGCGTTCTTCGCCCGCGCATGGCTCGACCTGGCAGACACCGTCCGCACCGGGCGACCCCGCATCGCCGCGTGGGAGGAGCGCCTGGTCACTGATCCCGACCAGTGCCGCGACTTCCTTCGCGCCCTGGTGGTGCTGGCCACCGAGACCGGCCCCGACCTCGCCGCGCTGGTCGAGCCCGGCGCGCGGGTCGTCGACCTGGGCGGCGGGCTCGGGTCCTACGCCGTCCCCCTGGCCCGGGCCGGTGCGGAGGTCCGCCTGATCGACCTGCCCGCGGTGGCCGAGTGGGCCGGCGAGGAGCTCGCAGCCGCGCCGGGGATCACCGTCGAGGCCGTGGACCTGACCGGTCCCGGCGCCCTCGCCGCGCTGGGACCCGGATCCGCCGACGTCGCCCTGGTCAGCCACCTGTTGCACGACTACGACGACATCGCCCTCCGGCTCCTGCGCCTGGCCCGTGAGGTCGTCCGCGAGGGCGGCACGGTGATCGTGTTCGAGCTCCCCGGTGACCCGGGAGAGGGTGATCTCGAGGCATTCGGGCCGATGTTCGACCTGATGATGCGGGTCGAGACCCCCGGCCGGGCGCGCCGGGTCGAGGAGCTGATCGACCTGCTCCTGGCCGCCGGGTTCTCCTCGGTCGAGCGGACGGGGCACCCGCTCCCCCACGCCGTGCTCCTCGCGCGCTGAGCACTCGCGGCGCGCCGACGTCCTGATCTGCCCCTGCCGCGCGACCGTTCCCCGGCACACCACGACTCGACAGACCACGAGGCCCGCCGGTCATCGCCGGCGGGCCTCGTCCTGTCTCGGTCAGCTCAGCAGGTCGGTCAGCTCAGCAGGTCGGTCAGCTGAGCAGGTCCGTCAGGACGCGGAAGGTGCGGTCCTGGTAGACGAGCGGGGCGTGTGACCGCCGCACGACGCTGTCGACCTGCACCGTCACCATCAGGTGGTCGCCGACCATCCCGCGGCCGTGGACCGAGCCCACGATGGCCCCCATCGCCTCGGTGACCACCGGGGCCGTGGGGATGGTCGGGTCGAGCTCGATGCCGGCGAACTTGTCCTCGGACTTGCCCGCGAACACCGACGCCAGCTCGCTCTGATGGTCGGCGAGCACGTTGATGGCCACCCGGTCCACCCGCTCGAAATGCTCGAAGCTCCGGGCGGACTCGGCCACGAAGAACCCGACGAGCGGCGGATCGACGGAGATGTTGACGAAGCTGCTCGCGGTGAAACCCACCGGCCCGTGCTCGGAGTACGCGGCGACGATCGTCACCGGTGCCGGGATGCGCGCGATCATCCGTCGCAGGTCACCGGCGTCCACCCGGTCCACCACGACCTGCGATCGGTCGTCGGTGTCGGTCGTGGTGACCGCCGCGCCGGATGTATGGCCCAGCGTGGCGGACGTGGGTCCCACGGTGTCGATCATGGGTTGAGCTCCCTTCCAGTTGGTGCAGCGCGTATATGTGCGGTGCGTGTACGTGCAGTGCGTGTACGTGCAGTGCGTGTACGTGCAGTGCGTGCAAGTGCAGTGCTCAGGTGTCAGTCACTGACCGGGTCTCCGTCCCCGAACGCAGTCTCGTGATCACGTCCCGGGCAGCCGCGACATCCTTCTCCGCCGTCTGCCGCGCGGGCTCGGCTCCGACGCCCCACTCGGACACGAGCTCGGTGAAGCGTCTGCGCAGCGAGGCCACGTCGAGATGGGGGAACCGTCTGTCGCGGTAGACGTGCCGGCCGGCGATCATCACGTCGGTCACGTCGCCTGCCCGCGCCGCGGACAGGACCTGGTGCGGCAGGTCGTGGGCCGGGGTGAAGGCGCTCGACGCCAGGTCCAGCGCGATGAGGTCGGCGGCGTGCCCGGGTTCGATCCGCCCGACGTCGCTCCACCCGCAGGCCGCGGCCCCTCCCGTCGTGGCCGCGTCGAGGACCTGCTCGATTCGCGGCCACCGGGCGGGATCCGCCTCCATCAGCCGCGGGAGCAGCAGGGTCAGGCGGGCGGCGTCCAGGACGTCCAGGGCGTCGGCCGAGTTGGCGCCGTCGGTGCCCACCGCCACCTGCAGTCCGGCCGCCCACGCCGAGGGCGTGTCGGCCAGGCCCGAGCCGAGGCGCAGGTTACTGCCCGGTACCGCGACCACCACCGCTCCCGCTTGTGCCAGCAGCGCCCGGTCCTCATCATCGAGCCAGATCGCGTGGGCGCCGGTGAACCTCTCGTCCAGCACCCCGGTCCGTGCGAGCTCGGCGGTGAGCGAATGACCGAACCGCTCCCTGCCGGCTCTCGCCTGGGGCCGCGACTCCGCCAGATGGACCTGCATCCGTAGCCCCAGCCCGTGCAACGACCGCACGAGCCCGGTGGTGCAGTGGGTCGGGATGGTCGGAGCGACGGCGGGAGTGATGAGTCCGAGACCGGCGGCGGGGTCGGCGACGGCGGCGGCGAACTCGGCGCACCGGTCGACGATCTCCGCCGCACCGAGTCCGGTCGCCGCGGGCACTCCACAGCACTCCCCGATCGCCGGTACCGCCTCGTACACGGTCCGGTCGGCCACCATCGGGGCGATGACCGTCCGCAGACCCACACGCTGGTAGCCGCGGGCCGTCGCCACCAGGGTCGCCACATCGGGGCCCCCGGCCTGGGCGGAGAGGTCGAAGGCACCGGTCGCGCCGGTCGCGATCATCTCGGTGGCGGCCAGGACCGCGCTCAGCTCGGCGAGCTCCGCGGACCGGGGTGCGGACATCCAGCCCCCGTGCAGCAACGACGCCTCGAGCGTCCAGTACCGGGCGGCACCGCGGGCGACCATCGCGTGCGAGTGGGTGTGGGCGTTGACCAGGCCCGGCAGGATCAGTCGCCCGTCCGCCTCCCAGGTCGCCACGCCCCGGCCGCCGAGACTCCCCGGTGCGGCCGTCGCGGCGATGCGGCCGTCGCGGATCAGCAGGTCGAGGGGCGTCGGCCGCCACTCGGGGCCGCTCATCACGAGCGCCCCGGTGATGAGCAGGTCACCCATGGGGATGCACCCGCGCCCAGTGCTCGGCCACCTCGGGCCGGGTCGTGATCCACACGTCGTCGTGGGCCAGGACGTGGTCGAGGAACCGGGCCACCCCGGCGGAGCGTGCCGGGTGACCGGACAGCCGCGGGTGGAGCGAGACGGTCATGAGCTGCCCGCCCTCGGCGTAGAGCACGTCGAAGGTGTCCCGTAGGTAGGTGACGGCGTCGTCGGAGGTGGACCACCAGCCCTTGGCGTACTTGTTGTCGTTCGCCGAGAAGGTGTGCGGCACCACCAGGTGCGGTCGACCGTCGACCCGGGTCCAATAGGGCAGGTCGTCGTCGTAGGCGTTGCTGTCATAGGACAACCCCGCCTCCACCAGCAGCCGGCGGGTCGCGAGCGACGGGCCGTAGCGGCAGTACCACCCGGTCGGGGCGCTGCCCCAGGTGCGCTCGAAGGAGGCCAGGGCCCGCACGATCTCCGCGCGCTCGGCGTCCTCGTCCATCAGGTAGGCCTTGGTGAAGCCGTAGCCGTGCCCGAGGAGGCCCCACCCGGCATCCCGCGCGGCCGCGGCGATCTCGGGCACCCGCTCGAACGCCAGGGCGCAGGCCGAGGCGGTGGCCGGGATCCCCCGCTCGGTGAGCAGGTGGTGGATCCGCCAGAAGCCGACCCTGCTGCCGTAGGCCATCATCGACTCGGCCGCCAGGTCGCGGCCTGGGACATCCGCCCCGGCATCCGCCGCGTCGGTGAGCGGGGACTCGCTGCGGGCTGCGCCGTCACCGACGGCGTACTCGGCCCCCTCCTCGCAGTTGACCACGATCGTCAGGGCCAGCCTGGCCCCGCCCGGCCACCGCGGGTCCGGCCGGTCGGGTCCGTAGCCGCGGAGATCGCGCGGTTCGGTCCCGGGATGACCGGATCCGGTCGAGCTCGAAGGGGTCGTCGTCGTCATCGCGTCTCCTCCTCGCGCGCGGCGAGCGCCCGCGCGGCCGCGACCAGTCGCTCGTCCCCGCCCGGGCGTCCCAGGAGCTGCACGCCCTGCGGAAGGCCGTCGACGGTGAGCCACGGCGCCGACAGCGCCGGGACGCCGAGCAGCGACGACGTGGCCGGCATCCGGCGGCACCCGGTCGACTCCAGGCCCCCGGGGGCGGGGTTCGTGGTGGACAGCGTGAGCAGCACGTCGACAGCGACGGTGGCCACCCGGTACGCCGTCACCAACGCCGCCCGGTGCTGCAGCGCGCGGACCAGGCGGGACGGGTCGGCATGGTCCACCATCTCGCGCAGGCGGGGATCGGGCTCACCCGCCGCGACGTACTCCGCCAGGACGGTGGCGCTCTCACCGGCGAAGATGTCGAAGCACGACAGTCCCGAGCCGTCCACCTGCTCGTCGAGGTCGCGCAGTCCGTCGGTGCGGACGAACGAGATCCCGTCGCCGTCGAGGCGCTGCACGAGCTCCTCGAGGGCGCGGAGGGTCTCCGGGCGGGGCAGATCACCGTCGTCGAGCCGGACCAGCCCGACCCGCAGTGTCCGAGGGGTCGCCTCCGGCCGCCAGTCGTCGGCGAGGACCGCCAGGACCTTCTCGAGCACGTCGAGGTCGGCGGCCACGAGGCCCAGATCGTCCAGGGTGTCGGAGAGCAGGTGCATCCCGGCGCGCGGGAGGCGCAGGTGGCTCGGCTTGTAGCCCCACGCCCCGCAGTAGGAGGCCGGGCGCAGGGTGGAGGCCTGGCTCTGGCTGGCCAGGGCGACCGGGACCAACCCGCCGCCGACCGCTGCTCCTGAGCCGGCGGAGCTGCCGCCGGGCGTGTGCGTGAGCCGGTGCGGGTTGCGGGTGACGGTGGTCGTACCGCAGGCGAAGGGCGTCGTGGTGGTCATACCCGCGATCACCGCGCCGGCGGCCTTGAGCCGGCGCACCGCCTCGGCGTCCGTGTCGGGGACCCGATCGGCGAACAGCGGGGAGCCGTAGGTGACGGGCATCCCAGCCACGTCGATGATCTCCTTGACCGCGACCGGCAGGCCGGCGAGGGGCCCGACCGGTACTGCGTCATCCACCGGCGGAGGCTCTGCGATGTGGGTGAACGCGCGCAGCTCGGCGTCCCGCTCGGCCAGGCTCACGGTGACGCTCATGACGGCACCTGCCCGGTGAACCAGTCGTAGATCTGCCCGGAGGTCACTGCTGCGGCCCCGGGGGTCCGGGTGATCGCGTCGACGATCCGCTCGATCTCGGCGATCCGGTGGGGCACGCCCATGATGTGCGGGTGCAGACCGATGGGCATGACCAGGGGGTTCTCGGCGGCCTCCACGGCGTGCACCGCCAGGCTCCGCTCGACGCGATCGGCGAGGGCACCGTCGGCCTGGAGTCCGACCTGATAGGTGGTCACGTCGTTGAGGGTCAGCGTGTAGGGCAGCCCGACGATCGGTCCCGCCTCCGTGCTGAGCCAGACCGGGCGGTCGTCGATCATCCAGTCGTGGTTGAACCCCAGCCCGGCCCGCGTCATGAGGGTCAGCGAGTCGTCGGTCTGGTTCATGCCAGGGCTCAACCAACCGCGAGGGGCGCCGAACCGTTCCGTGATCCGCGCGAGGGTCTCGGTGATCACGGGCTCCTCGGCGTCGTAGGACTGGATGGACTGCTGCCGGACCCCGTGGGCCACCACGTCCCAGCCGCGCTCGGCGATCAGGTCGGCGACCTGCGGGTAGTGGTCGATCACGTCCGCGTTGAGGGCCACGGTGACCGCGGTGCCGAGCGGTTCGAGTGCCCTGGCCATCCGCGGCAGCCCGACCCGGAGGCCGTAGAGCACCCACGAGTGGTTGGCGACGTCCGGGACCACCGTCAGCCCGTGCGGGGCGGGCAGGGCGGCCCGCGGCATCGGGCGGTCGAGGGTCCAGTGCTCGAGGTTGAGCACGACGTTGACCAGGAGCGACGCACCGTCGAGGGGGTCAAGGACGGGCGCCTGGGTGCTCAGGCGGAAGGGGGTCGGCGCTGCCCTCTCCGACCGGGTCGTTCTCTCGCTCACAGCACACCTCCCGCGGTCGCCAACAGCAGCTCGTCGTCGTCCGGTAGGCCCAGCAGGGACACTCCGAACGGCGCACCCCGGTCCTGCCCGACCGGCAGGGTGAGCTGCGGCGCACCGCAAAGCGAGGCCGGCACGATGAGAGCCAGGTTGCGGTCCCGGAAGGCCATGAGGTCGGCGTGCGTCGAGGTCCGCAGCGGCGCCACGTCGATGGTCGTGGGCAGCACGGCGATGGCACCGTCGAGGAGCTCGGCCAGGCGGGAGCGCAACTCCGCGCGTGCCTGCTCGGCCGCCGCCACTTCGCCGTCACCGGTCAGGCCGGCGGCGGCGATGCGCTCGGCGATCCCCTCGCCGAGGACCGGATTCTCCGTCTCCACCCACGCCCCGTTGCTCTCCCACAGCTGCCGGCTCATCAGCGGCCAGAAGATCTCGACCAGGGCCTCGCCCGCGGCCAGGCCTGCCTCCCTCAGGCCGAGGCCGAGCTGGTCCGCCCACGCCCGCGCGCATTCCCGGGTCCGCTCCGCGACGGCGGGCTCGGCGCGGTCGACCAGGTCAGTGAGCAGCACCAGGTCCGTGACCTCGCGGGGACCGGCAGCGGGCTCGGTGATGGGCGCGCTGGCGGGGACGGCGGCGGATCCGGGGGCGGGCACGGCAGCCGGCCCGATCAGGGTGTCGAACGCGTCCGCCACGCCGGACACGTCGGCGGCGAGGAGCCCCACGGTGTCGAAACCGGGGGCCATCGGTCGTACGCCCTCGAGGCTGATCCGCCCGTGGGTCGGCCGCAGCCCCACGAGCCCGCAGAAGGAGGCGGGTACGCGGATCGACCCGCCGGTGTCGGTGCCCAGACCCAGGTCGGCGTCGCCGGCGGCCACCGCGGACGCGGACCCGCTCGACGAGCCGCCCGGGACGCGATCAGGTGCAGCCGGGTTGGCCGGGGTCCCGTAGTGGGAGTTGACGCCGAACATGCCCATCGCGAGCTCGTCGGTCGCGACCTTCGCCACCACCTGCGCCCCGGCGGCGCGGAGCGCGGCCACGACTGCCGCGTCGCGGGTGGCGGGCGGGCCGGCGGCCAGCGTCGGGTTGCCGGCCCCCGTCACCATGTCCGCCACGTCGAACAGGTCCTTCACCGCGACCCGGACGCCCTCGAGAGTCGCCATGTCAGTAGGTCCCCAGGAACTCGTCCACCGACGCCTCGGCGGCGGCGAACGGGTAGAAGCGGTGCGCGAGCGCCCGGACCACCGGGGCCGAGCCCGAGTAGAAGCGCTCGTACTGCACGTGGCGCCCCGCGAACTCGGTGCCGACCATGTCCCAGGCGAGCTTGAAGAGCTTCACGCGGTCGCGGACCGGCAGCTGGTCGGAGCCCATGAGCAGGTCCATCGCCACGGTCTCCGCCTCGTCGGAGAAGTCCTCGACGGAGGACGGCACCTGAATCACGCCACCGCCGGCGAGCTCGCCGAGCATCTTCACCGCGCGCGGGTAAACCTCGGTCTGCATGCCCAGCGCGGCGTACAGGTATTGCCCGGCGGGCCGATAGACGCCGAACTCGTCCTGCTCCGCGAAGGCGTGCGCGGACTCGGTCAGTGCCTTGGAGACCGTGTGGACGGTCGACAGTTCGGCGAGCTGGCCCCTGATCGCCATGTCCGAGTCGCGACCGTTGGCGGAGACGATCCGGCTGGCCACGCCGGTGAGGAACTCCAGCTTGGCGGTGAGCCGGATGATCGACTGGAGGTTGCCGATCTGGTGCGCGGCGGTGCCGAAGAACTGGTTGTTGATCACCGGGACCTCGCCGACGGCGAAGACGCTCTCCCACGGCACGAGCACGTTGTCGAAGGTGACCATCGCGTCGGTCTCGTCGAACCGCGTGGACAGCGGGTAGTCGAAGTCACTGCCGCTGGTGGCGTAGGGGCGGCGACAGATCAGCGTGAGTCCCTCGGTCGCGACGGGCACCACGAAGCTCAGCGCCCGGTCCGACTCGGTCGGGGCCAGCGGCCGGATGCTCGAGACGAAGATCCCGTCGGCGACCGCGGCGCCGGTGCCGAGCATCATCGCGCCGTGGACGAAGATGCCCTCGTCCGTCTCCTCGACCAGTTCGACCGGCTTCACGCGACTCGTCGGGTCCTGCATGTTCATCTGCGGCGGGACGATCGAGTTGCTGATCCACAGGCCCTCCGCGGCGGCCTTGCGGTGGTAGGCCACCACGGTCTCGCCGAGCTGGTGGGCCTCCGTGTCGAACATCGCCGGGTTCGAGGCGAACCCGGCGAGCAGGCCGGCCACGTGGTCCGGGCCGCGGCCGATGAATCCGTGCGTCATCCGCGACCACGCCTCGAGGCACCGCTTGCGCAGGTCGTGCTGCTCGCGGGTGTACGGGATGGTGAAGATCGCGAGGTTCCCGGTCTCGGGGTCCACGAGCGGCGAGTCGGGAAGCGCGGCGGCGTCGTACACCGACGCCATGGTGCGGACCACCCCACTGAAGGCCGGGTGCTCGGCCATGGTGGCCACCTTCTCGCCGTCGACGTAGACGGCACGCCCGTCGTCGAGGGCGGCGAGGTAGTCGTTTCCGGTACGCATGTGTCTGTCTCCTAGCTGGCGAGCATCTCGGCTTCGCCCGGTCCGGCGAAGAGCTGCTCAGGGGTGAAGGGGGTCGAGATGAGTCCGTCCGCGAGGGAGTAGTCGACGATCGTGTCGAGCATCAGACGGTTGGCTTCCAGTCCGGTCGCCCAGTAGTCGGCGCCGAGTTCACGCTCGGTCTCGAGGAGGTCCTCGAGCTGCCACGGCAGGATGGTGTCGAGCGCGGCCGAGTCGAACAGGTCGGTCCGCGCCATTCCCTGTGCCTCGCAGAAGGCCCGGTACAGCACACCCCGCAGCTCGGGCTTCGCCTCGGCGAGGGGCCGCTTCATGGCCATGATGTGCATGGCGGGAAAGATGCCTGTCTTCCGGTAGTACTCCGTCTCCACTGCGCGTGGGTCCTCGAAGAGTCGGCGGACACCGCCGTTCGGCCAGGTGGACGGCGCGCGGGCCGTCACCACTGCATCGATCTCGCCCGCGGCGAGCAGCTCGGCCAGGCTGGCGTCGGTCCGGAACTCGAAGGTGAACCCCGGCGGGTAGAACTGCGGGTGCTCGTCCCCGTTGCGGGGTTCCTCCAGCCCGCCGATCACGTAGACCGGCGCGAACCGGTCGAGGCCGAAGTGGTCCTGGAGCATCCCGCGCAGCCACACCGCGGCGGCCATGTCGAACACCGACAGGCCGATCCGGCGGCCCGCGAGATCGGCGGGGGTGGCGATGTCGCTGTTCTCCGGGACGAAGAGGCAGGACAGCCGGAAGTGCCGTGACGGGAACACCGGGAACGCCAGGTAGGGCTGCTCCGGGTCCTCCAAGCTGCGCAGGTAGGTGGCGATGGGGAACTCGCACACGTCGAAGGTGTGGTGGGCCATCTGGTGGTTGAACAGGGCCTGCACGCCCATCAGGGTGATGTCGGCGTCCACCCCGTCGAGGGGCACGCGTGCGTCCGCGAGCGGCCGGGTCCGCGCCGAGTTCGACAGGCCTATCGAGAGTGTCATGGTTGTCCTTTCCCGCAGGCGATGCGGAAGTTGATGAGGTTGTCGATGCGGGTCTTGAGCGACGCCGCGAAGCGGCCGTCGATCTCCCACTCGATGGGGATGAGCTGGCCCGCCCGCCCCTCCAGGTCGTAGGGGAGTCCCGCGGCGTTGTTGACGACGACGACGGCGTCGGACAGATCGCCCACGGAGTCGAGGCCGGCGGTGCCCTCCGACGGATCCGACACCACACCCTCGATCTCGCCGGGGAAGTACTGGCCGATCAGGGCGGTCATCCACTGCACCCCACGGGCCGTGGGCGCCACCACGACGAGACGCTCGCGGTCGCGCACATCGATGACACGGCGCAGGGTGCCGGGCGAGGCGACGAGGTTGAGCTCGACCACCTGGTCCATGTCCTTGACGTGCCCGGCGACGTCGTTGAGGTGGAATACCGGGACGGCCACGGCGTCGAACTCCTCGTCGAGCACCCGACCGTCGGCCTCGCAGAGCAGCACGGGCTGCACCTCGACCCCGGTGGCCTCCTGCACGATCTCCTGCACCCGCCGGAGGTCGCGTTCGTTGCACTCGACCACCGCGATGCGGCGCATCGAGTCGACGCGCTCGAGCGTCGAGAGGACCATCTGGTCGAGGTCCGCCGCGGTGACCCCCAGGCGTCTGGCCCGCAGGAGCAGCTCCTCGAGCTGCCCGGTGAGCACCGCCTTGGGATCGACGTTGCCGGCCTCGGCCTCGGAGACGAAGGTCCCCCGGCGGGGCAGGGTGCGCACGCGCCCGGCCCGGGCGAGCCGACCGATGGCCCGGTCGACCGTCGAGGAGTTGGTGCCCAGCTCCTGCGCCAGGGAGCGGCACGAGGGCAGCTTCGACCCGGCCGGGTAATACCCGGTGAGCAGTCGGTCGATGAGAATCCCGTGGACCTCGTCGATGCCCGGCGAGACGTTCATCTCAGGCCTCCACCAGCGCTGACAGGGTCCCCAGGCTGGCGTCGCTGACGAGCCGCGCCGCAACCGACCGGGACTCCGCCGCGATCTCCCGCGGGTCGACGTTCACCACGTCGCCGTCGTCGACCACCCGTACGCCGTCGATCCACACCTGGTCGACCTCGCGGCTGCCCGCCACGAACACCACGGCCTGATACGGGTCGTGCACATTGGCCAGGGTGGGGTCGTCGCCGTCGAGCACCACGAGGTCGGCCTTCTTACCCACCTCGAGCGAGCCGATGGTGTCCTCCATCCGAAGAGCGCGCGCGCCACCGATGGTGGCCATCTCCCAGGCCTCCTTCGCGCTCATGGCGGTGGCCTGCTGGTGGTGGACCCGCGCCAGGAGCGCGGCCGACTTCATGGCCTGGAGGAAATCCTGCGAGTCGTTGGAGGCGGCGCCGTCGACCCCGATCCCCACGTCGATGCCCAGCTCCCGCATCTCGGCGACCGGTGCCACGCCGCTGGCGAGGATCATGTTGGCGACGGGGTTGTGGGCCACGCCCACCCGGTGTTCGGCGAGGATCGCCCGGTCGGCGCGGTCCACCCAGACGCAGTGCGCGGCCAGGGTGGGCGCCGCGAAGAGCCCCTCCTCCGCGCAGTGCTGCACCACGGTGCGGCCCGTGCGGGCGAAGGTCGCGGTGATTTCCTCCCGGATCTCCTGGATGTGCATGTGGACGCCGTGGCCGCCGCCGGTCGCGTAGTCGACCGAGTGGGCGAACATCTCGTCGCTCTGCCCGCCGATCGCGCCGACGCCCATCCGGAACGTCTGCAGCCGGCTGGCGGCGACGGCCTCCCGGAGCGCCTCGTGTTCGTCGAACGCGGGCCCGAACGGGCGGGCCCCACACTCGTCGCCGGCGCCGAAGGAGAGCACGCCCCGCAGGCCGAGCTCGTCACAGGCGTCCACCACGGCGGGTGTGATCGGCCCGGTCGTGCCCGGGTCGGAGACGAACATGTCGTTCGCGGTGGTCACGCCACTGCGGAGCATCTGGATTGCCGAGAGCATCGTGCCCAGGTAGGCGGCCCGGTGCGTCAGGTGGGCGCTGACCGGCCGGATCAGGGCGCCGATCCACTCCCACAGCGTGTACTGGCTCGCGATCCCGGTGATGAGGCCCTCGGAGAAATGTCCGTGGGTGTTGACGAACCCGGGGCTGACGATGTCGTACTCCCCGCCGTGGACCGGCGCGTCCGGGAACTGCGCCACCACCTCGTCGTAGGTCCCGACGGCGACGATCACGCCGCTCTCCACCACGACGGCTCCGTTGCGGACCGGCTCCGGCGCGAGCACCCACCCGCCGCGGATGATCTGGGCGCTCATCAGCAGCCCACTGTGTAGTCGAAGGCGTCGGGCTGGGGTGCGACCAGGTCGCCGTACATCTCGGGTCGGCGGGCGCGGAGCAGGCCGGGGATGGAGTCGAAGGGCTTGGGCGAGGCCATCGAGTCGTCGTGGGACCGCAACCACCGGAGTCGCTCGAGGTCGAGCGTCGCCACGACCAGCTCGTCCCGACCCGCGAAGGCGAGAGGGTGCTCGGGACCGGTGATCATCGCGGCGCCCTGTTCGACGCCCCACAGGTTGTTGGTCAGGCCGACGTAGCACTGGTTCTCGATCGCGCGGGCCTGCACGATGATCTGCCAGTTCCTGGTGAGGCTGGTGAACCCACCGCCGGCCGGGGACAGGATGATCTCGGCGCCGCGCAGTGCGACGATCCGGGCCACCTCCGGGGTCCACATCTCGGAGCAGACCACGATGCCCATCGGCAGCCCGTCGATCGTGAGGTTGGCGAACTCGTTGCCGGGCGTGATCAGCCCGCTCTCGGCGACCGGGATAGTCGCGGGGTGGGTCCGCTCGTAGCGCAGGAGGGTCTGGCCCTCGCGACCCACCACGTAGACGACCAGGCGTTGCTCGCCGTCGTTGCACGGCTCGGTGAGCGACCACACGACGTTGATCCCGTGATCCTTCGCCGCCTGTGTCATCTGCGGGGCAGCGTCGTAGAACTCGTCGTCCGGGCGGACGGGGCCGGGGCTGAACTCGGGGAAGCAGACCAGATCGGCGCCCTCGGCCGCCGCCCGGGCGACGAGGTGGACGGCGTGGTCGACGTTGGGCACGCCGCCTTCACGTCGGAGGGGCTGGGCCATGGCGAGGGTGTACGAGCTGCGTGTCATGCCGGTGACACTAAGCGCCGAAGTTGGGGTTATCGGAGCTGGTAACGGGCTTTTTACCGCCACCGCGCGGTTGTTCCGCGCCTGTTACACCACACGGGACAGCGGGACAGCTGGCCCGATTTTCGGCACGTGTTGGAAACATTCGGGGCCTACCGTGGCCCCGTGCGATCCTGGATTCTGCTCGGCGCGCTCGTCGCCGCGACCTCTGTGGCCTTCGAGTTCCTGCGCCTGCCCACCCCCCTGCTCTTCGGCGGTCTCGTCGGGGCGTTGATCTACGCCCTCGCCCGCCCTCTGTCACCGCTGTCACTGCCCTCGCCGTGGTTCATTGCGGGGCAGGCGGTGGTCGGCGTGATCGTCGGATCGGTCATCGACTGGGAGGCGCTCGGCGGCCTCGGCGCCGACTGGCTGATCGTCGTGGCCGTCTCCCTCTTCTCCGTGGTGATCAGCATCCTCGCCGGCCGACTCCTGCTGCGGCACGGCATCAGCCCGGCCACGGCGACCTTCTCCTCCGTCGCCGGTGGGGCCGCCGGACTCACCGCGCTCGCCGACGATCTCGGTGCCGACGCCCGGGTCGTGGCGGTGTTGCAGTACATCCGCCTGCTCGTCGTGCTGGTCACGCTGCCGATCGTGGTGACGCTCGTCCTCGGGGCCACGGGGACGGGCACCGACTTCTCGGCCGCCACCGACGACCTCTGGACGGGCCTGCTCTACACCGGTATCGCCATCGCCAGCGGTCTGTTCCTCGGCCGGATCACGCACCTGCCGTCAGCCCCGATCCTCGGACCGCTCATCGTGGCGTCGCTGCTCTCCCTGGTCCCGCTGTTCGAGGGCGTCACCGTCAACCCGGTGATCGTGGGCGCCGGTTACCTCGCGATCGGCATCCAGGTGGGGCTGAAGTTCACGGTCGCCAGCCTCAGGTCGATCGGCGCGATGATCCCCACCGCCCTGGTGGCCATCGCGATCACCCTCGTCTCGTGCGCGGGGCTGGCGTGGGTCCTCACGGCGACCGCTGGAGTCTCGGGCGCCGATGCCTATCTGGCCACCAACCCCGGTGGCGTGTACGCGGTCCTCGGGATGTCGGAATCGATCGGGGGCGACGTGGGGTTCGTGACGGCGGCGCAGATCCTGCGGACTGTCATCATTCTCGGCAGTGCGCCTTTCCTCGCGGTCTACCTGCGGAGACTCGACCCGCCGAGCGCGAGAACGGACTGATTGATCCGACTCGCCCGGGATCAACCCAACCGGGTACCCACCCACTCCGCCAGGATCCGCGCGCAGGCGTCGATGCCCTCGACCCACGTGGCGCCCGCGGAGTCGTCGGCGGAGTCCGAGACGTGCTTGACCAGACGCGTCGGCACGCCCAGCATCGCTCCCGTCGCGGCCACCGCGTACCCCTCCATGTCCACCAGGTCGGCGATCCCGGCCAGGCGGTCGCGCACCGGACCGCCGGCAACGAAACTGTCGCCGGTCGCGAGGACGGGTGCGGCCGTCCCCCCGGGCCCCGACGGCGCGGCGGCGTGCTCGGGGGTCACCGCGCGCGTGGCGGACAGTGCCAGCGGTGGGCCGTCATGCCGGCCGGTGACGGCGTGCAGGGCGGGGTCGTCGAAGTCGTGCTGGAACACGGTCACGATCTCGTGCGTGCCCTCCATCCCCGGGTGCAGACCCCCGGCGGTGCCCACGTTGACGAGCTCGCGCGGACGGGTCCCGCCACCGAGCGCGTGCGCGACGGCCACCGCCGCGCGCACCTTGCCGACGCCGGTGACGAGCACCGGGAAGTCGGTGACGAAGTGCCGCGCCTCCTGCTCCAGCGCGACGACGACGAGAGGGTGGGCCGGATCGACGGTCCCGATGAGTTCCACGGACCATACGGTAGCCGTCGCCCGGCCCGCCCGATTCAGCCCCCTGACGGGTCCCACCAGCGTCGCTCGCCCGCACCCAGCGGTAACCGGGCCACGACCTCGTGGCGGGCCCGGCCCCGCGGCCCCTCGCCGAGGAACGAGTCGACGAGTGCGATCTCGGAGACCTCCCACCGGCTGCTCGTGAAGGTGTCGAGCACCCGCAGCCAGGCGGTCGCATCGTCACGGCCGCCGAGCCGGGCGAGCGTGAGGTGCGGACGGAACCGGGCGCCGTCCGGGGCGCAGCCCGACGCATTGGCGGCCGAGCGGACGCCCGCCGCCAGTGCGTTCAGCGGCCGATCCTCGGACTGATCGACCCCCGCCCACAACACCTTCGCCCGCTCGACGGACGGAAACGCCCCCGCGCCGGCCAGTCGTAGCGTGAACGGCTCGTGCTTCCGGGCGACCGCCTCCACCCGCTCGGTCAGCTCGTCGAGGCGCCAGTCGTCGACGTCGGGACAGAACGTCAGGGTGAGGTGCCACTGGGCGGGGTTCGTCCACGTCAGGCCCGGCCGCGGTTCGAGGAACCGCTCCAGTTCCTCGCGGACCCCGTCGGGTGGCATGACCGCGACGAACATCCGATGCCCCATCACTTCACCGCGCCCATCACTACACCGTGGCCCACCGCGCGCCCAGCCACAAGCCCAGCGCGGCGGCGATGATCGTGACGACCATCGTGCCCACCGCGTAGGCCAGCGCCATGCCGACCCGCCCCTCGCGGCCGAGGCGGAGCGTGTCGTAGCTCGCGGTGGAGAACGTCGTGTACCCGCCGAGCAGACCGGTGCCGATCACGGGGACCGCCAGTGACCAGCCCGGCCCTGCGGAGCCCGCGTAGTACCAGCCCACGAGCAGGCCGAGGGCCAGTGAACCCGACACGTTGATGAGGAACGTCGCCAGGGGAAACGTGCGGCGCCAGCGCGACGACACCGCCACGTCCAGCACGTACCGCAGTGCCGCGCCGCCGCCCCCGCCCAGCGCGAGCCACCCGGCCAGGACGGCGTCGTCCCACGTCATGGGCACCAGGGTGATGTTCACGTGGCCGCCCGCGCCCGGTCCCGGCGCCCCCGGGACGCCAGAACGATCCCGAGCATCGTCGCCGCCGCGCCCAGAGCCAGCGTGGCGGCGGCGTAGAGGACGGCGACGGGCACATCGCCCCGTTGCATGAGCATCGCGGCCTCCAGGGCGACGAGGGAGTAGGTGGTGAATCCCCCGCAGAAGCCGGTGCCGAGCAGCAGCCGCGTACCTCGTCGTCGTCGTTCCCGGTCCCGACTCGCACCATCGGGTCCACCGGCGTCGGCGAACCGGGTCGCCACATACCCGAGGGCGAACGCACCCACCAGGTTCACGACCAGGGTCGCCACGAGCGCCGGGTCGGGGACCGCCAGCGACACCGCGACACGCGCGTAGGTCCCGACGGCGCCACCGACCGCGACCAACGCCACCGCGGCGGGAAACCTCACTGCGTCGGCCCGCTCACGTGGACAGTCCGGCCTCCAGGGCGGCGTCGAGGCCGTCGCGGTCGCCGGTGATCTCCAGTCCTGCGGCGTCGGCACCGACGCGTCCCCACAACAGCAGCGCGAGGGTCTCCGGCGGCCCCGCCACCTCGACCACGCCCGTGGGGTCGGGGCCCGCACCGTCCGTTGCGGGCAGCTCCCACTCCACCGCACCGAGGGACCCCGCCCCCAGCGGTTCTGCGCCCGTGGCGAGGCCTCCCGCGGCCGCCCCCTCCGGGCCGTGGGGTACGGCGCGCAGTCGGATCGTCACCGCGAGCGGCGGCACGTGGGCGGCCATGTGCGGGCGCATGACGGTGCAGAACTCGTCGACCGTGTCCACGGCGACGTCCTCCGGTACGGGAGTGGTGGCGGCGGCACCGTGCAGGGCGTTCTCGATGTCCCACCGGTGGACGAGGGTCTCGTGGAGCTGGCGCCGCGGCCAGAAGTCGGCGCGGCCCGGGCCGGAGAAGGTCCAGGCGGGAGCGTCGGGGGCGGTGTCGGTGAAGGTCCGGAGCATCTCGGCGGTGAGACCGGAGTACCAGTCGACGAGCGCGGCGGACCCCTCGGTCGCCGGCGGCGCGGAGTGCTTCACCGGGCTCATCCCCCGGGTCCGCGAGTCGGGCGTGGCCTCGCGGACCGTGGCGCCGCCCCACCAGTTGACGATGCCCAGGTGGACCACCAGGTCGTGCACGGTCCAGCCCGGGCACGAGGCCACCGGGGCGGTGACGTCCACGACGGTACCGGGCCCGTCCCCGGCCAGCGCGAACCGCACCAGCCCGACCTGCGCCTCGAGCGCGTCGAGCATCCTGGTCTGGCCGAGCCGGGCGGTCATACGCGGGTCGCCTCATCGGAACCGGGGCGCGATTTACCGTCGGCCCGGCGGCGGGTGAAGTCGATCTGTCGCCCCGCGTTGGACACCGCCACCACGGTGCCGGTGCCGAACATCCCGTCGCGGTCGAACAGCGAGGCCGTGCCCACGGCGACGCCGTCCGAGCTGACGTGCTCGTCGGCCTCGATCCCGATGTCCCCCGACCTCGGCAGCCGGGCCAGTGCCACGGTGAGGTCGGCATTGATGAAGCCGATCCCCTCGTCCCCCCAGTGCGTCATGAGACTCGTGGACTCGGAGACGATGACGGCCCGCTGGAACGGGGACGCCGACTCCCCCACCACCACGTCCAACGGGTGGATCCAGAAGCGCTTGCGCTGGTCGTTCTGATGCGCACCCATGTCGCGGTCCCACGAGGGGCCGGGCTCGCCGCTGCCGAAGAACACGTTGGTCCCCGGCCCCGACTCCCCCGGATCCGCGTCGGTCGGTGCCGCGAGCGCCCGGCCGGACCGCCACACTCTGCCCGGCGGCTGCTCACCGCGGCGCAGCTGGACGAGCGTGGCACGGGCGACGGCCTTGCCGTCCTGGAGCAGGCGGGCGTCGGCCACGCGGATGCGGTTGCCGCTGCGGATCTCCTCGGTCCGCACGACCAGTGGTTCATTGCGCACCGGAGCGAACAGGTCCACGGTGAGGCGGGCGGGGTGGAACTCCTCGGCACCGAATTCGTGCTCGAGCGTGCGGGCCGCGGCCACGACGACGGCGGGGCCGTTGACCATGCTGTCCGACCAGGCGCTACGTGCGAAGACGGTGGGGACATAGGCCCCGGACTCGTCGAGGGTGAAGAACGCGCGATCGGTCATCGGGCCACCCCGCCCGTGCCGGTGGCGCCGGCGTACGCGCCGAACCCGACCGCGCCGCCCGCCGACCCCGCCGCCCACGACCGCAGGATCGCCGCGAGCTGCGTCTCGAAGTACTGCTCCGCGCTGGGCGAGGACCGCCACACGCTCAGCTCCAGGGACACGACCCCGTGCAGCGACGCCCAGATCGTGGTGGCCGTCTCGTGCACGTCGACGGAGCGGAACACGCCCTCGTCCACGGCCGCGTCCACCACCTCGAGCAGCGGCTCACGCCACAGCGCGTCGACCGGCCCGTCCGCGTTCCCGGCGACACGTGCGCGCGGCGAGCGCACGGGCTCGCCCACGACCAGACCGTAGAGACCCTCGTTCTCCAGCGCCCACCGCCGGTACGCGCGGCACAGCGAGCGCATGTCGCCCTCGACGCTGCCGTGGCGCAGCGACTCGCGCAGGGCGGCGGCGAGTTGGCGGTCGGCCTCGTGCGCGACGGCCGCGAGCAGGCCGGCCTTGCCGCCGAACATCGTGTAGATCGCCGTGGTGGAGGTGCCCTGGGAGGCGGCGAGCGGCCGCAGCCCCAGCGACTCCGGCGCCGCGTCCCGGAGCCGACGCGTGGCCTCGTCGAGGATCCCCCGGCGCAGTGCCTCGTCGTACTGGGCGTGGTTGGGGGCGCGGGTGGCGGCGCGCGGCGAGGAAGGGGTCACCCCGGCAGGGTACGACGACGACGAGGAGATCGGTGTCATAGCGGTGTGGCGTGTCGCCGCAGACGCCGTGATGCCGTTGTCGTGGCTCCGCCATCACACCAGCGCCCCGCGTCGGGCAGGCGCCGCCGAGCACGCCGCGGCAACGGTGTCCTACATGCCGTGACGGCGTTTCGAGCCCGGCCGCGGCCGCCTCGCGGAAGCGCGTCCCCACTGTCCTGCGCGTCCCCTCTGACCTGCGCGCCCGCTTCGCCCGATCCGGGCCTGGCTGTGCGCCGTCTTTGGTCGATTCCGGACGCACACCCCGGCGGAACCAGGACTTCGGACGTCGGCTCCGGGCCGGGCCGGGCGACTCCACAGAGCCGGCCGGGTCCCGCACGGTCAGCAGGCGAAGAGAAAGGCCCGCAGCCCCTTGCGGGGACTGCGGGCCCTACTTTCGTGCGCGATTCCGGTTCGCCGCCTCGTCGGGTGTCGGCGGGGCCAGTCGGCGTCCGTGTTCAGTTCGTATCCCCCGGTATCCGTATCAATTGGCCGCGGCGTAGGCGTCCATGATGTCGGACGGAATTCGACCGCGGTCGGAGACCTCGTATCCGTTGTTCCGTGCCCATTCGCGAATCGCCTTGGTATCACCCGAGGATGACGAGGACTTGGCGGCCGCCCGGCGTGCGGGCTTTGCCTTACCGCTCGACGAGACGCGATGTCCGTTCTCCACGTACGGCGCCATGGCCTCGCGGAACTTCTCAGCATTCTCATCACTGAGATCGATCGTGTATTCCTTACCGTCGAACGCGAACGAAATCGTATTGGCTTCGCTGCCGAGATCCGTTCCGTCGAGGTCGTCGATGTACTGCACCTGGAACTGCTGTGCCATGCTTTCTTCCCCCTGGGCCGGTCCTGCTCCGTCTATATGGAGACATTATGCACAGAGAAGTCGCAATACGCACATGTATGTTTTGGATAACACCTCCCGCCGATGTTTTCAGTACTGAACTCTCCGGGATATCCGACAACTGTTCAGTGGTCGATTGACGCGGAATTGTCCCGATATCTCCGGGCAATCAGATCAATGATCTCGGGGTGTGCGCCGAGTGGTGGAGAGACGATATCCCCGCCTGCCGCAGCCATCCGGTCGGCGAAGAAACCGGGGGCGAGAAGGTGGGTCGCCACCGCTATCCGCCGCAGTCCCCCGGCACGGAACCGCTCGACCGCCTCGGCGATGGTCGGGCTCGCCGCCGAGGCGAAACCGGAGGTCACCGGCACACCCAGCAGGTCGGAGAGCGTCCCGGCGAGCGTCCTCGTCTCCGCCAGCGACGACTCGTTCTTGCTGCCCGCCGCCCCCAGCACCACGGCGTCGGCGCCGAATGCCCCCACCGCACCGGACTCGGCGAGGCGCTGCATCAGCGCCCGGACGACCTCCGGCTCCGCGCCGAGGTGTGGTGTCTGGACGACCGGGCCCGGGGCTTCGCGGCAGGCCTGTCCGACGTCGTGCGTGACGTGGAACCCGCGGGCGAGAAACGCGGGCACCACCACGGTCGGCGCCGCGTCGGCGAGCACTCGGTCCGGCCCAGGTGACTGGACATCCACCCAGGCGAGCCGGCAGTCCACGCCGGGCAGCTGCTTACGCGTCTCGAGCAGGACGCGGCCCAGCACGCGGCGGCCGGCCGCCGACCGGGTGCCGTGGGCGACCAGCAGGAGGCGGGGATTCGTACCGAGAGTGCTCACCCCGTCGAGCATGCCGCAATCCGCCTGCGGCGCGGCATCCGCTCGGCGACACTGTGAACATGAACGCAGTCGGCAGGCGGGGTGCGCGGCCCGAGGTCACCGTGGCCAACTGGGAGGCCGTGTACGACTACTACGGGCCGGGGCGGCGCCGGAACGGGTTCACCTATCCGCTGCTGACCCTGGTCGACGCGATCTACCGTCCCCGGCTGCGGATCTCGCCTGACATCGTCTCCGAACTGCACCGTCTCCACGCCGACGGCGTCGGGATCGTGGTCGCTGTCAACCACCCGTCGGCACACGATCCGACGGTGCTGGCCGCCGTGCTGTTCGACAAGCGGATTCGCTTCCTCTGCGAAGGGACGGGCCTGACCAAGGACCCGCTGTTCCGCGGCCCGCTGCGCCCGGTCTTCGAGTACACGGGCACCGTGCCGGTCTTCCGCGCGAAGAACTACCAGGGCACGGCCGCCGACATCCACGACGCCGCCGCGGCCCGACTCATCGGCCTCTGCGTCGACCGGCTCGTCGACGGCGGCGTGGTCTTGACGTTCGTCGAGGGCACCAACTCCTCGGCCGACGACCTGAGGACGCTACGGCTCGACTCGGTGAAGAAGGGCGTCGGGATGATGGTGGCCGGCGCGCGCGAAGCGGGAGCCAGGGTTGCGGTGTTGCCTGTGGGCATCGTCTACCACGGCCGCGAACACGCCAGACTTCCTCCGCGTCACGCCGTCGCGGCCGCCGGCGAACCCGTGCTGTGGGACTCCGGGCCGCCGCCCTCGATCGACGAGGTGCGAAGCGCGGTGCGCGACGGGATCGACGACGCCCTCACCGCCGCCTGGGGTTAGACCGAACCTCTCAGACCACGCCGGGGACGACCTCGAACTCCACCCCGACGGCGTCGAGTTCGCGGGCCCGCGCGGCCAGGGTGGCCGCCGCCGCGATCCGCACGACCCCGTGACCCGCGGCGAACCGCGTCGCCACCAGTTCGGCGACGCGGGCTGCGGGCAGGCCGGGTCCGGTCTCGAGCACCTCGACGTCGTCGTCGAGTTCCGTCAGCAGCGCGGCGTCGGCCGCGCCGTCGGTGACCAGGACGTCCGCGGCGTGGACGAGGCGTCGGGCGCGCACGGTGAGCAGGTCACCGTCGCCGGAGCCACCCACGAGCGCCACCCACCCTGTGGCCGGGCGGCGACGCGCGCGCAGTCCGGCCGGCGCGGTGGCCAGCGAGCGTGCCACGTGCCGCCCGACCCTCACGGACCGCCGGGGGTCGCCCGAGTCGACGGCGATGCGCACCATCCCGGCGGGCGTGGTGACGGCCGTGCGGGCGGGCACCCGCACCGAGCCGAGCTCGGCGTCACCCGCGGTGACGCACCAGATGCGGCGCTCCTCGCACGACGCGGCGATCTCCGCGTCGACCCGGGGGTCGCCGGTGGCGACGTGCACCATCCAGGGAGTGTCCAGGTCGGACGGGGCGAACGGCCTGGTGACGACGACGAGGTGATCGCCCGCCCGCGCGGCCAGGTCCGCCATCGCCGGGTCGACGCGCGGGGCCACCACGCGGAGGTTCGCGCCGGCCTCGAGGAAGGTCACCGCCCGGCGGGCCGAGACCGGCCCGGCCCCGACGAGCAGCACCTCGCGCCCGGCCAGGCCCACGGTGAGCGGGAGCCCGTCCAGCGACGCCGCCGGTGCGGGACCGGCGGGCGGTGCCGAGAGCGCGCTGGTCACAGGTGGATGCCGCACTCGGTCTTGGACGATCCCGCCCAGCGACCCGAGCGGGGATCCGCTCCGGCCTCGACGCGGCGGGTGCACGGCTCGCAGCCGATCGACGGGAAGCCGTCGTCGAGCAAGGGGTTGAGCAGGCACCCGTGCTCGGCGGCGTAGTTGTGCACGCGCTCCAGGGTCCACGCGACCAGCGGGTTGATCTTGACCATCGAGTGCTTCTCGTCCCACTCGACCATGGCCGCACCGGCCCGGTGGTCCGTGTCCACGCGGCGCAGTCCGGTGATCCACGCCTCGTAGCCGGACAGGGCGGCGTCGAGGGGCTCCACCTTGCGCAGGCGGCAGCACAGCTCGGGGTCGGTCTCGAAGGGGCGCGGGCCGAGTGCGGCCTCGTGCTCGGCGCGGGTCGCCGGGCTGCGCACGTCCACCACGTTGAGTCCGGGCGTCGCCGCGAGGGCGTCGCGGACGCCGACGGTCTCGGAGAAGTGGTAGCTGGTGTCGAGGAACAGCACGTCCACGCCGGGCGCGTGGGGTGCGGTCATCTCCGGAACGACCGTGTTGGCCATCGAACAGGCCACCGCGAGTGCGTCACCGAACGTCTCGCCCGCCCAGGCCAGGACCTCGGCGGGGTCGATCTCGGCGTGGTTCCCGTAGAGGCCGCGGTCATCGAAGCGACGGCCGGCCTCCTCGGCGATCGCCTTGAGCTCGGAGGTGGTGCGCTTCCGGCCGGGGCCGGGGGTGAGGACCGTGCTGCGGGGCAGCAGTTCCAGGGCTACAGCTGTCATACGAGGACCTCCTCGTCTACCCGGTGCGCCCACTCGGCGAAGGTCTCGCCGCCGGCACCGGTCTCCATGTACTTGCGGATCACACGCTCGACATAGTTGGGCAGTTCCGCCGACGGCACGCGGAGTCCGCGGACCGTGCGTCCGAGCCCGCCCGACTCCTGGTCCTGGGATGCCAGACCGCCGCCCAGGTGGACCTGGAAGCCGGGGGTGTCGCCGTCGAGCAGCTGACCCTTGAGTCCGATGTCGGCGGTCTGGATGCGGGCACAGCTGTTGGGGCAGCCGTTGAGGTGGATCGACAGGGGCGTGCGCAGGGGCGCGTCGTCGGCGAAGCGCCGCTCCAGCTCGTCGACCAGCGCGGTGGCCGTGTCCTTGGTGTCGACAAAGGCGAGCTTGCAGAACTCGATCCCGGTGCACGCCATGGTGGCGCGGCGGAACGAGCTCGGGCGGGCGTACATGCCGATCTCGGCCAGGCCGTCGACCAGCTGGTCGACCTTGTCCGGTTCGACGTCCAGCACCAGCAGCTTCTGGTGCGGCGTGAAGCGGACGCGGTGCGAGCCGGCGGCCTCGGCCAGATCGGCGACCTGCGCCAGCTTCTCGCCGCCCACACGGCCGACGGTCGGGGCGGCGCCCACGTAGTAGCGGCCGTCCTTCTGCTCGAAGATGCCCACGTGGTCACCGGACCCGACGCCGCGCTTGGGAGCGGGGCCGTCCGGGAGTTCCCGGCCCAGGTACTCGTCCTGCATGATCTGGCGGAACTTCTCGGCGCCCCAGTCCTTGATGAGGAACTTGAGACGGGCGCGGGTGCGCATGCGGCGGTACCCGTAGTCGCGGAAGATGCCCACGACCGCGGCCCACACCTCGGCGGCCTCCTCCTGACGGACGAACACGCCGATTCGGGTCGCGAGCTGCGGGTTGGTGGACAGGCCGCCGCCGACCCACAGGTCGTAACCGGGTCCGAGCTCGGGGTGCTCGACGCCCACCAGCGAGATGTCGTTGATCTCGTGGACCACGTCGAGGCTCGGGTGGCCGGTGATGGCGGACTTGAACTTGCGCGGCAGGTTCGAGAACTCCGGTGTGCCGATGTACTTGGCCTTGATCTCCTCGATCACCGGGGTCGGGTCGAGGATCTCGTTCTCCGCCACACCGGCGACCGGGCTGCCGAGGATCACTCGCGGGCAGTCGCCGCAGGCCTCGACGGTGTCGATCCCGACGTCCTCGAGCCGCTGCCAGACCTGCGGCACGTCCTCGATGGCGATCCAGTGGTACTGGATGTTCTGCCGGTCGGAGATGTCGGCGGTGCCGCGGGCGAAGTCGGTCGAGATGCCGGCCAGCACCCGCAGCTGGTCGGTGGTGACCGCGCCGCCGTCGGTACGGACGCGCATCATGAAGTACTCGTCCTGCAGCTCGTCGGCCTCGAGCTTCGAGGTGCGCGATCCGTCCAGGCCCTGCTTGCGCTGGGTGTACAGGCCCCACCAACGCATACGGCCGGAGAGGTCGTCGGACGGGATGGAGGCGAAGCCCTCCTTGGAGTACGTGTCGAGGATCCGCTGCCGCACGTTGAGCGCGTCGTCCTCCAGCTTGAACTCCTCGTTGTGGTTCAGAGTGAGCTTGCCGTCGATCTTCCACTGCCCCTGAGGCTTGGGAGCCCGCGCAGGACGAGCGGGGCGGGGGGCGGCTGCAGTGTCGGTCATGCCCGCGACAATAGTCAGGACAGACTGGTCTGTCTATCAAGGGTGACCTAAACTACCCACCCCTTTCCGGACTGCTGCGCAGGCACGCCCCACGCGTTAGCTCGAAGAGGTGCCGAGTGCGCGCGGCGCCGACGACGACCGGGACATCGGCATCCGGGCCACGGCGAGCCTGGGCATTTATTCACACTTCCGGCATTTAGCAGGATAACGGCTAGGTAATTGCTTAAAACGCCGTGGGGTCACGATGCAGCGGTGGCGTGGGCCACGTCACCGGCCGTACCGTCTGAGACACGGCCCACAAACGGTGGGTGCCACGTCGAAAGGAAACACCATGGGCTCCTTCTCTGATTTCTGGTACGGCCTCTCCACCGGATCCGGCAACCTCGTTCCCGAGGTCGGATCGGCTGCAATCGACGGCCTTCTGGGGCTGCCCTCTTACATCCTCCTCACCCTCGGCGGTGGCGCAGAGCTGTTCGGCTCCTGATCCCGATTCGACACGCCCCGGTGGTTCGCCACCGGGGCGTCTCGCATTTCCGGGCGGGCGTCACATCCCGCAGAAGTCGAGCCAGGTGTCCACCTCACGCCGGGCCTGCTCGCGCCCGAGCACATACGCCTCGGCGAGTCGGTCGACCCGGCGCTCGTAGCTGCGGATCATCACACGGTTCGGACGGAACACCAGCGCGTTCCCCGAATCCTCCAGCGCCTCGATCTCGTCGAGCGTCTCGTTGTAGAGGGCCCAGCGGTGCATCAGAGCCTCGCCGACCGCCGGGAAACGGCGGAAATAGGAACGGTAGAACGGCGTCAGCCGACGGGGCGGGATCTTCCGGTACCCGCGCGGCTGGGTCAGCACCACCAGGAACTTGTCGTACCCCGCGTCGCGGGCCGCCGACAGCGGGATCCCGCCGTCGTGGCCCAGCGCCCCGTCGACGTAGTACTCGCCGTCGATGAGGACGGGCGGCATCCACACCGGCATCGTCGACGACGACCGGACCATCCGCATGAGATCGCCCATCGACGTGACATCGTCCTCATTCCAGAAGACGGTCTCACCGTCCGAGCAGCGGAACGTCCCGATCCGCGCCGCGGTACCGCTGGCGTCGAACGTCTCGAAGTCATACGGCAGCACCTGGTCCGGCAGGCCCGCCTGTTCATAGATGTATTCGGCGTTGAACAAACCCTTGCCGCGGGCGAAACTGCGCCAGTCGCCGAAATTAGGGTCCGCGGCCATCTCCACGAAACTCTTGCGCGCCCGCACCGCATCGCGGGACACGTAGTTGGCCAGGTGGGAGGCGCCCGCCGAGATCCCGGCGACCAGCCCGGTGTGGATGTCCGCCTCGATCAACGTCTCCACGACACCGGCGGTGTGCACCGCCCGCATGCCGCCGCCCTCGAACAGCAGGGCGACGTCCGGAGCGGTCGGCTCCATGGTCGCCGGCCGCGCGGGCGCCTGCGCTGCACCCAGCGCGTCACCTGCCCCCGAAGTCATCACCCCTCCACCCTAGGAGGTTCACTGGCGGACCGGTGCATCCGTTACTAGGGTCGATCCGTGACCCAACTCACCGAGCTCGTCGCGAGCATCAACGACGTCTACTGGTACGGCGTCATCGCCCTGCTGGTTCTGGCCGGCCTCTACTTCTCCGTGACGACACTTATCGTCCAGATCCGGATGTTCCCGGAGATGCTCCGGACGATCGTCGAGAAGCCCTCCGACATCGAACCGGACAAGAAGGGCATCTCCGCCTTCCGGGCCTTCACCATCTCCGCCGCCTCCAGGGTGGGGACCGGAAACGTCGCAGGTGTGGCGATCGCCATCACCGTCGGCGGGCCCGGGGCGGTGTTCTGGATGTGGCTCATCGCGATCATCGGCGGCGCCACCGCGTTCATCGAGTCGACCCTCGCCCAGCTGTACAAGATCAAGGGCAAGGATTCCTACATCGGCGGGCCCGCCTATTACATCCGCGACGGGCTGGGCTGGAAGAAGATGGCCGTGGCGTTCGCGGTGATCATCACCGTCACGTACGGCTTCGTGTTCAACGCCGTCCAGGCCAACTCCATCTCGGAGTCCGTCCGAAACCAGTTCGACCTCGAGGGCACCGGTTCCGGCGTCGTCATCGGCGTGGTGCTGGCGATCGTGACGGGCCTCGTCATCTTCGGCGGCGTACGTCGCCTGTCGGCGGTCACGGAGATCCTGGTCCCGGTCATGGCTGCCGCCTACGTCGTCGTCGCCCTCATCGTCGTGGCCATCAACATCACCGAGGTCCCCGGGATGATCTCCCTCATCGTCGGCCACGCCCTCGGCTTCCGCGAGGTCGCGGGAGCCGCGATCGGCGCGGCGATCATGCAGGGCATGCGCCGCGGCCTCTTCTCCAACGAGGCCGGAATGGGCTCGGTCCCCAACGCCGCCGCCACCGCATCGGTCTCCCACCCCGTCAAGCAGGGCCTGGTCCAGGCACTGGGCGTCTACTTCGACACCCTCGTCGTGTGCTCGGCGACCGCGTTCATCATCCTGCTGGCGGACCCCGAGTTCGGTGGGGACAGGGAGGGCATCACCCTCACCCAGGACTCGCTCGCCTCGCAGGTCGGGGACTGGGGCGTGCCGTTCCTCATGGTGGTCATCTTCTTCCTGGCATTCTCTTCGATCCTCGGCAACTCCTACTACGGCGAGGCCAACATCAACTTCCTGCGCGAGAGTCCGCGCGCGATCAACGTCTTCCGGGGGCTCGTCCTGGTCGCCGTGGTCGGCGGGGCACTGGGGTCCGTCGACCTCGTGTGGGGGCTGGCGGATCTGTTCATGGGCTTCATGGCCACCATCAACCTCATCGCGATCATCCCGCTCGGCGGACTCGCCGTGGCGCTGCTGCAGCACTACCTGCAGCAGAAGGCAAAGGGACACAACCCGGTGTTCCACCGTGACGACCTGCCGCGGGCCAGGAACGTCACCGCCTGGGACGGCTCCGACCCCATGACCCACCAGCACGTCGCCGACGAGGCCCGCGACGTCGAGCCCAAGGCGTGACGGCACCGGCCCCTGCCGGTCGGCCCGACCTGTACGGCCGCTTCGCCGGGCTGCCCAAGGCGCACCTGCACGTGCATCTCGAGGCGGCGATGCGCGAGGCGACACTGCGCCAGTGGTGCGGTGAGGACGGGATCGAGGTGCCGCCGCTCGTCGAGTACGCGGACTTCACGGCGTTCCTCGATGCGTACGGCCTGCTCATCGCCCTGTTGCGCACCCCGGAGCGGGTCGAGCGGCTGCTGGATGAGGTGGTCGCCGATGCCGCGGCACAGGGCGTCGTGGCGCTCGAGTTCGCCTCGATCCCCGAGAAGGCGGTGGCGTTCGGATCCGCCGAGGAGGCGCTCGAGTTCGTCCTCCCGGCCGCGGCCGACGCAGGGCGTCGTCACGGGGTGTGGACCGGCTCCATCGTGAGCATCGACCGCGGTGCCGGCCCCGACCACGCGCTGGAGGCGGCCCGGTTGGCCGCGCGGTTCGCCGACCGCGGCGTGGTCGGGGTGGGCCTGGTCGCCGACGAGCGGGACAACCCGGTCGCGGAGGCCGCCGAGGCGTTCGCGATCGCCCGGGACGCCGGACTCGGGGTGGTGCCCCACGCCGGCGAGCTGGCCGGCCCGGAGGAGGTGCGGTCGGCGATCGAGCTGGGTGTGGACCGGATCCAGCACGGCGTCCGCGCGGTGGAGGACCCCCGGGTGCTGGAGCTGCTGGCCGAGCGCGGGACCTGCCTCGACGTATGCCCCACCTCGAACGTCGTGCTGGACGTGTACCCCTCGTTGGAGGAGCACCCGCTGGCGCAGCTGCTCCAGGCCGGGGTGCGCTGCTCGCTGGGCGCCGACGACCCGCTGCTGTTCGGTGTGGACGTCGTGGACGAGTACGTGGCCGCCCACGAGCGGATGGGCGTCTCGGTGGAGCGTCTCGTCCGGGTGGCGCGGGCGTCGATCGAGTCGTCGTTCGCGCCGGACGGCGTCAAGCGGGACGCGCTCGCCCGGATCGGGGCCTGGCGCCTCGACTGAGCGCGGGCCGGACCCCGGGTGGGGTCAGGCACCCGGGTTGGGGTCAGGCGCCGCGGCGGATGCTGTCGGCGGCGAGGATCATCGGCACCTGGAGCGGCAGCCGCCCCCACGCGATCACCTGATACGGCCACACGGGCTTGCGGCGCCACGCGCGGACCATCTGCAGGTTCCCAGGGAAGACACCGATGAACAGCGCGGTCGCGGCCGCACCGCCCAACTTCCGGGTGCCGGGCGCGGCCAGTAGCCCGGCGACCGCCAGTTCCACGACGCCCGAGCCGTAGGTCCACGCGCGCCGACTGCCCGGCAGTTCCGGTGGGATGAGTCCGTCGAACGGCCGGGGCGCCACGAAGTGCAGCGCCCCCATCGTGCCGAGGGCGGCGGGCATCGCCCAGTAGCGGACTGCTCGGCCGGGGGCACCCCTGCGGACGGTTCCTCGAGTGGTCTCGTATCTCATTCGCCCGAGACTACGGGCGCGACGGGCCCCTCACCGGACCTCCGGCAGGACCCGCTCGCCGAGCAACCGCAGTGACTCCCACCCCGCCTCGATCGGAATACCCCCACACAGCGGGTGGTTGGTGATGAGCCCCAGGTCGCCGTCGCGCACCAGTCGTACCAGCTGGTCGGGGGTCGCCACCACGTAGACGCCCTCGTCGCGAAGCTCGTCGACCGTGCGGGCGTCGGAGTGCACAAAGGAACTCCGGGTGCCGCCGGCGTCGCCCGCGCCGGTCTGCCAGGCGCGGTACCCGAGGGCGTCGGCGAGGAGGTGATGACCGTGCCGCGCCCAGAACTCGTCGGGGTCCTCGGCGCAGAACACCGTCGCGGGGCCGGGAACGGGTTCGACGACGAGGCCGGGCCGATGCCCGTGTGCGAGGCATTCCGCCCGGTACAACGCGGTGAGCTCGGGATCGTCGACCTGCGGCTGGAAATGCATGCCGAGACGACCGGCCCGCCGGGCGGCCGCCCCGCCACCACCGAGGAAGATGAGGGGGTGGGGGTCGGAGAACGGACGCGGGGTGGGCGAGGACCGCGGGGAACCGTCCGCCGGGTCGTCGCCGACCGGCTCGCCCCGCCAGGCGGCCAGGATGGTCTCCAGCTGGGCGTCGAGACGGGCGCCCCGGGTTCTCCACTCGCGTGAGTGCAGCGCGTATTCCACCGGGCGGTAACCGAGCCCGAAGGTGAAGCTGACCCGGCCCGACGCGAGGTGGTCGAGCACGGAGATGTCCTCGGCGAGGCGGACCGGGTCGTACAGCGGCGCGATCAGGGCCCACACCGTGATGGGGACGCTGCTGGTCACGGCCGCGACCGCCGACGCGGCGATGAGTGGGGACGGCAGGTACCCGTCCTCGGAGGCGTGGTGCTCGGAGAGGTTGACGGCGTCGTGGCCGGTCTCCTCCGCGTACCGGGCCATGTCGAGGGCGGCCCGGTAGCGGTCCCGGCGCTCCTCCGGCCCGGCGCCCGGCGCGCGGAAGTCGAACCGCGTGACGACGTAGACCATCAGCGACTCCCCGCCTCCGCGGCCCGCCTCACGCGCGGACCACGGCCAGCTCGGTGTACTCGGTGCCCCGCTCGTCGCGCTCCCACCAGGAGTCCCCGGCCGCGTCGGCACCGGCGGCTCCCACGCCCTGCTTGATGAGCTCGCGCTTGAGGATCTTGTTGGTCGCCGTGGTGGGCAGGTCCCCGGCGATGCGGACCCAGCGCGGCCACGCCTTGGGCGACAGGTCCGCCTGCGAGGCGAGGAACTGCTCGAACCCGGCCGGGTCCAGCTCCGAGTCGTGCCGGGGGACGATCGCCGCGGCGAGCTGGTCACCCACCCCGCGCGGATCCGGCAGACCGTAGACGGCGACCCGGGACACGGCCGGGTTGCGCAGGAGGATCTCCTCGACGATGCCGGTGGCCATGTTCTCGCCGTCGACCCGAAGCCAGTCCCCACTGCGCCCGGCCAGGTAGACGTAGCCGTCCGCGTCGCGGTAGGCCAGATCGCCCGACCAGTACATCCCGTCCCTCATCCGGTCCGACGTCGACGTGTCGTCGTTGTAGTACCCGGCGAAGAACCCCGCCCCCTCGGTGTTCACGAGTTCACCCACGCACTCGTCGAGGTTGGTGACGGCCCCGTCGTCGTCGAACACCGCGCGGGGACACTCCTGACCGGTCGCGGGGTCGTACACGGCGACCCCCGGGAACGGTTCCCCGATGGACGCGAGAGGCGAGTTCTCGGTCCGCACGATGATCACCGCGAGCTCGGTGGAGCCGTAGGCGTCGCGGACCTCGCACCCGAACCGCTGCGCGAACGCGGGGATGTCCTTGGCCGCCGCCTCGTTGCCGAACGCGGCGCGGAGCGTGGTCTCGGCGTCATCCGGCCGCGGTGGGGTGTCGAGAATGTACGCCAGCGGTTTTCCCACGTAGTTCATATAGGTCACGCCGTAGCGGCGGATGTCGTCGCCGAAGCGTGACGCACTGAACCGGCGGGCCAGCACCATGGTGGCGCCCGCGGCGATGGCCGGGGAGAAGCCGCTCATGATGGCGTTGGAGTGGAACAGCGGCATGGACAGGTACAGCACGTCATCGGAGGTCAGGCCGAAGGACGGGGCGAGGTTCTCCCCGGACATCGTCACGGTGAAGTTGCCGACCCGGACCGCCTTGGGATCGCCCGAGGTACCCGAGGTGAAGATGAGCATGAACGGGTCCATGGCCTCCACCGGCGGGGGGTTCTCGGGCGCAGAGGCCGCGGCCACGAGAGCGGCCCACTCCTCCGAGTCGGTGTCGATCACGCTGACGTCACCCAGGTCCAGCCCGTCGAGCAGGGGACGCAGCTCGCTGTCCGTGAGCAACACCTGACAGTCGGATCTGCGGATGTCGCGTGCGAGGCCCTCTCCGCGACGCGTCGCGTTGAGCCCGACGGTCACGTATCCGCCGAGCGCGCCGGCGGCCAGTGCGTAGAGCATCTCCGGGGTGTTCTCCAACAGGGTCGCCACGTGGCGGGGGCGGGCCGAGTCCGGCTGAGCGTTGTCGAGCCGGGTGCCGTCGAGCACCCCGGTGATCACACCGGCCCGCTGCTGGGCACCCCGGATGTAGTCACGCCAGGTGATCGAGGTGTCCTCGTAGCGGATGGCGACCACATCCGAGTCGGCGTGGCGGAGGAGTTGTTCGCGGACGGTGTCGGCCATGTGGGAATTCCTTCACAGGAGGCGGTGTGATCTGGATCATAACCACAGCGCTGACACTCGTCAGGCGATCGCGGCCGGGAACCGCCCGAGAGCTCTGCTTTCTGCGCCGGGGGCGCGGGCGCCTCTACTGTGGCGGACACCCGAACTGGACAGTTCGAACCTCGAATACGACTCGATCACCGGGAGACCACACATGGACGTCGCCGCCGTCGCCGCCACCGCACCGGACGCGCCTCTGGAGAAGACCACGATCCGGCGTCGGGACACCGGCCCGGGCGACGTGCTCATCGAGATCGAGTACGCCGGCATCTGCCACTCCGACATCCACCACGTGCGCGGCGAGTGGGGTCAGACCACCTACCCCGTGGCGCCCGGGCACGAAATCGTCGGCATCGTCCGCGAGGTCGGGTCCGACGTCACCCGGCACGCGGTGGGCGACCGCGTGGGTGTCGGGTGCCTGGTCGGCGCCTGC
Organism: Dietzia sp. B32; assembly: GCF_024732245.1. Classification (NCBI taxonomy): domain Bacteria; kingdom Bacillati; phylum Actinomycetota; class Actinomycetes; order Mycobacteriales; family Dietziaceae; genus Dietzia; species Dietzia sp. B32. Next base: position 2,380,396 of record NZ_CP093845.1, on the reverse strand, counting down.
CACGAGTGCGCCTCGTGCGAGGCCGGTCAGGAACAGGAATGTGAGCGCGGGTCCGTCGCGACCTACGGCTCCCCGCTGCCCGAGGGCCACCCCGAGGGCCCGGTGACGAACGGCGGCTACTCGACCCACATCGTGGTCGAGGAGCCCATGGTTGTGTCCGTCCCGGACGGGCTCGACCCGGCCGCGGCGGCGCCGCTGCTGTGCGCGGGGATCACCATGTTCTCGCCGCTGAAGCAGTGGAACGTCGGCCCGGGCACGCGGGTCGCGGTGATCGGCATGGGCGGGCTCGGGCACGTCGGCGTGAAGCTGGCCGTGGCCATGGGCGCCGAGGTGACGGTCCTGTCGCAGACCACCTCCAAGCGGGACGACTCGCTGCAGTACGGCGCCGTCGAGCACTACGCGACCGCCGGCGACGAGGGCAGGGCCACGCTCCGGGACCTCCGCGGCACCTTCGACGTCATCCTCAACACCGTGTCGGCGAGCCTGCCGATGGACCGGTACCTCGCGCTGCTCAAGCCACGCGGGGCGCTGGTCAACATCGGCATCCCGGCCGAGCCCATGTCGGTGCGGGCCGGGTCCGTCGCCGCCGGCCGCAAGATCCTGACCGGCTCCATGATCGGCGGCATCCCCGAGACCCAGGAGATGCTCGACTTCTGCGCCGAGCACGGGGTCACCGCCGAGATCGAACTCATCTCGGCGGACAAGATCAACGAGGCGTACGACCGCGTCGTGAGCTCGGACGTCCGGTACCGGTTCGTGATCGACGCCAAGACGTTCTAGGGGACGGCGTCAGCGCCAGCCGAGGAACGTCATCCCGAACGCCATCACCGCCCAGGCGATGCCACAGAGGATGACGGTCTCCTTGGTGTGTCCGTTGTTCCACGAGCGGGCGAACAGTCGCTTGAACTCGAGCCATCGACCCGCCCGATAGCCGGTCTCGGGTTCGAGAGCCGGATATTCGTACGGGCCCTCCCGGTTGCCGAGTGGTTCACGTCGTCCGTCATCGTCCCGTGTCGCCATGTCACCCGTCCGAACGTTCATCGAATAACTCTTCGTGGACTGCGTCGCCGGCTTTCTGACCCAGGTAGGTCCCCACGGCAGCGCCTATCCCCGCTCCGACGAACGTGCCCACCGGCCCGAAAATCGACCCTGCAGTGGCGCCGGCCGCGGCGCCACCGAGCATTCCGCCACCCAGTGCACCAGCGGTCTCCCATACTGCTTCGCCGACCGAGGTCTTTCCCTCGGCGTGGGCCTTCACGCCGTCGTACACCGTGAGCCCGCCACCGAGCGGCCCGGCGACCCTACCGAGTCCCCGCAACCCCGTCGCCGCGGCTCTCCCGAAGTCGTCCGGGGCCGGGTTGAGCGTGTGCCTCCCCCGGGTCCGGGGGTCGAGTTCATCGGCGACGTCCGGGTAGCCCCCTGATGCGGCCCCCGTCATCGCGTCCACACCGCGACCCGGCCACGGGTCGTCCGGGCCCGGGATCGGCGACCGGTCGACCTCCGGCGGGATCGCGGCGTGGAGCCGGGCGGCGATCCGGTCGATCTCCCGTCCGTAGTGCTCATCGAGAGAGCGCACGGTGTCGACCGCGGAGCTGATCGCCTCCGCATGTTCCTCGACTGTCGATTGATCGATGTCGCCGCGACCCGACACCGGGCGCACCGACGATTCGCCCACCTGGAGTCCGGCTGCCCCGGCATCGGCGATCCGATCTCGGACCGCCTGCACTGCCCGCCCCAGCGCAGCCTGCGAGCCCCGGAGAGCATCGGCCAGATCCTCGAGTCCGTCAGCCAGCGTGCTGACGTGCGACTTCTCCCGTTCCACGGTGTCGAGGACGGCGTCAGCAGCCTGCCCGTCCCAGCCGTCATCCAACGTCGATGCACCGTCGACCAGGTACCTTCGGATGCCCTCCGCCACCTTGCCCTGCCGCCCGACGTCGCCGGCGGCGCCCGCCAGTGCGGACACGTCCCAACGACGAATGTCGCCGACTGTACGACTCACCGCCGGGCCACCGTTCCGAGGAGAGCCGCGAAGTCCTCATCCTCGGCCTCGAGGAACCGATGCGCCTCGGCCGCGAAGTCGGCCAGGCCACCGAGCCGACCCGCGATTCTCGAGGCGCACACCGCGGCCGCGCCGCACGCCCGGTCCAGCGCCTGCTCGATCGCCGACCCGCCCGGCAGACCTCCGCCCAGCTGCGCCGCGACCTCGGCGAACGTCACCTCTGCGGCCGCCTCCCCACAGTCGCGGAACACCGAGACCGCGCTCGCGATCCTCCCGGCGTCCGCCCTGATCGTCCCGTCGGGCACGAGCCCTCCTCGTCGTCGTTCCGGTCCACTTCCGGGACGCCCCCGTGGCGTCCTCACCATGTACGACGCGCGCCCCACGCCGAACGGTTCCCTCGTGTCGTACCCGTGGTGTGTACTCGTAAGCGTGGAGGGAGGACCGGTCACCACCGGCTCCACCCACGACCCGGCGGCGTCGCCCGGCGCCGGGACCTCTCCCTCGAGGAGTGCACCATGTCGCTCACCTGGACCCCCACCACCGACCGCGCGCTCGCGGTCGCCGCCCGCTGCCACGCCGGTCAGACCCGCAAGGACGACCCGACGCCCTACATCGCCCACCCGGTCGCGGTCGCGATGATCGTGTCGGACTTCACCGACGACGAGGATGTGGCGGTCGCCGCACTCCTCCACGACGTGTTGGAGGACGTGCCGCCGTCGGTGTACTCGGCCGACGACATGACCGCCGAGTTCGGTGAGCGGGTCACCGAACTCGTGCGCGGCGTGTCGGAGGAGAAGACCGCCGGCGAGGAGACCCCGCCGTGGCGGGTGCGCAAGGAGGGTTACCTCGCGCGGCTGGCCGAGGACACCCACGAGTGCCTGCTCATCTCGGCCGCCGACAAGATCCACAACCTGCGCTCGATGGTCACGGCGCACGACCGGCTGGGCGGTGACATGTGGGGCCTCTTCAACGCCGGTCCGGAGGAGAAGTTGTGGTTCTACCGCGCGATAGCCGACGCCGTCGCCGAACGGCTCGGTGACTGCACCGCCTCGCGCGAGCTCCGCCGGGCGGTCGACGACGTGGCCGCCCTCGCGCCGGTGGGATGACCATGCATGATCAGCGCTCCGGCCCGGGAAGCGCACCGCTGCGCCCGGTCGAGGACCCCTGGGACAGCTTCGAGGCCACACTCGCCGGACATCTGCGCCGACCGGAGACGGCCGGCGCGATGGAGTTCAGCGCCCCGTCCGACTCGTCCGGAGCGCGCGGACGGTGCGTCGTCCAGCTCGCGCCGGACGGCGCCCTCGCCTGGGTGACCGTGCGCCACGCCGGGCACCCCCTCTCGGAGGAGATGGCCGCCCAGGCCTCGCCCACCGCGCCCGTGCCCATCGCGCGCGCGGTGGTCGACGCGTGCCGCGACCGGCTCGGGGTGCCGCACCCCCAACTGCTGACCCTGCGCTGCCAGGGCACCGTCGGGCGGCACACCGGGGCGCTGCGGCTCCTGCGGTCCGACTCGGTGCCCGTCGGCAACGACCCCGCCGACTACCCGAACCCCATCGACGTGGCGGTGGAGGTGGCCGACCACGAGGACGCCCGGGATCGGTTCGAGGTGATCGTCGAGCGGGTCACCGGTGGGTCGTGCGTGGTCGACGATCGGGGGTACATCGTCTTCGACCACGTCGGCCACCCGATCCAGGTGTCGTTCACCGTGGACGATCCCTACGCCCGCATCTGGGCATGGGTCGTGCGGGGCGTCCGCTCCCGGTCCGACGCCGCGCTCGAGGTGGCACGGCTCAACCGGGACGACGATCAGACGTCGTGGATCCTCGACGGTCGGCACGTCCTGCAGCGGACCACCGTCCCGGTCGCCCCTCTGCTCCCCCGGCACGCCCAGGCGGCGCTCGAACACTTCCTGTTCACGTTCTCCACGACCCGGGACCCGATCGCGGCGAGGTTGGGGCCCCGGTAGCGGCACAGACGAAAGCCGGCGCATTCGGTGTGAACCGAATGCGCCGGCTCTCTCCGGCGACCCTGACGGGACTCGAACCCGCGACCTCCGCCGTGACAGGGCGGCGCGCTAACCAACTGCGCCACAGGGCCGTGCTCGTGGCACGGGATAGGAGAGTAGCGGACCCCGCGAGCACGCTCTCGACCACCCCGTCAGTCGGCCCAGAAGGACACCATCGGCTGGCTCGAGATCAGATCGCCGCTCTGGTAGATCCGCATGCCGGACGAGTCGATCGAATAGAGGACGTCGTTGTTGGCCACCATCGCCGAGCCACCGGAGACCGCGGGATCGTCCACCTCCACCCCGGCCCCGCCGGCCGAACCGCGGTAGTAGTACCGGCCGTTGTCCGGGTTGACGCAGATGGAGAACGAGGCCTGGGTGGTGCGGCCGATCATCGTCGCCGGATCCCCGGCGTTGCACCGTGACTGCGCGTTGTCGACCCATCCGGAGGAGTCCGCGCCGGCGGGGTACCCGGCACTACGTGGCGTGCGGGGCAGCGGGGCCTCGCGGGTGACGGTGACGGTCTCGCGCTCCGGCGCGGTGGTGAACGCGGTCTCCGTCACCGGAGGCTGCGAGGTCGCCGCCGGCGAGGACGACGACGAGGAGGACGACGCCGCCTGCCCGGACCCGTCGCCGGCGCCGCCGCCCGGGCGCAGGACCAGGTAGGCGATCGCGCCGAGGAGAGCCAGTGCCAGGACCGCCAGGACGGCGATGACGGCGATCACCGCGCCCGAGCCCCCGCGCTGTGGCTCGGGCCCGTACCCGGGCCCCGGCCATCCCTGCGGTGGCTGTGAGCCCTGCGCCCCGTTGTCCCAGCCATACGACATCGGCGGTGCCCCCTCGCTTCGCGCTTCCCCGGATGGGCCGGTCTGACCGGACGGTAGCAGCAGTATCCGACTCCGTCAGCGGCGATAAGAGACAGTCCACCCCGGGAATGTCGGACCCGTGCGGCACCATGGCGGTGTGACCGCAGCCCAGGTTCGTCCCAACGCCCTCGCCGCCGAGGTGCACCGCCTCCGCGGCACCGACCCCCTCGGCCGCATCACCGTCCTCGTGCCCTCGTTCGGGGCGGCCAGGGACCTCGTCCGGGCGTTGGCGCTCAGCGGCGGGGCGGTCAACGTGGCGGTGCGGACCGCCTCCCAGGTGATCAGCGAGCTCTCGGCTCCCGTGCTCGCTCCGAGAGCCGCGCTCCCGTTCCAGCTCCTGGCCGCAGCCGTCGAGAAGGCGTTGGACACCGACCCGGGGCACCTCGAGACGGTGGCATCCGAGCCCGTCACCGGGCAGGCGGTCGCCCAGGCCTGCCAGCGGCTGGGAACCGTCGAACCGGGGTCCGTCATCGCGGAGACCCGCCTGCACTCGGAGGTCCTCCGGTTGGCCGACGAGGCCCACGCCATGACCGGCGCCGCCTACTACACACCGTTCGAGGCCGTGTCCGTCGCACTGGGGCGTCTGGACGAGCTGGGCCGTATCGTCCTCGCCGCACCGTTGCGCGGCACGCAGGCCGAGCGCAGGCTCCGGGCCGCTCTGGAACAGCGGGGTATCTCCCCCCTACCCGGCACCGGGTCCGACCATCTCGCCTCCGCTGCGGAACCCGGTGCCGAGAACGCGGTCACCGGCACCCACGTGCTCCACGCGTCGGACTCCGATGACGAGGTGAGGGCAGTGGTCCGCTTCGTCCGGTCGCGCCTCGCGGACGGGGTCCCCGGCCACCGGATCGGTGTCTACTACCCGTCGCCGGATCCCTACCTGCGTCTCCTCCACCGGGCGTTCGCCGAAGCCGGGATCGCCGTCCACGGCCCCTCCGACACGGGTCTCGGCCGTTCCGCCGCCGGCCGCACCCTCGTACGGCTGCTGGGCCTGGACGCCGACCGGATGCCCCGCGCCGAGCTCCTCTCGATCGTGGCCGAGGGCGCGATCACGGCGTTCGATGACGCGGGCGCGATCGTCTCCTCCCGGCGGCTGGAGATCCTCACCCGGACGCGATTCCCCGTCATCGGTGCCGGCGACTGGGACCGACTGGCAGAGCAGCTGCGGGCCGAGCCGAACGCCCTCGCCGAGTCCGATCGGGCCGCAGCTGCCGCTCTGCTGCGACTGATCCGGAACCTTCGTACCGGACTCGCCGCCGTCGACGCCGCGCGTACCTGGACGGAGTCCGCGGAGGCCGTCACCGGCCTGGTCGCGTCGCTGTTCCGCCAGAACCCCGACCGGGCCGCCGTCCTCGCTGTCCTCGGTTCCCTCGGTGATCTGGACACCGTCGCACCCGCGATCACCCGGGATCGCCTCGTGAGCGCGGTCGCGTCCCGGCTGGACCCGATCCGTGACCGGGTCGGCGAGGAGGGAGCCGGGGTCGCCCTGGGGCCGATCGACGACGCCGTCGGCCGCGACCTGGACACCGTGTGCGTCGTGGGTATGGCGGAGGGCCTGCTCCCCGTCCTGCACAAGCCCGACCCGCTCGTACCCGAGGGCGCGGTCGAGCCCCTGTCCTCCGAGATGCTCGACGAGCGGTACCGGGTTCTCCAGATGGCTCTGGCCGCCGGCGCCGAGCGCCGGATGTGTTCGTTCCCCCGGGGGTCGATGCGAGGAGGCGGCAACCGGATCCCGTCCCGCTGGCTGCTGCCCACCCTGTCCCGACTCGCCACGAAGACCGTTCATGCCACCAGGTGGCAGACGGACGTCGACGGATGCCCGGGTGTCACCGCGGTGCCGTCGTTCGTCGACGGGGTGCTCACCCCTCCGGCCGCCCTCGGTTCGGACCCGGCCACCCTCACCGAACTGCGGATCCGGAAACTCTCCACCAACGGGTGGCTGGCCCGGGCCGACGCCCCCGGGTTGCTCGCCCGCGCCCACGAGATGCGTCAGGACCGTCGGCGGGGGCGTTTCACGCGGTTCACCGGGAACGTCTCGTCTGCTGCCGAACTGCTCACCGTCCTCGACCATCCCCTGTCGCCGACCAGGTTGGAGGACTGGGCACAGAGCCCCTATCTGTTCTTCCTCTCCACGGTACTGCGGGTCCGGACCCTCGATGATCCGGCGATGGACATCGATATGGACCTCCGTGACTACGGCAATCTCGTGCACGCGATCCTCCAGCGCTACATCTCCGATCGACGCGAGACCGGGTCCGGACCCGACCGCGACCTGCTGATGAGAGCACTGCGCAGTGAATGCGAGGTCGCGATCGCGACCTCGCCCGGCCTCGTCGCCTCACTGTGGCGCCGGCGGGAGATCCTGCTCGCAGCCGAACTCGACCGGTGGTTCGCCGAGGACGAGGCGGATTTCGAGACCGGGTGGCACCCGGAAGCGACCGAACTCGAATTCGGGCGTCGGGACGCCGATGGCCCGGTCGTCGAGATCCCGTTCGAGGTGACCACCTCCCGGGGGACGACATCATTGTTCCTCTCCGGGTCCATCGACCGGCTCGATAAGCGGGCGGGCGCACTGCGGGTCACGGACTACAAGACCGGTAAGCCCCCCGGGCAGGACGACCGGCCGACAGAGGACGATCCCACCATCTCCGGCACGCGATTCCAGCTACCGCTCTACGCCGCCGCAGCAGAGACGGCCGGCGATCTGCCGGTCCGCGAGGTGCGGTACTGGTATTGCACCGAGCGCGGGGAGTTCGAGCGGATCTCCCTCGGCGTCTCCGTCGAGGTGATGGACAAGGTCCGCGAGGACGTGGGCAATCTGGTGGACGCCCTCCAGCGGGGATGGTTCCCGCTCCGGGGTGGCCGTGGTTCGTCCCGCGACCTGGCGAACCTCATCGGAGGTGCGGAACTCGACCAGGCCTGGACGGAACTGTCCACCCGCGAGCCGCTCGCGTCCCACCCCGCGTTCACCGGCCTCGTCGCCGTCGACCCGACCGAGAACGAATCGGAGACCTCCTCATGAGCCACTTCCCCGACGAGGCCGCCCGTCTCCGCGTGCAGTCGGACACCTCCGCGACCCTGTTCGTGGAGGCCGGCGCCGGCACCGGCAAGACCCACGCGCTGGTCGAGCGCCTCAGCACCCTCCTGCTGAACGACGCCGTGCGCGTCGAACAGATCGCCGCGATCACCTTCACCGAGAAGGCGGCCGCCGAGCTCCGCGACCGCCTCCGCGTGAAGCTGGTCGAAGAGCGCGCGGACGGCGAACACCGCGCCGATGCCGCCCTCGCAGGACTCGACACCGCCGCCATCGGCACGTTGCACTCCTTCGCCCTGCGACTGCTCTCGGAGAATCCCCTCGAGGCGGGGATCCCGCCGAGGGTCACCGTCCAGCAGGACACCGCCGAGGCCGCCGCCGTGGAAGCCATGTGGCAGGAGTGCGCGACCCTCCTGTTCGGGAGCGGCCCGTCCGCCGCCCGGTCGGGCAACCTGGCGCGAGCCGTCGACGACATGCTCGACGCGGGCGTGAGCCCCACCGCCTTCCGCGAGGTCGTCGAGGCCCTGCACCGGGACTGGGACCGCCTGCCCACCGATCCGCTGTACACCGGGGCCGTCGAACTACCCGTCTCCCCTGACCTGGCGAAGGTCATCGACGCCGTCGGGTCGATCGTCGGGTGGCGGGACTCCTGTCAGGACGAGACGGACAAGCTCTACGCCGTCCTCGGCGAGCACGAAGCCTGGCTGGCGAACCTGCAGGACGCTACGACGGACCCGTCCGCGTCACCCTCATGGATGGAGCTGCTGAGGCAGCAGGTCAAAGTCGGCAACGTCGGCAAGGGCGCCAGCTGGGGCGGCGCCGACGTGGTCAAGGGCATCAAGGAGGAGATCAAGCAACTCCACGGTGTCTGCAACGCGCTCCTCGCAGAGCATTGGCGCCCACGCATCGCCGTCGTGCTCGACGTCCTCATCCCGGTGGTTCGCCGGCACGCCGCCGACCGGCAGCGTCACGGCACGCTGCAGTTCCACGACCAGCTCGTCCTGGCGCGCGAACTACTCCGGAACCCGACGGTCCGCGAGCGGGTCCGGGAGCGCTACCGGCGGATCCTCATCGATGAGTTCCAGGACACCGACCCCATCCAGTTGGACATCGCCGAGCTCCTCACCACCGCAGCCGACGGTTCCGGCCCCGAGCCCGGCCGTCTCTTCACCGTCGGGGACCCCAAGCAGTCCATCTACCGGTTCCGCCGCGCGGACATCGGCACCTACCTCCGGGCTCGGGGCAGCAGCGGGTCCGGTGTCGAGGTCGAGCGGTTGAGCACCAATTTCCGGTGTTCGCGCCCCGTCCTGAACTGGGTCAACGACGTGTTCTCCGAGGTGCTCACCCCCTCGGACGGCGTCCAACCCGAGTACCGCGACCTCGAACCCGCACCGACGAGGCCGCGGTACAACCCCGCCCACGGTCCGGCTCCGTTCGTCTTCCGCACCGCGGATGTTCCGGAACACTGCCCACCCGACTCGAAGGAGACCACCGAGCGCCAGTGGACCGAGGCCTCCGATGTGGCGAGGGTCATCGCCACCGCCATCAGGGAGGGCTGGACCCACGAATCGAAGGACGGACAGCAGACCCCGCTACGACTGGGCGACATCGCGATTCTGCTCCCGTCGCGCGGGTCGCTGCGCATGCTCGAGACCTGCCTGGACCACGCCGGGATCGACTACCGCGCCGAAGCGTCCTCGATCGTCTACGGGACACCCGAGATCCGCGACCTCCTCCTGGCCGTGCGCGCCCTGGCCAATACCGCCGACGAAGCCTCCCTCGTGGGTGCGCTGAGGTCTCCCCTGTTCGGCTGCGGTGACGACGACCTCCTACGCTGGCGCGCCGCCGGCGGCACCTGGGCTCCCGGCGCACCGGCACCGTCGGGCCTCGCGACGTCCCCCGTCGCGGAGGCGATGGACTACCTCTCCGCGCTGCCCCGCGACACCCGTCGCCCCGGCGAGCTACTGGAGAAGCTCGTTCACGACCGCATGGTCTTCGAATCGGTCGCCGAATCCCCCCGCAGGCACGACCTGTGGCGACGGATCCGGTTCGTGATCGAGCACGCCTGGCAGTGGGAGGAGTCCGCCGCCGACCCCTCTCGGGCCGACCTGCGCGAGTACGCCGACTGGGCGTTGACACTGACCGCCGAGGACGCGCGCGTCCCCGAGCCCGCCATCCCGGAGATCGGGGTGGACGCCGTCCGCATCACCACCATCCACGCGTCCAAGGGTCTGGAGTACCCGATGGTCATCGTGGCCGGGATGAGTCGGGGCTGGCCGACCAACCAGGGCCGGCTCCTGTGGACCGACGATCAGCCCGCCCTACCCGCGGTCTCCTTCTCCGCTGCCGTCCGCGACCCCGCGTTCACCACCGCAGCCGACCTGGAGAAGCAGCACGCCCGCGCCGAGCGCATCCGCCTGCTCTATGTCGCCACGACCCGCGCGGAGAGCCGCCTCGCCGTCTCCGGCCACGGCTACATCCTCAACAAGAGCGGCAAACCCAAGGCCGACGTCTGGGGTGCCCTCCTCGGATCGGTGGTCGAGGACGCCGATGCTCCCCCTCTGATCGACTACGGCGAGAACCTGCTCGAGCCCGCCCCCGCGCCCGCCGTCGACGTGCCAGAGGAATCGGCGTGGACCGAACGCAGCCGACAGATCTCGGCGAGGTCCGCCGAGCGCGCCGGCTGGTCGGCGACCCGGATCGTGCACCCGGACGCCGCTGCCGGGCCCGTCGGAACCGATGACGACGCCCGCGACGACGAGGCTCGGGAACCGCGCCCGCTTCCCGAACTGCTGGCCTCCGCGCTGCGCGATCGGTTCGGACCCGCCCCGACACGGCCGGAGGAGCTCCCTCCCGCACCGCGGGGCACCCCGCTGGCCTCCGGACCCGACGTCGGCACCGCCGTGCATCACCTCGCCGAGCACACCGACCTCAGTCGACTGCTCGGACCGACCGCTGACCCCGTCTCCGCGATCGCGGATTGGGAACGGTGGGCGGCCGACCAACTGGTGGCCCTCGGGTCGGGAGGCGGGCTTCGCGGGAGCCGCAACCCCGAAGCCGTCGCGGAGATGGTCTCCGTCGCGAGAACTGCCCTGACCTCCGAGCCCGTCCGACGCGCGGCGGCCCGGACCCACTGGGCTGAGCTGCCCGTGGCGGGTCCGCTCAGCACCGCCGATGGGACGACGGTGGCGGTGGACGGGGTCGTCGACCTCGTGATGGAGGAAGCCGACGGCTCGTTGACGATCATCGACTACAAGACCGACGTCGCCGTCACCGTCGGCACCGTCGACGAGTACCTACTCCAGCTGTGCGCCTACGCCGAGCTGCTCGGTGGCTCCGTCGGCAGATCGGTGGGGCGGATCGAGCTGGTCTTCTGCCGCGGGGCCCGCCCGACGGTGGTGGCCCGCGACCTGGGCTGACGGGGCGGCCCGGGGGGCGGGGCGGGTACCGACGAGGTCAGCCCAGGTTGGTCCACACCACGCGGCCGTCCACGACCGCGGCGAGTGCCGAGTCGCACGGTGCACCCACCGTGACGGCCTGGTAGAGCTCGACCAGCAGGTCCACGACCGAGTCCCATATCCGGTGCAGCGGTTGACCCCCACCGTAGGCCCAGACCGAGCCTGCGTCCGGACCGGCGCGATAGGAGACCGCGTAGCCGTACCCGCTGCGCTCGGCCAGCGGCCACAACCGACCCGCCCACGTCGCGTCACCACCCGGCTCGGACCCGAGAGTGCCGCTGCCCATCGCCGCCTCGAACCGCGCGGCCTGCACGGCGAATCCCCGCGCGGCGCTCAGCGGGTCCGCGAACGGGAACAACCCCTCCACCGTCTCGAGACCGGTCCTGCTCAGGTGCCACAACAGGGTGCGGATGCCGGTGGCGTCATCGACGCCGCAACTGTCGAGAAGCGCGCCGGACGAACTGCCCGAAAACCGGGGATCGTCACCCGGCCCGGTGTCTGCCCGGACGGTGTGCGGCGTCACCCGGAGAAGCTCGGCGATCGCGTCGGTCAGCTCCCCGATCTGCTCGTCGAGCACCGCCGAGGTGTCGTCCTGTCGCGCCATCGACCGCCGCCGGGAGCTCGATCGGCCACCGGCGTCGGACGGAGTGTGGGACGCGATGTCGGGATCCCGCGGCTCGGGCACCGATGGGTACGGGTGAGTCGCGGGCCCGGCAGGTGACCAGGGCGCCTGCATCGCCGAGCTGATGTGCGCGAGAGCGCCGTCGAACTCCTCGCCCCACTCGCTGCCGCCGGTCCAGGCCTCGTCGGCAACCGGGGCCACGCCGGTGGGGAGGCCCGCTGGGGCCACGTCGGCGGGGAGGCCCGCTGGGGGCACGTCGGCGGGGAGGCCCGCCGGGGGCACGTCGTCGCGGATGGCGGGCAGTATCCCGGTGACGTCGGCCAGCAGGTCAACTCGCGCCCGGCGGCTCTCGGCCATGCGCGAGCGCTCCGAGCGGGTGAACGCCATCACCGGCAGGGTGAGCAACAGGGCGGCCTGACGGCCGGTGAAGCCGAAGCCCAGCTTGAGAGCCCGGCGCGCCTCGACCGGGGATTCGGCATCGCGGATCACCGCCATGACCCCGTCCAGGTCCTCACACGCACGGAGGATCGCCTCCGCCTCGTCCCAGGCCCGCCCGATGTCGTCACCGGGTTCGAACCATCCTCCGACAGCGCGCGCAGCGCCCACGACAACCCCCACTTCTGTCGACGAACCACACGTCCGCCCCCCCGAGATCCCCGGGAATCCTACGCCCGCCCGCGCCCCCGTGGCGGATCCAGGACGGCCCTTCGCTGCGGCCACCGGAAGGGCGGGAAGGTCGCCACATGTGACCGATCTCTCCCCGCCCATGCGAGGGCCTGACCAGCGCCGACAGTGCAGAAAGCGAACGCTCAGCTATCACCGAAGTTCACGCCGGGATCAGTACGTAGGGTCCGAGGTATGCGCACCACCCTGATGCTCGAGGAACGGTGGCCGGACGACACCGGCACGGCGACCCCGGACGTCGACACCAGTGCCACCGTCTTCCCGGCGCCCCTGACGACGATCATCGCCGCCCTGGCGGGCGGGCTACTCGGGACCGCCGCGGTGTACGGGGTCGCCTCCCGGCTGGCCGGTTCCCTCACCGCGGTCGCCGCCATCATCATGGTCTTCGCCGTCACCCTGGCCGGCCCCCGCGTCCACGCCGCGGCCCGCACCGAACTCGGCCGGACGGTCGCGGTCGTGCTCCAGGCGATCGGGTTCGGCGGCGTCGTCGGCGCGCTGGTCATCGCCGCCTGAGTCATCCCCGCCCGGGTCACGCCCGCCCGAGTCATCCCCGCCTGAGTCGGGCCGACAATTCGTCCACGGCAGCGTCGTCCATGCCGGCGCCCTCCACGAGATACCGCCGCGCGTCGCCGAACTCTCTGGCCAGTGCGTCCAAGGAGAGGCGGAGGTTGGCCTCCTCGACACCGATGAGCACCTCGATGGCCTCGAGTTTGTCGGGCATCTCGGCCTGCACGTAGGTGCGGACGGAGGAGACGAAGTCCGCGGACATCTCCCTGGTCAGCAGGTAGTCGGCCACCACGTCCTCCTCGCGCACCCCGGCGAGCAACTGGAGCAGTGCGGAGATCCAGCCGGTGCGGTCCTTCCCGGCCGTGCAGTGCACGATCGCCGGGCCGGACGACACCGCCACCGCGTGGACGGCACGCCCGAACGCCCGGCGCTCGTGGTCACCCACCACGAACCGCTCGTAGGTCGAGGCCATCTCGCGGCGCGCCTCCTCGGCCCCGCCCAGTCCGGACGCGGTGAGGGTCGCGGCGGAGGTGTGACCACCCAGGACGTCGACGGGCACGTACTCGGCCCCGGCGGGGACCACGTCGGGATGCTTGTCGATCTCGGCGCCCGTGCGCAGGTCGACGACGGTGGAGACGCCGAGCCTCTCGAGAACCGCGAGGTCCTCGTCGCCCACGGCGAGGGTCGTGGACCGGTAGACGACCCCGCGGGCCATCGAACCGGACGGACGGAGTGCGTAGCCCGGGCCGGCCACGTCCCGGAAGTTGTGGACGCTGGTGAGTCGGACCTCGCTGACGACGAACCCGTCCCGGTCGAGACCGACCTCGTCGTCGTCGGATCCCCAAACGACACCCGATTCCACGTCCACGTCGACGTTCCCGCCCTGTTCGCCGACCATCCCACGCCCCTGTTCGATCCCCGCGCGCCCACGTGGCGCGCCATCGCCTCGTTCCTACCTGATGCCGGCCGGCCGCGCCCACCGGGTGGGCCCCGGCGACCGTAATGCTGACACCTGTCAAAGTTGCTGGCCGTTTCGCCTGTGCGCCGTGGCCGGGTCGCCTACTCTCCGAATTCATGACCACAGCAGCCTTCAATCCCGGCCACTCCATGCAGCACGCGACCTTCGGCGACATCCTGCTCGAGCGTTCCACCGACGACCATCCGGGGCTGCTGTTCGAGGACTCGGCGTGGACCTGGAGGGAGTTCGTGGCCGAGGCCGCCGTCCGTGCGGAGATCCTGCGCGGCTGGGCGGAGCAGCACTCCGACTCGTACGCGGACCGACCCGACCCCTACCGGCACCTCCACGTGGGCATCCTGCTGGAGAACGTGCCCGAGTACCTGTTCACCCTGTGTGGTGCGGCGCTCGCCGGCGTGACCATCGTCGGCATCAACCCCACCCGACGCGGCGCCGAGCTCGCCTCCGACATCCGGGGCGTGGACTGCGACGTGATCGTCACCGACTCCGACGGCGCCGCCCTGCTCGCAGGCCTCGACACCGGCGCCGCCGCGCACTTCGACATCGACTCCGAGCAGTGGCGCGGCCTGCTCGACGGTCACGCTGGCGCCGAGCCCCAACTCCACCCCACCGAGGCGCGCGACCCCCACACCCTGCTCGCGCTGCTGTTCACCTCCGGCTCGACCGGCGCGCCCAAGGCCGTCATGTGCTCGACCGGCCGCATGGCGATGATGGGCACCATCAACTACCGGGGTCTCGTCCGCGACGACGTGGCCTACAGCGCGATGCCACTGTTCCACGGCAACGCCCTCTTCGCCGCGTTCGCCCCGTCGGCGTACGTGGGCTGCACCTTCGCCATGCGCCGCAAGTTCTCCGCCTCCGGGTTCCTCCCCGACGTGATGCGGTTCAACGCCAGCTACTTCAACTACGTCGGCCGGTCACTGTCCTACATCCTCGCCCAGCCCGAGGTGCCCGAGGAGAAGCAGACGCGCCTGCGGGTCGTGTTCGGCACCGAGGCCTCCGTCCACGATCGGACCGAGTTCGAGCGTCGTTTCGGCGTGACCCCGCTCGAGTCGTACGGCAGCAGTGAGGGCGGCGTGGTGATCAGCCACACCGAGGACACCCCGCCCGGCGCGCTCGGCGTGGCCGGCGCCTACATGGACGTCGCGATCCTCGACGCGGATGAGAACGAATGCCCCAGGGCCGAGTTCGATGCCAACGGCGGCCTGGTCAACGCCGGCGAGGCGATCGGAGAGATCTGCAACGTCACCGGCGCCAAATTGTTCGAAGGCTATTACCGCAACCCCGAGGCCACCGCCGAGCGCAACATCGGCGAGGTCTTCCACACCGGTGACCTGGGGTACCGCGACGCGGACGGGTACTTCTACTTCGCCGGCCGCTCCGGTGACAGGATCCGCGTGGACAGCGAGAACTTCTCCGCCGGGCCCGTCGAACGCATCCTCGACCGGTTCCCCGGCGTGCTCGTCGTGGCCGTCTACCCGGTCCCGGACCCGCGCACCGGCGACCAGGTCATGGCCGCCATCCAGCTCGAACCCGGCGTGGAGTTCGACGCCGACGCGTTCTCCGAGTTCTGCCGCACCCAGCCCGACATGGGCACCAAGTGGGCCCCGCGGTTCGTCCGCGTCATGACCGAGATGCCGGTCACCGCGACCCGCAAGATCTCCAAGCCCAGCCTGCGACGCGAGTCGTGGATCGAGCCCGGCGAGGTCTACCTGCGTGGCGGTGCGGCGGGCGACGACGACGTCTACCGGCCGCTCACCGACGCCGACCGCGAGGCCCTGCTCGCCGAGTACGAGCTCCACGGGCGCCGGCCGGCGGGGGTCTGAGCGCGGCGGGTCAGCGCAGCGGGAGTCAGCGCAGGACCCGCAGCTGGAACGGGTAGTTGATCGTCCGTCCCCGGGTAGCGCGAACGGTGCCGATGACGTGGCCGATGATCTGCGCGAGGAAGGACACCGCGAGCAGGACGAGGCCGATGGGCAGGCCGATCACCGTGAGGATGAAGATCCACCCCACGATGCTCATGATCCACAGGCCGAGATTGAAGTTGAACGACCCGGCGGCGGCCTGGCGCACGAACGGGCTGCGGTCCTTGTAGATCAGCCACATCACGAGCGGGCCGACGAACGAGAGCCACCCGGCCGACAGCGCCATCGCGATGAGGCTGGACGCGTGCGCCAGGGCCGCGGGGGTGCGGTCATCCGGGCCGACGGCCGGGGCCTGCTGCCCGTGCTGGGAGTAGTCGTACTGGTGGAAGCCGGGCTGCTGGGTCATTCCCCCAGTGTGCTCGCCGGACGGGATCCGCGCATCGGGGATGTCCCCGGTATCGATCCCGGGTCGCGGCAGCGGCGGGGGTTCGGCGGCGGCCCGGGAGTACCCCGATCGACTGGCCGATGGTGCCGGTGCGGGCCACGATTAACCGTCGTATGGATTCGAGCCGCGGTTCGGTTGCACCAGTTGAAGCTAACAGCCTCCTTAATCCAGGGACAGCCCCCGCACCAGGACACGGTGCGAGGGCTGCTAGTTCCCGACGCTCAGTAGTAGTACCCGCCGCCGAACCCCTCAAGCGAGGCCAGGCTTCCCGTGAGCGATCCAATCGCCGCGAACTGGCTGGCAAGGTAGAGGGCCGGCGCAAGCACGATGGACCCGACGACGGCCCCAATCTGCTCAGCGCCGGTACCGGGCAGACCCGGGAAGAGCGGGATGTTGAGGTCAATCGGCGGCATAAAAACTCCTAAATGTTGTGGAGGTTCGCATATTAGGACATTGGTCCGACAAGGGGCAAAAGAGGCCCTCCGAGAGCGGCAACGGACCACCGAGTGCAGCATTGACGTTCGAGTTCGCCACATGGCATTACGGGACCACGACCCGGCGCCAATCGTCCATCCACATCTCGAGGTCGTGAAGCCCGTAGCCCTCCCGGCGGGCCGTGTCGAGCACCGTCACGTTGTGGCCTAGACCATTCGAGCGCTCCGGCTTACGAGGAACTTGACGGGGCCTCTGGATAGTCCACGGATCACGCAGGAAGTACGTGCGGTCGTGCCCCAGATGACCGCTCGATCACCAAGGCAGTCCCGAGCGCGGGGGTTCGGCGACGGGATTCACGCGGCTGTCATATGCCGCGCCTACTGTGGCAGCCATGGCCGACCCCACCAGATCCGACGTGCCCGCCACCGCCTCGGACGTGCCCGAGCCGGGCGACTCCGATCGGCTCGACGACGCCGTGCGGCCGCTGCGCGACGACGTGCGTTTCCTCGGAGCGGTGCTCGGCGACACGGTGCGCGACCAGGCCGGCGAGAAGATCTTCGACCTGGTCGAGACCGCGCGGCGCACCGCCTTCGCCGTCCGCCGTTCGGAGGCCGACCGGGACGAGGTGGCGGGCCTGTTCACCGACGTGTCCGCCGACGAGATGATCCCCGTCATCCGCGCGTTCTCCCTGTTCGCCCTCCTGGCCAACGTCGCCGAGGACCTGCACCAGGAGCGTCGTCGCGGTATCCACACCGCGGCCGGTGAACCCCCGCCCGACGGGGACCTCGAGGCCACGTGGGCGCGACTGGCCGAGTCCAGCCCCGACCCCGCGAGGCTGGAGGCCGTGCGAGCGACGGCCCGGGTGGCCCCCGTGCTCACGGCGCACCCCACCGAGACCCGCCGGCGTTCGGTCTTCGAGATCACCCGGCGGGTGCTGGACCTCATGCGCCGCCGCGACGGGCTGCGGGCCGCCGAGCGGGATCGGGTCACCGACGCCGAACTCGACCGGGTCGAACGGGACATCCGCCGACATGTGCTCACGCTGTGGCAGACGGCGATCATCCGCAGCCAACGCCCCCGGATCGAGGATGAGGTCCTGGGTGGCCTGCAGTATCACGAGGCCACGCTCATGGAGGTCATCCCGCCGCTCAACGCGGAGATCGCCGAGCGCCTCGGGTCCGGGGACCGCCCCGTCGTGCGCCCCGGCTCGTGGATCGGCGGGGACCGGGACGGCAACCCGTACGTCACCGGCGACGTGGTGCGCTTCGCCACCGAGCAGGCCGCCGCGCTACTGCACCGCCACTACACGGAGGAACTGCGGCTGCTCGAGCGGGAGTTGCCCATGTCGCGGCGGATCGTGAAGGTGCCCACCGCGTTGCGCGACCTCGCGGACTCGATGGTGGAGGCCGACGGGGAGCTCGCCGCCGCACGCGAGGACGTGCCCTTCCGTCGCGCCGTGCGGGTGGTCCGCCGTCGGCTCGCCGCGCGGGTGAGGTCCTCGTCGTCGTCACCCGGGTCGTCGCCGGACGCCATCGGTCACGACGACGAGCCCTACACCTCCCCGGGGGAGATGCTGGCCGATCTGGATGTCATCGACGCCGCGCTCGGGTCCTGCGGTGGCGACCTGGCGCGGTCACCGCGTCTGCGGGACCTGCGGTGGGCGGTACGGACGTTCGGGTTCCATCTGCAGGCGCTCGACATGCGGCAGAACTCGGAGTCGCACGAGGAGGTGCTCACCGAGCTGTTCGCGCTGGCCGGGGTGAGCGAGGACTACTCGGCGCTGGACGAGGACGCCCGTCTGGAGCTGCTGCTGCGCGAGCTCTCACACGACCGGCCGCTGCTCGGGCCACGCGCGGAGCTGTCCGAGCTGGCGGCCAAGGAACTCGGGGTGATGCGGGCGGCCGCGGCGGCGGTGGACCTGCTCGGCCCCGAGGTGGTCCCGCACTACATCGTGTCCATGTGCGGGACGGTGTCGGATCTGCTGGAGCCGGCGGTACTGCTGCGCGAGGTGGGGTTGTTCTCCGGCGACCCGGCGGAGCCCCGCTCGAGCGTTCGGCTCATCCCGCTGCTCGAGACGATCGACGACCTCGCGGCGGGGCCGGACATCCTCGACACGGCGCTGGCGATCCCGCAGTTCCGGGCACTCATCCGGGCGCAGGGCGACGTGCTGGAGGTGATGCTCGGCTACTCGGACTCCAACAAGGACGGCGGGTACCTGGCCGCCAACTGGGCGCTCTACCAGGCCGAACGCGACCTCGCCGAGGCCGCGGCGCGCGCGGACGTGCACCTGCGCTACTTCCACGGTCGCGGCGGGGCCGTCGGACGGGGCGGCGGCAACTCCTACGAGGCGATCCTGGCCCAGCCGCCGGGAGCGGTGCAGGGCGCACTGCGGATCACCGAGCAGGGCGAGGTCATCTCGGCCAAGTACTCGGAGCCGCGTCGGGCGCGCCGCAACCTCGAGGCGCTCGTGGCGGCGACGCTCGAGGCCTCGCTGCTCGACGTCGAGGGGCTGGGCGAGCGGGCCGGGGAGGCGTACGCGGTGATGGCCGAACTCGCGACCCTCGGGCGGGAGGCGTACGCCTCGCTCGTCCACTCGGACCCGGGGTTCATCGAGTACTTCACCACCTCGACCCCCGTCGCGGAGATCGGCGAGCTCAACATCGGGTCCCGCCCGTCCTCGCGCAAGCAGACCTCGAGCGTCGAGGACCTGCGGGCGATCCCGTGGGTGTTGTCGTGGTCTCAGTCCCGGGTGATGCTGCCCGGTTGGTTCGGCGTGGGCACTGCGCTGCGGCAGTGGGTCGACGCCGAGGGCGAGGCCGCAGCGGAGAGACTGGCCACGCTGCGTCGCCTGTACGACGACTGGCCCTTCCTGCGCACGACCCTGTCCAACATGGCGCAGGTGATGGCCAAGGCCGACATGGGGCTGGCCGGCCGGTACGCCGAGCTGGTCCCGGACGCCGAGGTGGGCCGGCGGATCCACGGGGTGCTCACCGACGAGTTCGAGCTGACCCGGCGGATGGTGCTGGCGATCACGGGGCAGGAGACGCTGTTGGACGACAACCCCGCGCTGGCCCGCTCAGTGCGCAACCGCTTCCCGTACCTCGAACCGCTCAACGTGCTGCAGGTGGAGCTACTGCGCCGCTACCGCGCCGGGGACTCCGACCCGGCGGTGCGGACCGGCATCCAGCTGACGATGAACGGCCTGGCCACGGCCCTGCGCAACTCCGGCTGACGCGGCGTCTCAGCCCAGTTGACGGCGGGTCAGCGGGATGAGCATCACGCACACGACCGCGACGGCGGCGATCCACGGCACCGGCCCGCCCAGCGGGGAGACCGCGGCGATGACGTACGGCGTCGCCATCCCGAGGTAGGCCAGGACGTAGAACACCGCGACCATCGCGGCGTGCTCTTCCGGGCCGGACAGCAGTTCGACCTCAACCAGGCCACCGACGAGCAGGGTGCCGTACGCGGCGCCCAGCAGGACCGAGACGGGGACCATCAGCAGCGCGCGCAGCGGCAGACCCGCGGCGGCGGCCAGCCCGGCACCGGCGGCCATCCCCAGAGCCGCGGCGACCAGTCCGGCCACCGGCACCCTCCACGGGGCCGCGGCGGAGGCGAGACGGCGGGCGGCGGGCTGCACCAGTACTCCGGTGCCGAGGGTGATCCCCGCGAGCAGCCCCGCGTACAGCACGGGCATCCCGGCGGCGTCCCCGCCCAGGAGGCCGGCGAGGACGATGAACGACATCGACGCGCACCCGAACACCAGTGGCGCCCACGGGGCCACGCCGAGGGCGAAACGGCGGGTCCGCGCGCTGTGCGGGAACAGTGGCGCGCGGTTCGCGTCCGGCGCGGGACGGAAGGGGTCGGGGGCGCTCCAGGCCAGGACCAGGGCCACCACCCCGAGCACCAGGTGCGGTAGGTAGGGCGTGTACTCGGGCGCGGGCAGGAACTGACCCACGATCCCCGCGACCAACGCACTGAGCCCGAAGCCGCCGGACACCGCCACCGCCGCCCGTCTCGCTCCCGCCCCGGGCGGCCCGGACTCGGACAGCTCCCGGATCCACGCCCCGCCCGGCCCGAAGGCGGCCCCCGAGGCCACCCCGGCGAGGAAACGTCCCAGGTACAGCCACAGGGGGTCATTCGGCCCCAGGAACATCACGACGGTCGCCACCAGCGACAACACGAGGACCGGCCGCATGAGGCGGCGCCGTCCGTTGAGGTCGGACCAGCGACCGGCCACGACCAGGGCGGGGATGAGGCCGACGATGTAGATCGCGAACATCGCCGTGACGTCGTTCTGACCCAGGCCCAGCTCGTCCTGGTACATGGTGAGCAGGGGGGCGTACTGGTTGGCTCCCCAGCCGACCGCGAACATGGCCAGCGCCGCGCGGGCCCAGTCCCGGGCTCCCACCGTCTCCACCGGCCGTGTGCTCATGGGGTGAGAACCTATCCCGCGCGCGCCTCAGACGAGCGCGGTGCCCACGAACGCCACCCCCACCACCACGAACAACCCGCTGGCCACGAGGTCGACCACCGGCAGCAGTCGTCCGACCCGCTCGTTGACCACCCGGTGTGAGGCGACCAGCGCCAGTCCCCCGAACCAGGCCAGCGCCACGGCGATCATCCCGGCGACCAGCGCCACCGACCAGACCGCGGACACCTCGTCGCGCAGGAACGGGGCGAGGACCGCGCCGAAGAACACCAGGGCCTTGGGATTGGCGAGATTGGTGACCAGGCCCCGGGTAAAGTCCGCCCGCGGCACCAGATCCGCTACCCCGATTCGGGATCCGCTATCCGAATCCGGGTAGCGGATCCCGATTTCGAGTAGCGGATCCGGTGGTGGGGTGGTGGGTGCGGCGGTGGCCGTTGGTGGGGTGGTGGGTGCGGCGGTGGCCGGTGGTGGCGTGGCACCGCGCGCCCGCCACCAGCCCCGTAGGCCGAGCACGCCGAGGGCGGCGAGCAGGATCCCGCCAGCGATCTGGAGCCCGGTCATGACCTGCGGGTACACGCGCACGAGCGTCGCGACACCGGCGAAGGCGGCCGCGAGCCACACCGAGAGGCCGGTGACGATCCCGAGCGCGGTGGCGAGCCCCTGACGTCGTCCGGTGAGGGCGCGTTGGAGGACGACGACGACGTCGGGCCCCGGCGAGACGACCGCGATCGCCCAGACCCCGAACAGGCCGAGGAGCTGCGCCGCGGTCACGCCGCCGCTTCCATCTCGAGAAGACGCCGTTTGGCCGCGAGCCCGCCCCGGTACCCGCCGAGCCCGCCATCCGAGCGCAGGATCCGGTGACACGGCCACACCAGCGGCAGCGGATTGGTCGCGCAGGCCGTGCCCACCGCCCGGACGGCGCCGGGCCGGTCGAGTTCGGCCGCGAGCTGGCGGTACGTCGCGGTCCGGCCGTACCCGATCCGCGCCAGATGCTGCTGGACCTGCCCTCGGAATCCGCGGGCGAGGCGGGTGTCGAGGGGAAGGTCGAAGTCGCGGCGTCGGCCGGTGAGGTACTGGTCGATCTGGGTGGCGGCCTCGTCGAGCACCGGCGATTCCGGCGGGGCGGCGAGGACCCGGGGGCCGACCCGGCCGGCCAGCATCTCGAGGACCGCGCCCGGGTCCTCGACCTCGAACGCCACGTACACCAGCCCGACCGGGGTGGAGGCCAACAGCAGTCCGCCGATCGGTGAGTCGACGGTCCGGTACGCCACGTCGACCAGGCCCTCGCGCTCGGCGTCGCGGGCCAGCCGCTCCCGCAGCCGGGCGGTGTCCGCGGGGGCGGAACGCAGCACCGCGGTCACGATGGCCGCGGAATCGTGGATCGGGTCGGTCATGGCATCTCCTCGGTCACGGCAGGTCCTCGGTCACGGCAGGTCCTCGGCCACGGAATCGACGGTCCGCGTGGTCCCCGGGGCCAACGTCGCGCGCAGGCGGGCGATCCCGTCCGCGGCCGCGCGCCGGGCCGCCGCCTCGGTGCCGCCGGTGAGCTCGGCGATCTCGGCATAGCGGAGCCCGCCCAGATACCGGTAGGCCACACACACCCGCTGCCGGGAGGGCAGGGCGGCGACCGCATCCCAGATCCGCGGGTCGCCCACCTCGTCGTCGTCGACCCCGGCCGCTCCCCGGGCCCCCGCCGGACGCGGTGCACGGGCGTCGAGAACGGCGACGTCGTCGGCGGCCCCGCTCGGGGCGGCCTCGCGCACCGAGCGCCGCACCACGTCCACCGCGCGGCGGTGCGCGACCCGGACCAGCCACGCCTCGACGTCGGTGTCGTCGGGCAGCTCGGGCCAGGCGCGGAGTGCGGAGAGAAAGGTCTCGGACCAGGCGTCATCGGCGTCGGGGCCCGGGCCGAGGACGGCGCGGCACACCCGCAGCACGGTGGGACCGTGACGGTCCACCGCGGCGTCGAACGCTGCCCTCATGTGTGTCGATCCTGCCCTCGTGGCTGCTGCCGGGTGCGGGCGCCCCGGAGACGGGGCGCGCGATGGTCACCGGGTAGTCGCGCGGGGCTCCGATTTCGTGAGGCGCAGCGGTTCCCCATCGCCCGCGCGGGACGCATACTTGTCTCACCGTCACGCCCCGGGGGGTCTGAAATGCTCGGTTCCGGCACACGCCCACGCCCGTCCGGCCGTCGCCCGGCGCGCCGATCCGGCCGCTCCCGGCTGGCCGGTGCGCTCGCCGCTCTGACGCTGGCGATCCCCGTCGCGGCCTCGGTGGGCGCCGTGCCGGCCCGGGTGGCGGACCAGTTCGTCCCCTCGGCCGGGGCGCAGGCACAGCTCGGACCGCTCGGCGACTACCTGCGCGACCTGGACCCCGCGGGCGAACTGGGGCCGTACGTCACCGAGGCCCTGAACGGGATCAACGGTCCGCTCGGCAACCCCGGCCCGCCGGCCGGAGTGGACGCGCCCGTCACCTGCCGACCCACCCCGGCGCATCCGCGGCCGGTGATCCTCGTCCACGGGACCTTCGACAACGGTGCCAACACCGTGCCCCGCCTCGGTGAACCGCTGCGCCGACAGGGGTTCTGCGTGATCGCCCCGACTCTCGGCGCCTACGCCGGCAACCCGGCGCGAGGCGGACTCGACTCGATCGTCGGCGCGTCGGGACCGCAACTCGCCGGGGTGATCGACCACGTCCGTGCCGTGACCGGAGCGCAGCAGGTCGACCTCGTGGGCTACTCGCAGGGCGCGGCGATCGCCGGCTACACCACCAAGGTGCTGCGGCCGGGCGCCGTGAACCGCGTCGTCTCCGTGGGCGGCTACTGGGGCGCCGACAACAGCGGCCTCCTCCCCCACCAGCTGCCGCGCGAGGTGGCGGGCCTGGGCCTGTGGGCCGCCAACCTCCGCGGGATCGCCGAACTGTCGCCGGGCAGCCCGATGATCACCGCCTGGTACGGGTTGGACCGCACCCCGTTCCTGCCCGGCGTCGGGTACACGCTCATCGCCACCCGCGGCGACCACCTGCTCCCGCCCGAGCGCAGCTTCGTGCCCGGGCCGGGCGTGCGGTGGGTCGTCCCCGAGGACGCGTGCGGGGGCGGGCCCACCTCCCACGGCGGGATCGCGGTCGACCGGCGCACCCACGGGATCGTCGCCGGCGCGCTCGGCGGCGCGGGAGGCTGCTGAGGTCGGGAGTCGGCGGCGCGGTCAGCGCGGGTCGCGGGTGTGACGCTGGTAGAGCTCGAACGCGTCCCGCAGGCCGAGACCCGGGTGGGCGACCCGCAGCCGCCGCACCGCGTCGATCTCGCCCGACGATCCGCGCACGGCAGCGGTGATCTGATCGGGGCGGACGGACGCGGCGATTCGGCGTGAACGCTCCTCGTTCCTGCCACCGAGCCACCAGCTGTGCGCCGCGGCACCGATGAGCAGCACGGCCAGCGCGGCCCACAGCAGCACGTCCAGCATCCCGGCCCGGCCGGAGAGCATCTGCTCGACCGCGATCACGAGCGCTCCGAACCCGCCGAGTCCGGTGGCGACCACGTACGCCACCGTCGTCCTACCCCGCGACCGCGTCACCGGCTCGATCGTCGCGCCGGCCCGGTCCGGGGTCCGATCCGACGGGCGGGGAGCCGTCACGAGCGGCCCTCGTCGTCGTCGACCTCTCCACCGGCGAGGTGCCGCTCCACCCGCTCCACCTTCCCGCGCAGCTCCCCCGAACGGCCGGGCCGCAGGTCCGCCTTGAGCACCAGGCTCACCCGCGGCGACACGGCCAGGACGGCGTCGGTGGCGGCGCGGATGACGGGCATGACCTCGTCCCACTCGCCCTCGATGGTGGTGAACATCGACGTGGTCTCGTGGGGCAGGCCCGACTCCCGGACCACGCGGACCGCGTCCGCGACCGCGCGACTCATGGAGGCCGAGTCGTCCGCGGTGGACGTGGGGGCGACGGAGAACGCGAACAGCATGGCACCAACCGTAATCCCGTCGGGCCCCGCGCGCAGATCGGCGGCACCGGACGATACCTACGTCACAGACCCACGTCACACGCCACCGTCACAGCCGCGAGACCGTCTGCGGCACACCCGCGGTGTACCCGGCCTCGGCGAGCAGCTCCCGGACGCGCGGGATGACCTTGCGGCCGTAGAGGTCGATGGAGGTCATGAGGTCGTCGTGCGGGGTCGGGCCGCTGGCGTACTTGAGATCGAAGCGGTCCAGTCCCAGCGTGCGGACGGTGGTGGCGATCTTCTGCGCGACGGTCTCCGGGGAGCCGACGTACATGGCACCGGAGCGGACCTCGCGGTGGAAGTCGGCCTCCACCGCATCGCCCCAGCCACGCTCCCGGCCGATCTGGTTGCGGTTGGTCAGCCAGTGCCGCATGGACAGCTCGGCCGCCCGGGCGTCGGTCTCGGCGACGAAGCCGGGCGAGTGGACGGCGATCGGCAGGCGCGGTGCGTCCGTTCCCGCCGACCCCGAGCCCGACCCCGAGCCCGAGAGCTGGGCATTGGCCTCGCGGTAGAGGTCGGCGAAGGGGGCGAACCGGCCGGCGGGGCCACCGATGATCGCGAGCATGAGCGGCATCCGGTAGCGGGCCGCGCGCACCACGGACTCAGGGCTGCCGCCGACGGCGATCCACGCGTTCAGCCCGTGCTCGGTCTTGGGGTAGACGTGCTGGTCCACCAGCGGCGGCCGCAGCTCACCGGACCACGTCACCGGCCCCTCGGGCAGCAGCGCGGCGAACAGGTCCAGCTTCTCACTGAACAGCTGCTCGTACTGCTGGAGATCGAAGCCGAACAGCGGGAACGACTCGGTGAACGAGCCGCGGCCCAGCACGACCTCGGCCCGGCCGCTGGACAGGGCGTCGATCGTGGCGAAGCGCTGGAAGACGCGGATGGGGTCGTCGCTGGAGAGCACCGTGACCGCCGAGCCCAGCGTGATGCGTTCGGTGCGCGTGGCGATACCGGCGAGGAGGACGTCCGGTGCCGAGACCGCGAAGTCCGGGCGATGGTGTTCGCCGATGCCGAACGCGTCGACGCCCACCTGATCGGCCAGGACGGCCTGCTCCACGACGTCGCGCAGGACCTGCGCGTGGTGGACGGGGCGACCGTCGCGGTCGACCGTGGTGTCACCGAAGGTGTCGAGGCCGAAGGCGACACCCCGGGTGGAGGAGACACCGTGGGTGGAGGGCGACGACGACGAGGTGGGCGTCGCGGGGTCGTGTGCGGAGGCTGATGAGTTCATGCGATCAGCATAGTTGATCCGTCATCTACATGGCGGGGTGTGCCGCCCGGGCGCGGGAGGCGCGGACGTACCGAGCGATCATCCGGTCCATCACCCCGGGCGCGAGTCGCTGCAGTCTCCACGTGGCGCGGGCGCGGGCGGGTTCGACCACGAGCGCGCGATTGCGGTCGACCCCCTCGAGGACACGGGCCGCCAACCGGTCGGGATCCATCGGGCGTCGCACCCCCTGGCCGTCGAGATAGAAGTGACGGCCGTCGAAGCCGTCCAGCTCGCCCTTGTCGAGAATCGCGGTGTCGACCGCGGCCGGGCACACCACCGTCACGCCCACCCCGTGTCCGGCGGCCTCGGCGCGCAGGGACAGCCCGAGTCCGACGACCGCGTGTTTGGTCATGGCGTAACTGGTGATCAGTCCCGCCGGGCACAACCCACCCATCGACGCGGTGAGCACGATCGCCCCGACGCCGCGGTCGATCATGTGCGGGTACGCGGCGTGCACGCAGTGGACCACCCCACGGATGTTGACGTCGATGATCGCGTTCCACTGCTCGAGGGTGAGCTTGTCGGTGTCGCCGCCCCAGGTGATGCCGGCATTGGCGAACATCAGGTCCAGCTTGCCGCGAGTGGCGACCACCTCCTCGACGAGGGCCGACACGGCGGCGGCGTCGGTGACGTCGAGCTGCGCCGGTTCCGCACTCCCGGCGCCCGCCGACCCGGTGCCGGGGCCGGACCTCGTCGTCGTCACCTCCTCGACGACCCGACGCGCGGCGGCGAGATCGATGTCGGCCACCACCACGTGCGCGCCCGCCGCGACGAGGGCGCGGCTGAGGGCCGCACCGATCCCGGATCCGCCGCCGGTGACGACGGCCGACGCCCCCGCGAGCCGCGGGCCCCGCAGCGCGGTCACGAGAACGCCCTGGTCGCCAGCCCGAGCACGTCCGGGTAGCGGCGCAGCTGGGCGCCGCCGTCGACCGCGAGGTCCTCGCCGGTCATCCAGTCCGCCGCGGCGAGGTGCAGCACGGCGCGGGCGACGTCCTCGGCGGTCCCCCGGTGGGCGATCGCGGAGTTCTCCGCGTACTCCTCTGCCAGGCCCGGGATCTGCAGGACGGGTTCGGTGAGCGGCGTGACGAGGAACCCCGGCGACACGGTGTTGACCCGCACCCCGCGCTCGCCCAGCTCGAGGGCCGCGACCTGGGCGAGCATCACCAGTCCCGCCTTGGCGGCACAGTAGGCCGCCATCCCCCGGCCGGGCTGCCGCGCGTTGAGGGAGGCGATCGCGACCATGGACCCGCCGTCGCGGACCACCCGGCCGCCGTGCTTGAACACCAGGAACGCGCCGGTCAGGCACACATCGACCACCCGGCGGAACTCTGCGGTGTCGTGGTCGGTGACCAGACCCAGTGTGCTGACACCGGCCGTGGTCACCACCAGGTCCGGGGCGGTCCCGGCGAACAGCGCCTCGACCGACGCCTCGTCGGTCACGTCGACGGCGCACGCCCGGTGCGCCGGGCCGAGTTCGGCGGCGCGGGCGGCAGCCGACTCGGCGTCAAGGTCACCGATCGTGACCTGCCACCCCCCGGCCGCGAGAGCGCGGGCGGTGGCCCACCCGATCCCCGACGCCCCGCCCACGACGACGGCGGACCGGCCGCGCGCGGCCACATCGGAACCGTCCGAGGAGCTGTCGCGGTCAGGGGTGGGGACGTGTGTGCGATCCGGGTCCACGGGGCCTCCAGTAGGGTTGACGGCCGGCCTCGGTGGGGTGGTTCGCCGGGCCGGAGGAAGCTGTTGACGACCGTCAACACGGGCCATAGTGTGATCCGCGCCATAGCTTTCTTGTCGGCGAGTCTGCCTCGCCGAGAGATCCGCCGAAGGGGTTCGCATGACATCGACCTGCACAATCGCCGTGATCGGCGCGGGCATCAGCGGCCTGACGACGCTGAAGATGCTCCGCGACTACGGGATTGACGCGGTGTGCTTCGAGGCGTCGGACCGGATCGGCGGGAACTGGGCGTTCGACAACCCCAACGGCAGCTCGAGTGCCTACCGCTCGCTGCACATCGACACCTCCAAGCACCAGCTGAGCTTCCGGGACTTCCCGATGCCGGAGGAGTTCCCGGACTTCCCCCACCACAGCCAGATCAAGCAGTACCTGGACGACTACGCCGAGGCGTTCGGCCTGCTGCCGGCCATCGAGTTCGAGACGCGGGTCGAGCATGCCGAGCGCCTGCCGGACGGCGGGTGGGAACTGACCACGTCGCGCACCGGGTCCGCGGCACACGCCGGGGCCGGCGGCACGGGCGGGGCCGGCGGGACGGGCGGGGCCGGCGGGACCGAGACCCTGCACTTCGACGGCCTCGTCGTGGGCAACGGGCACCACTGGGACCCGCGCTTCGCAGACTTCCCCGGCGAGTTCACCGGGGAGATGATCCACTCGCACGCCTACATCGACCCGTGGGATCCCCTGCACCTCATGGACAAGAAGATCCTCGTCGTGGGCCTGGGCAACAGCGCCGCGGACATCGCGGTCGAGCTGTCGTCCAAGGCCATGCGCAACGAGGTCACGCTGTCCACCAGGTCGGGCGCGTGGATCGTGCCCAAGTACATCGCCGGGAAGCCTGCCGACAAGTACTTCGCGACCTTCCCGTACATCCCGTACTCCTGGCAGCGCAAGGCCATCCAGGCGATGCAGCCGATGTCGGCCGGGCGGCCGGAGTCCTACGGACTGCCCACCCCCAACCACAAGTTCTTCGAGGCCCACCCCACGCAGTCGGTCGAGTTGCCGCTGCGACTGGGTTCCGGGGACGTCGTCGCCAAGGGGAACATCGCACGACTGGACGGCCGCACCGTCCACTTCGAGGACGGCACGAGCGACGAGTTCGACGTGATCATCCAGGCCACCGGGTACAACACCACCTTCCCGTTCTTCGACCGCGACTTCCTCAGCGCCGACGACCACAACCACGTCCCGCTCTACAAGCGGATGTTCACCCCGGGCATCGAGGACCTCGTCTTTGTCGGCTTCGCCCAGTCCACCCCGACGCTGTTCCCGTTCGTCGAGGCCCAGGCCCGCCTCGTCGCCGCGTGGGCGGCGGGCCTGTACCGCACGCCACCGGTCGCGGAGATGGAGCGGGTGATCCTGGAGGACGAGAAGAAGTACATCGGCCACATGCTGGACACCCCGCGCCACCAACAGCAGGTGGACTACTTCCTCTACGAGCGGGACCTGCGCACCCGCGAGATCCCGCGGGGGCTCGAGCGCGCCCGCGATCGCGGCACCGCCCTGCGCGCCCGGGTGACGACGTGACGCCGGCCGCCCCGTCGGCGAACACCTCCCCGCGCGGCGACCGCCGCCGCGAGGCCCTGCTCGCCGCCCTCGACGACCGGTTACGCACCACCCCACTGGACGACATCTCGGTGGCCGACCTCACCGTGTCCGCGGGGATCACCCGGTCCGCGTTCTACTTCTACTTCGACTCCAAGGCCGCCGCCGTGGGCGTCCTGCTGGCCGCCGTGCAGGACGAGGCGCAGGCGGCGGTCGAGACGATCGTGGGGGGCGAGGGCGACTTCCGCCCGCGCGTCGCCCGTGCCCTCGAGAAGCTCACCGACCGCGTGTTGGAGAACGCCCACATCTACCGGGCCCTGCTCACCGCCCGGAGCAAGCACGCGCAGACGCGCGCCCTGTGGGACGAGGGCCGCCGGGTGATGGCCGCCCCGGTCGCCGAGTTCCTGCGCGCGGAACGCGCGTCCGGTCGAGCACCGAACGGTGTGGACGCGGACGCGCTCGCCGTGGGGCTCATCCACATCAACGAGACCGTGCTCGAGCGACTGGCCTTCGACACCGACGGCCCCCGCGAGCCACTGCTGACCGTCGCCACGGACATGTGGGTCCGCGCGCTGTACGGCAGGCCCGACCCCGCGGTGGACGCCGCAGCAGCCCCAGGGAGAACCGCATGACCAGCCCCGTCGACATCGCCTTCCGCTCCGGATCCGGGGCCGACGCCGCCGAGTGCCGCGGATGGTTCCTGCCCGCCGCCGGCGCGGGCGCCACCGACGACGGTGGTGACGCGCGACGCCCGTGCGTGGTGCTGGCGCACGGGCTGGGCGGGACCGCCGACTCCGGGCTCATGCCGTTCGCCGAGGCGTTCGCGGCCGCCGGGTACCACGCGCTCGTCTTCGACTACCGCGGCTTCGGCCGGTCCGACGGCGGACCCCGGCAGGTCGTCTCCCCCGCGCGCCAGCAGGACGACTACCGTGCGGCGATCGCCGCGGCGGCCGCCCGGCCCGACGTCGACCCGGAGCGCATCGTGCTGTGGGGCTGTTCGCTCGCGGGGGGCCACGTCATGGAGGTGGCGCGCGGCCGGGACGACGTCGCCGCCGTCATCGCGATGATCCCCCTGGTCGACGGACGGGCCGCCGCCCTGGCCGCGGCCCGCCAGCACACGCCCGCCTCGCTCCTGCGGGCGACGGGTTCCGCGATCGCCGCCAGGGCGGTGTCGGCGGCGGGGCGACCCGAGCCGCTGCTCCCCCTGGTCGGCCCGCCCGGGTCGGCCGCCCTGCTGTCCCTGGACGGGTACGAGGAGGCCTACACCTCCGTCGCCGGGCCGACCTGGCGAAACGAGGTGGGCGCCTCCATCGGCACCGAGCTGGGCACGTTCCGGCCCGGCCGGCACGCGGAAGACCTCGTCGTCGTCCCCGTGCTGGTCCAGATCGCCGACCTCGACCGCAGCGCCCCGCCGCACGCCTCCGCCACGGCCGCCTTCGCCGCGCGCGCCGAGGTCCGCCACTACCCGGGCGACCACTTCGACCTCTTCCCCGGCCGGCCGTGCCACGACCGGGCGGTCGAGCACGCGCTGCACTTCCTCGAGCGGCACGTCGGCTGACCCCGCGGCCCGGCGGGCGTGGGAATCCCCGAGAATAGTTGTTGACACGTCATAGAGCGCGACCTATAGTGGGTGACACAACAAGCACTCGTCCGGCCCGCCGGGCGGGCAACCCCACCCCAAGGAGTCACCATGACCACCAACCTCACCGACCTGACCGGCACCTGGACCCTCGACGACACGCACACCCGGTTGGGCTTCGTCACCCGCCACGCGATGGTCACCAAGGTCCGCGGCTCGTTCAACGACTTCACCGGAACCGTCACCGTCCCGGCCGAGGGCATCGAGGGCGCCACCGCCCAGGTCACCATCAACGCCACCTCGATCGACACCCGCAACGCCGATCGGGACGGCCACCTGAAGTCCAACGACTTCTTCGACATGGAGACCTACCCCGAGATCACGTTCACCTCTACGAAGATCGCCGCCAACGGCTCGGGCGGCGTGGACGTGACCGGCGACCTCACGATCAAGGGCACGACCAAGTCCGTGACGATCCCCTTCGAGTACGCGGGCACGGCCACCGACCCGTTCGGCAACCTGCGCGCGGGCTTCGAGGGCACCACCACCCTCAACCGCAGCGACTTCGGCCTCACCTGGAACGCCGCGCTCGAGACCGGCGGCGTGCTGGTCTCGGAGAAGGTCACCCTCGAGATCGAGGTCTCGGCCATCAAGAGCGCCTGACCGCTCGCCCGTCATGGCGGCGGGGCCGCATCACGACCCAACGGCCCTGCCCCACACAGTGAACGCTCGCCCCGGCACCTGCCGGGGCGAGCGTTCCGTTTCTGGGGCGAGGTGCGCGGGGCGGCGAGCCGGGCCGCTCGGGGCGGGGCGGAAACCCTAGGAGACGACGACGAGGACCGCGGTGTGCGACCCGTCCTCGTCCTCCCATGTCGCCGTGAGCGTGCCCGGTGAGCCGACGAGCGGGCCGTCGGCCTCCGCGTCGTTCTCCTCGGACACGACGCGGATGACCCGCAGCTCCGGGTCGTCGCCCTGGGTGATCCCGTCACCCCCGCCGCGGACGTTCACCGGCGACGGGGTGATCGACCCGTCCTCCACCTGGAGATGATCGGCCGCGACGTCCCGGTGACTGATCACCCGGCGGACCTCGGCGAGGTAGACGGGATCGGCGGAGGCGTCGTAGACCCAGCGTCGGCCGAGCACCGAGTGCTCCATCTCGCCGACCAGAGTGGCGCCGTCGAGCTCGGAGCCCCGGTAGGTCACGGGTACGTGGAAGGTGCGCGAGCCGTCGGTGAGCAGGAAGCACTCCATCCCGACCTCGCCGGCGGGGTCGACGAACCGGTAGGCCGTCACCTGCTCGAGGACCTCCGGGTCACCGTCGAACCAGTCCTGGTGGCGGACCCACGCCCGGAGCAGCTCCAGCTTGCCCGGGTTCAGGACGGCGTCATAGATCTCGGCAGTTCCACTCATGCGTCAAGAGTCCCCGAATTCGTCCGGCCCGGCAAACGATCACCAGGCCGGGTGGATGTATGAAGAAGAATTCGCGGAGCACTCGTTCCCCCTGCGTATCGCCACCAGCCGCCACCCACCGACCCCAGCCGGTGTGACGACCATCACAGCCAAGCCGCAGGGGCGGCGGTTACGGTTGCCGCCATATCGCCGGGAGACCCCCGGAATGCCGAGAGAAAGGTGCGACCCACATGAAGAAGACCATCGCAGTGATCGGTTCCGCAGCCGCCCTGTCCTTCGCCGGTGCCGGCCTCGCCGCCGCCGAGGAGGCCGACGACCAGATCCAGGGCACCGACACCACCCTGACGGAGGTCACCGAGGAGGACCTCGACGAGGTCGAGACCCCCGCCGAGGTCTCCGCCATCGCCGAGCAGCTGTGCGGCACCATCTCCGCCTACGACTTCCTCGGCTCGGCCGAGGGTGTGGTGCCCGGGCTGAGCGGCGAGGAGTGCGAGGCCAACGCCACCGCCGCGGTCGGTGCCGCGTTCACCGGTGACATCGCCGGCGCCATCGACATCCTCCGCGGCATCGACGCCGAGACCCCCGGTGACGGCGACGAGACCGAGGGCGCCGGGTCCACCGAGCTCCTGGGCTCGCTGACCGGCGGCGCCGAGGGCGACGACACCGACGGCGAGACCGAGCAGCCCGCGTTCGGCTCCTGATAACCGCTCGCGCGGAGGCAGCGACACGCTGCCGATAGCGCAGCACCCGGCTCGGCCCCGGCTCCCCACGAGGGAGTCGGGGCCGAGCCGTGTGAGATGCCCAGCCGTCTTAAATGCCCAGCCGTTTGAGATCCCCAGCCGCGTGTAGGGCCGAGCCCGCCGGTTCAGTCCGCCGGGCGCATGTCCGCGGTCACCAGGTCGCTGAGCGTCTCCGGGTCGATGTGCCCCGGCTGCGTCTCGGTCATGAACTCCACGATGATCCGCTCCACCGCCGCCGGGTCCTCGACATGAGGGTAGTGGCCGGTCCGCTCCACGATCGCCAGGCGGCTGCCGGGGATCGCCTCGTGGGTGGCGTGACCGTGCGACATGGGGATGATCGGGTCGCGGTCGCCCCAGATCAACTGGAACGGCAACTGCCCGGCCAGGTGCAGCCGGTTGGCCGCCGACACCGCTTGTCCCTTGTTGTCCACGACCGCGCGCAACGTCTTGAAGAACGTCTTGCGGTGACCCGGCCTGCTGAGCGAGTCATAGGCCGACCAGGACTCGGTGATCGCGTCCGCACGGATGCCCAGGCCGGAGAAGAAACGCCCCACCGAGTTCCCGGCGTTGACGAAGACCGGGGCCGCGCCGACCGTCAACAGGAGCTCGGCGCCGGGGACGGCCAGCATCCGGAGGATCCAGTTGACCTCCTTGCCCAGGCCGCCGCTGCCGATCAGGACGATCCGCTCGCAGTATTCCGGGTACTGGTAGACGAACTGCATGGCGACGCCGCCGCCGAGCGATTGCCCGATGACCGTGCACCGTTTGATGCCCTTGACCACCAACAGGTCGCGCAGGGCGGAGGCCATCGCGCCGAGCGAGTAGTCGTCGAAGTCGAGTGAACTCTCCCCGTGACCGGGCAGGTCCGGGGCGATGACGTGGAAGTGGGCGTCCAGACGCGGGATGAGTTCGCGCCAGGTGGTCGAGCTGCCGGCCATGCCGTGGATGAGCAGGATCGTCGGCTTGCCCTCGCCGGCACCCGCCTCGCGGTAGGCCAGCTCTCGTCCGTGGAGTGTCGCGGTCTGCATAGTGATTCCCCCTCGGGGACGGCCTCCCGCGCCGTATCTCGTCGCAGGGAGCACCTACCGTCATTGTGCGCCCACGGCGACGTCGACGCAGTTCCCCGCGTCACATACGGGCGGAAAATCTCCGGATCAGCCGCCTGTGCCGGTGGCGGAACAGCACGCTGACCACCATCCGCACCACCGACCCCGGCAGCACCGTCCGGGGTTCGGCCCGCAGGGAGTCCGTCACCCGGGTGGAGCCGTCGGGCAGGGCCTCGAGCTCCCGTCGGTGCTCCCAGACGCGGCACGAGCCCAGGCTCGAACGTTCCCGGAAATACCGGGGCGCCTCC
Organism: Dietzia sp. B32; assembly: GCF_024732245.1. NCBI lineage: Bacteria > Bacillati > Actinomycetota > Actinomycetes > Mycobacteriales > Dietziaceae > Dietzia > Dietzia sp. B32. The sequence goes on along the minus strand of NZ_CP093845.1, from coordinate 2,345,432 downwards.
AGCTCGGTGACCACCAGGTCGTCGAATTCCACCGGGACGACGCCCGCCAAGAGGATCCACGCCCGCCCCGCCGGCCGGCCCAGCGGGAGGTCCGCGATCGACGCCCCCCGCAGCGACCTCGGGAACCGCATCGTCAGGAGCGGGCCGAACTCGTCCGCTACCCCCTCGGCGGTGACGACCCGCGCCCACACCCGGTCCCGGGGCGCGGGCACGACGCTCGAGCGCACGACCTCCACGCCGGGGGTCCGAGCAGCGGCCCGCCCGTCATCGCGGCGCATGGTCAGGGACCCTCACGACCGGTTCGGCGGGATCGGGATCGTCGTCGTGCCCGGTCTGGAGCGCCTCGTCGTCGTCCCCCCGGATGTCCTCCCCACCGTCGGGTCCGGACACCTCGTCGCGCCCGGGCACCAACCCCGGCCCGAGGTCCGCGTCGCCGTCGTCCGAACCGCCGCCGTCCGCGTCGCCCCTGTCCGCGCCGCCCCGGGCCGCGAGGTGGCGCACGACGGTGTTGGCCATCGCGGTGACCGGGACCGCGAACAGCGCACCCACGACACCGAACAGGTACGTGCCGGCCGTGACTACGAGGATCACCGCGAGCGGGTGCAGCGCCACGGCGTGGCCCATGAGCAGTGGCTGGAGCACGTGCGACTCGAGCTGGTGGACGACCACGACGATCGCCAGCATCGCGATCGCGATCGCCGGGCCCCGCTCCACCAGCGCCAGGACCGTGGGGATCACCCCGGCCACGAGGGTGCCGACGATGGGCACGAACGACGCCAGGAACACCACCACGACGATGGGGATCACGAACGGCACCCGCAGCAGCAGCGCGCCGATGCCGACCCCCGCGGCGTTGATCGCGGCCACGGTGAGCTGGGTGCGCGTGTACGCACCGAGGCTGCCCCACCCGCGCCGGAACGCCGTGTCGACGTGCTCCCGGCTCGCCCGGGGCAGCCATCGGACGAAGAACTCCCACAGCTTCTCCCCGTGATAGAGGAAGAAGAACAGCGACACCAGGCAGATGAGGACGCCCGCCACCGCGTCGACGGCGGTGTGGCCGAACTGGACCGCGCCGGCGGCGACCGCCTCGGAGTTCGACTCGATCCAGGTGCGGGCCTGGGTGACGGCCTCCTGCAGTCGGTCCGCGGTGAGGTGCAGCGGGCCCTCCTCGAGCCACCGCAGTGCGGAGTCGGTGCCCGACGAGATCTGGTCACGCATGCGGGGCACGCCTGTGGCGAGCTGGGTGGTGACCGCCGCGAGCGCGGCGAGGATGACCGCGAGGACTCCGACGACGACGACGAGGGCCGCCGCAGCCCGAGGGACCCGCGCCGGGATGCGGTCGACCACCGGGCGGAGCATGGCCGCGAGCAGGACCGCGATCGCCAGCGGCGCGATGATGACCGACAGCCGACCGACCGCCTGCCCGACGAGCCACCCGCCGCCCGCGATGAGGAGCAGGCACGCCGACCAGCCCGCCGCCAGCAGGACCGGGTACGGCAGATGCGCACGGTCGAACGGGGCGGCGGTCGGGCCGGGGGGCGGCGGGCCTGGTGTCATGACCTCAGGATAAACGGGTGTGAAGAATTCTCAGACGGCTTCACCGGGCGGTGTCGTCATCGGGCCAGATCGGTCCAGTCCGTGAACCCGCTCGGGTCGTGCCTGCCCATCACGGCGTGCTCGAACATGCCCCAGCCCTCGGCCCCGTTGCAGGTGGCGCGGGCGACGTGGTCGATGGTCTGGAACGGCATGAACGCCTGCACGTCGGGATCGGCGAGGTCGTAGGCCGTGGACAGGCTCCAGTCGCGGCCCTTCCACACGCCGTGCGTCCAGTCGGGGTCCTGGACGTACCCCGAACCCATGCTCAGGGGGATGTACCCGAGCGTGTCCACGTCCACCACCAGGGGTTCGCCGGTGGGCGTGGTGAGGTGGATCCGCGCCGACTCGGGGTGCCGGGTCCCGCTGCGGTAGGACACCTCCGTGCGCGGCCAGCCCAGCTGTTCGATCCGGCCGTCGGCAAAGGTGCGGGTGGCGTGGTTGAGGGTGCGGTACCCGTCCGGGCTCTCCTGCATGATGATCATCAGCGCGAAGTCGTCGAACCGCAGCGGGACGTAGGTCCACCAGAAGCCCTCACGGGGCTCGTCCGCGGAGCGGCCCTTGGGGTCGGGCTCGCCGCTGGAGCGGATGCCCCACGAGCGGTCCCGGGTGCCCATCCACACGTCCGGGTCCACGGTGTAGTCGGTGCCCTCGGCGTTGAGCGTGCCGGACCAGCTGCCCACCTGGGCGAAGCGCGTCGCGTCGAGTATCGGCCGGGGCCCGTCGAGCAGCATGTGCCGCTCCTCGAGGACCGCCTCGAACGAGCCGTGCCAGGTGAGGTCGAACGAGAGGTCCTCGTGCTCGCAGACCAGACGGACGGTCCGCAGCGGCTCGATCACCTCGACCCGGTACCCGCCCACGACGGAGTCGAGGGACCGCTCGTCGCTGGCGTCGGAGAAGCGGACCGAGCGCTGCCGGTCGCCCTGCCGGACGGTGGCGAAGGCGTCGATCACGCCGAGATTGGGGTACACGCCGAGGCCGGTGACGAGATAGACGTCCCCGGTCCGGTCATGAGCGTTGAAGTAGTAGCGGTCGTAGAAGTTGCGGTCACTCGTGGCGACCTGCGACATCGACAACGGGGACTGGTGCACCGGGTACTCGTCGAGTGGCGCGGGCTTGATCGTCATGGGCTCTCCTGGGAGTTCTCTGGGCCGGCGGTACATGCCGGGGGGCGGCGGTGTGGTGCGGTGGCGGTGCGGTCGGTCCGCCCGGGTGTCAGTCGGCGATCATCCGCGCGAGCATGGCGTGGTGCAGGACGTACTCGTCCGGGTTCTCGTGCGCCTCGACCTCGCCGAAGTGCACGCGGCGGCGCTCGATCTGCGACATCACGATGCCGTGGCGCAGGGCGGCGTACGTGCGGAAGAACTCCAGATCGCGGACCCGCGACCCGGTGAGCTCCTCGTATCGGGCGACCACCACGTCGTGGGGGAACAGATCGGGCAGGCCGGGGAAGTCCCACTGCTCGGCGATCTCCTGGAACATGTCGTGGAAGAACAGGAACCAGCCCAGGTCGAGCTCCGGCGGAGCGAGGGTGGCCGACTCCCAGTCGAGCACGGCGGCGGGTTCGACCCCGTCGAACATGACGTTGCCGATCCGCGCGTCACCCCAGCACAACACGTCGGGCGACAGCTCGGCGGGCCAGTTGGCCTCGATCCAGTCGAACGACTTCTCGAGGACCGGGATCCGGAGGCCGTCCTCGCAGCGGGTCCACTCGTAGTAGGCGCGCTCGTTCTCCACATGGGCCCGGAGACTGTCGAGGCCGGCGGCCGGCGCGGCGTCGCCGAGCGCGGTCCGTGGGTCCGGGGTGCCGTGAACCCGGGCCAGGACGTCCACGCTCACGTCGCGCACCCGCGCCCGGCCGGTCTCGTCCAGCTCCTCCACCACCCAGCCGCCGAACACGTACGGCGGGTTGTCGACGGGGACCCGGCCGGAGACACGGTCCATCACCAGGAAGGGCACGCCCAGGATCTCGGGCGAGTCCTCGACCCAGCGGACGTCGGGCACCGGCAGGTCGGTCCGCTCGCGGACGGCGCGCATCACGGCGGCCTGCCCGGCCAGGTCATAGTCGGGGAACACCGGGAACGAAGAGGCCTCCGGCGCGAGTCGGGCCACCAACTCCGCGCGCTCGTCGCGCCCGTTAGCGGTCCACTCGGCGTCGAGCAGGACGGAGATGCTCGACATGCCCGAGCTCTCGGGGCGCCGGATGGACGTCACCCGGACCGCGCCGGCGCTGCCCACCCGCTCGGCCAGCCACGTCTCCATCCGGGCCCTGACCTCGTCGAGGTCGGTGGTCGAGGTGATGATGTCGCTCTTGACGTCGTCCGCCGTCACTTCCTGGCTCATGTCTCGTGTCCTTCTTCCGGTGAAATGCCCTTCATCCAGGGCGGTGAGGTAGATCACACCATAAACGTAGACTGGCGTCTAGATTTTGCGTCGATGGATATCGTGGGCCCGGACGTTCCGCGAGTCGCCGGGACCGCCGACGAGGGGACGGGACGACACATGCAGACGTGGCCTCCGATCGACACCGAGCCGCCGCCCGACTCGTCCCGGCGCGCGCACAACAAGCACGCGGTCCGCACGAGCCTGCTGCAGGCCGCCCGTCAGCTCTTCGCCGAGCGCGGCGTCGCCGAGACCACGGCCGAGGAGATCGCCGAGGCCGCCGGCGTCTCCCGCGCGACGTTCTTCAACTACTTCCAGAACAAGCACGGCATCGTCATCGCACTGCATGACGCCCACGTGGCCACCCTCGGACTGCTGGTCGACGACCTGCTGTCCGAGCCACTGACCACCTCCGGTCGACTCGATCGGTTGTTCGAGGACGTCGCGGCCACCGCCGCCGCCGCTCCGGTCTACTTCGCATCGCTGACCGGCGAGCTCGAGCGCGAACTCGCGGTCCCCGCGGTGAGTGCCGCCCGCACCGAGCAGCTCACGTCCACCATGGCCCGGGTACTGGCCCCGGGAGTGCCCGCCGGGGAGGTGCGCGAGGACCTGCCGCTGCGCTTCCTCGCCCAGATGGTTGGCTCCACCTACATCTCGGTCATCCGTTACTGGCGCGAATCACCGGACTACGACATCGCGCTCAACAGCGCCCGGGCAGCGCACTTCCTGGCGGAGGCGCTGGCGCCGCCGACCCCGACACACCAGGACCCCGGGACCGGGGCGGGCGGGTAACAGGCGCTCCCGGCAGGTGGGTCGCGAGCGGTTGCGGGGAACGCGAGCACGGGCAGAATTCCGCGCATGGCTCCACGGAGCCAGTAGGTCCCGGACGCACGATTCCCACCCGCGAAGGAGCGCCATGCCCGACAAGAGGTCAGATTCCAAGTCCACCGCCCGGTCCGCCGCCGAGAAGATCGTCGACAAGGCCGAGCAACTCGCCGACGACCTGGTCGGCAGCGCCGACGTCGTCCCCGGCACCCCGGGGTCCCGGCCGCCGTCCCTCGAGGAACCGACCGAGCCCACCAGCCCGTTGCCGCCCAAGGCCGACCAGAAGGGCGCCACCCCGTACGGCCCGACCGGCGCGGAGCCGCCCGGCTCGGTCACCGCCCGCGAGGAGGTCATGCGCCAGCAGGGGCAGTTCCTCACCACCGCCCAGGGCGCCCGGCTCTCCGACACCGATCACTCGCAGAAGGCCGGCCGGCGCGGCCCGGTCCTGCTCCAGGACCACCACCTGCGCGAGAAGATCATGCACTTCGACCACGAGCGCATCCCGGAGCGCGCGGTCCACGCCCGCGGCGCCGGCGCGCACGGCGTCTTCAAGGCCAACGGCGCGGCCGCGAGCGTCTGCAAGGCCGGGGTCTTCGCCGAGGGCAAGGAGACCGAGGTCTTCGTCCGCTTCTCCACCGTGCTCGGCAACCGCGGGTCCGCCGACACCGTCCGCGACACCCGCGGGTTCGCGACCAAGTTCTACACCGACGAGGGCACCTGGGACCTGGTCGGGAACAACATCCCGGTGTTCTTCATCCAGGACGCCATCAAGTTCCCCGACGTCGTCCACGCCGCCAAGCCGCACCCGGACCGCGAGATCCCGCAGGCCCAGAGCGCGCACGACACCTTCTGGGACTTCGTCTCCCTGCACACCGAGGCGCAGCACCACACCCTGTGGAACATGTCAGACCGCGGAATCCCGCGCTCGTACCGGATGATGGAGGGCTTCGGCGTCCACACGTTCCGGCTCATCAACGACGCCGGCGAGACCAGCCTGGTGAAGTTCCACTGGAAGCCCCACCTCGGCGTCCACTCGCAGGTGTGGGAGGAAGCCCAGATCACCGCCGGCATGGACCCGGACTTCCACCGCCGCGACCTGGCCGACGCGATCGAGTCCGGGGCGTTCCCCAGCTGGGACCTGGGCATCCAGGTCTTCCCGGACACGGTCGACGAGAACGGCGTCAGCGAGATGTTCCACGGCATCGACCTGCTGGACCCGACCAAGATCGTCCCCGAGGAGCTCGCGCCGGTGCAGGTGATCGGCACGATGACGCTCAACGCGAACGTCAAGAACTTCTTCGCGGAGACCGAGCAGGTCGCGTTCCACCCGGGTCACCTCGTGCCGGGCATCGACGTGACCAATGACCCCCTGCTGCAGGGCCGGCTGTTCTCCTACCTGGACACCCAGCTCACGCGTCTGGGCGGGCCGAACTTCGGTCAGATCCCCATCAACCGGCCGCACGCCCCCGTCAACGACATGCTCCGCGACGGCTTCCACCAGTCCGCCGACCACGTGGGAGTGGCCCCGTACCAGCCCAACAGCCTCGACGGCGGCTGCCCGTTCATGGCGGGCACCACCGATGGCGCGCTGGTCGAGGTGGCGCAGCAGATCGCCGACGCGCAGATCGTCCGCGACGCACCGGCGACGTTCGACGACCACTACTCGCAGGCCACGCTGTTCTACAACAGCCTCACCGAGGTGGAGAAGGCGCACGTCGCCGAGGCGTACGCGTTCGAGCTGGGCAAGTGCTACGAGGAGGCCATCAAGCTCCGGCAGGTCGAGCAACTCGCCCACATCGACCACGACCTGGCGGTCACGGTCGCGACCGGGCTGGGGCTGCCCGCACCCGCGAAGGTCCCGGTCGTCGAGGTCGTCACCAGCCCCGCGTTGTCCCAGCTCGGGAAGGAGTGGCCGTCCGACGGGCGCCAGATCGGCATCCTCGTCACGGAGAACTCCGACCCCACCGTGGTCAAGGAGCTCGAGCAGGCCGTGTTCGGCGACGACATGGTCCCGCTCGTGATCGGCCCGGTCGGCGGCCGGCTGGGCGAGGGTGAGCCCGACGCGACGGTCGCGATCTCGAGGACCTATCAGACGCAGCGGTCCATCGAGTTCGACGCCCTGGTCGTCGTCGACCTCCCCGCCCACCCGCGGACCGACGTGCTCATCAGCGAGATGTACCGGCACAAGAAGGCCATCGCCACCCTGGCGCCCATCGACCGGTACGTCGACTTCGGACTGAGCTCGGACACCCCGGGCGTGGTCGCGGTGGACGCGGCGGCCGGCGTGCTGCCCGCGCTCAAGCCGCTGCTGGCCAACCACCGCGTGTGGGAGCGTCCCGACCCCGCCCGCATCTGAGGCAGGAAGCGGCGCAGGAGTGACGCGCATCGTGCCGGGGACCGCGAGAGGTCCCCGGCACGATGCGGACGCGGGTAGCGTCACGGCCATGAGTGACCACGCCGACACCAGCGAGGCCCCTGCCGGGGAGCACCCCGGCGGCGATGGCGCCGCAGACCGGCGTCTCGAGGCGCAGCGGGTGATCTCGGCCCCGGCGGACCGGGTGTTCGCCGTGCTCTGCGATCCCGACGGGCACGTGGCCATCGACTCCTCGGGAATGCTCCAGTCGGCCGAGGGGCCGGTGGTCACCGCCGAGGGGGACCGGTTCGTCGTCCACATGGACCGCGAATCCCTCGGAGACTACGACCTGGGCGAGTACGACGTCACGGTGATCATCACCCGGTTCGAGCCGGACTCGGAGATCGCCTGGACCATCGACGGAGCCATCAGACCCCCGATCGGGCACACCTACGGCTACCGCCTCACCCCGGTGGACGGCGACGATGCAAGGACCGAGGTCGTCAGCTACTACGACTGGTCCGACGCGCACCCGAAGTGGCGTGACTCGGGAGTACTGCCGGTGCTGGACGCATCGGCGCTCAGAGCGACGCTCGGGATTCTCGACCGGGCGGTCAGGAGGGGATATGTCCGCGGTTGATCCGCACGCCCACCGCCCGGACCTGTGGTTCCCCCGCAGTGGCATGGAGTTGCGCGCCGTGGACTCCGGGCCCGCCGAGGGCGAGGTGATAGTGCTGCTCCACGGCTTCCCGCAGCGCACCTCCAGCTGGGACCTCGTCGCACCGCTTCTGCACGCCGCCGGGTACCGCACCCTGGCGCTGGACCAACGCGGATACTGCGAATCCGCCCGCCCCCGTGGTCGGCGCGCGTACCGGCTGTCGGAGCTGGTCGGGGACGTCCTCGCCCTGCTCGACGCCGCCGGTGTGCCGACCGCGCACGTGGTGGGTCACGACTGGGGTGCCGCCGTGGCGTGGGGGGTCGCCGGAGCTCACCCCGACCGCATCCGCAGCCTAACCGCCGTGTCGGTGCCCCACCCCGCCGCGTTCCTCAAGGCGATGATCGCCTCCGACCAGCTACTGCGATCCTGGTACATCGGGCTCTTCCAACTCCCGTTCCTGCCGGAGTTGCTGCTCACCTCGGCCGGCCCTAGACCCGAGAAGGCCCTGGCCGGGATGGGCATGACGCCCGAGATGATCGAGCGCTACCGCACGGAGATGGTCGCCGCCGGGGCGATCCCCGGTGGGCTCGGCTGGTACCGGGCCCTGCCCTTCGCCTCACCCTCCGGCTCGACCGCGCCGGTCCGTGTCCCGACCACGTTCGTGTGGAGTGACCGCGACCCGGCCCTCGGCCGTGGCGGCGCCGAACGGACCCGCGACCACGTGGACGCCGACTACCGGTTCGTCGAGCTCAGTGGGGTCAGCCACTGGATCCCCGACGAGCGGCCGGGGGAGCTGGCGGACGCGATCGTCGCGCGCGCCCGGTCGACCGCGGACGGTTCGGGCCCCGGGGCCTGAGCTCCCCCACACCGGGTGCGCGCGGCGCGGCGCGGTGTCAGGCTGGGCCGATGTTCCTCATCTTCGGCTTCAAGAACTCCTCCCGGAACCTCGGGCTCGCCCGGGCCACGTGCCCGAACTGCGGCAACGTCGCCGCACAGCGGGTCGACCGTAGGTCGCGGGCGTTCTCGGTCTTCTTCATCCCCCTCATCCCCCTGGGGTCGTCGTACGCCGCGACGTGCACGGCGTGCGGGGTGAGCACGAAGATCAACCGGGACCAGGCCGACGGGATCCTGGCCGGCGACTACTGATCCCGCAGGAAGACCATCCGCGCGGCCCGACAGCCGGCGGGCCGGCGGCGGGTCAGTTCTCCCGGGCCGGCAGGGACGCGGCGGCCTTCTCCACCCACGGCGGCGGGATCGTGGCCGCGACCGCCGCGGCCAGCAGCGCCACCCCGCAGCCGATCACGAGACCGATCCTGAACCCGGCCTCGGTGGGGACGAACAGCCCCTCGAAGTCCATGGACGTCTGCGTGAGAACCACACCGATCAACGCCGCGGACGCCGTCGTCCCGATCGAGCGCATCAGCGCATTGACACTGTTGGCCGAGCCCATCTCCGACGTCGGTACCGAGGCCATGATGAGCGCCGGCATCGCACCGTAGGCCAGGCCGACGCCGCCGCTGGTGACGATGCCCGCCAGCATCACGCCCCACGTGGAATCCAGCAGGAACAGCCCGAACACATAGCCGCTGGCCACCACCAGAGCTCCGAGGATGAGGGTGAACTTCGGCCCACGGGTGGAGATGAGCCGACCGCTCAGCGGCGCGACGGCCATCATGGCCAACCCGCCGGGCGCGGTCCACAGCCCCATGGCGACCATCGACTGCCCCAGCCCGTGCCCGGTCTCCACCGGCAGCTGCAGGACCTGCGGCATGACGAGCAGCTGCGCGTAGAGGCCCATGCCCATCATGATCGAGGCGATGTTGGTCAGAAGGACCGGTCGTCGAGCAGCCACCCGCAGGTCGACGATCGGCGAGGGATGGCGCAACACCCAGCGGCCCCACAGCGGGAACGCCAGCGCCGCCACGATGAACGATCCCAGCGTGACCGGTGAGGTCCAACCCCAGTCGGCCCCCTTGGACACCGCCAGGAGAAGGGCGATGAGACCCACCGCCAACCCGAACGCACCGATCAGGTCGAGGGAACCGTCCGGCTTGCCCGCAGGCATCACGCGGAGTCGCACGCCCATGAGGACGATGATCCCCAGCCCCAGGACCGCCGACCCCCAGAACATCCACTGCCAGTCCCCGTACTGGGCCAACGCCGCCGCGGCGGGCAGTCCCAGCGCCCCGCCCACACCCAGGGAGGAACTCATCATGCTGATCGCCGGCCCCAGACGCGCCGGGGGGAGCACCTCTCGCATGGTGGCGATCCCGATCGGGACCACCCCGATCCCCACTCCCTGCAGGGCGCGACCGAAGAGCATGGGCCACAGGGACGAGGACAGCGCGCAGAGTATCGATCCGGCGACCATGACCGCGGTGCAGGCGATCAGGATGTACTTCTTGGGGTACAGGTCGCCCAGTCGGCCCATGAGGGGTCCCGCCACCGCCCCGGCGAGCAGCGTCACGGTCACCACCCACGCCGCGTTGGCCGCCGAGGTGTCGAGGATCGCGGGCAACATCCCCAGCAGGGGGATCACCAGCGTCTGACTGAGCGACACCACGATCCCGCCGAAGGCCAACACCATGACCAGGCCGTTCTGGTCGGACCTCACGTTGTCGGTGTCGCCGCCCCCAGCTGGTGCCATAGTCCCGTGTCCTCCCGACGGAGCCTCTCGTCCGGAGCCTCCTGTCGGACATTACAGACAGGTGTCGACATGGTTCTCATTCCGCCCCGCCGGCCCCGGTGGCGCGGTTAGCGTCGCCGCCATGTCGTTCCTCGTGAAGTTCGGGCTCGTCCTCCTCGCCGTGGGCGCCTGGACCGGATGGGTGGTGGCCGCCCAGCTCGTTCTCCCCCGACTGTTCGAGAGGGCGGGGGTCCGGGAGCCCCGGCGTCTCCTGCAATTACACCTGGATTACGTGATCATGGGCGTGTTGGTGATCGCCGTCGGGGCGGTCCTGCCCGACCTCCCCGCGTGGATCCAGGTACTCATCGTGATCGGCACGGTGCTCAACCCGCTGCTGTTCCTGCCGATGGCCTTCTCCCCCGGCGCGTCGGGCACGGTGTGGTTCCGGCTCCTGAGTGTTGCGTCGTTTGCGTGTGTGACCGTCGGCCTCACCGCCGCGGCGGCAATCGGGGTGATGTCCTGACCTCGCCCCAGACCTTGTATGACCCTTCTCTTAGTGCAAGCATGGGACGGGTGAACACCACCGGCACGACCCGGCGGGACACCCGCCGAGTAACCGTTTCCGTGGGGGCCGTCCTCGCCGCCACGACCGTCGCGCTGACCACTGCCGTCATGGCCCCGGCCACCGCGAATGCCCAGGACTCCTCCCAGGCGATCCCTCTCCTGTTCCCCGCTCCCGACCGGCTCATCGCCGCGGGCGGATCCCCCACCGGCGCGTGCATGGGCATCGTGTCCGCCACCCTCAACGGCGACGGCTACCCGGCCTCAGCCAGTGTCAGCTGGGGTTTCGGCGTACTCGGCGTGGGTCCGTGCAACCTCACCGCCACGCTCTCGTGGAAGAATCTGGACTCGGGCGCGACCGGGGAGAAGACCGCGGGGATCCCCTGGCCCCGGATCTCCACCGGTATCCCCGATCCGATCTCCAGTCCGCAACAGGCGATCATCTCCACCGGTGCGGGCCGGGTCGAGTACCGACTCACCACGACCGGAGGCGCGTCGGCGGGTCCGATCATCGTCGAGACAGTGCCCTACTGAGGCGGACCAGGCGAACCGGATAACGCGAGCCGGCAGCCCACGTCACCCCGGGGTCCGCTGCCGCGCTAGACCTACGCGCCCGGAATGGACCACTTCCGCAGCGCACCCCGGCGATCCGTGTGCATTCCGGCAGCGCAAGCCGAAGAGGGCGCGCTCCGGGCCACTAAGCCTGCTGGCAGACCTCAGCCGAGTAGCCCCTCGGCCGCGATGCGCCAGTCCTCCACCGGCGGCGTCAGCACGTTCTCGCCGAGCACCTGCACCAGCACGGTCGAGGCACCGGCGTCGAGGTGCTCCTGCACACGCGCCCGCGTCGCCTCGACCCCGCGGGTGACCATCGCGTGCTTGAGCCGGTCGCTGCCCCCGCGCACGTAGTCCGACTCGTCGAACCCCTGCCGGGTCCACGAGTTCCGATAGTTCGGCAGGCCCGTATAGACGTTGAGGTGATCGTGGGCCCGCGACCGCCACACCTCGTCGTCGTCGACCCCCTCGGCCACCACCGCGGCGTGCTCCACGACCAGGGCCGGCCCGTCGTCGGCGGTCCCGCCGAGGATCTCGCGCGCCCGCGCGGTGTGCTCGGGCAGGGTCAGGTACGGGTGGGCGCCGGCGGTGCGGTCGCGCGACAACTCGAGCATCTTGGGGCCGAGCGCGGCGAGCACGACCGGCGGCATGGTGTCCTCGCCCGCCGCCATGGGCTGAGTCCGGTCGAGCGCGTCGAGGTACTCGCGCATCGCCGACAGCGGCCGGCCGTAGTGGTGGCCGCGGTGGCGCTCGACCAGCGGCGCGTGCGAGACGCCGAGGCCCAGGACGAACCGACCCGGGTGCATCGCCTCGATCGTGCGGGCGGCCGCCCCCGCCGCCGAGGCGTCGCGGCCGTAGATGTTGGCGATGCCGGTGCCGATCGCCATCCGGCGCGTGGCGCCCAGGTACAGCTGCGCGGCGGTGAAGGCCTCCCGGCCGACGGCCTCGCCGAACCACAGCGAGCCCCAGCCCTGGTCGTCGAGTTCACCGAGCACGTCGGGGATCGCCGCCGGCGTCAGTCCCTCCAGCGAGCCGGTCCACAGGCCGATCCGGCCGAGCTGCTCGCGGCCCGCCCCGTGCCGGCGGTCTCGGTTCGGCGCACTGTCCCGGAGAGCACTCATGTCCCCGAGTGTGCCCGACCCCGTCGTCTCCGGGCCGGCCATTCGCCGCAATCGGCCGCGCCCACCGCCCCGTCCGCGACACACTGAGCTGACACGTGTTGCAGTGACGCGCGGCACACGCCCGGGCACCGAGGAGACGAGACGCCGATGTACGAGTGGTCCGAGACCGACCTGATGATCCGCGACGCCGTGCGCGCCTTCATCGCCAAGGAGATCCGCCCCCAACTCGACGCCCTGGAGAGCGGTGAGATCCCGCCGTACCCGATCATCCGGAAGCTGTTCGCCGAGTTCGGCATCGATGCCATGGCCCGCGACGGGGTCGAGAAGATGCTGGCCGAGGAGCGGGCGAGGGAGACCGTCGGCGCGGCGGTCGGTGCCGCGGGCGGCGGGGCGGCATCCGGTGACGCGCCGCGCGGCGACGGCGGGAGGGGGGACGACGACGAGGATGGCTATTCCGGCGGCGCCCTCGAGAGCCGGGACTCCATGATGGCCGTGGTGACCAGCGAACTGGCCGGCGCGTGCATGGGTCTGGTCTCCGCGCTCGGCGTGAGCCTCGGGCTGGGTGCCACCACGATCATGTCCCGCGGGACGCTCGCGCAGAAGGAACGCTGGCTGCCCGGCATCGTGACCATGGAGAAGGTCGCGTCGTGGGCCATCACCGAGCCGGACTCCGGTTCCGACGCCTTCGGCGGCATGCGCACCTACGTGCGACGTGACGGCGAGGACTACATCCTCAACGGCCAGAAGACGTTCATCACGAACGGGCCCTACGCGGACGTGATGATCGTCTACGCCAAGCTCGACGAGGGCGACCGGGACGTCAGCCCGCGCGACCGCAAGGTGCTCACCTTTGTCCTGGACAAGGGGATGGAGGGCCTGACGCAGGGTCCGCCGTTCAAGAAGATGGGCCTGCACAGCTCCCCGACCGGCGAGCTGTTCTTCGACAACGTCCGCCTCGGCCGGGACCGGTTGCTCGGCGAGTCCGAGGAGGGCCGCGGCGGCGACGGTCGCGAGTCGGCCCGGTCGAGCTTCACCGCCGAACGCATCGGGGTGGCGACCATGGCGCTCGGCATCATCGAGGAGTGCCACCGGCTGTGCGTGGACTACTCCCGCGAGCGCACCCTGTGGGGCCAGGAGATCGGGCGCTTCCAGCTCATCCAGCTCAAGCTGGCGAAGATGGAGGTGGCGCGCATGAACGTGCGCAACATGGTCTTCAACTCCATCGAGCGCGCGCGGGCCGGCAAGCCCCTGTCGCTCGCGGAGGCGTCGGCGATGAAGTTGTACTCCTCCGAGGCCGCCACCGACGTGGCGATGGACGCGGTGCAGCTCTTCGGCGGCAACGGGTACATGGCCGAGTACCGGGTCGAGCAGCTCGCCCGGGACGCCAAGTCGCTCATGATCTACGCCGGCAGCAACGAGATCCAGGTGACCCACATCGCCAAGGGGCTCCTCGCGCGCTGAGGCGCTCGTCCGGTTGCTACCGCGGCCCGCTCTCGTACCGTCAGTACATGGCCACCGAGATGTTGCACACGTACATGCAGGACCACCACGCCGGTGCAGCGGCAGGGATCGACCTGTTCCGCCGCGTGGCCGAGGACCACCAGGACCCGGAGACCAGGAAGATCGTGGCCCGGATCGGCGACGAGACCGTGGACGACCTCCAGAGCCTCGAGGAGCTGATGACGCTGGCGGGGACGTCGCCCTCGCTGCTCAAGGACCTGCCCGCCAAGGCCGCCGAGAAGTTCGGGCAGCTCAAGCCGAACCGCCGCGTCGCCGAGCGTTCTCCCCTGAGTGACCTCGTCGAGCTCGAGGCCCTGACCCTCGCGGTGACCGGTAAGACGCTCGGCTTCAAGGCGCTGCTCGACATCGGCGACCCGCGGCTCCCCCGGCCCACGCTGGAGAGGCTGGTCGAGCGGGCCGAGGAACACGGCCGCGAGCTCGAGAAGTTGCGGCTGCGGTGTACGGACGCGCTCAAGAAGGAGTGAACGACCGAGTTCCACGTGAAACCCGCCGCTCACCCCGCCCGCCGGGCGGGTCCGTGCCCGGCCCTGCGACTCAGCGCATCTCGCCGGCGCCCACGTACGGGTTGAGGCTCGTCGTGGGACGCCCTTCCGCGAACCGGGCGTACCGACAATCGTCCGGGTCGACGCCGCTCATCGTCGTCGTCCCCTCCGTGAGCAGTTCCGCGACCAGTCGACCGACCGCGGGCGCCATCTTGAACCCGTGGCCGGAGAACCCCACCGCGAGGAACAACCCCTCGATCGGCGACGGGCCGATGATCGGGTTGTAGTCCGGCGTGGTGTCGTACGCGCCCACGTAGCTACCGGTGATCGACGGATCGGGCATGTCCGGCAGGCGGTGCATGAGCCGCTCGACGACCTTCTCCACGGTCCGGGTGTCGGCCCGGTTGGAGTAGGCGTCGGGGTCGATGAACTGCGGCGAGGTGTGGTCCGAGTTGCCGGCCAGGATCTCCCCGTTGGGCTCACGGCACAGGTACTGCAGGCCCACCAGGTCGGACAGCGTGGGGACCTGCCCGAGCGGTTCGCCCTGATCGACCATCACCAGCTGGGCGCGCTGCGCGCGGACCGGGATGTCCAACCCGACCGTGGCGGCGAGCTGCGGGGCCCACACGCCGGTCGCGAGGATCACGTGCTCGGCATGGACCTCCGTGCCGTCGGCCAGTTCGGCGCCCACGACCCGGTCCCCACAGCCGCGGAGCAGCGAGACCACGCGGGTGCTCTGACGGACCCGCACCCCGCGGGCACGCGCGGCGGCCGCGAACGCCATCCCCGTCATGTACGCCTCTCCGCGCCCGCCCCGGGGCTCCCATGCAGCAGCGGCGACGTCCTCCACGTTGAGGCCCGGCCACAGCTCGGCCATCCGGTCCGGGTCGACGTACTGAGCGGAAACACGGTGATGGTTACCGTCGGTTAAGGCTCGAACGGGCGGCATTTGCACCCCTCACCTGCGGTGACACGCGCGTTCGACGTAGTGCGGTGCCGCTGGGCCTGATCCGGTAACCAGATGGCAACAGCCGCGATACGCGCTGGTGAGCAACGCGGGATCACACTGTGAAACGTTCGCTTATCCCGACAGCCGCCCCCGGTGGCCTGCACAGAAAAGAGAGACAGATGGACGTAGCCATCGCGGCGGCAGACACCGCCTGGGTGCTCGCGGCCATGGTCGCCGTGGCGCTGATGGTGCCCGGACTCGCCCTGTTCTACGGCGGCATGGTCAGCATCCGCAGCACGCTCAACATGATGATGATGACGATCGGCGCGGTCGCGATCATGGCCGTGCTGTGGGTCGTCGTCGGGTACTCCCTCACCTTCGGCGATTCGATCGGCGGGGCAGGACTCCTCGGCGACCCCGTGGAGTTCCTGGGGCTCCGGGGGGTCATGGCCGAGCCGGAGACGCCGGGGCTTCCGCCCGCTCTGTTCGCCGGGTTCCTGCTGCTGTTCGCCGGCATCACGGTCGCCCTGGTGGCCGGCGGCGTCGCCGACCGCATGAAGTTCTCCACCTGGCTGGTCTTCGCCACCGTGTGGCCGCTACTCGTGTTCTTCCCCGTCGCCCACTGGGTGTTCGCGTTCGACTCCGAGGACGGCTCGGTCGTGGGCGGGTGGATCGCCAACGGCCTCGGGGCGATCGACCTCGCCGGCGGCACCGCCATCCACATCAATGCCGGCATCGCCACGCTCGCCCTGGTGCTCGTCCTCGGCCGTCGCGCCGGGTTCCCCACGGTGAACCGGCCGCACAGCGTCCCGCTGACGTTCCTCGGCGCGGGGATGCTCTTCGCCGGCTGGATCGGGTTCAACGCCGGCTCGGCGGTCGCCGCGGGCAACACCGCCGGTGTCGCCGCCCTGAACACCGTCGTCGCCGCCCTGTGCGGGGCCCTGGCGTGGATGATCACCGAGCAGGTCCGGGCCAAGCACCCCACCACCCTGGGTGTGGCGTCCGGGCTGGTCGCAGGCATGGTCGGCATCACCCCGGCCGCCTCGTCGGTGAGCCCCCTCGGTGCCATCGCGGTCGGCCTGATCTGCGGTGTGGTGTGCCACTACGCGGTGGGCCTGAAGTTCCGTCTGGGATACGACGACTCACTCGACGTGGCGGGCCTGCACCTCGTCGCCGGCGTCATCGGCACGCTGCTCATCGGCGTCATCGCCGATCCGGCCTCCCCGGTCGGTGAGGCCGGGTTGCTGTACGGCGGCGGGTTCGGGCAGCTCGGCGCGCAGACCCTCGCCACGGTGGCCGTGATCGCCTACTCGTTCCTGGTGACCCTGCTGATCGCGGTGGTGCTCCACAAGACGATGGGGCTCCGCGTCACCGAGGACGACGAGCTCGAGGGCCTCGACAAGGCCTACCACCGCGAGATGGCGTACTTCCAGGACGGCCTCGGAACCGCCGAGGCCGCGGAGACGACCCCGGAGGAGGTGGTGAACACGACGAAGAGCTGACACCTCACGCGACTCCCGTGGCCCCGGGGTCTGCTGCCCGTTCGATCAGAACAGGTGGCGGACCCCGGGGTTCGTCGTGCCCGGCCGCGGGTCAGACGTTCCGGATCGCGATCGACCGGGTGTTGAGGTAGCACTCCATGGCCTCGGGTCCACCCTCCGAGCCGTAACCGGAATCCTTCACCCCGCCGAACGGCAACTCGGCCGAGGGCATGGACGGCATGTTGACCCACAGCATCCCCACCTCGACCCTCCGGGTGAGGAGATCGGCGTTCGCGAGTGATCCGGTGAAGGCGTAACCGGCCAGTCCGTAGGGAAGGCGGTTGGCCTCGGCGATCGCCTCGTCGAGCTGATCGAACCCGCGGACGCCCGCGACGGGGCCGAACGGCTCGTCGTTGAACAACCGCGCCTCGGTCGGCACTCCGGAGAACACGGTGGGCGCCCAGTAGTTGCCCGCCTCGCCGATGCGGTGGCCGCCGGTGAGGACCTCGGCGCCGCGCCCGACCGCGTCGTCATGGAACTCGCTCATCGCCGCGAGTCGACGGTCGTTGGCCAGCGGGCCCATCGTGGTGTCGTCCTCGAGTCCGCTGCCGACCCGGATCTGGTCGGCGTGGTCGGCGAGCGCGCGGGCGAACTCGTCGCGGACACCGTTCTGCACGAGGAAGCGCGTCGGGGAGATGCACACCTGCCCGGCGTTGCGGAACGTCATCGGGCCCATGCTCTCGACGACCAGTTGCAGGTCCGCGTCATCACACACGATGACCGGGGCGTGACCGCCGAGTTCCATCGAGCTGCGCTTCATGTGCTGCCCCGCCATCGCGGCGAGCTGTTTGCCGACGGCCGTCGACCCGGTGAACGTGATCTTCCGGATCACCGGGTGCGGGATGAGATGGCCGGAGATCTCGGCGGGGTCCCCGTAGACCAGACCGAGCACACCCGCCGGCATCCCCGCGTCGGCGAAGGCGCGGATGAGCTCCGCGGGGCTGGCCGGGGTCTCCTCGGTCGCCTTGACGATGAGGGAACAGCCGGACGCCAATCCGGCCGCGATCTTGCGGACCACCTGGTTGACGGGGAAGTTCCAGGGCGTGAACGCCGCCACCGGCCCGACCGGATCCTTGACCACCATCTGTCGGATGGTGATGTCGGTGCGGTGGGGAACGAGCCGTCCGTACGCGCGGAGCCCCTCGTCTGCGAACCAGTCGATGATGTCGGCCGCCGCGAGGATCTCGCCCTTCGCCTCACGAAGCGGTTTGCCCTGCTCGAGCGTCATGATCCGGGCAATGGCCCCCGCCCGATCGCGCAGCAGCTGAGCAGCGGCGCGCATGATCCTGCTGCGCCCGGCCGGGGTCGTGTCCCGCCACACCTCGAAGCCCCGTTCGGTGGCGGCGAGCGCTCGGTCGAGGTCGGCGGTGGTGGCGTGGGCGACCGTGCCTATCACGCTGCCGTCGGCCGGGTTGAGCACGTCGATGGTGCGGCCGTCGGCGGAGTCGGTCCACTGGTCGTCGATGAACAGGCGGGTATCCGGGTAGGTCATGTCCCCACTTCTACCCGCCCCGGCCGGGGCGTCGCGCCGCCCGGGGCGGGAAGACGCGGGCAGGGGCGGTCCCCCGAAGGGAACCGCCCCTGCCCGGCCGGCCGGATCGTACGCCGGCCCCGCGTGTGTGGGCGTCAGACGCCCGCGCCCTGCTGGTCCTTCACCGCGGCCAGGATGTCGCCGACACGGTCCTTGGCGTCGCCGAACAGCATCTGGGTGTTCTCGCGGAAGAACAGCGGGTTCTGGACACCGGCGTAGCCGGCGGCCATCGACCGCTTGAACACGATGACGTTCTCGGCCTCCCAGACGTGGAGCACCGGCATTCCCGCGATCGGGCTGCCCGGGTCCTCGGCGGCGTCCGGGTTCACGGTGTCGTTGGCGCCGATGACCAGCACGACGTCGGTATCCGCGAAGTCGTCGTTGATCTCGTCGAGCTCGAGCACGATGTCGTACGGCACCTTGGCCTCGGCCAGCAGCACGTTCATGTGACCGGGCAGGCGGCCGGCGACCGGGTGGACGGCGAAGCGCACGTCGACGCCGCGCTCGCGCAGGGTGCGGGTGAGGTCGGCGACCGGGTACTGCGCCTGCGCCACGGCCATGCCGTAGCCGGGCGCGATGATGACCGAGGACGCACCCGCGAGCAGCTCGGCTGCGCCGGCGACGTCGATCTCCGTGTGCTCACCGTGGTCCTTGTCCTCACCGGAGGAGGCCTCGATACCGAAGCCACCCATGATGACGGAGAAGAACGAGCGGTTCATGGCCTTGCACATGATGTACGACAGGTACGCACCCGAGGAGCCCACCAGCGCGCCGGTGACGATGAGCAGGTCGTTGCCCAGGAGGAAACCGGTCGCCGCGGCGGCCCAGCCCGAGTAGGAGTTGAGCATCGACACCACGACGGGCATGTCGCCGCCGCCGATGGAGGCCACCAGGTGCCAGCCCAGCGCCAGGGCCAGGATGGTGACGACGATGAGCATCCACAGCGCCGGGGAGATGACGAACCACACGGTCAGGACCACGAACGCGACGAGGATGCCGGCGTTGATGAGGTTCTTGCCCGGCAGCACCAGCGGCGCGGACTTCATCTTGGCCGACAGTTTCAGGTACGCGACGATCGATCCGGTGAAGGTGACCGCGCCGATGAACACGCCGATGAACACCTCGGCGTGGTGGATGCCGAGCAGTGAACCGGTGAGCTCGCCGTGCAGCTCGGGCTCGATGTAGCCGTTCCAGCCCACCAGCACCGCGGCCAGGCCGACGAATGAGTGCAGCAGGGCGATCAGCTCGGGCATCTCGGTCATCTGCACGCTACGGGCGCGGATCAGGCCGACCGCGGCACCGACGAGCACGGCCACGACCATCAGGACGATGCCGACCGTGGCGGGCTGGTGATCGAGCACCAGCACCACCGTGGCCACCAATGCGATCGCCATGCCGGAGATGCCGAAGGTCAGACCGCGACGGGCGGTCTCGTGCTTCGACAGACCGGCCAGCGAGAGGATGAACAGTAGCGCTGCAACCAGGTACGCCGCGTTCGCGGCAGTCACGAGTGACATGGTCTCAGGCTCCCTTCGAGAACATGGCGAGCATGCGACGGGTCACGGCGAAACCGCCGAAGACGTTGATGGAGGCGACCAGGATCGCGATGGCGGCCAGGGCCAGGCCCAGGGTGTTGTCGATGCCGATCTGCAGCAGCGCTCCCACGACGATTACGCCCGAGATCGCGTTGGTCACCGACATCAGCGGCGTGTGCAGCGCGTGGTGCACGTTGCCGATCACGTAGTAGCCGATCACGATGGCCAACACGAACACGGTGATGTGCTGCGGCATCTCGCCCGGGGCGATCGCCACCAGCACCAGCAGCAACGCCATACCCAGCGCGATCAGGCCCAGCTTGGCCCCCGCCGACATCGGCTTCTTCTCGGGCTTGGGTTCGGCCACCGCGACAGGGGCCGCCGCCGCGGGGGCGGCGCTGACCTGCACCGGCGGGGGCGGCCACATGATCTCGCCGTCCCGGGTGACGGTGACGCCCCGCTGGACCACGTCGTCCATGTCCAGCGCCCAGGCGCCGTCCTTGTCCGGGGTGACCAGCTTGGTCAGGTTGACCAGGTTCGTGCCGTACAGCTGTGAGGCCTGCGCGGGCAGACGCCCGGCCAGGTCGGTGTAGCCGATGATCGTCACGCCGTTGGGGGTCACCACGACCTCGTCGGCCACACTGCCCTCGACGTTGCCGCCCTGTGCGGCGGCCATGTCCACGATGACCGAGCCGCGCTTCATGGTGGCCACATCGGCGGCGGTGATGAGCCGCGGCGCCGCACGGCCCGGGATCAGCGCCGTGGTGATGATGATGTCCACGTCCGCGGCCTGCGACGAGTACAGGTCGGCGGCTGCGCGGTCATAGGCCTGGCTGGTGGCCTTGGCGTAGCCGTCGGTGGAGACGACCTTCTCCTCCTCCGGCACCTCGACCGGCAGGTACTCGCCGCCGATCGACTTGACCTGGTCGGCCACCTCGGGCCGCGGGTCGGTGGCGCGCACGATGGCGCCGAGGCTGGAGGCGGCCCCGATCGCGGCCAGACCGGCCACGCCCGCGCCGGCGACCAGGACCTTGGCCGGCGGGACCTTGCCCGCCGCGGTGACCTGGCCGGTGAAGAACCGACCGAAGTGGTGGGCGGCCTCGATCACGGCGCGGTAGCCGGCGATGTTGGCCATCGAGGACAGCACGTCCATCGACTGCGCCCGCGAGATGCGGGGGACCGCATCCATCGCCAGTGCGGTCACGCCGCGCTCGGCGAGCACACCGAGCAGGTGCTCGTTCTGCGCCGGTGCCAACAACCCGACCAGGGTCGCGCCAGAACGAACCCGCGCCACCTCGGCCTCGGTGGGCACGGCGACCTTCATCACCACATCAGCGGTCCACGCGGCGTCACCGTCGACGAGCTCGGCGCCGGCGTCCGCATAGGCGGCATCGGCGAACTCCGCGCGGGTACCGGCACCGTGTTCCACCACGACCCGGTATCCCAGGCCGATCAGCTTCGCGACCGTCTCGGGCGTCGCCGCCACGCGGTTCTCCGCCGGGTTGGACTCGGCGACCACACCGATCACGGACGGCGCATCGCCGGCATCGCGGACATCGGGGTCCGGCTTCATATCAGGGATCTCTTCGAGGCTCGAAGCCATAGGTCATCCTTTTACTGCGTTGTGAGCGAGCCGACGCGTGTGCCCCGGCTCTGACGTTTCGAGTTTTGGCGTGTTCTACGTTTTCTCCACAGGCCCGGCACGTGCTTTTCCGGGGTGCGCTCCAGTCACCGATCCGAGATCAGAGCTCACGAAGCGGCTCGGGGTGGGATGGTGACCCCTGCTTCGTCCGCCGTCATGGCGTCGTCTTCCGGGGCGGGCAGGGTGGTGCCACGTCTCCCGGACGAACTTCCGGGTTACCCTACGGGACACTGTGCGCCGGACTGAAGCCAGTTTGGGCATTTTCGCGAGCCGTGTGACACATGCCATATTTTTCCGGCGCGGCCTCCGAAATGCAGAACACCCCGGGTCGTCTCCTGCTGACGACCCGGGGTGTACCCGCTCTGTGGGCGAAGGGGGACTTGAACCCCCACGTCCCGAAGGACACTGGCACCTGAAGCCAGCGCGTCTGCCATTCCGCCACTCGCCCGAGTAACGCCCGGATACGTTAACACGTGGCGTTCGGCTCGTACTAATCGGCCTGCCCGGCCACGTCGGCCGTCCGGACCACGCCCGGACGGTCGGCGGCCGTCCGCGAGCCGCCCCCGGCCCGCCCCGGCCTGTGGTGCGGCACGAATCCCAGGACCGTGACCGCGGCGAGCGCGGCGACGCCGAGCGGCGCGGACCACGTGTCGGTCGCGACCATCGTGGTCGCCACGAGAATCGACGCGCTCATGCTGATCACCACGGTGAGCGCGAGCCTGTCGCCCCCGTCGCCCGACCCCATCCGACGCGCCCACCCCCACCCGGGCGCCAACAGACAGAACCCGACCAGGTACGGGAGCCGAGCGGTCTCCACGACGATCGGGACGATCACCAGTACGAGCAGGATCACTCCCGCGATGAGGATCCGTGCGGTCCTGTTGCCGTTCATCGGGCCTCCACCCTCCTACCGAACTCGGACAGTGTGAAGACCGTGGCATCGCCCGAGTGGTGAACCACACGGAACAGGTAGGACGCCGCCAGATCGCGCTCGAGGTCCGTGAGCGCGCCGGCCGGGAGCGACCCGTACATCTCGGCACCGATCTTCTGTGACCGCGTGATCACGACGTACCCGTCGGTGTATCTCGGGTTGGACAGCCACTGGTGAAGGGTGTCCTCGGGCCGCTCCAGGAGGCGATCCACCGATGGCTCGAAGGCGATGGGGACGTAGGTGAACTTCTCGTAGCCGTGGGACTGCCGCGGGTAGTTCACATCGCCCTCGACCAGCAGGGAGCCGGCGGGCGCGTTGGTGGCGATCCACTGGGCCGCGGCGATCTCCTGGTCGGTGAAGTAGTTGTACCGTTCCTTGCCGTAGTAGCCGAGCAGGAACCCGGGCACGATCAACACCAGTGCGAGCACCGCCGTGGTGAACCGACGCTGATCGAAGGCGCCCGAACCGACACGCGGCGCGCAGGCCTCCGCGGCGAGGAACGCGATGAACGGGGCGGAGAACAGGAAGACCCTGAGCAGGGACTCACCGCCGAAGGACATCTGCACGAGGACGGCGACGGGCACGAGCATGAGGACCACCGGGGCCCAGTGCAGTGTTCCCTCGCGACGAGTTCGCCACACCCCCAGCAGGGCGAACGCGGCCCCGGCGGCGACGGTGAACCTGTCGCCCCAGACCACCCACCGCTGCGCACCGACCGCACCGTCGGACTTGCTGAACGTGGCGTCGGCGTTGGAGAGGGGCTGTCCGAACCCGGAGATCAGATCCCGGAAGTTGTAGATGGTGTAGTCACCGGCGAAAGTCAGGGCCCAGGCAGAGACGATGGCCACAGCGATGACCGGCAGGTACCACCCGCGGGTCTGCCGCGTCGCCACCAGAACGGCGACCGCCATGAGGAGGATGACCAGAGTGATCTGGTGGGTCACCGCCATCGCCGCCACCAGGACGGAGAACACGAGAGTCCGCATCGCGCTGCCGCGTGGATTGCGGATGAGCAGACCGATCATCCCGAGGTACAGGATGTAGACGGCGGCCTGCGGAGAGTAGTAGTCCTGACCGACCCAGGTCATCGTGAAGTAGAGCACCAGCGCCAGCCAGACGACGGCGGGACGGCCGGTGAAGCCACGGAACAGGTACCGGAGGACCACCAGCAGGATCAGGTTGAAGCCGAGCGGAGCCCACAGCGCGACCGCGTCGGCAGCCCCCTCTCCGCCGAGGTCGGCGACCAGCGCACTCGCGGCGAACAGCCCGGGCCAGTTGTGGTAGATCGGGTTGGAGTCGATACCCGGGTCGACCGCGCCGGTACGCAGGATGTACTCGACGACGCCCACGTGCTTGTACGTCCACGAATACCTGGCGGTGTCGTAGAGCACTGCAGGAGTCCCGTGGACCAGTGCGAGATAGGTGACGAGATGCGTACCGATCACCCAACCGGGACGGTGCTGGTAGATGCACACCAACGTGCTGCCGAGCAGCAGGATGATCGCGGCCACGATCGCGGTGTTGAAGTCCGACAGCAGCCCGAGCTCCCCCATCTCACGGGGGTCCGACCCCGAGAACCCGACGCACCACAACAGGATCGAGGCGACGACGGCCAGTAGTGCCACCGACTGGGGCCGCACGGACCCGAGGGGGGTTCCGGGCCGCGACCGCTTCCGCCGGTGCTTCGCCGGTTGCCGGTGTCGCAGGTGCATATCCTCACGCGTGTCGAGCACTTGTTCCTCCCGTCACGCAGGGCACATCCGACCTGAAACGTCGGAGCACCGGATGGACGTTCCGGGCGGTCCAGAACCGGCCGGGCCCGTTCCTCGTCGAGCGCGTCACGGTGTTGGCCACGTGCCACAGCCATGCGAACACCACGACGGATTCCGGGTCGAGTTGTGGGTTGGGAAGGCAGATACCGGCGGAGTCGAAGTGCCGCACGAGTGACCCCGGGTCGTCGAGTGCCGCGCACACGGCTGAGCCGAGGTCGACCGGCCTCGTGGACAGGTACCAGTGCACCGGATCGGCGTCCGGGAGTCCGGGGTCCATCATGTTCTCCCAGTCGACGATCCCCGTGATCACCGGCCGTCGATGCTCGTCGGACACCAGCACGTTGCCCGGCCAGAAGTCGCCGTGGGTGCAGCTCACGATGACGGACCGGCCGAGGAGACGCTCGCGCAGGAACCCGGCCAGGTGGTCGACCTCCTCAGCGTGTCGTTCACCGGGGTTCAGACCGAGTACCGCGGAGATCGGGAGGTCGACCCACTGCTCCACCAGCGACGGCGTGACGACCATCGGTCGCGCCGTGGCCATGTGGAGGCGGGTGATCGCCGCCGCGGCGGCCTGCTCGGCGTCGGCGTCGGAGGTCCGACCTGGCAGGAGGGTCTCGCGCACGACGGTGCGCTCCCCCACCACCCCGAGGTCGAGCACCCGTGGGAGCAGGTCCGCGAATCCGGGATCGCACCGGTCCCGCAGTGCGGAGACGGTACCCACGTGCCGGGCGAGGTTCCGGTCCGCGGCCTCCGACGTGGCGATCTTGACGACGAACTCCCCGGTTCGCCCCGAGACGGCCGCGACGAGGGTGTCCGAGTCGCTCTTGAGAGTGCGCGTCTCCGGAGAGCCCGACACGCCGCAGGCGGCGAGTGCCGGATGCACCCGCCGACGTTCGTCCCGGCGGGCCCCGAGGTGACGCACCGCCAGTGACAATCGTGCGACCGCCGCCCACGCGGAGTCCAGGGTCGGCGGGCCGGTGGCGAGTCCGGTACGACCGGACAGGACGAGTCCGAGGGCGGCCAGCGACTGCGCCACGAGGATCGTCGCTCCCACCCCGGTCACGCCCCACCATTGCAGCGTGACCCAGCTGCCGCCCCAGATCGCCACCGCGAGGAATACGTACGTGGTGACGACAGTCGACATGTCCCGGCGCACCCGGGCGGTGTTCACGCTGATCCCGACGATCGTCTGGGGTAGAGCGGACAGGATGATCAACTGCATCGCGGTGCCGGCGTTCTCGGCGTAGTCCTCCCCGAGGAGCCGCAGCGCGAACGGTCCGACGAGAACCCCCACCACGGCCAACGGGAGGACCAGCCGGATGCTGTGCCTGAGAGCCGTGCGCGCGTGCGTCGCCGCCTGCATCGGGTCGTACACGGATTCCGCGATCAGCGCACTGCCGATGTTGCTGGTGATCAGGTAGAGGGAGTAGCCGATCATATTGGCCATGTAGTAGTACGCGCTGGCCTCCGGCCCGCGTAGGTGCAGCACGATCAGCGTGAGCACCTGCGGCGTCGCGACCCAGACCATCCAGGCGATCTGATCGGCCGCGGCGAATCTGGCCAGTTGCGGAACCGATACCGCGGTGTCGCGACCCTGACCGACCACGGCCGGCCGGGTCAGCCGGACCACCAGCACGGCCACCGCGGCCACGGCGAGGACCGCCGGGAGCACTGTCGCCCCCAGTACCGCCCACGTCGACAGGACCGTCACCACCGGGAGGGCGGCGATCTTGCCGATGGAGTAGGCCAGGTTCTTCACCGGCACCCAGACACTCTTCCGGAGCCCGATCAACACGTGGTCCTGGAGTACGAACAGCACCCACACCACCGTGGACATGGCGAACGCACCGATCGTCAGCGCACTGTCGCGCAGGAATCCCAGATGTCCGGCCCACCACGGTTGCCCGACCAGGAACACCCCTGACAGGGCCACGGCGGCCAGCGCGCAGGCCAGACAGCTACCCGTGATCAGACGTCGAGTCGACCCACCGGCCACCGGGAGGAAGCGGACCAGGCCGTTGCGTAGTCCCAACGTGGCCAGGTTCGCGAGCAGGGTGAGGACGGAGACGAGCGCGGTCCCGATGCCGACCGTCTCGGCCGGCAACCACCGGGCGGCCAGGGCCCAGAAGGCCAGACCGGCGACCGAGGTCACCGCGGTGCTCATTATCAGCGCGTTGGCACTGAGGTGCAGGGCGTCGGAAGCGGGAAACCGACTCCGGACAGTCGTGACCAGACCGGTCATGGCGCACCTCCCGACCAGATACGCGCGTAGTCGATCTCGAATGTCGCCGGAGTCGCCGACTGGTCCGGTTGCCCTCCGAAGTCACCGCCGACGGCGAGATTGATCACCAGGTACATCGGTTCGTCCGGCACCTGTTCGCCGGTGACCTCCCAGGCCTTCTCCCCGTCGAAGAAGAACTCCAGGCGATTCGGGGACCAGTGGAGTCGAACGGTGTGGGTGTCGGCGATGTCCACTCCCGGCGGGAGCTGGACGAGAGTGTGGGACGCCGGGAGATTCAGCTCCGGGTCCGGGTGGAAGTAGATGGTCGCCTGCCCGGGCCGCTGTCCGACCGCCTCGAAGATGTCGATCTCCGGCTTCGACTCCTGATTGGCGGGGAGCATCCAGATCGCAGGCCACAGGCCGGCCCCGATCGGCGCGCGGAACCGGACCTCCACGGTCCCGTAGGTGAACGCGACCTTCGGTTCGGCGCCGTACCTCGGGGGACCCGTACTGACCATGCCGGACACGTACGGGAAGGTCCGCCCCTCGGCGCCGACGACCCGGCGTTGCTCGGCGGTGAGCCGGAGGGTTCCGTCAGCGACCCGGACCTGGCCGGGCAGATACCACTCCAGCTCGTTGTTGGTGGCGATGGTGCACCCACCGTTGTCCCACCAGTGGCAGGTGTTCCAGACGCCGGTGTCGAGCCCGGTTCCGTCGAACTCCTCGTCGAGGATGAGCGGGGCGTCGTTCATGGCGACGCCCTGTGGACGTACACCCTCGTCCGGTGGAGGGATCGGCCGGGCCGTCTGCGGGACGACACGGTTCTCCCCCAGGTGCACGTCGACCGAACACGCCGACGCGGCCGCGAGTGCGACCAGTACGGGCACCGCCGTCGCGGACGTCACCCACCTCCGTGTCCGCAGGCGAGAAGTCGGATACGAATGCGCCCGGTTACTCATCAGCGAAGCCGATCAGGCGCTTGACCCCGGTGCGGACGACGGTGTCCATCCGGGTCCACGGAAGTCGTTCTATGCGGAGTTCGGCGTAGTCATAGGCTCGGGCACCGAATTTCTCCTTGGCCTGCGCGAGGGCCTTGGACCGTCCGGATTCCCCCATGTGGAACGTCGAACACCCCGATTCACAGGCCAACTCGATGGCGGTCCAGTAGACGAGTTCGCTGGCGTGGGACTTCCCGATCCTGTCGCCGTCCATCGCCGCCCGCGTCCCGTGTCCGGTGGGGCCGTACAGGACGATCGCCCCCGCCACCGGGGCACCGTCCAGGTGGGCCAGGATCACGCGGAAGTCCTCCCCGAGCCGGTCTCCCATCGTGCGCAGCTTGCTCAACGGGTCACGGCGACGCGCCCGTGCCCTGGCGAGAGCGCGGGGTTCACGTTGCTTCTCGGCCCAGCGGTCTATCGACGAGAGGAACAACTCGTAGTACTCGTCGAGCAGGGTCCCCCCGGAACCCACCTCGAGTCGGACGCCGGCGCGGCGCGCCAGACGGACGTTTCGCCTGCCCGACTGGTTCATACCCGCCCACACGGCCTCCACCCCTGCGGACAGGTCCAGCACGTGGGCACGCCGCGGGATGGTCGAGACCTCCTCGGCCCGAGCCGCGGCCACCCACACCGGCCCGTCGAGTGGGTTGGGTCTGATCCCGATGCGCTGACACCCCAATCCGCGCAGGTCCCGGAGTATCGACCGCGCGGCATCCGTCGAGAGGCCGGTGTCGAGGGGGCCGCCTATCCCCCAGGCAGCCGGGTACGAGCCCGCCCATCCACCGATGCCGGTCGGCCCCCGGCGCGCCACCAACGGCAGCAGCGCCTCGCCGCCGTCCTCGAACGAATAGTGACGGCTCACGTCCGCGTAGCGACCCGTGGCGCACAGTGCGTCGGTCCACCCCGGAGCGTGTTCGGGCAGCGCACTGTCCGAGCTCGCGACGAGTTCGCGCCAGCGCTCCCGGGGGGCCGGGGAGGTGACCTCGACGATGCTCACCGGGTCCTCCCCGACCACTCCCGGAGCCGTCGCACCTGACGGCCCGCCCTGGTGCGCAGCAACTGATGTCGAGGCGCGCGCCGCGCCCCCCGGCCCTGTAGGAGCCGGCCGATATCGGACTCGGTCACCGCGTCGGTCACGGTCAGCCGCGCTATCGCGAACACGTCGTCCCGGTCGTGGCTGAGCATGTTCCGTACCGCGGCGGCCGAGGTGTACCCGGCACCCGACACGAGGTCCTTGACCGCCCGGGTGTGATGGCCGTGCGGGTACGCGAACGAGGTGACCGGTCGCCCGAGCAGCTGTTCGAGGACATCCTTGCTCTCGACGATCTCCTGACGGGCGCGGACGAGTGGAACCAGATCGAGCTGTGGATGGGTCATGCTGTGAGCTCCGATCTCGACGCCGTCGTCGGCCAGGGCTGTCAGTTCGTCCGCGCTGAGCATCCGCATGCGCCCGGCGTCGGCGGGCAGCCATCGGCTCCGGTCTCCGATGTATCCGGCGACCGTGTACAACGTGGCGGGCATGCCCCGGGCGTGCAGTAGGGGCCACGCGTGGTGTGCGAAGTCCGCCAGACCGTCGTCGAACGTGATGGCCATCGCGCCTTCCGGCAACGGGGTGCCGGTACTGATGTGCGCTGCCAACCGGCCGAGGGACATGACGAGGCGGTCGTCGTCGAGCAGATGGTCCAGGTGCGATTCGAACTGATCGGGATGAACGGTGAACTTCTCGAACCCGGGGACGGGCGAGTCGGTGACGGAGTGGTAGAGCAACACGGGCAGGTTCTGGGTCATGCGCTCACCCGTCGCTCGGAGGGACCACGCGAGCCGTAGCGGCTGAGCAGGTACCGGGCCGGCCCCGAGGCGAGCCCGCTGCGCTGTGCCCGCGACAGGTCGCGCGGGTAGGCGGGCAGTCCCCGCGACCGGGGCGGGTGCAGGATGGTCGCGAGCCTGGCCGTCGCGGCCCGGTGGTTGCGCAGCATCGTCACCACCGCGCGGGGCTCGTCGAGGACGCACCGCGTCAGATGAGCGCCCAGCCCCGCGCCGTACCCGTACACCTGACGTCGGAGTGCCGCGTAGTCGCGGTGATGCGGATGCAGCACGATGGCCGAGGGCACGTAGGTCAGACGGCCCCCGTGGCGGATGACGTCGTAGAAGACCGCGAGGTCGTCGCCGCCCTTCGTGACGGTGCCCGTGCCGAGCGCCCCGTCGAACCCACCTATCGTGCGCAGGAAGTCCGTACGGAACGCCATGTTCGCCCCCGAGCCGAAGGTGCCCGCGGCGTAGGGGAACATCGGGTTGTCGCCCCGGTGCTCCGCGTTGTCGAACACGCGACTCCGGAAGCCCTTGCTGTAGACCCCCTGGGCCTCCACCCACTGCTGGGCGAGGGTGTCCAGTTCGCGGGGCGCGATCATCCCCGTCACACACACGGTGTCGGGATCGGCGTCGAATGCGCTCGTGATGTTCTCGAGCCAGCGGTCGTGGACCCACACGTCGTCGTCCGTGAACGCGACGAGTCCGGTCGCGACGTGCGGGAGAGCAGCGTTGTGCGCGAGCGCCAGGCCGGGCCGGTCCTCGCGTACGTACGCGACCTCGCTCCCCGGCATCCGGTACCGGGTGACCAACTGTTCGGTCTCGTCGTCGGGTCGTGCGTTGTCGACCACGACCACCCGGCTGGGCACCGTCGTCCCGCCCGCGATCGACTCCAGGCATTCCGCCAGCAGTGCGGGTCGTCCGCGGGTGGCGATCACCACCGTCGTGTCGTCTCGGGTACGCCCACGCCCGGCCGACCGGGTGCGGCGTCCCGCACCTCCTGCCCCGGTCCTCTCGAGGCGTCCGAGCAGGTCTGCGGTGGTCTCCTCGGTTCCGTCCAGGGGGATCTCGTGTTCGCTGACCGGGATCCCGTCGTCGAGGAGAAGGCACCACGCCCGCTGGTACGGGCCATGGTCCGACCCGGTGCGCAGCGGCCGGGGCGGTTCACAGACGTCGATGACCAGGGGGAGCACCGGATCCACCGTCGGGAGCACGGCAGACGCACCGGGCGTCCGCGTCCGGCGGCCGGGGGCCGTGAGGAAGCCCGCCATCGTCGCCCCGAGCCCGTAGCCGATCGCTGCCGCACGCAACACCCCCGCCGGATCGCCGCGGAGGGCTCGCGCGAGATTGCGCACCACCCCGGCGGGCAGGGTCCTCGTCGTGTAGGTGTATTCCGAGGCGAGCCCATTGCCCGCGCCGGTACGACGTGTGACGAGACGCTTGGAGACACCTTCGGCGAAGCACCGTGAGCGGAAGTATCCGAGGGTGCCCCGGGATGCCGGGACGTGGTGGCGCACCCGCGCAGCCGGCTCGTGGAGGAAGACACCGCCGGGGAAGATCCCGGCGGCACGGATACACAGTTCGGTCTCCTCGCAACCGGCCGCACCGGAGCGGGTCCGGCCCAGCGCGGTGTCGAATCCCCCCGCCGCCCGGACGACGTCCCGGCGGAGCGCCATCGCGCAACCCATCAGGTTCCGCACCGGTTCCGGCCGGAGCGGCAGGCCCCGATAGCTGCAGCCCACCACCCAGTCGAACTCGTCCGGCCACCATCCGGGCCGGCCGACCGCCCACTGCGGTTCCGCGAACCCGCTGACCCCGAGCACCTCGGGCCTGGCGAAATGCGCGGTCATCGCCTCGAGCCAGCCGGGGTCGGCCTCGGCGTCGTCATCGAGGAAGGCCACGATATCGCCGCGGGCCCTAGCTGTTCCCGTGTTGCGCGCCCCGGACAGACCCTGCGGCCCGGAGTTCTCCACCGCGACCAGGTCCGGGAACCGTCGCGTCACTCGTCCCAGCAGGTCGGGGTTGTGGTCGATCACCATGATGACCTCGGCGGGTGGGCGGGACTGCTCGAGCACGGACCCGACCGCTGCGACCAGCTGCGGGTACCTGTCCGACGAGTTCGCGCACACGACCACCGTGGTGCGCGCCGCGGTCATTGCTCGTGCGCCGGGCAGGTGTTCCCCTCGCCGACCACGGCGGCGACGGCCACCCCTGCGACCGACGATCCGGACGCTGCCGGGAACGTCGTGGCCGTCACCACGCTGTGCGTCCGGTGATCACGGAGGGCGATCACCGGATGGGGCATCGGTGCCCCGCTGTGCAGGTCGGGGCGGTGCAGCCCGAGGCTCGCGCGGTAGCGGCGCACGCGACGGCGTTCGCGGACGATGGTGCTCAACACCCGGTACCCGTCCTTGATGGCGCTCAGATTGCTCTCGCCGTTGATGCGGTGTTCCTCGTACGACGCGACCTCCACCACCCGGAGCCCGGCGGCCAGTGAACGGACGTTGAGGAAGGTCTCGATCTCGAACCCGCCGACCTCCTCGTCGAAGAACGGCAGGACGTCGCGCCAGAACGCCATGTATCCGTAGCACAGATCCGAGAACCGACCGCCGAACGTCCAGCGGACGGTACGTGTCAGGACCGCGTTCCCCAGCATGCGGACCCCCGTGAGGTCTCCGCTGCCCCCGCCCTGGAGGAATCTGGAACCCTTGACGACGTCCGCGCCGGCGAGGAGCGCCGAGACGAACGTGTCGATCTCGGCTGGTGCCATCGATCCGTCCGCATCCATCATCACGATGATGTCGCCGCTACAGGCACTGAAGCCCGCCTGCAGCGCGTACCCCTTGCCGGCACGCGGCTCCTTGACGATCAGTGCGTCCGGACGCAGCGAGAGTGCGGTCTCGATGGTGCCGTCGGTCGACCTCCCGTCGACGATGACCAGCTCATCGACGATGTCCCCGATCGTCGGTAGGAGACAGCCGAGGTTCTCCGCCTCGTTCAGAGTCGGTATGACCAGGCTGACTCTCGGTGCTCGTGTGGCGTTGTGCAGCGGAATACTCCGTGCGTTGCCGTTGATGTTGGTGCTCATAGCGCGCCCCCTCGTTCGAGTTGATCCCCCCAGGTCTTGATGAACATATCTTAAAGTCGCTTGAAGTTGTTACAGATTTCTTATCTCAGATCGGCATCGTTCGGCCGGTCGTTTTGAAGGGTTTGCCCATTAGGACGAGACGCCGCGGCGCCGAGGGGATCCTCGGCGCAGCGTGGGACGGGGCAGCGTGGGACGGCGCAGCGGGCGGGACGGGGCAGCGGGCGGGACGCCCCGGGGCTACCCGATCGGCCAGGAGGCCATGCTCTCGAACCCGGAGGAGACGAAGTGGAGGAATCGCTCGTAGTCGCGATCCGACACGGTCGGCGCGTCCGGACCACCGGCCGTCGAGGCCGCCGGCGGGGCGACGAAGGGCAACGCCGCCCCGAAGGTCAGCGCGAGGGCCTGCATGACAGTCTTCTCGTCCGCTCCGGGACAGGCCCGGCACAGCGCCGCGACGAGGGCCTCCCGCCACTGGCCGGCATGGTCCTCGATGAGGTCGGCGAGGATCCCGTCGTTCAAGGTTCCGGCGACCAGTCGCGAGTAGCTGCGCCAACCCTGATCATCGGAACCCACCATCTCGAACCACGGTCGATAGACGGTGTCGAGGAGCTGACGAACGGTCGGGATCTCGGTGGACTCCGCCAACAGCCTGGTCAGGGCACCCAGCTGGAGCTCCCGGAGGGCCGTGTACCTCCGCCGCATCACTGCGGCGATCAGCTCCGTCTTCCCCCCGAAGTGGTAGGTGACGCTCGCAGGGTCGATCCCGGCGGCCTCGGCGATCGAGCGCATGGTGACATTGCTGACATCGTCGTCGGCGAGCAGGGCCTCGGCGCTGTCCAGAATCGCCTTCTTGGTACTCCCGGACGTTTTCGGGGACCGGTGCGGAACGGACTGCTTCCGGAGGGAATCGGTGGCCCTGCCCATGCTGTTGTGTTGGCCCTTCTCACACCGTTGGATCTGCGCGTGCCCGGGAGGCACGTAGGCCATGCCCGGTTCCGGGGTACTCCGACATCGCTCGAACCCGTGACCGGGTCGCACGACGAACACTCAATCTGTCACCATAGGCCACCCCGGGCGGGCACCGGTGACCGAGTCCGCCCCGGGCCGCCGGTGTCGGATCGCCAACACGTGCTTCCCGCCGCCACCGCCTCTATGATCGACCGGATGCCGCCCCGTGGGCGGAATGAGAAGAGCCGAGTCGGCCGATGGCCGCGGCCCACCGTGAGGAAGGAGGCGAGGTATGGGGATCGTCGGGAAGTTCGAGCGCACCCTCCAGGGCGCCGTCGGCGACGCGTTCGCCCGCCTCTTCGGCGGTCGGGTCGTGGCGGCCGAGGTGGAGGCGCAGCTGCGCAAGCAGGCGGAGGCCTCCCTCAAGGTGGTCGACGGACACCTGTTGGTGTCCAACAGTTACACCATCACCCTCGCGCGGTCGGACTACGAATCGTTCACCGAGGACGAGGCGCTGGCGGTCAAGACCTTCTCCCGCCACCTGTCGGATCACATCACCGAGCAGGGCTGGGAGACCTACGGTCCGGTCACCGTGACCTTCGTGGAGCGTGACGACCTCCACACCGGACAGATGCGTATCGACGGGGTCGTGGACCCCGACGCCGTCCCGTTCCACATCTCGGCCGCCGCGCCGGCACCGGCCCCGGACCACCCGGCACCGTCGTCGCCGGGTGAGGACGGGCCGCGTGCGGGCGGGACGAATGCGAGCAAGGAGAACAGCGACATGCAGGCACCCGTTTCCAACTACCCCGTCACGACCGGTTCCGGTTCCCGGGGCGCCGGGTGGGGCGGTCCGTCCGACGCTCCGACCCAGATCACCCAGGGCCGGTCCTCCCTGACGGTGACGCTGCACCTCGAGGACGGCTCGGGGCGCACGTTCCGGCTCCAGCGGGGCTCCAACCTGCTGGGACGTGGGCAGGACGCGGCGTTCCGGCTTCCCGACACCGGGGTGTCGCGACAGCACGCGGACATCCACTTCGACGGCCGCGAGGCGGTTCTCACCGACCTCGGCTCGACCAACGGCACCACCGTGAACGACGGGCCGATCCAGGACTGGCAACTCGCCGACGGGGACGTCATCAGGGTCGGACACTCGGAGATCACCGTCCGATTCGACTAGCCTCGACACGGACGGCCCCCCGGAACCCCCGGGGGCGGTCGCGCGTTGTCTGAGGAGAACTGACCGGCGAGGGGAGGGCGACACCAGTGCAGGGACTCGTTCTGCAGCTCTCGCGTGGTCTGTTGCTGGCCCTGTTGTGGCTGTTCATCTACCTCACCCTGCGGGCGCTCAAGACCGATGTCTTCGGCAACGTGGGGATGCGCTCGTCCGGTCGCGGGGAGCGACGGGGCGGTGTCTTCGGACGGGGGTCGAGGACGATCCGCCATCTCGTGGTCACCCAGGGCGCGCTCGCCGGTACCCGGATCACCCTGTCCGAACAGCCGGTACTGCTGGGCCGCGCCGACTCGTGCACCCTGGTGATCGACGACGACTACGCGTCCAACCAGCACGCGCGGCTGTCCCCGCACGGCCCGGACTGGTTCCTCGAGGACCTCGGCTCGACGAACGGCACCTATCTGGACAGATCGCGGGTGACGACCCCCGTCAAGGTGGACGCCGGCACGCCGATCCGGATCGGCAAGACCGTGATCGAGCTCCGCACGTGACCCCGGCGCTCGTCTACACCGCGCGCTCCCACCTGGGCATGGTGCGGGAGAACAACGAGGACTCGGCCTACGCCGGTCCCCGCCTGCTCGCCCTCGCCGACGGGATGGGCGGGCACGCGGCGGGCGAGATCGCCAGCCAGTTCGTCGTCGCGGCGCTCGCCAGACTCGACGAGGACGAGCCGGGCCAGGACCTCACCGGGGCCCTCACCCGCGCGCTGACCGTCGGCAACGACGCGATCTCCGCGCACGTCGAGGCGCACCCGGAGACCGACGGCATGGGCTGCACGGCCACCGCGCTGCTGTTCGACGGCCGTCGCATGGGCCTGATCCACGTGGGCGACTCCCGGGCCTACCTGCTGCGCGACGGGACGCTGACCCAGATCACCAAGGACGACACCTTCGTCCAGTCCCTCGTCGACCGCGGGGAGCTGTCCGCCGACGAGGCGCACACCCATCCGCGCCGTTCGCTCATCCTCAAGGCGCTGACCGGGGAACCGGTGGAGCCGACCGCCGTCATCCGCGAGGCGCGGGTCGGCGACCGCTACCTGCTGTGCTCCGACGGCCTGTCCGACCCGGTGAGCACCGAGACCATCGCCGAGACGCTCGGCACCGGCACCGTCGACGAGGCCGCGGACCGGTTGGTGCAGCTGGCGTTGCGGTCGGGCGGGCCGGACAACATCACCGTGGTCCTCGCCGACGTCCTGGACTCGCCGCGCGACGCGCCGGCCATCCCCGTGGTCGTGGGTGCGGCGTCGGGCGACGAACCGGGCCAGATCGATCCCGCCGCCGACCCGTACTCCGGCACCGCGGCCGGTAAGGCCGCCGCGTTCTCCCGCGCGCAGGTCGCCGCCCGCGGGGGCGCCGCCGGTGCGTCGGGCGCCGACGCCGGGGGCGCCGGACGTGGGAACGGATCCGACGACGACGAGGGCGACCCCGCCCCGCCCCGTGGCAGCCGATGGCGGTTCGCCCTGAGCGTGGTCGGGGTACTCGTCGTCGTGGCCGGGATCATCGGCGTGTCCGCGCTGCTCGTCCGCAGCAACTACTTCGTCACCGAATCGGACAGCCAGGTCGTGGTGAAGAGGGGCATCTCCGGGGAGGTCTTCGGCATCTCGCTGGCCTCGGTCAGCCAGGTGGGGTGCCTCACCCGCGAGGGCGACCTCACCATGCACTCCCCCGACGCCATCCCCACCGGGTGCGACGTGTTCACCCTGGGGGACCTCCGCGAGCCCGCCCGGGAGACCGTCCGGGCGGGGATGCCGTCGGGCAGTCTCGCCGAGGCCGGCGCCCAGGTCTCCCGCCTCACGCGGGACAACCTCCTGCCGCCCTGCGAGCCGCGTGAGGAGCAGGAGCGCCGGGGCGGGCAGTCCTCGTCGTCGCCCTCCCCCACGGGTTCCCCGTCCCCCAACGGGTCGCCGTCCCCCGCCGCCCCGGGGTCACCGGACGGCCCCACGTCCCCGGCGGAGACCCCCGCCCCGTCCGGTGGGGCCGCCCCCACCGACGATGCGTCGACTCCCCCCACCCCCTCGTCCCCCGCGCAGGTGCCCGGGGAGACCTGCCGGGCGGTGAGCTGACCCATGCCCGCACCCGCGTCAGCATCACCGTCGTCGGCCTCACCCGCATCCGACCCCCGGGCACAGGCGGTGCCCGACAGTCCGCGCCGGGGCAAGGAACTCGTCCTGCTCATCGCCGCCGCGGTGATCGTCGGCTTCTCGCTGCTGCTGGTCCAACTCGCCCAGGAGCAGGAACTGTCGCTGGCGCCGCTGTGGATCACCCTGGCGTTCCTCGGCCTCACCGGCGGCGCGCACCTGCTCATCCGTTGGCTCGCCCCCTACGCCGACCCGGTGTTGCTGCCGGGCGTCGCGCTGCTCAACGGGCTGGGACTGGTCCTCATCTACCGCCTCGACCTGACGTACGCGGCCAACGCCGCCGCGAGCGGCAACGACCCACCCGGGATGGACGTCACCCGGCAGCTGTTGTGGACGTTCCTCGGGCTGAGCGTGATGGCGGTCGTGCTGTACTTCCTGCGCGACCACCGCGTCCTGGCCCGGTACGGCTACACGATGGGGTTCGCCGGCCTCGTCCTGCTCGCGATCCCGGCGGTGCTGCCCTCCCGGTTCTCCGAGATCAACGGCGCCAAGAACTGGATCATCCTGCCCGGGTTCACCATCCAGCCCGGCGAGTTCGCCAAGATCCTGCTCATCATCTTCTTCGCCTCGATCCTGGTGGAGAAGCGCGAATTGTTCACGACCGCCGGTAAGCGCGTGCTGGGCGTGGACCTGCCGCGTGCCCGCGACCTCGGGCCCATCATCGTGGCCTGGTTCCTCTCGCTGGGCGTACTGGTGTTCAACACGGACCTGGGCATGTGCCTCCTGCTGTTCGCCACCGTCCTGACCATGCTGTACGTGGCCACCGAGCGGGTCAGCTGGCTGCTCATCGGAGTGGTCCTGGTCGCGATCGGCGGGGTGTTGGCGTACGCGCTGTTCGGGCACGTGCGCGTGCGGTTCCAGATCTGGCAGGACCCCTTCGCCTTCTTCGACACCGGCGGCTACCAGAGCTCGCAGGCCCTGTTCGGCCTCGCCTCCGGCGGCATGGGCGGCACCGGGCTCGGCAACGGCCGGCCCGACCAGGTGCCGTTCGCCAACACCGACTTCATCACCTCCACCATCGGCGAGGAGCTGGGCCTCATCGGCCTGGCCGCGGTGCTGATGGTCTACGCGATCCTCATCCTGCGCGGCATCCGGGTGGGGCTGACCATCCGCGACAGCTTCGGCAAGCTCGTCGCGGTGGGACTGGCGTTCACCGTGGCGATCCAGGTGTTCGTGGTGGTCGGAGGCGTGTCCACCCTCATCCCCCTCACCGGGTTGACGCTGCCGTTCATGGCCTACGGCGGGTCCAGCCTGTTGTCCAACTACGCGCTGCTGGCCATCCTGCTGCGGCTGTCCCACGATGCGCGCCGCCCGGTCCCCACCCCCCGTCAGGCGCCCGCCCTGGCCGACGCCGCCACCGGCATGATGCGGACCCCGCGCCTGTCGCCGGGCCGGAAGAGCGGGTGATCCCTGCGTGAACACCGCCATCCGCAGGGTCGCGGTCGCCGCCATGGTCATGGTGGTGGCCCTGCTCCTCCAGCTCACCTGGGTGCAGGTCTTCCGCGCCGACGAGTTGCGCGCCGACTCCCGCAACACCCGCATGCTCCTCGACGAGTACTCCCGCCAGCGCGGACAGATCACGGCCGGCGGACGCGTACTGGCCCTGTCCCTGCCGTCGGACGGGCGCTTCGAGTTCGAGCGGACCTACCCCACCGACCCGGCCGTCTTCGGCCCGACCGTCGGCTACTACTCGCTGCAGTTCGCCACCGCCGGCGTCGAGCAGACCCAGGACGCCTTCCTCAACGGCTCCGACCCCAGGCTGTTGTCCCAACGGATCACCGGTCTGATCTCCGGCCGCACCCCGCAGGGCGGTTCGGTCGAACTCACCCTGGACCCGGTGGGGCAGCAGGTCGCCTTCGAGGCTCTGCAGCGGGGCGCCGGCCAGGGCCCGTTCGTCGGATCCGTCGCCGCCGTCCGCCCCTCGACCGGGGAGGTGCTGGCACTGGCGTCCAGCCCGTCCTTCGACCCGGGGGCCCTGTCCAGCACCGACCCGGACGTGCGCGCGCAGGAGATGGCGCGTATCGAGCAGAGCCCGGACCGGCCGCTGCTCAACCACGCCACCCAGCAGTCCCTGCCGCCCGGCTCCACGATGAAGATCATCACCACGGCCGCCGCCCTCGAACAGGGCATGGGCCCCGAGACCCCCGTCTCCGGTGCGGACCGTACGCTCCTGCCGGGCACGGCCACCTACCTGGAGAACTACGCGGGTCAGACCTGCGGCGGCAGCACGGTCACCCTGCGCACCGCCCTCGAGAAGTCCTGCAACGTGCCCTTCGTGGAGCTGAGCCAGGAGATCGGCGCCGAGGCGTTCACCGAGATGGCGGAGAAGTTCGGCATCGACGGCACCGCCCCGGACGACTTCGGCATCCCGGTCGCGCCGTCGGGCCTGGGGCAGATGGAGGACGACGCCCAGCTGGCCATGAGCTCCATCGGGCAGAGCGACGTCCGAATGACCACCCTGCAGAACGCCATGGTGGCCGCGACCGTCTCCAACGGCGGGGTCCGTATGGAACCGCAACTCATCAAGACCCTGTCGGCACCCGACCTCTCCGTCGTCCAGGGTTTCACCCCCCGCGACGCCGCCCGCGCCCTCACCGACGAGCAGGCCGGCACCCTCACCGAGATGATGGTCGGCGCCGAACGAGGCGCCGGAGGCGGTCTGCCGGGCGTCACCGTGGCCTCCAAGACAGGCACCGCCGAGCACGGCGTCGACTCCTCCGAGTCCATCCCCTACACCTGGTACATCGCGTTCGTCCCCGGCCGTGACGTCGCGGTGGCCGTGGCGATCGAGTCCGGGCCCGGCGTCTCCCGCGACACCGTCGGCGCCACCTACGCCGCGCCCATCGGCCGCGAGGTCCTGGGCGCACTGTTGGGAGGCGCGCCGTGAGTCTGAACTCCGGCGCGATCCTGTCCGATCGCTACCGCCTCCTGCGTCTCATCGCCACCGGCGGCATGGGGCAGGTGTGGGAGGCCGACGACGGTGTCCTCGACCGGCACGTCGCCGTCAAGGTGCTCAAGGCGGAGTATTCCTCCGACCCCGAGTTCGTCGAGCGTTTCCGCTCCGAGGCGAAGGTCACCGCGAGGATCTCCCACCCCGGGATCGCGACCGTCTACGACTACGGACAGATCGACGACCCCGCCTCCGGCAGCCCCCTGTCCTACCTGGTCATGGAACTCGTGGTGGGCGAGCCGCTCTCGGACGTCCTCGCCCGTGAGGGCACGCTGCCCATGCGGCACACCCTCGA
The DNA here is from genome assembly GCF_024732245.1 of Dietzia sp. B32. NCBI lineage: Bacteria > Bacillati > Actinomycetota > Actinomycetes > Mycobacteriales > Dietziaceae > Dietzia > Dietzia sp. B32. Next base: position 2,305,180 of record NZ_CP093845.1, on the reverse strand, counting down.
CATGCTCGAGCAGACCGGCCGGGCCCTCAACGCCGCCCACGCCATCGGACTCGTCCATCGCGACGTCAAGCCCGGCAACATCCTCATCACGCCCGCCGGTCAGGTGAAGCTCACCGACTTCGGCATCGCCAAGTCCATGGGGGCCTCCGCCGTCACGCAGACGGGGATGGTCGTGGGCACCGCGCAGTACATCGCCCCCGAACAGGCCATGGGCCACGAGACCTCCCCGGCGGGGGACGTGTACTCGCTCGGCGTGGTGGGTTACGAGTGCCTGGCCGGCCGACGGCCGTTCGTCGCCGACTCACCGGTGTCCGTGGCGATGATGCACGTGCGCGACGCCCCGCCGCCCCTGCCCGACTCGGTCCCCGAGCCGGTCCGTCGGGTCCTCGCCGCGGCAATGGCCAAGGACCCCGGCCGGCGCTACCCGGACGGTGAGGCGTTCGCCGAGGCCGTCGCCGACCTCCGGGCCGGCCGCGACCCGCGCCCCCCGGCCGCGTTCATCGCCGCCGCCGGCGCCGCGGCGGGCGTCGCCGGTGCAACCGCGGCGACCACCGTCCTGCCCGAAGGCGACCCGGGTGGCGTGTACCGGACGGGGAGTATCCCCGACCCGACACGGGCCTACACGCGTGCGCACCCCGGCACCGCCGCGCAGCCCCGGACCCGGGGACAGCAGCCGGCACCGGCAGCGCATCCGCCCCGGCCCCGGCCGACGCAGGCCGCGCCACGGCGTCCGTCCACCCCACCGGTCACCTCCAGGCCCCCGCAGCTCGGGCGTCGTGGTTCCGGCTGCGTGGGCTGGTTCCTGGTGCTGTTCGTCCTCGTCGCGGTGCTGACGGTGGCAGCCGTCATCGCCCTGTCCAACGCCGGGGTCTTCGGCTCGGGCGGTCTCTTCGGCCGGACCACCCCCACGACCCCGACGACCGCCGCCCCGGCGACGACCGTCACGACGCAGGCCCCCGCACCCGCACCGGAGCCGCCCCCCACCCCGACGCCGAGCCCCCGGCCCGAGCCGTCGCCGAGCGAGGCGCCGCCGGCCACCGACCTGCAGGACATGTTGGACTCGCTCACCTCCGAGTTCAGCTCGTTCCTGCCGCCCGAGGGGCAGCCGGGCCAGAGCCAGGGCCAAGGCCAGGGGCAAGGGCAGGCGCAAGGGCAGGGCCAGGGGCAAGCTCAGCCCCAGGCGCGGGGCGTGGCCGGCGACACCGTGCCCGTTCCCGCCCGCGAAGCGGGTGACCGCGGATGACGACGCCCTCGATCCTCGCCGGCCGGTACGAGATCGGCGATCCCCTCGGCTACGGCGGCATGTCCGAGGTCCGCCGTGGACGCGACACCGTCCTGGGGCGGGACGTGGCGGTGAAGATCATGCGCCCGGAACTGGCCCGGGACGAGACCTTCTACCAGCGTTTCCGCCGGGAGGCGCAGAACTCCGCGTCGCTCAACCACCCGTCGATCGTGGCGATCTACGACCAGGGCGAGGAGCACACCGCCGACGGTTCGCTGCCCTACATCGTGATGGAGTTGGTCGAGGGCGACACCCTCCGCGACATCGTGAGGATGGACGGCCCGATGGAGGCCGAGCGCGCGCTCGGCGTGATGGCCGACGTGTGCGGTGCGCTGGACTTCTCCCACAAGAAGGGCATCGTCCACCGCGACGTCAAGCCGGCGAACATCATGATCTCGCGCGACGGCGCGGTCAAGGTCATGGATTTCGGTATCGCCCGGGCCATCAGTGACTCCAGTTCCACGCTCACCAACACCTCATCGGTCCTCGGGACGGCCCAGTACCTCAGCCCCGAGCAGGCGCGCGGCGAGTCCGTCGACGCACGCTCGGACCTGTACTCCGCGGGGTGCGTGCTCTACGAGATGGTCGCCGGGGCGCCGCCGTTCACCGGTGAGTCACCGGTCGCGGTGGCCTACCAGCACGTCCGCGAATCCCCTGCACCGCCGTCGGTGGTGAACCCGGAGGTCAGCCGCTACGTCGACGCGGTGGTCATGCAGGCGATGGCCAAGAACCCGGAGAACCGTTACACCTCCGCCGGGGAGATGCGCACCGACCTGCTCACGGTGCTCACCGGTGGTCGCCCGGCGGCCCCCCTGGTGCTGACCGACGACGAGCTCGACGACGACCAGAGGCCCGACGCCCCCCACGGATTCACCGGCGCGGGATACGGAACCGGCCGATCCGCCTGGTCGCCGACCGAGGCGCCCACCGAGGCCCACGCTCTGTCGGAGCTGACCGGGGACCCGGCCGCCACGGGGGCGCACGCCGCCACCGCGTCCCGCTCCGCATCCCGGCCCGCCCCCCGTCGCGATGATCGGGACCGTGAGGCCGGGCGCCGCAGGCCCCGCGCGGTGGCCATCGCGCTGGCTGCGCTCCTGGTGCTGGGAGGCATCGCCGCGGTGACGATGATCGCCACATCCGACAGGGGCGGCGGCATCTCCCAGCGGCAGGAGGTCACCATCCCCGAGGTCGCCCAGCGGCCGGTGGGCGAGGTGGTCGACGAGCTGACCTCCCTCGGACTCGAGCCCGTGCAGACCGCGGCGCCACACCCGCAGATCCCCGAGGGGCACGTGATCTCGTCGGACCCCATCGCGGGTAAACGCCTCGCCGTGGGTTCGGAGATCAGCCTGGTGGTCTCGACGGGCAAGCCCATCCTCTCCGTCCCCAATGTCATGGGCATGTCCCCCGCCGATGCCCGGCTGGCCCTCGAGGAGGCCGGATTCCAGGTGGTTCCGGAGAACGAGGCCCGGCCGTCGACGCCCGAGGACCAGGACAAGGTCGTCGACACCGACCCCGGTCCGGGTGCGCAGGTGCCCTCCGACCGGCCGGTCCGGCTGACGGTGGGGTCGGGCCCCGAGCAGGTCGCGGTACCCGGCGTGGTGGGCCAGTCGGCCGATCCGGCCCGCGCCACCCTCGAGGCAGCGGGCTTCCGCGTGGACACCCAACGGGTCGACGGCACCGCACCGGAGGGTCAGGTGGTGGGCCAGTCCACCGCTCCGGGTCAGACCCAGCTCAAGGGCGCCACCATCACGCTGCAGGTCTCGGCCGGAAACCGGTTCGAGATGCCCAACCTCGTCGGAGACACCGTGGAGGAGGCCCTCGGCAAACTCGCGCGGGCCGGCTGGCGTGGCGACCGCGGACAACTGGTGGAGCTCCCGCAGAACGATCCCGACCTCAGCCGGGTCGGCCAGATCTGGTCACACCAGCCGCCCGTGGGCGAGGCCGGCGTCAACGACCAGGTGGTCGTCCGGGTGATCCGCTTCGGACTGGTCCCCGGCCCGGGCTGACCCCGGTACGTCTTCCGCCGACACGATCGCCGCGTGCGCAGTAACCCGGTCGGGCCGGGTCCGGCCGGTCAGGCCAGGGCGGCGCCGCGCGCCCGGTCGAGCTCGGTCTCCAACCGGGTGACCAGCGTCTCCGACGGCCGTTCGCCACACATCCCCAGCCAGTTGGCGAGCATCCGGTGACCACCGTCGCTCATCACCGACTCGGGGTGGAACTGCACCCCGTGGATGGGCATGTCGCGGTGCCGCATCGCCATGACCAGGCCGGACGCGGTCCACGCGGTGGGAACCAGGTCGTCCGGGATCGTCTCCGGCAGCACGGTCAGCGAGTGGTACCGCGTGGCCGTGAACGGGCTGGGGATTCCGGCGAGGACGCCCGAGTCGTCGTGCGTGACCTGGCTGGTCTTGCCGTGCATGAGTTCGGCGGCCCGGTCGACGGTCGCGCCGAACGCCTCCCCGATCGCCTGGTGGCCGAGGCACACGCCGAGCACCGGGACGCCCGCGCGTCCACAGACCCCGATCAGCGGGATCGTCGCTCCCGCCCGGTCCGGCGTTCCGGGCCCCGGGCTCAGCAGGACGCCGTCGTACCCACTGACGACCCGTTGCAGTCCGGCCGGGTCGTAGCTGCGGTCCGGGCCGGCGAGCCTGTCGTCGTCGTTCCTCCACACGTCGCACGTCGCCCCCAACTGACCCAGGTACTGGACCAGGTTGTAGACGAAGCTGTCGTAGTTGTCGACGACGAGAATGCGCATAGACGCAGCGTACTGCGGTCACACGAGTGGGTGTCGAGGGCGGGCTTGGTAGAGTGGCCCCGAACATCCCCCACCAGTTCGAGGACTCCATGCCCAAGTCGAAGGTCCGGTCCAAGACCGAGTACACCGAGGCGGCCGTCAGCCGCACCCCCGTCAAGGTCAAGGGGACCCCGACGGCCCGCTGGTACCTCGTACTGATGCTGGGGCTGATGATCGTCGGTCTGCTCTGGCTGGTGACGTACTACATCGCCGGAGAGCGGATCCCGTTCATGGCCTCGCTGGAGACGTGGCAGAACTTCGCGATCGGCTTCGGTCTCGCCGTCGTGGGACTTCTCATGACCATGAACTGGCGCTAGATACCCCTCCGGGCGGTCTTCCACAGGCCCGGATCGCTCGTTCCACAGGTTTATCCACAGGTCACCCCCCGCATGATGCGGGGGGTGACCTGCATTTTCTCCCCAATGACCCCATCTGTGCAGGTCACGGGGGCGCGATGACGACGTGAGGAGTGTCGACCTCCGCCTTCCACACCCCTCACACGCTGTGGACAACTCCCTCCACACTGGGGATAAACCCTGTGGGACGACGACGAGGACGACGTCGCAGGTCGGGCCCGCGTCGACTCGAACGGCAGTCGAACTCCACGCGTGTTATTCATCCACAGTGTGGATAGCGCCTGTGGATAGGGGAGGATGGGCGGCATGAGTGGAGACGCCGTGTCGGGAGCCGGTCCACGGGCGGTGTCATGGTCGCCGGGGGCGGTGTGGCCGAGCGTGCAGATCGTCCTCGGGATGGCGCTGGTGGCGATCGGGGTGCAACGGCAGGACCCGCTCGCGCTGCTGCTCACCGGCCTGGCGGCGCTCTTCCTCATCCCGGCGGGGGTGTCCCAGCTCGTGCGACGTCCCCGGCTCGAGGTGGTGGACGGGCAGCTGGCGATCAAGAAGCTCGGCCGCGTTCTGTTCGTCCCGCGGGCCGAGGTGGTGGAGGCGCGTGCGCTGGGGGTCGCGCGGTGGGGCGCGCGTCAGCACCTCATGCGGCTGGAGTACACGGATTCGCGGGGTCGCGAAGAGCTGGACGTGTTCACGCGACTCGATCTGGGGACCGATCCGCGTGACGTGGTCGACACCCTGCACCGTCTGGGTTTCGGGTCGGTCGACGGCGGGGTGTGAGGCACGGCCGCCCGGGGGCACGGCCACCCGGGAGACGGCTGCCCGGGGAGACGGCCGACCGTGGGGATCAGCGGGTGACGAGGAAGCCGAACGTCATGGTGTCGGCGGCGTACCAGCCGGCGGCGGCGACCGATCCCACCACCACGAGGAAGCCGACCCACGACACGACCTCCCGACCCGCACGTCCCATGCGCCGCGGCATCCGGCGCGGCAGCACCACGAGTGCGATCGCGGCCACGGCGCCGGCGGCCAGCCCGCCCAGGTGAGCCGCGAGCGAGACGCCGGGCACGAGGAAGCTGACGCCGACGTTGAGGACGAGCAACACCCCGATCCCCTTGACGTCGAGTCGCATCGACATCGCCACGATGGCGTACGCGCCCATCAGGCCGAAGATCGCTCCCGAGGCGCCCGCCGTGAGGGCGTCCTGGCTGTAGAACATCACCGCCACGGACCCGCCGAGCGCCGAGCCGAGGTACAGCGCGAGGAAACGTGCGTGCCCGATGCTGCGCTCGATCCCGAGACCGAGGATCCACAACATGTACATGTTGAGCAGCAGGTGCATCGGACCGAAATGCTCGAACGCCGAGGTCAGCAGTCGCCACCACTCGTCCCGGGCCGCCACCAACGGCGGGAAGAGCGCCGTCGCCTCGAACAGCGGGGAGGCGTTGTTGGCCAGCAGGCTACGTGCCTGGACCGCGGTCGCGGAGTAGACGGCCAGGTTCGCGGCGATGATCCACGCCGTCACCGGCTGGAGGCGGAAGAAGCGCGCGACCGCGCCGCCGCGATGGGTCTGGGTGCTCATGACTCCCGGCAATTCATGCTGCGTCGCTGGGGCTGCGGATAGACCTGCGGCGCGGGTCCGGGGATCCGGAACCCGCGCCGCCGGTCGACCGGGACCGCTCTGTCAGGAGATCTCGATCGACTCGATGACGACGTCGTCGGTCGGCCGGTCCATCGCACCGGTCTTGGTGGTCGCGATGGCGTCGACGACCTTGCGCGACTCCTCGTCGGCGACCTTGCCGAAGATGGTGTGGCGGTTGTTCAGGTGCGGCGTGGCGCCGACGGTGATGAAGAACTGCGAACCGTTGGTGCCGGGGCCGGCGTTGGCCATGGCCAGCAGGTAGGGCTCGGAGAACTGCAGCTCCGGGTGGAACTCGTCCTTGAACTGGTAGCCGGGGCCGCCGCGTCCGGTGCCGGTGGGGTCACCGCCCTGGATCATGAACCCGGAGATGACGCGGTGGAAGATCGAACCGTCGTAGAACGGTCCGGTCTTCTCGCCCTTGGCGTTGGCCTGGGAGTAGTCCTTGGAGCCGTCGGCGAGGCCGACGAAGTTCGAGACCGTCTCGGGGGCGTGGTTGCCGTACAGCTCGATGACGATGTCACCACGGTTGGTGTGGATGGTTGCCTTCTGCGTTGCGATGCTCACGCCACCCATCCTGCCACGCCGCGTGGACCGATGTCGGCGAGGTGGTGGTCGGTGTCGGGGTGCTGTGCCACCATCTACCCATGAGCAAACGAAGCGATCGCGCCGCCGAGCGTAAGGCCGTCAAGCAGGCGGAAAAGGATCTGAAGAAGGCCGGCACCGCAGCCCGCAAGGCTTTCGACCTCAAGGACCCCCGCTTCCTGGGCGAGGCCGCCGTCGCCGCCACTCGTGGGCCGGTCGGCCTGGCCCTCTTCGGCGCCAGCCGCGGCATCCAGGTGCTCCGCGAGCGTCGCGCCGAGCAGGCCGAGGTCCTCGGCAACCTCGCCGCGGACGCCAGGCAGCACGCGACGGCTCTGCGCGAGCAGACCTCGGCGCTGGCCACACCGCCGCAGAAGCGCAACCCGCTGCGCCGCTTCGCCCCGCTGTGGATCGTCGGCCTCGCCGGCGGCGCGGCGGTCGCCGGCGCCACCGCGTACTTCCTGCGTGACCAGGGTTCGCCCACGTCGCCGCCGGCGCCGACCCCGACCCCCGCCCCGCCGCGCACCCCCACCCCCGCGGAGGCGGATGCCGCCGGCCGCGACCAGACCACGGGCGCGGCGCCCACGCCCACCAGCGGACCCGGCGTGACGGGCGGGGCGGGTTCGGAGACCGGCGAGGACCTCACGATCGACTCCGCTGATCCCGAGGGCCCCGCAGACCAGCCCGCCGACACCTCCCCGGCCGCGGGCAGTGCGGCACCGGGACCGGCGGCCGGTTCCGCACCGCAGCCGTCGGATGACCAGCCGGCCGGCGGCGCCACCACCGACGGGACCGCGACCGACAAGTGATCCCCGGCGACCCGTCCCCCGACGACGCCGCACTGGAGGTCGTCGCGTCATCCCTCGCCGAGATGGGTCCCCTGGACGTCCACGCGCTGTACAAGCTGCGCGTGGACGTCTTCGTCGCGGAGCAGGACTGCCCGTACGCCGAGATCGACGACGTCGACGCCGATCCCGGTACGACCCATCTGCTGGCCCGCACGCCCGGTGGTGAGCTCGCCGCGACGCTGCGCGTGTTCGGAGCGGACGAGCCCGACGGGGTGATGCACCTCGGTCGTGTGTGCACCGCGCCCGCGTGGCGGGGTCGGGGCATCGCGACGCGGTTGATCCGGCGGGGGCTCGAACTGTGCGGTGACCATCCGGTCGAGATCGGGGCCCAGGCCTACCTGGAGCGGTGGTACGAGCAGTTCGGGTTCGGCCGATGCGGCCCCGACTATCTCGATGGGCGGATCCCCCATCTGCCCATGCGGCGCGACCTCCTAGGATGAGACCCGGCTCACCCCCTTCGACTCCCTCCGAGGACACACATGACGTCTGACGCTCCCTCCGGCTCGCTGGTCAAGGCTCTCCTCCCGGAGAGTGAGATGCCGACGCACTGGTACAACATCCAGGCCGATCTGCCCGAGCCCATGGCGCCGCACCTGCACCCGGGTACCCGGGAACCGCTCGGCCCCGAGGACCTCGCACCCCTGTTCCCGATGGCACTCATCGAGCAGGAGGTCACGCCGGAGCGCTACGTCCCGATCCCCGAGGCGGTGCAGGAGATCTACCGCCTCTGGCGTCCGTCGCCGCTCATCCGGGCCCGCCGCCTGGAGAAGGCCCTCGGCACGTCGGCGCGGATCTACTACAAGTACGAGGGCACCAGCCCGGTCGGTTCGCACAAGCCCAACACCGCGGTCGCGCAGGCGTATTACAACGCCGCCGAGGGCATCGCCAAGCTCACCACCGAGACCGGTGCCGGTCAGTGGGGCGCGTCCCTGGCATTCGCCGGGCAGGCGTTCGGCATCGAGGTCGAGGTGTGGCAGGTCAAGGCCTCGTTCGAGTCCAAGCCGTACCGCCGGATGCTGATGGAGACGTTCGGTGCGTCGGTCCATCCGAGCCCGTCGGACCTCACCGAGGCGGGACGTTCGTTCCTGGCCAAGGACCCCGAGACCCCCGGTTCGCTCGGCATGGCGGTCTCCGAGGCCGTCGAGGTCGCCGCCGGCGACCCCGAGGCGCGGTACTCGCTGGGGTCCGTACTCAACCACGTGTGTCTGCACCAGACCGTGATCGGCGAGGAGGCCATCAAGCAGTTGGGGATGTTCGGCGAGGGCGCCCCCGACTACGTGTACGGCTGTGCGGGCGGCGGCTCCAACCTCGCCGGGCTGGCGTTCCCGTTCATCCGCGAGAACCTCGCCGGCGCGCGGACGCAGGTCGTCGCCGTCGAGCCGACGGCGTGCCCGTCGATGACCGAGGGCGAGTTCCGTTATGACCACGGAGACGTCGCCGGTCTGACACCGCTGATGAAGATGTACACCCTCGGTCAGGACTTCGTCCCGGACCCCATCCATTCGGGCGGCCTTCGCTACCACGGGATGGCGCCGCTGGTCAGCCACGTCAAGCACCTGGGCCTGCTCGATTCCATGGCGGTCGAGCAGAACGTCGCGTTCACGGCGGGCGTCGAGTTCGCCAAGGCGGAGGGCATCGTTCCCGCCCCCGAGTCGACCCACGCCCTCGCCGGAGCCATGGCCAAGGCCCGCGAGCACACCGGCGAGGCCGGCACCGGCCCGTCGATCGTGATCGGCCTCTCCGGCCACGGCTTCCTCGACCTGCCGGCGTACGAGTCCTTCGTCCGCGGCGAACTGGGCTGACGCCTCCGAAGACCCCCCGACCGTTCCACACCCTCGAACACAGGAGTCCCCTTATGACCAAGACCATCGACTTCACCGACCGCGTCGCGATCATCACCGGCGCCGGAGGCGGCCTCGGCCGCGCCTACGCCCTCGCGTTGGCAGAGCGCGGCGCCAAGGTGGTCGTCAACGACCTCGGGGGCGACGTCCACGGTGACGGTGGCACCCCCTCCCTGGCCCAGCAGGTCGTCGACGAGATCACCGCCGCCGGCGGGGAGGCCATCGTCGACGGCAACGACATCACCGACGAGTCCGCCGTCGCGTCCCTCGTGTCGACGGTGATCGAGAAGTGGGGCCGCATCGACATCCTCATCAACAACGCCGGCATCCTGCGGGACAAGTCGTTCGCGAAGATGGAGACGGACGATTTCCGCAAGGTCCTCGAGGTTCACCTCATGGGATCGGTCAACTGCACCAAGGCCGTCTGGCCGCACATGGCCGAGGCGGGCTACGGGCGCATCCTCATGACCGCCTCCACCTCCGGCATCTACGGCAACTTCGGCCAGGCCAACTACGGTGCCGCCAAGTCCGGCCTGGTGGGCCTGATGAACGTTCTGGCGATCGAGGGCGCCAAGAAGAACATCAAGGTCAACGCGATCGCACCCACCGCCGCCACCCGCATGACCGAGGACCTGCTCCCGCAGCGGGTGCTCGACATCATGGGCCCGGAGACCATCGCCCCGGGCGTCCTGTTTATGGTCAGCGACGAGGCCCCCACCAAGACCATCCTCGGCGCCGGGGCCGGTGTGTTCGCGGTGTCCCAGATGGTCGAGTCGCGCGGCGTGTACCTGCCCGACGAGGCCCGCACCCCGGAGGTCGTCGCCGAGCGCTGGAACGAGATCGCCGACCTCACCGACGCCCAGACCCTGGAGGGCGCCTTCGAGCAGACCTCCAAGTACGCCGCGCTCGCCGCCCGCGAGCTGGGCCTGCACCTGGAGAGCTGACCTTCAGGCGCGTGCGCGGAGGCTGTGCTTCGCGCACGCGCCGTGCACGTCGCCACGGCCCCTCTCACCGGGACTCACCGTGGTCGCTTCGTCGTCGTCCGACCGGATCCGGGGTCCAGCACGCTCACTCCACCCCGTCGGCCTGGCGGTGGCCCTGCTGTTCTTCGTCTGGTCCATGACGCCGTCGCTCCTGCCACGGGTCTGGTACCTACAGGCCGCGGCCACTGGGATCAGCCTCGCGACCGGGTACGGGCTCGGGTGTGTGACAGCCTGGGTCGTCCGCACCTGCGGGTTCTCGCCGGATCACTCCGCGCGAGTGAGGCGGGTCGGATGGGCGACACTCGCCGGGACGGCCGCGATCGTGGTGCCGACGTTCCTCGTGCTGGGGTCGTGGTGGCAGCAGATCACCCGCGACCTGGCGGGTATCGAACGCATCGACCGCGCCAACTACCTGCTCATCCTCGTAGCGGCGCTGGTGATCGCGGGACTGCTCCTGGCGGTAGCCCGTGGGATCCGGCGGGGAACCGCCGCACTGACCCGCGCGGCCGCACGGTATCTCCCCGCCCCGGCCGCCCGGCTGGCCGCACTGGTGCTGGTGGTCCTGATCGTCGTGTTGTCGCTGAACGGGGTGGCTTACCGTGGCCTGCTCCGGATGGCCGACAGGATGGCCTCCGCCGCCGACCACGGCACGGCCGAGGGCGTCGTACGACCCGGCTCCCCGGCGCGCTCCGGCTCCCCCGCGTCCACGAGAACCTGGGAGAGCCTCGGCAGGGAAGGGCGGACGTTCGTCGCGGGCGGTCCCACCCCCGAGCAGATCGCCGAGGTGACCGGGCGGCCCGCCGCCACCCCGATCCGTGTCTACGCAGGGCATGACGTGGGCGGGACCATCGAGGAGGACGCCGAACTGGTCGTCGACGAACTCCGCCGCACCGGGGCCTTCGACCGTTCGGTGGTGGCCGTCGCGACCACCACCGGGAGGGGATGGGTCAATGCCCGCGTCGCGGCGGGCCTCGAGTACACCGCCGGCGGCGACTCGGCGATCGCGGCCATGCAGTATTCGTTCCTGCCCAGCCCCCTGTCCTTCCTCGCCGACCGCGACTCGCCTGCGATCGCGGGCCGGGCCCTGTTCGAGGCCGTCGAACGCGCGGTGGCGGACCTGCCCCCCGACGAACGTCCGGCCCTGGTCGCCTTCGGCGAGAGCCTCGGCTCCTACGGTGGCCAGAGCGGGTTCGGCGGGATGAGGGACATGGTGGCGCGGCCGGACTGGCTGCGTGAACCCCTCGGCCCGGACCTCGATCCGGGCGTGCGGTGGATGCCCTTCGTGACGTTCTGGCAGGTGACCCTGGACATGGTGTTCTCCGCGGACGTCCCGGCCGGTCACGGGCACACCTTCGGCCCGGACGCAGCCCAGATGTGGGCCGCCGTCCTGAACCCGGACGACTGGACCGACCAGGACACCGCCCGCGTCCACGCCGCGATCGCCGCGGGAAAGGTCTGACCGGGCGCACCCACGGTGGCGCGGGTGTCCTCTCCCCGGGCGGGGTCACTCCTGGTCGGCGAACTGGGTCTCGTAGAGCTCCGCGTAGCGACCGCCGGCGGCGAGGAGTTCGGCGTGCGTCCCCGACTCGACCACCCGTCCGGCCTCGAGCACGAGGATCGTGTCGGCGGCCCGGACCGTCGACAACCGGTGGGCGATCACCAGCGACGTGCGGTCCGCCATCGCCTCGGTCAGCGCCTCCTGGACCGCGGACTCGTTGGTGGAATCCAGAGCACTGGTGGCCTCGTCGAGCACCACCACCGACGGCGCGGCGATGAGCAGCCGCGCGATGGTCAGTCGCTGACGCTCCCCGCCCGAGAGCCGGTACCCGCGATCGCCGATGACGGTGTCCAACCCGTCAGGCAGCGACCGCACCAGCTCCTCGAGCCGGGCCCGGCGCAGCGCGTCCCAGACGAGATCATCCGAGACCTCCGGCCGAGCGAAGCTGAGATTGGAGCGGATCGTGTCGTGGAAGAGGTGGCCGTCCTGGGTGACCATTCCCACCGTGCGACGCAACGACGACGAGGTGACCTCCCGCACGTCGAGTCCCGAGACCCGTACCGCACCCGAGTCGACGTCGTACAGGCGCGGGAGCAGGGAGGCGATGGTCGACTTTCCTGCGCCCGACGATCCCACGAGAGCGATCATCTGCCCCGGTTCGGCGCAGAAGGAGACCCCGTGCAGGACCTCCTGTCCGCCGCGGGTGTCGAGAACGGCGACCTCCTCGAGTGAGGCGAGGGAGACCTTGTCCGCCGAGGGGTAGGAGAACCGGACGTCGTCGAACTCGATGGTCGCCGGACCCTCGGGGATGTCGACGGCGTCGGGCGCGTCGGAGATGAGCGGTTCCAGGTCGAGGACCTCGAAGACCCGCTCGAAGCTGACGATGGCCGTGACGATGTCCATCGGCGCGTTGGCCAAGGAGGTCAGCGGACCGTACAGGCGGGTGAGGAGCAGGGCGAGGGCCACGACCGACCCCGCGTCCAGTGCCCCGCCCAGTGCGAACCAGCCGCCGAGGCCGTAGACCAGCGCCAGCGCCAGCGTGGAGACCAGCGTCAGCGAGTTCATGAAGACGCTCATCAGCAGCGCGGTGCGCACGCCGATACCCCGGACCCGACCCGCGCGGGCGGCGAACTCCGCCGACTCCGTCTCGGGCCGCCCGAAGAGCTTGACCAGCGTCGCGCCACCGGCGTTGAACCGCTCGGTCATCTGGTCGTTCATCGACGCGTTGAGGTCCGAGGCCTCACGGCGGAGCCGCGCGAGCCGCTTGCCCACGTACCGGGCCGGGAACAGGAAGATCGGCAACAGCAGGACCGACAGGACGGTGAGCTGCCAGTTGATACCGGCCATCACGGCCAACGTGAGCACGAGTTGCACGAGGTTCGACACGACCCCGGACAGCGTGTCCGAGAACGCCCGCTGGGCACCCATCACATCATTGTTGAGACGACTGACCAGTGCCCCGGTGCGGGTGCGCATGAAGAATGCCACCGGCATCGTCTGCACGTGGTCGAACACCGCGCGACGCAGATCGAGGATGAGCCCCTCACCGATCCGCGCGGACCACAGCCGGGTGACGATCGCGACGAGCGCCTCGATGATCCCGATCGCGGCGATGGCGAGCGCGAGGCCGATCACGATCCTGACGGGCGAAGCCTCGACGATCGCGGTGACCACACGGCCTGCGAGCAGCGGCGTCGCCACGGCGAGGGTGGCACCGAAGACGGAGAGCACCAGGAAGAAGACGATCCGGCGGGTGTGCGGGCGGGCGAACCGCCCGATCCGGTGGAAGTTCTCGCGGGTGAAGACACTGCGGTCCAGCGCGATGTTGTTGTTCTCGGCCCGCATGAGCGTGCGCATGGCGGCCTGCTGCATCGTCACGTAGCGGTACTCCTCCCGCGCCGGAGAGGGGCCCCGACGACCGTTCGGTACAACCCGGGCGGGGCCCCGTGTATTCCGGCCCGGCTCTGCGACGGCGCGCCTCGTTGTCGTCGTCCCCCTCTGGCCTCTGGACAAAGACTGGCGCTATGTCTAGACACAGCGGGGTAATTTGTCTAATGTCAGGTGCAACACAGTGGCATTCGCCACATCTTGTTGATCCGGAGGTCGACTTCGATGTCCAGCACCGAGTACATCCGCCCCGCCGAGGGGGCACCGCACGCACACGACGATCACGCACACCGGGACCACACGCACCACGGCCACGCGCATCACGGCCATGACCACGAGAACGTCGAGCCGTTCGCGTGGACCGACGCCAAGCGGTACCTGTGGCTGCTCGGACTCATCCCCGCGATGGGTCTGTTCCTCTCGATGCCGATCGTCGCCGGCTTCAACGCCCTCGGCTGGGGCGTGGCGGCCACCGTCGCCTGGTTCCTCCTGCCCTTCCTCGTCTACGTCGCGATCCCCCTCGGGGACCTGGCGATCGGGGCCGACGGCGAGAACCCGCCCGACGAGGTGATGGACAGGCTCGAGGCCGACCCGTTCTACCGGTGGTGCACCTACCTGTACATCCCCTTCCAGTACGCGTCCCTCATCACGGCCGCCTACCTGTGGTCGGCCGATGACCTGTCGTGGCTGGGTTACGACGGGGGGCTGGGCATCGCCGCCTCGATCGGCGTCGCCTGGACCGTCGCGATCACCGGCGGGATCGGGATCAACACCGCCCACGAGCTCGGGCACAAGATCGCCGGCAGCGAGAAGTGGCTGTCCAAGGTCGCTCTCGCCACCACCGGTTACGGACACTTCTTCATCGAGCACAACCGCGGCCACCACGCCCGGGTCGCCACGCCGGAGGACCCGGCCAGCTCGCGCTTCGGCGAGCCGTTCTGGGCCTTCCTGCCGCGCAGCGTGTTCGGGTCACTGAAGTCGGCCTGGCATCTGGAGTCCGAGCGGCTGGGACGGCTGGGCAAGAGCCCGTGGAGCATCCGCAACGACAACCTCAACGCGTGGCTCATGACGGTCGTGCTGTTCGGCGGGCTCATCGCGGTCTTCGGCTGGGAGATCGCGCCCTGGCTCATCATCCAGGCCGTCTTCGGTTTCTCGCTGCTGGAGGTCGTCAACTACCTCGAGCACTACGGACTGCTCCGCCAGAAGACCTCCGCCGGCCGCTACCAGCGTTGCCGCCCGGAGCACTCGTGGAACTCCGACCACCTGGTGACCAACATCTTCCTCTACCACCTGCAGCGTCACTCCGACCACCACGCCAACCCGATGCGTCGCTACCAGGTACTGCGCAGCTTCGAGCAGGCCCCGCAGCTGCCGTCGGGCTACGCCACGATGATGGTCCTCGCCTACGTGCCGCCACTGTGGCGCAAGGTCATGGACAAGCGCGTCCTGGCCCACTACGACGGCGACATCACCCGCGCCAACATCCAGCCGTCCAAGCGGGAGAAGATCCTCGCCCGGTACGGCGCCGGGTCGACGGCGGTCGTCGAGCAGGTCGTCGCCGACACCGACATCGCGACCGACCAGACGTCCCCCACGGGCGAGTACGTGTGCCCCAACTGCGGGAACCACTACTCGGAGGCGGCGGGGCTGCCGCGCGAGGGCTTCCCGGCCGGGACCCCGTGGTCGGCGATCCCCGACACGTGGCGGTGCTCGGACTGCGGTGTGCGGGACAAGGTGGACTTCCTACCGGTGAAGTGACCCCCGTGCACGGGGACACCGATCGGTCCCCCGCCGCCCGGCACGTGGGATCAGGAACAATGGACACCATGCCCCGTCACCGCCCCACCAGTGACCGACGCTCCCCCGGCGACCCCCGCGGGGAGCGTCGGTCACTGCGCTCCACCGTGTTCGAGGCCATGCACGAACTGCTGGTCTCACACGACTGGTCGTCCGTGACCATGTCCGACGTGGCCAAGGCCGCCGGACTCAGCCGACAGACCCTGTACAGCACCTTCGGCAACCGGCAGGGCCTGGCGCAGGCCTACGCCCTCCAGCTGTCGGAGACGTTCGCCGGGGAGATCCGCGACTCGATCATCCGCCACCCGGGGCAGATCGAGGTCGCGTTGAACGAGGGGATCAACGGATTCCTCCTGTCCAGTCGGCGTGACCCACTGGTCCGCGCCCTGCTCACCGGCGACATCAAGCCGGACCTCCTGCGCCTCATCACGACCGAGGCCGGGCCGCTCATCGAGCGGGCCACCGAGGTGCTCACCCCCGCCCTGTCCGACAGCTGGATGCGCATCGAGGAAGCCCAGGCGCGGCTCGCGGCGTCGATCATCGCCAGGATCGGCATCAGCTTCATCTCCCTCCCCCCGAACGACCCCGACCAACTGGCATCCGGCCTCACCGAGGTCATCGCCCCCTATCTTCAGAAGGTCGTCCAGGTCGACGTGCAGGGCTGAACCCCGGCCCGGCGGGGCCGGGGGTGCGCCCTACGCGCCGTCGGCGATCGTCGATCGCGCACCCGGCTGTCCCGGCACCGGGACGCTCGCCTCGAGGAACAGCCCCCGCGCCTCCACACACAGCCGGTCACCGGCGTGGATGGTGGCGTGCGTCCACGTCTTACGGCCGTCGACCTCCTGCACCCAGGCCCGGAAGGTGAGCGGCTGGAGCAGCGGGGTGGGCGATCGATAGTCGATCTCGTAGTGCGCCGTCATCCCGAAGCGGCCGCCCCAGTGATTGGCGAAGCCCATCATGTGGTCGATGATGAGGGCGCTGATCCCGCCGTGGACGCACCCGGGCGGGCCCTGATAGACGGGACCGAGGGTGACCTCCGCCATCACCGAGCCGTCGTCGCAACCGTGGAACTGCACCGGCGGGGCGATCGGGTTCTCCTGCCCGCCGACCGGGTTCGAGCGACGAGTCCCCGCCCCGGTCCACATGACCTCCAGTCGACGGGCGGGGGTCGGCACGCGGGGTTCAAGCAGATCCGCGACCTCGGCGAGGCGGTCGGCGATGTCCCCCAGTTCGACCTCCGAGTGCGCCAACGCCGCCGTGGCCTCCCGCAATCTGCGCAGTTCAGCCACTGCACGATCGAGCTCGGGATCCGCCGGCGGAAGCTCCGGGACGGGGATCGGGTCGAAGGAGTCCCCGAAACGGCTCCGCGCGGCGTCGAGGGAGAACTGGTCCGGATCCAACCCCGGGAGGGGTACTCCACCGAATCCGGGACGATCGCTCTGTTTGGTCATACTCTTAGAGTATGTCGACACCTGTCAATCCGAAGCCGTTCGATCCCGTTACCTATGGCCCGTGGGCCCTCGTCGTGGGCGGAAGTGAGGGCGTGGGCGCCGAGATCGCGTTCCGCCTCGCCGATCAGGGCGTGTCCTCCGTGCTCGTCGCCCGCAAGGCCGGGCCCCTCGAGGAGACCGCCGAGGCCGTGCGCGCCAGGGGCGTCGAGTGCCGGGTCGTGTCCGTCGACCTCACCGAGCGCGGCGCCACCGAAGGCATCGCCGCGGCCTGTGAGGGTCTCGACCTGGGGCTGCTCGTGCTCAACGCCGGGGCCAACACGTACGGCTCCGAGTTTGTCGAATCCGACATGACACAGGTCCAGAAGATCATCGACCTCAACGTCACCTCGCCGATGCAGATCATCCGACACTTCGGACCCGCCCTCAAGGCCCGGGGCCGCGGCGGCATCGTGGTGATGGGCTCGATGGCCGGGTATCTCGGACACGCCGACATGAGCGTGTACTCCGCGGCCAAGGCGTTCAGCCGGGTCTTCGTGGAGGGGTTGTGGCTCGAGATGCGCGAGCACGGGGTGGACGTCGTCGAAGTGATCCTCGGCGTCACCCGCACGCCCGCCATGGTCCGCGCCGGCCTGGACATGGACCTGCCCGGCATGACCGTCAGCGAACCCGCCGAGGTGGCCGAGGAGGTCCTGGCGTCGATCGGCGACGGGCCCGTCCACGTCTGTGGCGGGGAGGGCAACCGCCAGGGCGTCGAGTTCTCGTCCGGTGTGAACCGCGGCCGGATCGTGGCCGGGGCGCACAAGCGGATGAAGGCACTACGCGGGAACTAGACGCCTACGCCGACAGCCGCGCGCTCCAGAGTCATCCGCAACGGATATATACCGTCCGGATGACTCTGGAGCGCGCGGCTGCGGGAGGGCGGGCGGGGCGGCGCGGCTGCGGGAGGGGGCGCTCAGCCCTCGATGGGCCGGCCGCGGTCGGCGTCGCGGATGCCCCTCGGCTCGATGAACAGCGCTTCCGCCGTCGCGCAGAGGGTCTCGCTGGCGTGGAGGGTCGCGGACGCCCAGATCTTGCGGCCCTCCACCCGCTCCTGCCGCGCCTCGAACCGCAGCGGGGCGAACAGGGGCGTCGGCGACTTGTACGAGATGCGCAGGTCCGCGGTCATGCCGACACTCAGGGACGCGGCGTTGGCCAACCCCAGCATCTCGTCGAAGATCAACGCGACGATCCCGCCGTGCACGCAGCCGGGAGGGCCCTGGTACTCGATGCCCAGGGTCAGGTCGGCGCGGACGGTCGCATCGGGGAACACCACCGGTTCCAGCGGCGGGGACACCGGGTTCCGGCTGCCGATCGCCGGGTTGGCCGCCAGGTGCTCCGGTACACCCCAGGTGGCGTACTCCGACGGTCGCACCCTGGTGCCCACGGTCTCGAGGTGCTCGACCAGCCCGCGCACGGTGGCCACGGCATCGTGCACGTCCTCGTAGACGGACCCGGCCACCAGGCCGCGTAGTCGGCGCAGTTCGCGGGCCAGCTCCGTGGCGCCGGAGGTATCGGCGTCCTGGCGCAGGAACGGGGTTCCCTCGTCGCTCGCTCGCGCGGGGTCCGCGGTGCCGAGGGGCCGATCGTCCGGGGCGGCGGGGTCGGAAGGGCGGGAGTCGGTGGTCACGGCACCAGAATCTACTCCGCCCCCGGGGTCAGCCCTCGCCTGCGCCCTCGCCTGCGCTCTCATCGCGGTGCTGCCGGTACGCCGCCACCCACTCCTCGGGCATGACGAACAGCCCCTCGGCGGTGGCGCATAACCGGTCGCCCGCGTGGACCGCGCCCTGTGACCACACCTTCCGGCCGTCCACCCGCACCTGACGGGCGGTCACCACGATCGGCTCGAGGATCGGCGTGGGACTGCGGTAGTCCAGATCCAGGTACATCGTCATCCCGGTGGTCCCCGCATGGTGGTTGACCCGCCCCAGCGCCGCGTCGAACAGCAGCGCGACGATGCCGCCGTGCACACATCCCGGAGGGCCCTGGTACTCGAGTCCGAGGGTCACCTCGGCCCGGAGGGTGCCGTCGTCCAGCAGCTCGAACTCCGCCGGTGGGGCCAGGACGTTGGACCGGCCGATGACGGGACAGTTGGGCACGTACCGGCGCTCCCGCCAGTTGACCTCCTGCCGCTGCTCCGGTGTCGCTGACGCGGCCTCGAGCTCGTCGGCCACGCTGCGGAGCCGATCGGTCAGCGGGCCCAGGTCCGTGTCGAACTCGCCGCCCGTGGTCAGCGCGCGGATGCGGCGCACCTGCTCGACCAGGGAGTACAGCCCCGCCTCGTCGTCGTCGTCCCTGTCGACGGGCCGGCCACCACCGCGCGCCGGGTCCAACGGACCCAGGTCCACCGTCGGCCGGTCACGCCGCACGATGGTCACCGGCTCAGTCATACCGGCGCCGACTCCGTCATGTCGCCGGCCGCCACCGCGTCGGCGACGCCGGCCGCACCGCGGCCCGCACGCCGCCCGAAGAACGACCCGTCGCCCAGGGACGTCCCGGAGATGTACCCGTCGCCGTGCAGACCGTGCGTACACCGTCCGGCGGCGAACAGGCCTGGGATCGCCTCGCCCGTCCGGTCGAGCACCCGCGAGTCCAGATCCGTGTGCAGCCCGCCGAGGGTGAAGCCCTGCGCCTTGAGGGGCAGGCCGTTGAAGTTGTCCGGCCCCCCGGCACCCGTCGGGTAGGCGCCGAACGGCGGCTCGAGTGGCCGGACCCACCGGGCGTTCTTGCCGAACTGTGGGTCCTCGCCCCGCTCGGCGCCGGCGTTGTAGCGGCGCAGCTGGTCGGCCAGCGCGTCGGCGGGCAGCCCACAGTCGGCGGCGAGCTCCTCGATGGTCTCGGCGGCGTGCATGGGCTGCATGCCCCACAGCTCGGACTCCGGGACGTCCTCGATGCCCTTCTCGTCGATGATCACCCACACCGGCGGCCGGCGGTGGTACACGGCCGCGTGGCAGTACAGGCCCGGGTAGACCTCCTCGTTGATGAAGCGTTGGCCGTCGCCGTCGACGAGCATCGCGCCCACGACCAGGCGCGGGATGACGAGCATCGCGGTCTCGGTCTGGTGCATGCGGCGTACCGCGGCCCCGATCTCCATCCCCATCTCGATCCCGGAGCCGTCGTCGCGCCCGTCGGAGACCTTGTCCTTGCCCAGCTGCTGCGGGGCCCACTGCTCGAGCATGCGGTCGTTGTCCACGAATCCGCCGGTGGCCAGCACCACCCCGCCGGTGGCGCGGTACTCACGCTCCTCGCCGAACAGGGTGGCCCGCACGCCCACCACGCGTCCGTCCTCCACGATCAGCGAGCGCGCCTTGACGTCGCACTGCAGGTCCACGCCGGCCCGCTGCGCGGTGGTCACGAGGGAGTCCATGAGGACGTTGCCGGCGAAGTTCGGCGCGGGCGGCCGGTGACCGCGCGCGGCCGGGGTGGCGAGGGACGCGTAGGGCTCGGCCCGCTCCCCCATCCACATCAGGCCCGAGTCGTCGCCCGGCATCCAGGTGGGCGTGTCCCACAGCTTGTGGTTGAACACCGCGCCGTGGGCCACCAACCAGTCGTGGTGCTCGACGGCCCCGGCGCAGTAGGCGGCGATCTTGGCCTCGTCCGCATTGGGGCCGAGCGCCGCGGTGAGGAACGCGCGCATGTCCTCGACGGTGTCACGGACGCCCAGGGCCTCCTGCGTGGCGGTGCCGCCGCCCAGGTAGACCTCGCCTCCCGACTGGGCCGACGAGCCGCCCGGCCCGGACGCGCCCTCGAGCGCGACGACCGACGATCCGGCCTCGGCCGCCTCGATCGCCGCGCACGCGCCCGCGATGCCCATGCCCACGACCACGACGTCCGCCGTGACGACCGAGGGACTCGTGTCCGATGTAGTGTCCGCCATAGTCGGAACTATAACGTGTTCCTCCCCCTGAGAAGGCGCATTAAAGTGGGAGCCATGACTTCCTCCTCCGAGGCCTCCCGCCTCGACTCCCTCGAGACCCGGCTCACCTCCCTCGAGACCCGCCTGAACGACACCCACGCCCGCCTCGCCACCGCCGAGGACGAGCTCGCGATCCTGCGCCTCCTCGCCGCCTACTCCCCCCGCGTCGACTCCGGCGACGCCGAGGGCGTGGCCGAGTTGTGGACTGAAGACGGCGTCTACGACGTGGACACCGGGGTGCTCGAGGGGCACGCCGGCCTGGTGGAGATGGTCCACGGGGACGCGCACCAGGGGCTCATCGCCCACGGATGCGGGCATGTGCCGAGCCTGCCCGTGGTCCTGCTCGACGGCGACCACGCCGTGGCCACCGGATACACCCAGCTCGTCGTGCGCTCGTCCCGCCCGGGTCGGTACACGGTGCTGCGCGTGACGGCGAGCCGGTGGGAACTGGAGCGGCGCGGCCGGGTGGACGCGCCGGACCGCGGCTGGCGGGTCGTGCTGCGTACCGCTCGCGCCGTGACCGACGACGGCGAGGGTCGGGCCCTGCTGGGACGGTCCCGCGAGAGGTAGCGTGGCCGGTATGAACCGCCGACGCCCCGCGGCCCCGGGCCCCGCTCCGGACCCGACTCTGCGCGCGGGTCGACTCGCACTACTGACCACGTCCGCGGTCCACCTGGGCTTCCAGTCGATGGTGACCTCGGTGGTCTACCCCCAGCTGTTCGACGGCCCCACCCACGGGATCGCCGAGCGCCAGGCCGATCACGCCCGCCGGATCGCCCCCGTCGCCCTCACCCTGTACGCGACGGGACTGGGGGCGGCGGCGTGGGCGACCTACGGCTCTGTACGCTCTCGCGAACGCAGCGGCCTCGGGGCCACTCTCCTCGCGTGCGCCACGGGTGTCGCGGTTCCGGCCATCACCGCCGGGGTGCTCCCGCTGCACAAGGGCATCGCCCAGGAGAAGGTCACCGGGCCCCGCATCAAGGCGCTCGTCGCCACGGACCGGCTCCGCACCGGGCTGGCCGCGCTGGGACTGGCGGCCGCCGCGCAGGCCCTGAGCAGCCGCGACTAGGTCCGGGGTTCCGTCCGGCGGTCGGACCCTCCCGCGCGCGGCCGCGCCACCGCCACCAGGGCTGCCACCGCGATCACCCCGACCGCGAGCGCCAGCACGTGGTACGCGGGGATCAGGCCGATACCCTCGGCGATCACCGCCGCGATGACCGCCGGTACACCGAGCGAGATGTACGCCACCACGAACAGGGCCGAGAACACCTGTCCCCGCACCGCCTGCGGTGCACTCTGCGCGACCAGGGTGTTGCCCATGAGGAACAACAGGCCCATCCCGAGGCCGGCACACCCCGCGGCGGTGATGAAACCGGCCACCGAGCGTGCCTCCAGGGACATCGAGGCGGCCACGAGCCCGCCGACCAGCGTCAGCACACCCAGGACCACCCCGCGCCGCCACAGGGACGGGCCGGCACGCAGGTTCCACAGCAGCTGCGCGGCCCCCGCCGCTCCCTGTAGGGCGGCCACCACCAGGCCCGTGACCAGATAGTCGGAGCGACCGGTGAGGTCACGCGCGATCGCCCCACCGAGGCCGAGGAACACACCGCCCACGGACCACGACACGATGACGCACACCGCCGCGAGGGCGAACGTGGACCGCACCTGCGGGGGCACCGTCGGGGGACGCACCCGGAGGGCCGACCGCAGGGTTCCCGACCCGCCCGCCGTCTCGGGGACGAGGGTCGCCACACCGGCCAGGAGAGCGACCGTGACGGCGCCGATCACGAGGTAGGGGTGGACGAGGGGCGACGACGACGAGGCGGCCACCACCCCGGCGAGGAGCACACCACCCGCGATGCCGAAGTTGCTCGTGGAGCTGCTGGTCAGCGCACCGACCCGGGAATCCCTCGTCGGATGGAGTTCGATCAGCGCCGCCGTGGCCGACCCCGTGACGAGACCCACCGCCAGACCCTGGATGACGCGGGCCGCGATCAGCCAGGCCACCGATCCGGCGGCCGCCAGCATGCCCATGCTCGCCGCGAGCAGGACGAGGCCGGCCAGGATGACCGGGCGACGTCCGACCGCGTCGGAGACCCTCCCGAGGAACAACAGGGGAACCAGGACTGCGAGGGCGTACACGGCGTAGACGACCGTGATGGTGGTGCCGCCGACTCCCCAGACCTGCTGGTAGTCGACGTAGAGGGGTGAGGGCGTGGCGCTCGAGGCGAGGGCCACGGTCACCACGAGGGCCATCAGCACGAACGGGGGCCACGACGCGCGAGGGGTGGGGTGCACGGTCTCCGGTGTCCACTGGGAGGGCGCCTGCCGTGCTGACGCGCCGGCCGGCGGGTGAGTGGAGCCTAGGGGATTCGAACCCCTGACATCTGCCTTGCAAAGGCAGCGCTCTACCAACTGAGCTAAGGCCCCGTACCTCCAAGCATAAACGCCGGACCGCGTCAGCGAATCCGGCGTCTGCCTGGCGGAGTGGGCCTAGGAGGACTTGAACCTCCGACCTCCAAATTATCAGTTTGGCGCTCTAACCACCTGAGCTATAGGCCCTCGTACCGAGAGGTCAATCTACCCGACGTCATCGCCGCCGCCCAAATCGGCGTCCTCCGCCGGGTGTCGCGGGCCCACTCAGTACCGGGGATCGCCGAGTGTCACCTGCACGCCGCCGCCGGTCAGACCCGCCGCGAGGTTGTAGATGAACACCGCGAGCGTGGCCAGGATCGACAGCAGGAGCACGTTGAGCAGTCCCACTCCCCCGCTGTAGAGGAAGATCGTCGACGGCCCGATCACGGCCGCGGACTCGTCGCCCGCCACCCCGGACAGCAGACCGCCGAGACGGTCCCACACGCCCATGCCGGACAGGAGCAGGTACGTGACCCCGATGGCCACCATCCACACGAGGAAGAGGGCGAACATGAGGCCCAGCACGGTGGTGAACGCGGACCACGGGTCGATGCGACGCAGGACCAGCACCGACTCCATCGGTCCGCGACGCTCGGTCGGCGGGACGATCGGCGCGGCACGCCCGGCCGCGCCCCCCGAGTGCGCCTTGGAGACGCCCCCGCTCGCCCCCTCGGCGCGATGTTGGGCCGCGGCGGGGAACGCCGTGGTGGCCGACGTGCTCGACTCGCCGGTGCCGGACCCCGACCCGCCGTAGCCGGGCGCCGGGGCGGACCCCTTGTGCGAGGGGCCCTCGGTGGCCGGATCTATCGGGTCGGTCACGACCTACACCTCCTCGACGGACTCGGCCTCGGACCGGTCCTCGTCGTCGGGCTCGTCGGCGTTGCGGGCGATCGCCAACAGCGAGTCACCCTCGGCGAGGTTCATCAGTCGCACGCCCTTGGTCTGCCGGCCCGCCTTGCGGACCTGCTTGGCGAACGTGCGGATGACTCCTCCACCGGAGGTGATCGCGTACAGCTCGTCCTGCAGCTCCACGATCGTCGCACCGACGAGCTTGCCGCGCTTGGGATCGAACATGAGCGTGAGCACGCCCTTGCCGCCCCGGCCCTGGGCCGTGTACTCACTCAGCGCCGTGCGCTTGGAATACCCGCGCTCGGTGGCCACGAGGAGGAAGTACTTCTCCTGATCGGACGTGTCGGCCCGCACGACGGACATGCTCAGCAGAGCATCGCCGTCGTTGAACCGCATGCCCATCACGCCGGAGGTCGCGCGGCCCATCGGGCGGAGCGTGTCGTCGTTGGCGTGGAACCGGATCGACTGGCCCTTCTCCGAGACCAGGAGCAGATCGTCGTCCGGGCCGGCCAGCGCCGCACCCACCAGTTCGTCGCCGTCACGCAGGTTGACGGCGATGAGGCCGCCGGAGCGCGGCGAGTCGTAGTCCTCGAGACGCGACTTCTTGACCAGGCCGTTACGGGTGGCCAGGACCAGGTACGGCGCGTCCTGGTAACCCTTGATCCGGATGACGCCGGCGATGCGCTCCTCCGGCTGGAAGGCCAGGAGGTTGGCCACGTGCTGACCGCGTGCCGTGCGGTTCGCCTCGGGCAGCTCGTACGCCTTGATGCGGTACACCCGACCCTTGGTGGTGAAGAACAGCAGCCAGTCGTGCGTCGAGGACACGAAGAAGTGTCGGACGATGTCGTCCTGCTTCAGCTCCGCGCCGCGCACACCCTTGCCGCCGCGCTTCTGGGCGCGGTAGAGGTCGGTGCGGGTCCGCTTGGCGTACCCGGTCTCCGTGATGGTGACGACGACGTCCTCGCGTGCGATGAGGTCCTCGTCCGTGACGTCCCCGTCCGCCGGGATGATCCGGGTGCGACGGTCGTCGCCGTACTTCTCGACGATCTCGCGGAGCTCGTCGGCGACGATCGCGCGCTGCCGCTCGGGCTTGGCGAGGATGTCCTTGTAGTCGGCGATCTCGAGCTCGATCGCCGCGAGCTGGTCGATGATCTTCTGCCGCTCCAGGGCCGCGAGGCGACGGAGCTGCATGTCCAGGATGGCCTGCGCCTGGTCGTCATCGATGTCGAGGAGCTCCTTGAGGCCCTCGCGCGCGATGTCGACGGTCTCGGACCGGCGGATGAGCGCGATGACCTCGTCCAGGGCGTCGAGCGCCTTGACCAGGCCGCGCAGGATGTGGGCGCGCCTCTCGGCCTCGTCCAGCAGGTACTGCGTGCGCCGGACGATGACCTCGATCTGGTGCGTGACGTACAGCCGCACGAGATGGTTGATGGCCAGTGTCCGGGGCACACCGTCCACGATCGACAGCATGTTCGCGCCGAACGACGTCTGCAACTGGGAGTGCTTGTAGAGATTGTTGAGGACCACCTTGGCCACCGCGTCACGCTTGAGCGTGATGACGATGCGCAGGCCCACCCGATCCGACGACTCGTCGTCGATCTTGGAGATGCCGGCGATCTTTCCGTCGCGCAGCTGCTCCGCGATGGACAGGATCATGTTGTCCGGGTTGACCTCGTAGGGCAGCTCCGTGATGACGATGACCGTCCGGTTGCCCTCCTCCTCGATGGAGGTCTTGCCCCGCATGCGGATCGAACCGCGGCCGGTCGTGTAGGCGTCCTTGATCCCCTGGTCGCCCACGATGAACCCGTGGGTGGGGAAGTCGGGACCCTTGATCCGCTCCATGCACGCCGCGAGGGTCTCCTCCTCGTCGGCGTCCGGGTTGTCGAGGCACCAGTAGATCGCCTCGGCGACCTCGCGCAGGTTGTGCGGCGGCATCTTGGTGGCCATACCGACCGCGATGCCGCTGGAGCCGTTGACCAGCAGGTTCGGGATACGGGACGGGAGGACGACCGGCTCGGAGGTCTTACCGTCGTAGTTCGGCTGGAAGTCGACCGTGTTCTTCTCGATGTCCCGGACCATCTCCATGGCCAGCGGGGTCATCTTGCACTCGGTGTAGCGCATCGCGGCCGCACCGTCGTTACCGCGCGAGCCGAAGTTGCCCTGACCGTCGACCATCGGATAGCGCATCGCCCACGGCTGCGCGAGCCGCACCAGGGTGTCGTAGATCGCCGAGTCACCATGGGGGTGGTAGTTGCCCATCGTGTCGGCGACCGGCTTGGCCGACTTCACGTAACTGCGGTCCGGCCGGTAGCCGTTGTCCCACATGGCGTAGAGAATCCGGCGGTGGACCGGCTTGAGACCGTCCCGCACGTCCGGCAGCGCCCGCCCGACGATGACGCTCATCGAGTAGTCGATGTAGCTTCTCTGCATCTCGGCCTGGATATCGACCGGCTCGATCCGGTCGTGACCCCCGGCTTCGGGCGGCAACGTCGTGTCCGTCATGGGCTCCTCTTCGTCTCGCGCTCGAAGCGACACGCAGGGCACGCTTCGACCGTCCCAGTCTATAGGTCCTGCGGAAACACCCGCACGGGCGCGCGGGGCGTCGGTGATTCGAAGACCCGGGCGCAGCCCCGCCCCGGATGGCGTCCGGCGGGTCGCGGGGCGCCGCAGAAGCGGGGCAGAGGCGGGGCAGCGGGACAACACCAGCGTCCAGTTCGCGGCACCGTCACGGAAACACCGTCCGAGACGACCTCCGGCCGCCCGTCTCCGGGCCTCCAAGTGGTCGGCTGTCCATCATAGATTCCGGTGACGAAACCCTTATGTTGCCGTCTACGAACGGACGACGGGAGGGGGCGCGATGAACAGTGTGAACACCGTGCTCACAGCGCTACACACGGGAAATAGGGTAATGACACGTCTACAATTGGTCGACTCCGCGGCACCCGGTCAGCTGGCGTGACGACATAAACATTGTCTTATAGTAAACGGATTTTCTAGGAAAACTTTTTCTTCTCAGCCGTTGTGAACACCCCTCTGCCGAGCGCACACTTCCACTTATCGCACGGGTGACCGTGCGAGGAGGTCGGGCGATCTGCCCGGTCTCCGGGGGACGCCGCCACTCCCGAGGGGGATCGGGAGTGGCGGCACTTACAACAGGGAAATATATGTCCATCACCACCCATGGCGGCAGCTCGGACCGGGGGCTCTCGCCCCTGCAGCGCACGAGCTTCCGCACAGTCGCCGCGATCGCGTTCACCGGAGTGATCACCGCACCGCTGGTCGGTATCGCCACCGCCCAGACGGGCTCACTCGGTTCATCCGGATCGGGCGGATCCACCCCGCCGACGTCGAGTTCGACCTCGACGTCCACCACGCCGACGTCCAGCACCACTCCCACGACCACCACGACGCCTCCGCCCGCCCGCGAGGCGACGGTCGAGTTGCGGGTCCTGGTCCTCGATAACGGCACCCCCTTCGTGGGTGCGCTCGCCGAGCGGCTCGCCGCGGAGGGGGTCGAGGTCGACCGTGTGGACGTGGGTCCCGGACGGACCGGTTCCATCACCCGGGAGATGCTCGCCGACGACGCGTCGACGAGTGCCCGGTACATGGGTATCGTCTCGCCGTCCGCGGCGCGCGGGGGGATCACGCCGGAGGAACACCAGATCCTGGATGACTTCGCCGCCGACTACGGGATCCGCGAGATCGCGGCCTACAACTGGCCCAGCGCGGCCATCGGAATGGGTGGCCCCTCTTTCTCCGGTGAGTTGGACGGACTGGGTGTGAACCTGACGACGGAGGCGACCGCCGGGCCCTGGTCCTACCTCGACGGGGCGCTGACCTTCGACGATATCGCGCCCGGCCCCGAGTCCTACGGATACGTGTCGAGCCCTCTGGCGGACACCGGATCGACGTCGTTCCGACCCCTGCTCACCACGCCGGACCACGGCGGGGGCACCCTCATGGGCGTCTACACGAGCGGCGACCGCGAACAACTGGTCCTCACCGTGGACATGAACCAGTACCAGCAGCAGTTCACGGTGCTCTCCCACGGAATGATCTCGTGGCTGACCCGAGGGGTCTCGACCTCGATGTACCGCAACACCTTCAACGTCCAGGTCGATGACGTCTTCCTCACGGATGACGAGTGGAACCCCGAGGGCAACTGTACGTTCCTAGCCGACGCCGGCTGCGCCCCCGATGAGGGTGATCTCGCGGAGTCGCGCATGGGCGCTGACGACGTGGCCACGGCGACGACCTGGCAGGACGCCAACGGCGTCAAGCTCGACATGACCTTCAACGCCTTCGGGGCGAAGGAGGACGACCCACTCACCCGGGCGCTGCTCGAGTCCCGGGCCGACCTCAGGTGGATCAACCACACCTGGGACCACAGCAACCTCGACAACCTGGACCAGGCCCGGATCACCGACCAGATCCAGCGGAACCTCGACTGGGCCGAGGCCAACCAGGTCACTCTGAACCCGGCCGAGCTGGTCACGGGCCAGCATTCCGGGCTCGTCTCCGGGCCGTCCAGGGAGGACAATCCCGCACTCGCGCCGGCGCTCACCGCCACGGGGGTGACCTGGGTCGCCGCGGATGCCTCGGTCGAGGCCGTCCAGCGCCGGGTCGGGGACGCACTGACCGTCCCCCGCCATCCGATGAACATCTTCTACAACACCTCGACCGAGGCCAACGCGGTCGACGAGTACAACTGGATCTACACCTCGAGGGCAGACGGGGGCTCCGGCGTCTGCGAGAGCAACCCGGCCTCCACCTGCATCAGTCCGCTGGGCCCGGACGGTTTCGATGGATACATCGTCCCGCAGGAAGCCCGGCACGCACTGAACCACGCCATCGGGATGGACCCGCGCCCGCACTACGTGCACCAGTCCAACATCACCGGGGACGGGATCCTCTACCCGGTGTTGAACGCGTTCCTCGCGAATTACCGCAGTGTGTTCTCCCCGTCCGCGCCGCTGCTCAACCCGACGCACGCGGAGCTCGGACGCGAGATGCAGCGGCGAGCGGCGTGGGCGGCGGCGGCCGAGGACGTCACCGCGACCGTCACCGGCGACACCCTCGTGATCACCAACCGCGGTGCCGCCGGCGTCGATGTCCCGGTCACGACCCCGGAGGGCTCGGATCTCACCGGAACCGGGTACGCCGGCGCGGAGTCCGGCTGGCTCACCATCGCACCCGGCGCCTCGGTGACCGTCGAGCTCGGGTCGGAGCCCGGGTTCCGCACTCCCTCCGGGGACGCGGACGAGCCGGCCGTGGCCGCGAGGGCGCTCCCGCAGGCGGCAAGGGCCGGTGCTGCCCCGGCCACCGGCCAGGGGTCCGTCGTGATCCCGCCGATCAACGAGGCCACCCGGGTCGGCGCCATGGGCGAGGGCCCGTCCGCGATCGGTTGACGACATGCGAATCGCACTGATCAACGAAGGCACCTACCCGGTCAACACCGGGGGCGTGAGCACCTGGTGTGACCAGCTGGTGAGGGGGATGCCGGACCACACGTGGGATGTCGTCACCCTCACCGGGGGGATTCGCACCCCGATCACCTGGGACCTCCCGACCCAGGTCCGGTCGACGACCCTGCACCCGTTGTGGGCCCCGGTCCGGGCCGGACTCCCGGAGGGTCAGCTCCTGAGCCGGCGCCGGCGGGCCCGCGTCAGGTCCGCCCTCCGGGAGATGTGGGCGGCGATCCTTCCCCCCGCGGGAACGATCTCCGTCGCCGATGGAACCGTCCGCCACGATCCCGCCCGGCTGTCGGCGGCTCTGCGTGAGCTCGTCGACGCCGGACGGGGCGATCTCTTCCGGCTCCTGGGTACGGAGAGCTCGGCCGAGGCCCTGCTCGACGCGTGGTGGGCCCACTCCCCCGCGCTGGACCGGTCGGCCCGACTGAGCGTGGGTGATGCGGTCGAGGCCGCCACCCTCGTCGACCGCGCGCTGAGCGCCACCGACGTCAGGTTCGGCGAGGTGGACGTCGTCCACGCGTCCTCCAACGGCAGTGCGGCCCTGGTCGGACTCGCACGCAAGTGGCGGGACGGGGTGCCGCTGATCCTCACCGAGCACGGTGTCTACCTGCGGGAACGCTATCTCGCCCTGGCGGGGACCCCGTTGGGGTGGTCCGCGCGCTACGCCGTGTGCACCGCACTTCGCGCCATCTGCGTGCTCGCCTACAGCGAGGCGGATCTGCTCCTGCCGGTCAGCGACTTCAACGCGCGATGGGCGGTTCGGCTCGGTGCGGATCCGGATCGGATCCACACCGTCCGGAACGGGGTGGACACCGCGGCCATGACGCCCGTCGGCCCCGAGCCGACGGTCCCGACGATCAGTTTCGTGGGACGCATCGACCCCCTCAAGGACCTGGACACCCTCGTGCGCGCCTACGCCGTCGTCAGGAAGGACATGCCGGAGACGCGCCTCCGGATCTTCGGACCCTGCCCCGCCGGCAACGCCCGGTACAAGCAGGAGATCGAGGCGACCGTCGAGGACCTGGGAATCGCAGACGGGGTCACCTGGGAAGGGCCCACCGCTGGCCCACGGCCCGCGGTCGAAGCGGGAAACATCGTCGCACTGTCCTCGGTGTCCGAGGGCCTGCCCTTCACGACGATCGAGGCCATGATGTGCGGCCGGGTCACCGTGAACACCGACGTCGGCGGGGTGTCCGAGGCCGTCGGTACCGACGGACGACTCGGCGGCCTCGTCCCGCCCCGTGACCCGGACGCCTTCGCACGGGAATGCCTGCGCTTCCTGCGCGACGACCGGCTTCGAGAAGAGACCGGCCGACGAGCGCGCGAGCACTCCCTGCAGTCGTTCGCACTAGACCACTGCATCGACGCCTTCCGTGGGTGGTACGAGATCGCCATCGATCTCCACGGAGCCCGGTACACCGGTGACACGCTCGACTACGTGGCGGGTGTGGCGTCATGAGCGAATCGTTCGCGACTCTCGGCGTCGCCGCGCGGTCACCGTTGCCGTCGAGGCCGCTGGTGGTCGCCGCCGTCCCGCTCGACGCCCACCACGACCTGGTCGGTCGCGCGGTCGACCGGTTCGACGTCGCCGCGCACCTCGAGGCCTCCGGTTTCGGGGACGCGCTGGCGCGACGTCACGGGGCCCGGGACGTCTACGAGTACGCCCGCACACTCCCGACCCTCGCCCCCGGATCATCCGGGGCCGTGAGCATGCGCCCGCGGGCCCATCGAAAGGGCTGGATCAGAGCAGTTCTACTCCTGGCAGGCGCCGTCGTCATGGCGCTCTGTGCTCCCGCGGCGGTGGGAACGGGGCCGGATCTGTCGCTCGCGATCGTCGCCACTGGTCTCGCCGGGTGGATCCTCGGACAGCTCCTCGGATTCGTCACGTGGCGAAGGGCGGGCCTGGGCGACCTTCCGGGGGCTGCGCGGATCTCGGTCGGCATCGCCCTCCTCGTGGCGGTCCCTCTCGTCGGCGCCGTCACCGCGGGGACAGCCGTCGTCGGCAATGCTCCGGTGCTCCCCACGGCGGCTCTGTGCTCGGCGTGGACCCTCTACGCCGCATCGCTGACGATCGTGTCCGTGCTCGGCGGTCTGCGGTTGCTCACCGCCCTCGCCGGCGGGTGCGCGGTCGTTGCGGTGACGGCCTCGGTCACCGGCGCCACCCTGGTGCCGGTCATCGCCCTCGGCGTCCTCTCCGTCGGTGGTGCCCTCCTCGCCGCCCGCACCTATCGAGCCACGACGATCGACCCACCGGCCCTGCCGTCGCGAGACGATGCGCGAGCCGCGTTCGATGGCGCCAGTCAGGCGATTCTCATGTCGAGCGCGCTACTGATGGCGCTCAACCTCGCGGATTCCGACGACCGCATCCCCCTGTCCATCGCCGTCATCCTCGCCGCCGCACTGTGCGATCCGGCGATCGAGGACCTGGGGATCAGACTGAAATCTCTGTCCTACCGCTCCGGCCGCTGGCGCTCCGTCCTCAACGGGGTTCTCGTGAGAACACTGATCTACCTGGCGGCGATCGCGATAGCGGCGGTGTCGGCGACCTGGATTGTGGACCGGATCCTCGGGATCGCGGAGGATCCGGCATCGGGACTCGTTCCGGACGTCGTCGTGTTGGTGGTGGTCGCGCCGGTGTTCGCCGTGTTCGCGTTCGGCTCGGCGATCGTGCTCAGAGCCGGACGCGTCGCGGAGGCGGTGTGGATCTCCGCGTTGGCCTGCATAGGCTTCGCCACCCTCAGGTTCGGCCTCCCGGTCCCGGTCGGCGTCGCCATGCTGTGCGGAGCCTGCCTACTCGCGGTGTACCACGCCGTCACGGCCGCGCTCCACCCCCACAGCTGGTGAACACCCCACGAGCCGCGGTCCCCCTCTACATCCATCCCGTGGTCGACTCCGAACTCTGGGAACAGGTCCTCCGTCCGGGGGCTGCGGACCTCGTCGTCGTCAATGTCGACTCCGGCCCGGGCCGGGTACTCGATCCGGTCTTCGCCGAGGCCCTCCGCGCCTACGGCCCCGGCGGGACCCGCGGGACCGGGGGACACGCGACCATCCTCGGATACGTCGACACCGACTACGGACGGCGGACCCCGCACGAGGTCCGCGCGGAGGCGCGGAAATGGCGTGATCGATACGGCATCACATCGGTGTTCCTCGACCAGGTCGTCTCGGGCGTCGGACCGGACGGCCGGGCGGACGTCGACGCCCTCATCGAGTTCACCGGCCTGGTGACCACACTTCGCGGCGACGGTGTGGTCACACTCGCCGGCAACCCGGGCACGATCCCACACCCGCGGGTCCTCCGAGTGCTCGACGTCATCTGCGTGCGGGAGACCGACCTCGAGACCCACCTGACCTCACCCGCGACACCGTTGCCGGACATCGACCCCGCGAAGATCTGGCACCTCATCTACGAGTGCCCTTCCGAGCGCAGGGGTGACGCCGTCGCGAGGTCGGTCGAACTCGGAGCGGGATACGTCGGGCTCGCCGCGGACGGCCTGCCGCATCCGTGGGGATCCGTCGAATTCCTCAACGCCGACCACCCGACGATCAGCAACTCCGGCTGACATAGCCGGGCTCGCCCCTCGGGACGACGTCCCGATCCCGGAGGAGGATCGAGATGCGACTCCCACGAGCGCGGCAGGCGGAATCGAACGGCCCGGAGCCGGCGTCGGTGTACTCGATCTCGATCACCCGGTCTCCGTAGGCCGCGAGGTAGCGGTCACACTCCGTCAGGCGCCCCCAGGAGTAGCGCTGGCACTCCTCGGCGACCGCGAAGTCGAATCCGATGGTGCGGAGCTCCGCGTCAGTCAGTTCGGCGGCGTTCTTCTGTCCGATTGCGAGACCGCGGGCATGTGCACGCTCGACGAGCAGGCGGGCGTACTCCACCGCGTCGCCCCTGGTCAGCAGGCCCGAAGACCGTGTCCACGAGTCGAGGTTGTCGGGCTCGATCGCCCGGTATCCACGCTCCGCGCAGTCCGCCATCCACTCGTCGACGATCTCCACCAACCGGGACCTCTTGTCCCCGGTCGAGATGTCCAGGAGGGGTTCGCCCCAGTCCTCGTCCTCGACCACGCCTCCGACAGGCGATCCCAGGAGCAGGTCCGGGTGTCGCTCGACCCAGACGGGCCTCTCGTGGGACTGTGCCTGGAAGGCGTTGAGATAGCAGATCGCGTAGACACCGTCGGGCGGTTGCTCCGAACGGTCGCGGGTCACCACCCCGACATCGGAGGCCGGAGGGTAGGTGCCCCCGATCTGGTAGTCGACCACCGCGCGCGCCGGAGGCGGCTCGATCCCGTCAACCGAAGGTAGGGCCGAGGGCTCCGTCCCGGCGGCGGGCAGGCCGACCCCCCGATCCCCCCCGTCACCGAGCGATCCCTGACCCAGCACCTCGGTTCCACACCCGGTCAGCACGATCGCCGCAGAGCACGAGAGGACGACGGCCGCGCGACCGAGGACGGTGAGGGTGAGGGGCACCTACCGATCATGTCACCACCCCGACCGTCCAGCACCTGTGAATCGACTACCAATCGCCGATGAGCCCAGGCCACGGCCGACCGAACCGACCCGGACCGAGCCGACCCCGGTCGCGGAGAACACGTTCTAGTATGCGGGGCATGAGCCACCCCACGACCACGATCCGTCGCCGGGTCCTCGCCTCTCTCGCCGCCGCCGTGACACTGACCGTCGGGATGTCGTCGACGGCCACCACGGCCGCGGCCACGGAGAACCCGACGGACACCTTCGACCTGCCCGGCGGTTTCCACGACACACGCGCCCTTCCGACACAGGGCGCTGCCGGGGACCTCCTCCGCACCGAGCCGGCGGGCCTACCGCTGGCGATCTCGGTTCCGGGCCTCCCGGCCCTACCGTCTCCGTTGCCGGCCGTCGCCCGGCGTGTGATCTACCGGACCGTCGACGTCGATCAACAGCCCGTCGCGACCTCCGGTGCGTTCTACGACTCGACCGCCCCGTGGTCCGGACCCGGTCCGCGCCCGACAATGATCCTCGGTCCGGGCACCCAGGGTCAGGGCGACCCCTGCGCGCCGTCGCGCACCGTGGAATCCGGGGTGGGCGCCAACCCCCGGTCCGGCGCGCCGATCGTCTCGTACGAGGAGGGCTTCGCGATCGCGCTGGCAGCCCAGGGATTCCGCGTCATGGTCATCGACTACATCGGCCTTGGCACACCGGGAATCCACACCTACGCCGACCGGGTCGAGCAGGCCCACGCGATGCTCGACGGTGCCCGGGCCGCGCAGAACCTCATCGGACACGACTCCCCGCTGGTCCTCTGGGGTCACTCCCAGGGCGGCGGAGCCTCGGCCGCGGCAGCCGAGCTCGCCCCGGAGTACGCCCCCGAACTCGACCTCCGCGCGGCGTACGCCTCCGCTCCCCCGGCGGATCTGCTGGCGGTGCTCGATCACATCGACGGGTCGAGTCTCACCGGAGCGATCGGCTTCGCCATCAACGGGATGGCCGAGCGGTACCCGGCGGTCCGCGAGGTGGTCGAGGAGCACGTCAGTCCCGCGGGTCGACGCGCTCTCGACGATCTGTCCGGGCTCTGTCTCGCCGACACCCGGGCCGCCTACGGCGGGCGCGCCACCTCCGAGTGGACCAACTCCGGGCGGAACCTCGGTGAACTGATCCGCGACGAGCCCGGTGCGCTGCGCGTGCTCGATCACCAGCGGATCGGCAACCGGACCCCCACCGTGCCCGTGATGATCGCCGGCGGGATCAACGACGACATCATCCCGCTCGGTCAGGTCCAGCAGCTGGGGCGCGACTGGTGCGCTCAGGGCGTCGACGTGCATTTCCGCTACGAGACCACGCCACTGGTCCCGGGCATCACCCACGCCGCGGCGGCGGTGACCAACTTCGCCCCCGCCGTGCAGTACCTGCGCGACCGACTCGCCGGGTTGCCGGCCCCGAACGACTGCGGGGCACTCTAGAACCCTCGCCGCACGAACCGGGCACAGAAGAAGGGGGGCGTCCGCCGACCACGGCGGACGCCCCCCTTTCTCGCGTGAGTGTTCGACACCGGCCTCAGACGTCGAGGAACCTCACGTCGCGCGCGTTGCGGGTGATGAAGTTGCGGCGCGCATCCACGTCCTCACCCATGAGGATCGAGAACAGTTCATCGGCCGCGGCAGCGTCCTCGAGGGTGACCTGCCGGAGGGTACGGACCGACGGGTCCATCGTGGTCTCCCACAGCTCCTTGGGGTTCATCTCCCCGAGTCCCTTGTAGCGCTGGATGCCGTCGTCGACGTTGATCTTGCGCTTGTTCTCCAGGCCGAGCTTGAGCAGCTCGTCCCGCTCCCGGTCCGAGTAGGCGAAGTCCGGCTCGCCCTTGCCCCACTTGAGCTTGTACAGCGGCGGCTGCGCCAGGTAGACGTACCCGTTCTCCACCAACGGCTTCATGAACCGGAAGATGAGGGTGAGGAGCAACGTCGAGATGTGCTGACCGTCGACGTCGGCGTCGGCCATCAACACGATCTTGTGGTAGCGGAGCTTGTCGATGTCGAATTCCTCGTGGATGCCGGTACCCAGCGCCGTGATGATGGCCTGGACCTCGGCGTTCTTGAGGACCTTGTCGATACGCGACTTCTCGACGTTGATGATCTTTCCGCGCAGCGGCAGGATCGCCTGGAACATCGAGTCCCGGCCGGATTTCGCCGAGCCACCGGCGGAGTCGCCCTCCACGATGTAGAGCTCGGACTTCGCCGGGTCCTTGGACCGGCAGTCGGCGAGCTTGCCGGGCAGGCCACCGATGTCGGTGGCCGACTTGCGGCGGACCATCTCGCGGGCCTTGCGGGCTGCGACCCGCGCCTGGCTCGAGGCGATCGCCTTGTTGATGATGACCTTCGCCTCGGCGGGGTTGGCCTCGAACCAGTGCCCCACGTGCTCGGACACCTGACGTTGGACGAAGCCCTTGACCTCGGTGTTGCCGAGCTTGGTCTTGGTCTGTCCCTCGAACTGCGGATCCGAGATCTTGGCGGACAGCACGGCCGCCAGGCCCTCCCGGATGTCGTCACCCGTGAGGTTGGGGTCCTTTTCCTTGATGAGCTTCTTCTCGCGCGCGTACTTGTTGACCAGTGAGGTCAACGCGGCGCGGAAACCCTCCTCGTGGGTGCCGCCCTCGTGGGTGTTGATCGTGTTGGCGAACGTGTGGACGGACTCCGAGTAACCGGAGTTCCACTGCATCGCGACCTCGACCTCGTGGCCGGTGCCCTTGCCCTCGAAGTACAGGATCGTCGGGTGAATCGACGTCTTGGACTTGTTGATCGCGGTGACGTAGTCCTTCAGACCGTCCGGGTAGTGGAAGGTGCGCTTACGCTCGCGGACCTTCTGCGGCTCCACGGGGGCGGCCTCGACGGCGTCGGTGTCCTGCGCGCCCTCCACGAAGACCTGCTCGGCGTCCACGGCGTGCGCCAGATCCGAACCCTCGTCCGATCCGGGCGCCGTCTCCGCGCCACCGCCCTCGCTGTCGGCTATCGCGTCCAGCTCGGCGGCCTTCTCGGCACGCGGCCGCCGGTCCGTCAGAGTGATGGTGAGTCCCTTGTTGAGGAACGCCATCTCCTGCAGGCGGCGTGCGACGACGTCGAACTCGTACTCGGTGCTCTCGAAGATCGTCGGATCCGCCCAGAACCGGACCCTGGTCCCGGTGCCCTCGGCGGGGCCGGCGTCGACCAGCTCGGCCGGGACCGCCATGTCGAAGTCCTGCTTCCACAGGCGCCCGTCGCGCTTGATCTGGACCTCGACCCGGGTGGACAGGGCGTTGACCACGGAGATGCCGACACCGTGGAGACCACCGGAGACCGCATAGGAGTCCGAGTCGAACTTGCCGCCCGCGTGCAGCTGGGTCATGACGACCTGGACGGTGGGCATGCCCTGCTCGTGCATCTCGACGGGGATGCCTCGACCGTCGTCGATGACC
The DNA here is from genome assembly GCF_024732245.1 of Dietzia sp. B32. Lineage (NCBI taxonomy): Bacteria > Bacillati > Actinomycetota > Actinomycetes > Mycobacteriales > Dietziaceae > Dietzia > Dietzia sp. B32. Next base: position 2,267,611 of record NZ_CP093845.1, on the reverse strand, counting down.
TCGACGCCGCCGTCCTCCAGCAAGGTGACCTTGACACCGGTCGCGTGACCCGCCATCGCCTCGTCGATGGAGTTGTCGACGACCTCCCAGATCAGGTGGTGCAGTCCGCGTGGCCCGGTGGAGCCGATGTACATACCCGGCCGCATCCGGACGGCCTCGAGCCCTTCGAGGACGGTGATCGACGACGCACCGTATTCCTTGGGCCCGTCGTTGTTGGCCTTGCTCTTGGCGTCCGCCACGTGCGAACTCCTCGCGTCTCGGGGGTCTGGACCAGCCCAGTCTACCTGCGGTAACCGTCCCACGGCCCGGGGGCACGCCCGATGCTCACCCGTACGTGTCGCGGGGCCCCCGGCCGGACACGTGCAGGGGCCCCTTGCGCCAACTCGGTTTCTCGGGACCCTCCACCTTGATTCGCCGGACGAGTCCGGGGCCCATGGCGGCGGCGATCTTGCGGAGGATGTCGGCCGCTATCAGCCGCAGCTGCGTGGCCCAGGCGGTGCTCGACGCCCGGACGTAGAGGATCCCCTCCTCGAGCCGCTCCGGGGTGGCGTGGGCCGAGACATCCTCGCCGACGATCCGGTCCCACTCCGCGAACAACCGTCCGGTGGTGACCTTGTCGTCCCAGCCCCGCTTCTTGGCGACCTGGCCGACGAGCTTTCCGAGGGGCTGCGGATCCCACGGGTCGGCGCCCGCACCGGTCCATCCGCGCTTGCGCAGTCGCCTGCCCGCCCCCACCGGCCCGGTCCTACCGCGGCCGACCTGTTTGCCTTCCGCACGCGCCCGCGCCCGCGCCTCCTCCAGAGCCTGCTTGGCGATGTCATAACCCCGTTGTGGCGGGTCAGACGGTGTTACGGGATCCTTGCCGGTTCGGTCCGTCACGGTGTTGCCCTGCTTCCGGTAATGGTGTTCTCGTCGTCGTCGCCATCACTCCCGCCATCATCCCCGCCGACGCCCGCGGCGTCGTCCCCCCCGGCGTGCCGGGCACCCTCCACGCCGTCGTCCCGGCGTCGTGACACCGTCATCGCCGAGTGACGATCGCTCCCGTCGCCCGTCATCACGACGTCATGACGGACGCCGCGCAACGAATCCGGGACGTCCTCGCCCACCGCGGCGGTGATGAGGACCTGCTCGACCCCGGCCGCGACACCCGCCAGTGCCGCGCGGCGGTGCCGGTCGAGTTCGGCGAACACGTCGTCCAGCAGTAGCACCGGTTCGACCCCGTCGGAACGGAAGAGTTCGAGCGACCCGAGACGCAGCGCGAGGGCGAACGACCACGTCTCACCGTGACTGGCGAACCCCTTCGCGGGCTCGTCGCCGAGGCTCAGGACGAGGTCGTCGCGGTGAGGTCCGACGAGCGACATCCCGCGGTCGATCTCGTCGCGTCGGCGGCGGCCGAGTTCCGCGAGCAACACCGCCTCGACGAGCTCGGGATCGCTCAGCTCCGACTCGTCGGGCGCGTCGGCGACGCGGAACCGGTAGGTGAGATCGGCCGGGCGGGACTCGGGGGCGAGGCCCCGATAGGCGTCGACGACGAGGGGCCGCAACCGATGGAGGAGATCGATCCGCCCGGAGACCAGTCGTGCCCCGAGTTCGGCCAACCGTCCGTCCCACACGTCGAGGGTGTCCAGGACCGCGGCGGAGTCCTCGACCCGTCCACGCCGCAGCGCGCCGGATGCCGACCTAAGCAGTGCGGTCCGTTGACGCAGCACCGAGGAGTACTCGGAGAGGTCTCCGCCGAGGGCGGGGCGACGCTGGATCATGAGCTCGTCGAGGAGCCGGCGACGTTCGGCCGGCTCGCCACGGACCAGGGCCAGGTCCTCGGGGGCGAACAGGACGGACTGGACCACTCCGAGAATGTCGGACAGTCGCCGCGTGGGCGAGGTGTTGAGCCGCGCCCGGTTGGCCTTGCCGGAGTTGAGGGCGAGTTCGACGGTCAGCTCACGCCCCGCGTTGTGCGCGAGTGCACCGACCAGCGCGGTCGTGGCGCCGGTCCTGATCATCGGCGCGTCGGACGCGACCCGGTGGGACCTGAGACTGGCAAGTACCCCGATCGCCTCGAGCACGTTGGTCTTCCCGTGCCCGTTGCGCCCGACGAGGGTCGTGACCCCGGGGTCGAGTTCCAGCTCGAGAAGGGGCCAGGAGCGGAAATCCAGAAGCCGGAGGTGGCGCAGGTGCATACCGGATCGGTCCCGGGGCGCGGTCTCAGCCCGGCAGGCGCACGGGCATGAGCAGGTAGGTGTGGTCGGAGTCCACCGGAGCGATCGTGCCGTCCGCGCCGGGCTCGGGCAGGCTCTCGGGTGCGGGTCGGAGCACGGCCGGGCGGCTGGGCTGGGTGAACCCTAAGGCGACGCGCGCAGCGTGGACGCTGCCGAGACCGTCCAGCAGGTAACCGGGGTTGAACGCGATGGTCAGCGGCTCGCCGACGAAGTCCACCGGGAGGGTCTCGTTGGCCTGGGCGGCGTCGTCACCGCCAGCCGACAGTGCGAGCTCACCGTCCGAGAACGCCATCCGGACCTGCACGCCACGGTCCGCGACCAACGCCACTCGCTTGATCGCCTGGACGAGCGAGTCCACCTCGACGATCGCGAGCGAGGTGTGCTGCGGCGGCAACAGCTGACGGACCTTGGGGAACTCCGCGTCGAGGAGACGGGTGGTGGTGCGCTGACCGGACACCAGCACGCCCAGGATGCCCTCGGCGCCCACATCGGATCCGGCCCCCAGGCTCAGATCCACGCGTCCACCATGGCCGGCCGACCGGGTGACCTCGGACAGTGCCTTGGCCGGAATGAGCACCTCGACCGCGACATCGTCACGGGCCGGCTCCCAGTCGAATTCGCGGATGGCCAGACGGAACCGGTCGGTGGCGATGAGCGTGACCCGGGTTCCCTCGATCTCCATCCGGATGCCGGTCAACATCGGCAGCGTGTCGTCCTTGCCGGCGGCCACGACTACCTGGGACACGGCCTCGGAGAACGCGTCCACCTCGGCGGAGCCGGTGACCTCGGGCATCGCGGGCAGCTGGGGATAGTCCTCGACCGGCATGGTCGGGAGCGTGAACTTCGCGGAACCGCAGGAGATGTACATCTTCTGGGCGGTGACGACCACCTCGACCGGACGATCCGGCAGCGCACGGGCGATGTCCGCCAGGAGCCGACCGGAGACCAGAGTGCTCCCGGGCTCGGACACCTCGGCCGGCACCGACACCTGCGCCGACGTCTCGTAGTCGAAACCCGAGATCGTCAGACCCGAATCGGCCTCGAGCAACACCCCGCCGAGGATCGGCACCGACGGACGTGACGGCAGCGTGCGTGCCACCCAGGCCACGGAATCCGCGAAGTCCTCGCGGGTGACGCGGAACGTCGGATCCGTGATCTCCATCGATGACCTCTTTCAGGCGGGGGCGGATACCGGCTGTCGGTATCTGGACGATTGGTCGGTTCAGGGCTGTGCCGCGTGCTTCCTGCCACCGGGGCGAAGCATCTCCATGAGAGTAACCGCTCGGACCGACAGCGGACACACGGACTCCTGTAACCCGGTCAAGGAGGCTCGCCGCTCCACATCCCTACTTCTAACAAGAACTCTCTAGAGAGATAAGAAGTAGTAGTAGGTCCTGTGAAATTGTGAGCCGAGGCTTGTAATCACAGGTCTGAGCCGATTTCGCCATGTGCACGGATGAGTGCGATCTTGTGATTTGGTTGCGGGTCCCGGTGGAATCACAAGTCTTGGTCCACCCCTTGTCCACCGTTGGTCCACAAGACTCCACAGGGTTGTCCACAGCTGTGAAGGGTGTGACAAAGGGTGTGCGCGGGGTCGCGGAATGGTGGGACACCGCGCACCGGGGCGCGAGCAACGACCCGGCAGCGGCTGTCGAATCGAGCCCGGAGGGCCCGGCGTGGACACATTTTCCCCTGCCGCGCGAGAACTTCCGGTCGAATCGGGGCGTGTATCCGGTCGGGTCGCGACGCCGGAGACGGTAGGCGGACGCCCAGGGGCCTCTACGGGCATCTGCGGCGGCCCGGGTTCATCGCACCCCGGGGTGAGGACGCCGTCGGGTGATGGGTCGTGCTCGTCCGAGACGGCACGCGAAGGGGATGCGGCGCAGGTCGTGCGGCCACGCTGAGGCTTGCTGCGCAGCTCAGAGGGACCGCGAACGCTCCTTGATCCGGGCAGTGAGCTCCTGGATCTGGTCGTACGTGCGCCGGTCGTCCTTGATCTCCTTGAGGATCTTGCGCTGGGCGTACATGACCGTCGTGTGATCCTTGCCGCCGAAGGTGACGCCGATCTTGGGAAGCGACAGGTCGGTGAGCTCGCGGCACAGGTACATGGCGATCTGCCGGGCGCGCGACAGTGACCGGGTCTTGGAGGTGCCACACAGTTCGTCGATGCTCGTGGAGAAGAACTCCGCGGTCACCGCCATGATGGTCGCCGCCGAGATCTGCAGGGAGTCGTCGTCGGACACCACGTCACGGAGGACGACCTCGGCGAGAGGCACGTCGATCTCGTGGCCGTTGAGGGAGGCGAACGCCACGACCCGGATGAGTGCACCCTCGAGCTCCCGGATGTTGCGCTGCACGCGGGTGGCGATGAGTTCGAGGACGTCCCTCGGCACCACGTAGTTCTCGGACTTCGCCTTCTTGTCGATGATGGCGATCCGGGTCTCCAGCTCGGGGGGCTGGATGTCGGTGATCAGACCCCATTCGAAGCGGGTGCGCAGGCGATCCTCGAGCGGTTGGAGCTGTTTGGGCGGCCGGTCGGACGAGATCACGATCTGCTTCTGCGCGTTGTGGATCGTGTTGAAGGTGTGGAAGAACTCCTCCTGCACCTGTTCCTTGCCGATGAGGAACTGGATGTCGTCCACCAGGAGGATGTCCGCCTCGCGGTACCGCTTCTTGAACATGTTCTGGCGGCCGTCACGGACGGAGTTGATGAAGTCGTTGGTGAACTCCTCGGTCGAGACGTACTTGACCTTCTGTTCGGAGTACATCCGCAGGGAGTAGTGCCCGATCGCGTGGAGCAGGTGGGTTTTGCCCAGTCCCGACTCGCCCCAGATGAACAGCGGGTTGTACGCACGGGCCGGGGCCTCGGCGACCGCGAGCGCCGCGGCCCGGGCGAACCGGTTGGAGTTTCCCTGCACGAAGGCGCTGAACGTGTAGCGCTCGTTGAGACCGGGCGCGGTCGCGGCCGACAACGCCTCGTCGCGGTCGCTGCCGTGCAGGAGACGCTCGGCGGCGATCTGCTCCTCGGTCATCCGCCGTGGGCGGGTGGTCGCCGGCGGATGTTCGTCCTCGTCGCCCGGTCCGTGGATGTCGTCCGCGGTGATCTCGGGTTGGCCGGAGTCGTCGTCCGTCGGAGGTTGTCCCCCGGCGAGTGACGTGTCGACCTTGACGGCCAGGTCGATGGGCTCGCCGAGCTGGGAACTCAGGGCACGGGTGATGGGTCCGCGTAGGACGGACTCGATGTTGTCGCGGGCGAACGCCGACGGAGCGGCGAGCATCGCGAACCCGTTGACCACGGCGATCGGTTGGACGAGCCGGAGCCACGCCTGCTGTTGGCGGGACAGGGCCGGGTTGTCGTCACTGGCCAGTTCCGGATCGGTCAGTCTGTCGAGGACGGCACTCCACACGTGTTCGAGTTCTGGAGACACGGTGGGCGGTCTCCTCTCGTCGTGTGTCGGGCGTCGCCGGTGGTCCGGGTGGCCGGCGGTGCCGGAGCCACACTCTATCCACAGGCTCCGACCCAGGTCCACTGAGGTATCCACATGGTTGTCCACAGCTGTGGGAAGACAGACCCCTCCCGTCTGTACACGGGGAGGGCTTCAGTGGGAGGGCCGGGAGTTTTGTGAAGAATCTAGGTTATTCCAGCCCTCGTGGGGCTCGCTTGAGGAACGACGGTAACAACACGACGATCAACGGGGCAACCCTCAAGAGTGACTGGAGGCCGGATGTCAAGCATCGCGGCCGTAGGCGTGTCGTTCTGGCCAGCAAACTGGTATCAGTGAGACGAGTGGGATTACACGGTTTGGTGGGTGACGCTCCGGGCGCGTAATCTTGAAAAGTCTGTCGTGCGCCCGTGGGCGCTCGGCGCGTCGTGGTGCCGCCGTCTCCGGTGATTCGACGACGTCTCGAACTCGATCGGGCGCCGGTCACGGCGCCGACTTCACGTGAGGAGCCAACCATGGCCAAGGGCAAGCGGACCTTCCAGCCGAACAACCGTCGTCGTGCCAAGGTGCACGGCTTCCGTCTGCGCATGCGCACCCGCGCCGGTCGCGGCATCGTCGGCGCTCGCCGGCGTAAGGGCCGCGCGTCGCTGACGGCCTGATTCCGGCCGGGGTGGCGGGTGCTCCCCAGGACGCACCGGCTCCACCGTTCCGCTGACTTCGCGACGGTGGTGCGCAAGGGTGCCAGGAAGGGCCGCCGCACCATGGTCGTACACGCCCACGTGGACTCCTCGGATGTCCGCGTGGGCGGTCCGCGTTTCGGGCTGGTCGTGAGCAAAGCCGTCGGGGACTCGGTGACTCGTCACCGCGTCAGCCGGCGGCTTCGTCATATCGCGGCCGACCTCGTGGAGGAGGCCGGGGACGACCTCATGGTCGTCATCCGCGCCAACCCCGCGTCGGCCGGTGCCACGCACGACGACCTCGTGCGGGATATGCGCGCCGGGCTGGCCGCCGCGGCCGCCCGCGCCAGGGGCTCGTCGTGAGCTCCGGGCGGCCGGGCCCCCTCGCGCGGGTCCTGTTGTGGATGCTCGACTTCTACCAGAAGGGGATCTCCCCGTGGACCCCGCCGAGCTGCCGGTTCGAACCCACGTGCAGTAGTTACGCCGTCGAGGCGGTCCGCGTCCACGGTGCCTGGTACGGCACCTGGCTGTCGGTGTGGCGCGTGCTGCGCTGCGGTCCGTGGACCCCGGGTGGCTGGGATCCGGTACCCCGGCCCCGGGCGCCTGATCCGCCTTGTGACGAGCATGACGAGCATGACGAGCACTCCGACAATTCTCGAACGTAGCTAGGACTCCACACCCATGTCGTTCATCACCAACCCTCTGGTCTATTACCCGATCTCGGGGATTCTCTGGTTCTGGCACAAGATCTTCGCCTTCGTCGGCGGACTGCTCCCCTGGGTCGAGGCACCCGACTCCAACGGTGTCATCTGGGCACTGTCGGTCATCTTCCTCGTCTTCACCCTGCGAGCGCTGCTGTTCTGGCCGGCCGCCAAACAGATCCGTTTCTCCCGCAAGATGCAGGAGATGCAGCCCAAGATGAAGGAGCTGCAGAAGCGGTACAAGAACGACCGCGAGAAGCTCGCCGTGGAGACCCGGAAGCTCCAGAAGCAGGAGGGGTTCAATCCCCTGCTGGGCTGTCTGCCGATGCTGATCCAGATCCCGGTGTTCCTCGGTCTGTTCCACGTGCTCCGGTCGTTCAACCGGATGGGTTCGCAGTTCGGTGCACTGGGGATGACGGCGGAAGAGACCCGCAACACGGGCAACTACGTGTTCAGCGCGGACGAGGTTCAGAGTTTCCTCGATGCCCGTCTGTTCGGAGCACCGCTGTCGTCCTTCATCTCGCAGCCGGTCGAGCAGTTCCAGGCATTCGTCGAGCCCGGCGCCATGCTGGACTTCGCGCGGTGGAACATCATCCTCGTCGCCATCCCGTTGATGATCGTCTCGGCGGTCACCACGCATTTCAACGCTCGCATCTCGCTCTCGCGGCAGTCGCCGGAGGCCGCGGCCAACCCCCAGGCCAAGATCATGAACCAGCTGATGCTGTGGGCCTTCCCCATCGGCATCCTGGTCACCGGTGCGTTCTGGCCCATGGCGATCCTGGTGTACATGGTCACCAACAACCTCTGGACCCTCGGGCAGCAGTACTTCCTGTACGAGAAGATGGCCAAGGAGGACGATGCCGCCGCCCTGCAGCGTCGTGAAGAGCAGAAGGCGCTGGCTCCCCGGGTGGGCGTGAAGCCCAGCAACTCGAAGAAGAGCCGGCCGTCTGCATCGGGTACTGCCGGAGTGTCGGGTCCGACGGCGGAGGTCGGTACCGCGACGGTCGACGACGGCGAGGTTCACGGCCGCGGGTCCGGTCCGGCGGACGCCCCGGGTTCCGCCCCGCGTCCGGGTCAGCGACCTCAGGCCCCCGGTGGTCAGCGGACCAGGCCGGCCCAGAAGGGGTCGGGTTCGCGTCCCCAGAACAAGAAGAAGAAAAAGAAGCGCTGACCCGATTGGGAAACGCGATGGACAAGGTCCCCGATGCTCCGGTGTCGGGGACCTTGTCCCATACTTGGGGTAGTTATTCGCCGCCCTCTCCGGGGGGCGGCGATCGGCGGTCACGACGGAGGCGGGTCCATGTCCAAGAGGAACATCGAGGTGTCCGAGGAACGATTGGTCGAGGAGGGCGAGGTTGCAGGTGACTATCTGGAGCAGCTTCTCGACATCCTCGACTTCGACGGGGACATCGACCTGGACGTGGAGGGCGATCGGGCGGTGGTGAGCATCGTGGGCGGCGATGATCTGGACACACTGGTCGGGTCGGACGGGGCCGTCCTCGACGCGATCCAGGAACTGACTCGCCTGGCTGTGCAGCAAGAGCTGGGTGACCGGAGTCGGCTGATGCTCGACATCGCTGGGTGGCGGGAAGCCAAACGCGAGGCGTTGACGGACTCGGGGCGCGTGGCCGCGCAGCGCGTCCTCGGGTCCGGGGAGCCGGAGGAACTCGAGCCCATGACGCCGTTCGAGCGGAAGATCATTCACGACGCGATCGCCGAGATCGCGGGCGTGACCTCGGACTCGACCGGGGTCGAGCCGAACCGGCGGGTGGTCGTGCTGCCGGAGTGAGGGCCGGGCACGAGACAGGGGTGTGAACCGGACGGTTCGCACCCCTGATCCGTTTCCGCAGGAGTAATGACACGGGTGTGATTCACGCCCGTGTTTCACGTGAAACCGCGGCGACAATGGGCCGCGAGGAGGCAGCGACATGATGAACGGACACACGGACCACGAAGCGTCACGTGACAGCGACGGCTCAGCGGGTGCGCTCGGCGAGGACGGCAACCGCGCTGATGGCGATGTCGACCCGACCGTGATGCCGCCCACTCCCGTGGCTGCTGCCGATGTCTTCGGAGACCGTCTCGCGCTGGCAATTCGCTATGTCGATTTTCTCGGGTCCGCAGGTCTCGAGCGCGGGCTGATGGGCCCCCGCGAACGCCCGCGTCTGTGGGATCGTCACGTCCTCAACAGTGCAGCCGCCGCATCCCAGTTGGAACGCTCGGAGTCGGTGGTGGATATCGGAAGCGGGGCGGGGCTACCCGGAATCCCGCTCGCCCTCGCCCGCCCGGATCTGTCGATCACTCTTGTCGAGCCGCTGCTCCGACGGGTGACCTTCCTTGAGGAGATCATCAATCACCTCGGGATCGATGTCCGCGTCATCCGTGGGCGTGCAGAGGAGAAGTCGGTGATCGCCGAGGCCGGTGAGGCGGATGTCGTGACCTCGCGCGCAGTGGCGCCCTTGGCGAAACTCGCAGGCTGGTCTGCTCCGCTGTTGCGGGTGGGCGGACGCATGGTCGCCCTCAAGGGTGAATCGGCGCTCGAGGAGGTGGACCGGGACCGGGCCGCTCTACGCAAGCTGGGTTTCGAGGATGTCCGCGTGGAGACGGTCGCCGCCCCCGATGCGGAACCTACGAGGCTGGTTATCGGCACCCTGGCGACTAGGATGGGTGGCCGTGGCTCCCGATCGCGAGGACGCGGTCGCCGGAGTTGATCAGGCCCGACGGGCCGGCGCTCGATGTCGGTTTCACGTGAAACAATGATATCGGATCGGCGGTAGCGCGCCGCGCTTCGATGGAACCCGAAAGGTGACGGATGTCCGAAGACGAGACCCCGATTTTCGCAGCCGCACGGCAGGCGAACGAGGTGCTCCATGGGTCAGCCCCGGCTCTCCCCCGCCCCGCCTCGCCTCGGATCATCACCATCGCCAACCAGAAGGGTGGCGTGGGGAAGACGACGTCCACCGTCAATCTCGCGGCAGCACTCGCGCTCGGCGGGCTGGGCGTTCTCGTGATCGACATGGACCCCCAGGGCAACGCGAGCACTGCGTTGGGTGTGGACCACAGGGAGGGAACACCCTCGAGCTACGACCTCCTGATGTGGGAGGCGTCCGTGGACGAGTTGATGCAGAAGAGTCCGCACGCCGAACGTCTCTTCTGCGTTCCTGCGACCATCGATCTGGCCGGTTCGGAGATCGAACTGGTTGGTCTGCCGCAGCGGGAGCGGCGCCTGGCGGAGGTCCTTCTTCCGGAGGACCTGCAGTCACTCGGCATCGACTACGTTTTTCTCGACTGCCCGCCCTCGCTCGGACTTCTCACCGTCAACGCAATGGTCGCGGCCCGGGAAGTGCTCATTCCCATCCAATGCGAGTACTACGCTCTCGAGGGCGTGGGCCAGCTCCTCCGCAATGTGGAGCTGATCCAGCAGCACCTGAACACGGAGCTGGAGATCTCGACCATCATGCTCACCATGTACGACGGTCGGACCAAGCTCGCCGAGCAGGTGGCCGGTGAGGTCCGCACGCACTTCGGTGAGACCGTGTTGCGGACGGTCATCCCGCGCAGCGTGAAGGTGTCAGAGGCCCCCGGCTTCGGAATGACGATCCTGCAGTACGACGCCGGCTCACGAGGTGCTCTGGCGTACCTCGACGCCGCCCGTGAGATCAATGCCCGTGGTGGACCCGTCGGACCGGATCGCCTGGTCTCGTCGACCGTTTCGCGAGAAGCTGAGGGCGTCGAGCGCCCGGAGGAGAACCGATGAGTCAGCAGCGCAAGGGTGGACTCGGCCGAGGGCTCGCAGCTCTCATCCCCACCGGTCCCGATGAGGGTCCGCGTCTCGGGAGCGACGCAGCGGACGTCATCCTCGGACCGCGTGATGGTGGCCCCCGTACGACCCCTCCACGACCTCGCGCCGGTGCGGCGAGTGGTGGTCGTCCGGCCGCGTCGGGCGTACGCGGGGCCGACCACGTAGTCTCCGACGCCGGGACCACGGCGTCCGCGGGCGTTCATGACTCCGATGTTTCACGTGAAACCGCCGAGCTCGTCGACCCGGGGGCTGTCTACCGGGAGATCTCCCCCGGCGAGATCGAGCCCAATCCAAAGCAGCCGCGAACCTACTTCGACGAAGAGGCGTTGGCGGAACTCGCGCACTCCGTCAAAGAGTTCGGTTTGCTCCAGCCGATCGTCGTCCGTGAAGTGCCGGGCGGCCGGTATCAGCTCATCATGGGTGAGCGCCGCTGGCGGGCGAGTCAGCGGGCCGAGCTCGAGACGATCCCGGCGATCGTTCGGCAGACCGACGACGAGGATCTGCTGCGAGACGCGCTACTCGAGAACATCCATCGAGTTCAGCTCAACCCACTGGAAGAAGCCGCTGCGTACCAGCAGTTGCTCGAGGAGTTCGACGTGACCCAGTCGGAGCTGGCGACGCGCATCGGGCGGTCCCGGCCCGCCATCACCAACAGCATCCGCCTGCTCCAGCTCCCGACGGCGGTCCAGCGCCGGGTCGCCGCAGGTGTGTTGTCCGCAGGGCACGCCCGGGCTCTCCTGGGGCTGGAGGCCGGTGCGTCCGCGCAGGACGAGTTGGCGGCACGGATCGTCGCGGAGGGGCTCTCGGTACGAGCAACCGAGGAACTCGTCACTCTGGCGAACCGGGAACCCGGGGATGACACGGGGAAGCCCGCGCCTACACCGCGGGGACGCCAGCGTAACCCTGAGCTGGAGGCGGTGGCGGGTCGACTATCCGACCGCTTCGAGACATCGGTGTCGGTGACCATGGGCCGACGCAAGGGTCGCATCACGATCGATGTGGGGGACGCGGACGATCTGGCACGGGTGCTCGCGCTACTCGAGGGCGGGTCGACCGGATCTCCGCGATGATCTCCATTCGATCGTTGGACCTGACGGCGGTGGATGATCTGGGTCCACAGGCCCGTCGTTGTGTGTACTGGCAGACCGACGGTGACCACTCCCCCGGTGATCCCGAGTTCGAGAAGGAGGCGTGGATTTCGCACGTGTCCTTGGAGTGGGGTGTCTGCGGCCAGCTCGCCACCTACGGTGACAGGTCGACCGCGGCCGCGTTCTATGCTCCCCCGGGCATGGTGCCGAGGGCGATGTGTTTCCCGACCTCACCCGTCGGAGCGGATGCAGTGTTGCTGGCGGGGATGAGCGTGGAACACGGAGCACCCGCCGGGATCCTGACCTCGTTGCTCGATGCCGTCGTCGTCAACGTGCGGAGCCGCGGAATCAAGGCGATCGAGGCGTTTGGGATCACGTCCGAGGACCCCGGGCCGGTTACGTCACGTGACGGGTGCGGCGCCGACTCCTGCGTGGCGCCCATGAGCTTTCTGGTGGAGCACGGGTTCACAGTGGTCGCTCCCCACGAGACACACCCTCGCCTCCGTCTGGATATCGAGAGCGAGCACCTGTGGAAGGCGGACGTGGAGCGCGCTCTCGATCAGCTCTTCGCGGAACACGGATTCGCTACGCGGCGGCTGGGTGTGCTGTCGGGAGCGTCGGCACGGGCAGGTGTTCAGGGACACCGTGTGGCGGCGCGCCACCGGGGTCAGTCGCGCTGACGCTGCTCGTAGTCGATGAGGTCGTCGACGGACATCGACCCGGTGGGGTGATCGTCCTCGTCGAGAAGATAGAGCCGCTTCACACCCACCAGGATCGAATCGATGATGGTGTCCTGGGCATCGCGATCCCCGAGGATCGCGAGGTCCTCTGGGTTGTAGGCGTAACCCAGGAAGATCTGCACCGAGGGCATGCGGGTCATCCGCAGGAGCGGCCAGCTGCGGCCATGGGTCCGGCAATCACGCAGAGTGGTGCGGCTGACGATCTCTCGCTGGATGAAGCCGGACAGGGCCTCACCGAGCATGGACTCGGCACCGAGTGAGTTGCCGAAGTAGAACGTGGCGACCCCGTTGCCCACCGGGTTGGGGTGACGGTCCAGGCGGAGCGAGAGGATGAGGTCGGCGTTGAAGGCGTTGGCGATCTCCGCGCGCTCGGGATCGGTCGGGATCATCGCCTCGGGCCTGGAGAGGAAGACCTCGACGCCGGCCTGGTTCATCCGCTCGGAGAGCCGCCGCGTGATGTCCCAGAGGAGCTCGGCGTCGGTGATCGTCCCGTACGGGGTGTCGATCCGGATGGGATTCTCCGAGCCGCTGGGGCCGGGATCGAGGACGATCCGCTTGCCGGCGAGCATCGGCCCGGAGGTGCGGGCGCGCTCCTTCTCGACGAGTGAGGCGACATCGCCGCCCTTGAACAGGGTGGAGAAGCGGCTGAGGGTGTCGAGGGTGTCCGCGCCCACCACGCCGTCCGCCGGCAGGGCGCAGTCGCGTTGGAAGTCGGTGACCGCGGCGTGGGTCAGGGGCCCGAAGGTCCCGTCCACGAGGCCGGCGTAGAACCCGAGTTCGCCCAGCCGACGCTGCAGCTGGGCGATATCGTCCCCGGCCATCGGCTTGGAGACGATGTAACTCAGATCCCGGGTGCCCAGGACATGGCTGGCGTCGTCGAGAGCCGCCTGCGTGGCCGAACCAACGATTCCGTCGGAGATCAGCCCACGGGCCTGCTGGAAGGCCAGAACGGCCGTCTCCAGGTCGGCGTCGAAGACGGCGTCGGTGCGCGCCAGGACCGACCCGGTCTCGGGCTCGGTGACCCCGACCGACTCGATATTGTGCAACAGACCCATGCCCGCGAGGGTGGCCCTGATCGCGGCCACCTCTGGCCCACGGTCACCACGCCTCCACGCCATGGGTCTCCTCCCGCTCTCCTCGTGATGGGTACCCGGATGAACTTACCGTCTCGCCCTCGGACACGCCCGATCCGTGCCGGGCACAGGGGCCCGTGGGAGGGGGCGGCGCCGGGGTGCTCAGGCCCCGAGAACGTCGCCCAGCTCGGAGCGCAGCGCGGACTTGGACTTGGCGCCGGTGATGCGCTTGACCGGCTGGCCCTCCTGGAACAGCAGCATCGCCGGGATCGCCGTGATCTGGTATTCGGCGGCGAGCTCCTGGTTGGCCTCGACATCGACCTTGGCGACGGTGAGCTTGTCCGCTTCAGCGCCGGCGAGTTCGTCGAGGACCGGCGCCATCATGGTGCACGGGCGGCACCACGTGGCCCAGAAGTCGACGAGTACCGGCTTGGAGCCGCTGGCGGCGAGGACGGAGTCGGCGAAGTCGGCCTCGGTGACGTCGATGATGTTCGGGGTGTCGGCCATGATGGCGGTCCTTTCGGGGTGGGTGATGGGGTCCTGGGGGTTCAGGACGATTCGCGGATCACGCCTGTTCGGCGAGCCAGCGCTCGGCGTCGATCGACGCGGCACAGCCGGAACCGGCGGCGGTGATCGCCTGGCGGTAACGGTGGTCCACGAGGTCGCCGCAGGCGAACACGCCGGGGAGGGAGGTGGCGGTGGTCTGACCGGTGAGGACGTACCCGTCCTCGTCCACCTCGACCTGGTCGCGCACCAGCTCGGAGCGCGGGTCGTGGCCGATCGCCACGAACATCGCGGCGGTCTCGAGCTCGCTCGTCTCACCGGTGACGGTGTTGCGCAGACGGAGCTTCTCGACCGAACCGGTCGCTCCGGACAGGACCTCGTCGACGGCCGTGTTGAGGACGAACGATATCTTCTCGTTCTCGCGAGCCCGCTCCAGCATGATCTTGGAGGCGCGGAACTCCTCGCGGCGGTGCACGATCGTCACCGAGGAACCGAACTTGGTGAGGAATGTGGCCTCCTCCATCGCCGAGTCCCCGCCGCCGACCACGACGATCGGCTTGTCACGGAAGAAGAACCCGTCGCAGGTGGCGCACGAGCTCACACCGCGGCCGAGGAACTCCTGCTCCCCCGGGACGCCGAGATAGCGTGCTGCGGCTCCCATGGCGAGGATCACGGCGCGGGCGCGGTGCTCCTCCTCGCCCACCCGGACCGTCTTGATGTCCCCGGCGAGGTCCATGGACGTCACGTCCTCCATGCGGAGGTCGGCGCCGAACCGCTCGGCCTGCTCACGCATCTGCATCATGAGGTCGGGGCCCATCATGCCCTCGGCGAAACCGGGGAAGTTCTCGACGTCGGTCGTGGTCATGAGCGCGCCGCCGAACTGGGAGCCCTCGAACACCACCGGCTTCAGCTCGGCCCGTGCGGAGTAGATGGCGGCGGTGTAGCCGGCCGGGCCGGATCCGACGATGATGACGTCGTGGACGGTGTCGCTCATGAGTTCTCTGGGCTCCTCGCGCGGGTCGGCGGTTGATCGTCAGGACCTGTATCACGGTGCCAGGCCTTCTCAAGGCCACAACACCCCGGGGCCCCGGCTTGTTCCCGCCCCCGTGCGCCGGGTGACGGGACGAACACCCCCGGGGCGGCGGTGGTGGCCCACAGGACGGGGCCGTTGACGGGAGGTCCCACTGACGGCGGGTGCCCACTGTCGGGAGGTCCCACAGGCGGAAGTGACCACCGGCTCAGTTCGTGAGGGTGACTCCCTCGAGCAGGACGCTGAGTTTCGCGCGGCCGCGCGAGCACCGGCTCTTCACGGTGCCCGGGGGGATGTTGAGCAGGTGGCTCGCCTCGGCGACGGTGCACCGCAGCATGTCGACGACAACGACGGCGTCCCGCTGATCCCCGGGAAGCTCCGCCAACGCCTCGGCGACGATGATCGCGTACGCCGGGTCCTGGTAGAAGTGGTCGCGTAGCGTGACCTGCTCGTGCAGGGCCGGCGTGAGCTGGGTGTGTGTCCGCAGACGCTGCGACCGCATCTTGTCCAGGCAGGCGTTGACGACGATCCGGTAGAGCCATCCCTGTACGGGGCAGGCGTGGCGGAACGTGTCAGCCTTCCGGTAGGCCGACACGAGGGCCTCCTGCAGGGCCTCGGCGGCGTCATCGCGGTTGAACGACGTACGGATGGCCAGTCGCCACAGGTAGTCGTAGTGCCGCCGGACCAGGGCGGAGAAGGCGTCGGGGTCTCCGGCGACGTGCGCGTCCAGCAGTTCCACGTCGGTCAACGGGGACTCTGCACGGATAGGCGACGCTGCCCGCACAGGCGACTCCGCACGCATGGGCGAATCCGCACCGTGGAGTGCGCGGGGACTCGCCGCGGTCGGGGCGGCGGTACCGGTGTTCACGGCCGTCACCGTAACCCGGCCGGGCCCGGCGTGGGGGTCTCTCCCCGGACCGTCAGCGGGTCAGTTCGACCTCGGTGATCGTGGCCTCGTAGGCATCTGTCCCGGACGTCCCGAGACGGGTGATCCACACCAGGAGGTGCTCGGCCTTCTCCGGCTCGTCGATCGTGACGGTCGCCGTGCCGTCACGGACGGTGCCTGTCCCGAGACGCGTGGTCTCGTCGAGGGACGTCGGTGAGGCGGTGGGCGAGGACCGCACCTCGAAGCGCACGTCGTCGTCCCGGGATCGGAGGACGACCCGGCGTACCTCCTGCTCGCCGTCGAGGGTGAGCATCAGGCCGATACCCGGCTTGTAGGCGGACGGTCCGTCCCCGATCTGTGAGCGGTAGGTGTCGCTGGACCACGAGGTGGACGGGTCGCCGTCGACCACGTCGGGAGCGCTCCCCGCGTTCTCGGCGGTGCCGTTCGAGGACGGGGGTTGCCAGGTGGTGA
This sequence comes from Dietzia sp. B32, assembly GCF_024732245.1. Taxonomy (NCBI): domain Bacteria; kingdom Bacillati; phylum Actinomycetota; class Actinomycetes; order Mycobacteriales; family Dietziaceae; genus Dietzia; species Dietzia sp. B32. The sequence continues at coordinate 2,250,980 of NZ_CP093845.1, read as the reverse complement.
CGGTCGAGACGGTGACCGGGGTGGACGGGGCGTCCTCCGGTGTCGTCTTCTCCTCGCCCTCGTCCGCGGCCGATCCGTCGTCGGCGGGCTCGGCGGCCTGCGAGGCGCGGCTGGCCTGGGCGGCCCGCTCGATGGCGTCGAGTTGCTGCGCGAGCGGGGTGTCGTTGCCGGCGCTGCCGAACGCGCCGAGCATCCACGCGAACAGCAACGCGATCACCACGACCGCGGCAGCACCGGTCCCGGCCATGATCTGCCACCGGCGCTTCTGGACCTCCGGATCCGGCTCCGCATACGGCTGCGGGTACGACCCAGCTTCCGGTGTGGGATCCACCTCCGCCGCCCAGCGTGTCGTGGGTGGGCCCACCGGGTACGTGGGTCGGGAGGCGGCCCGTTCCGGCCCGCCGACGCGGTCGGTCACCATGGCCCTGACGGTGGCCGCCGAGCTGACCGATGACCCGTCGAGGGACCGCATGGCCAGCACCGCGGACTCCGGCGCGACCCCGGAACCGGCGACCGTGGGGTCGAGGACCTCGTCGTCGTCGTCCCTGGGGGCGGCCCCGGGCCGACCGTCCGTGGGTTCGTGCCGATCGGAGCCCTCGGGCAGCGGGAGCGGCCACGACCCGGCGAGGAGCGCGTAGAGGGTGGCGCCCAGGCCCTGCACGTCGGCTCGGGCGTCGGCCCCGGCGCGGACCCCGGGGAAGGCCAGGACGGCGCGCCCGTCCTCGGTGAGACGGATCCGGTCGGGCGAGTCCAGGCCCAGGGCCAGTCCCGCCTGCTCGGCACGGGTCGCGGCGTCGGCGAGGTCCCACACCGCGCCCACGGCGGAGTCGGGATCCGGCTCGGTCACCGCCGCCGCGAGGCTGCGTCCGGGTATCCACTCCGAGACCACGATGCCGCCCGCCCGGCCGCGGATGACGTCGAGCACGCGCGCCAATCCGTCGGCGTAGACCGCGGTCAGGGCGACGGTCCGGTCGAGCACGCCGGTCGCCGAACCCGGTGGCTGCTCGCCGGGGAGGGGGTCGACGAAGGTCAGGGCGACGAACCGGCCCAGGCGTCGGTCGCGGGCCCTCCAGAAGCTCTGTCCGGCGACACCGCCGCAGGGCTCGAGGAGTTCGTATCTCCCTCCGGAGACCAGACCGCCGACGGTGAGACGAGGTGGCGGCGGGGAGGAGTCCGATGCCGGGGCTCCAGTCTGCTCACCCACCCGATGACCCTCCTCGCCTGGTGCGGCAGCCCACCAGGAGGCACCGCTCGTGATCCCCGAGTGTACGTACCGGCCCCCCGGGGGTTCGACTATCGCCTCAGACGTCCCACCAGCCCGCGGAGAACGGGGGTGATGGAGTCGAGTTCGGGCAGGCGGGAGCGCGACAGGATCAGACCGGTGACCACGAGCGTGATGACGGCGGCGACACCGGCCCGCAGGACGAAGCCGATGCTGCCGACCGCGTCGGTGAGGGTGTCCATCGGCAGGATCGTGTCCACGACGAGCGCGATCAGGGCACCGACGATCGACGCGCCGAGGGTCCACGACGCCGACCGGAGAGTCTCCCGGCCGCGCAGGGAACCCAGCTTCGACCGCAGCAGGATGAACCCGGCGACGGCGCCGATGACCCAGCCGATGCCGTTGGCCAGGGCCAGTCCGATCACCACGTGGGAGCGCTGTTCGGCGACCGCGGGGACGATGAGGGACAGGATCACGCGGACGACGGTGATCGCGAGGATCATGACCGTGGGCGTCCAGTAGTCCTCGCGGGCGTAGAACACCCGCTGCTGCAGCAGGACGATCGCGTACGGGACCAGGGTGAACGCACCGAAGGCCAGGGTCAGGCCGAGGACCTGCGCGCTCTCGGCGTCGAAGTTGCCGTAGCGGAACAGGCCGGTCGCGATGGTCGGACCGAACGCGGTCATGAACGCGATGATCGGGAGCAGACCGAACAGCGACAGCCGCGTCCCCAGCGAGATGTCGCGCACCACCGCGTCGTTGCGGCCGGCCACCCCGTTGTCGGCGAGCCTCGGGTTGATGGCGGTGAGCAGGGTGACGCCGATGATCCCGTACGGGACCTGCAACAGCAGCCAGTAGGTCTGGTAGATCGCGATGGCGGCCTCGTCGGCGGCCGAACCGATGCGGTTGGTCATCACCAGGCCCACCTGGGAGATGAGCACGTAGGTGACGCCGGCCAGGGCGTGACCGCCGAACTGCCTGATGCGGGGGTCCAGACCCCACTGGGGCCGCAGGTCGACGCCGGCGCGGCGCAGGGCCGGCACCAGTACGGCGGCCTGGACGATCACGCCGAGGGTGGTGCCCAGACCGAGCAGCAGGATGGGGGCGCTGAGCAGGTTGACCGGGGCCGCCGGGTCGATCCCGCTGCCGACCACCGCGAACAGCACGAGCGTCGCGATGGCCACCAGGTTGTTCCACACCGGCGCCCAGGCCCCGGGCCGGAAGATCCCGTTGTAGTTGAGGACCGCGAGCATCACCGAGAACACGCCGTAGAAGAAGATCTGCGGCAGTAGGAGGAACGCGAACGCGGTGGCCAGGTCGGTGTTGACCTCGCCGTCACCCAGGTTGAGCTCGGTGAGCAGTGGTGCGCAGGCCACGGCGAGCACCGTCGCCCCCAGCGCGAGGACCGAGGTCACGGTGAGCAGGCGCCGGAGGAACGACACTCCCCCGTCCTCGTCCTCCTGCGCTGCCCTGGCCAGCAGTGGCATGAACATGGCGGTGAGGACCGAGCCCAGCACGAGCTCGGTGATCATGTTGGGCAGTGTGTTGGCCGTGTTGAAGGCGGACGCGACCGCGGGGCCGAGCACGGTGAGGATGAGGATCATCCGCACGAACCCGGTGATGCGGCTCGCGAGGTTCGCCACCGCCATCGATCCGGTCGAGCGCATCACCGAGGCGTCGGAGGAGTCCCGGGTCCGCGTCCCGGTCCCCCCGCCCGGCGGGGTGGACTGTTCCGGCGCCGCCGACCCGGGAGACGCGGGCGCGGCGTCGGGCGAGAACGAGTCGGCGACCGGTGGCGGTGACACCGGGCCGGGCAGCACGCTGCTGCCCGACTCACGGCGTCGGCCCCGGAGCCCGGGGTCCGGTCTGCGCAGTTCGGGTCCGGGGGACCCCTGCTCGTCGTTCACGGTCGGTGCCCTTCGTCCGCGGGGTCGAGGATGCCCCGACGGTAGCGCAGGTACCGCCGACCCCCGAGGACGAGGGCGAGGGCCGCTGCGGCGAGCGCGAACGCCTGCGCCACCGGGTAGCCACCGGTCTGGACGGACAACTCGACCGGCTCGGACAGCGGGCGCCCGTCGGGTCCCTCGAGGACGAACGCGACGGTGTGGCGGGCGCCGCCCTCGGCGTCGGACTGGGTGGGGACCTGCAGGGTCCGTGATCCCGAGGCGGGGATCTGGATGATCCCCACCGGGTCCACCCGGATGTCGGCCGGCGCGGTGACGGTGACGCCGACGCGTACCGGGAACGGCAGCGCGTTGCGGGTCACCAGCAGCAAAGGGCTGTTGGGGCTGGCCATGGTGAACACGCTGCCCGGCGGGAGCAGGTCCACCCGGTCGAGAGAGTCCGCGACCGTCCGCTCGAGCCGCTCGAGTCGGGCAGCGGTCCGGCCCCGGGCGACCTCACCGGTGCCGGACCCGGGCGACGTCCCGTCCCCCCCGGCTCGCCGGCCGGTCTCCGACAGGGCCCGGAGGGCATCGGAGACCATCGGGTCGAGGTGGAACCGGGCGTCCGCCGAGGTGGGGTCGGAGGTGTCAACGAGTGAGCGCAGGGTGCCGACCCCCCGCAGTGCGTCGGCCACGCGCCGGTCCGCCCCGGCCAGGTCGATCGCACCCGGGTCGACGGCCCCCGTGGGGTCGTCCGCCAGCGAGCCGTCCGGGATGGTGACCGGGCCCGCCAGGCGCTCGGCGAGCGGGAGCGCGCGCATCCTGCCCGCCTCGAGCTGGGCGCCGAGGGACTCGAGCAGCGATCCCGCGGCGTCGCCGTCGATGCTCCACACCTGCGGCGGCACGGCCAGCACGCCCTGATCGGCGGCGGGGTCGGCAGTGGGGTCGGTTGCGGCGGCGGGTCCGGTGGCGGCGCCGGCGGCGGGGGAATCACCGGTGGACGGTCCGGCGGGATCGGCGCCGATCGCGTCGAGAGGAGGGATGGGGACGGGTCCGGCAGCGGCGGCCGTATCGACGGCGTCCACCACCGGGGCGAGCAGGGCCGCGCGGGCGTCCTGCAGTCGGGCCGCCGCGGAGTCGGCCGTCAGCCAGTACCGGGTGTCGGGGTCGGAATACCGTGGGTTCTCGGGCGCTGCCCCGGTCGCGGCGAGAGTCGAGCCGACGGTCGCCGAGTAGGTCAGCGCCCGGCCGGCCCCGGCCAGCCCCACCAGCCCGGGCGGCGGGACCAGGCCGGTGTCGGTCCGCGTCGACGGGGCGGCCACGACGGCGGTGATGTCGGGTTCGTTCAGCGCCTCGGCGGTGCCGGGCAGCAGGGTCCCCGACGCGGGGACCAGGGTGTCGGGGACGGGGGCCACCCCGAGGATCCGCTCGACGGCGTCGGCGTTGTCGAGCGCGGCGCGGGTGAGTTCGGTGGAACCCACCGCCCCGACGGCCTCGAGGCCGGCCTGGGCCGCCGGCAGACCCACGACGCAACCGCCCTCGGCGAGCGCCCGCAACTCGTCGAGCCACCGCCGGGCGTCCGCGGCCACCGCCCCGGGATCCTCGGGACCGGACCATTCCGTGTCGTCCCGTTCGCCCCGGGTCCGGGTGGAAGAGCCTCCGCCGTCGCTCCTGCCGGAGCCGTCGCCGATGAGTACGGTCCGTCCGTCGGCCACCTCGGACACGGTTCCCAGGAGGTCCGGGTCCACGGCCAGGCACACCGCCCGTCGCAGGTCCCGCCCGCCCGCGCCGTCGAATGCCTCGTCGGCCGCCCGGACGAGCCCGGTGAGCCGGCCGTCCTCGGCCAGCTCCCGCAGGAGCGAGTCGTCGGTCAGGGCCACGACCGGGTCCGGGCCCTCCGCGCCGGGCACCGTCGCGACCCGCGTGGGGGCCGCGGCCAGAGGCCACAGCATGGTCAGCGGCACCGGTACCGGTCCGGGCACGTCCGCCGGCCCGGGGGCGCCCACCTCGTCGTCGACCCCCGGAAGCGCCGCCGGCCGGGGTGCCTCGAGCACGGGCAGCAGGGTGCGTGCGTCGTCGAGCCGCGCGGGCGAACCGCCCTCCGGGGTCCCGTTGACGTTGACGAGCAGCGGGTAGACACCAGGCTCGGTGAGTTGCAGGTCGGGTGCGGTACTTCCGACGATCTCGCGGGCGGGCATGGAGATCCGGTACGACACCGACTCCCCCGGCGGCACGGCCTCTGCCACCCGCACGAACTCGCCACGGACCCCGAACGACGGTTCCGACCACACCAGCGGCTCCCGGACGGCCTCCGCGTCGGCGGCACGGGGCCCGCGCTGGAGGCGGACGTCGACCGACTCGAGGGGGAGCTCGCCGACGTTGGCGATCGTCCCGGACACCGTGACGACCGGGACCCCGGCCTCGGTCCCCACCGCGACCTCACCCGTCCCGGACGCGCCGCCCGCGCCGTCGAGGACGCGCGGGGAGATCTCGTCGATGGTGATCCGCGCCAGCGCCGGCGCCGGAGTGGGGATGTACCCGGCGGCCGCGGCCTGCTCAGGGGTGATCGCGCCGGCCGGCTGGACACCCCACAGCGGCCCCACCGCCAGCGCGGCACACAACGCCGTCGGGACGACCGCCCGGACTGCGCGCCCAACCGGCCGCGCGATCACGGCCCGGACTCCTCCGGCGCGTCGTCGCGGGGGGTCACGCCGGGCGCCCCGGTCCGGCGGACCGGCTCGGGGCCGTCCGCCCGCCGGGAGGGGTCGACCTTCTGCGCGTCGGCGGGGGGCGGGTTGTCACCTGCCAGTTCTGCACGAGCGAGTCGGGGCAGCAGGGTGCGCGCGGACTCCACCAGGCGACGCTCGTCCGGGTAGGCCAGGCGCCTGGGCAGGTCGTCGAACGCGAACCACGCGACCTCGGTGATCTCCGGGTCCTCGTCGCACAACTCGCCGTGGTCGTAGCGGATGAGGTGGTGGTGGACCGTCTTGTGGATGCGTCGGCCCTCGGCGACGAACCAGTAGTCGATGGTGCCCAGCGGTGCGAGGACGGTGCCGTCGACCCCGGTCTCCTCGAGCACCTCGCGCCGGGCGGTCTCCGCGACGGTCTCCCCCGGTTCGATGTGTCCCTTGGGCATGGACCACAGCATCCGGTTGCGGCGGTCCAGGCGACCGATGAGCGCGACCTCGAGCCGCGACAGGTCGGCGTCCGGGCCGTCCGCCGCGTGCGCGAGATTCCGGACCACCAGGCCGCCGGCCGAGGTCTCCAGCACCGTCTTGAGGCGCTGGCCGCCGCGGGGATGCCGCGCTCCCCCGCGACCACCGCGGGCGTTCTTGACGCCGGCCTTGCCGCCCTGGTGGGCGCCGGGCTTGGTGGTCTTGGGCGCGGCCTTCGACCCGCCCTTGCCGCCGGACTTGGAGCCGGCCTTGGACCCGGAGCCGCCGCCGGCCTTCGAGGGAGCGGACGTCCGCGTGGTGTTGGCCGAGCTCGCCTGGGCACCGCCCGACTTGGGTCGGCCGGGCTGACGCGGGTGCCGGGGGGTCTGGCGGGCGGTGGCACCGGCGGTGCCGTCGCCGGACTTCACCGTGTGGGTGGCGTCGGTACCGGACGACTGGTTCTGGTTCTCGGGCGCGCGGCCCTGTCCCCGACCGCCGCGGCGACCGCGTCCCCCGCGGCGGCGGCGCCGACCCTGCCGGGATTGGCCGTCGCCGGTCGGGGCGGAGGAACCGGAGGGCCCGGACTGACCCCCCTTGCCGGACTTCTGGCCAGCACCACCGGAGGTGTTCTGAGCCGCTGATCTGGACTTGTCACCCTGGGCGTTGCGCGCGCCGTCGGCGGGTTTCGCGGCGGCGCCGTCCCGCGTGTGACCAGTGGATTCGCGCCCGGTGGTTCCGGGTCCGGCGGACCGACGTGCGCGACGACGCCGCGGCGCTGTGGCGCGCGGCTCGGCGGGACGATCGGCTTCGGACACCCATCGATGCTACCGGCCGGGGGTGAGTGGACCGGAATCCACGGCGCGCCGCCGCCCGGTCGCGTGCGGCTCAGGCCCCGAGCGCCGGACCGACTACCCGCCAGGAGTCCCGGAGTTCGCGGGTGAACAGGGCGAAGGTGTGGGCGCCGGTCGGGTACCGGTCATAGGTGAAGGGCACGCCGCCGTCCCGCAGCGCGCGGGCCATGTGGCGGGTTCCCAGGTCGGCGGCCAGTTCCGTCGGCGCGCCGATAGCGAAGGTCGCCGACCCGATCTCCGGCGAGTCGTGCGGGCCGGGGTTGCCGGGGGCGGACGCGAGGTACAGGGCGGTGCCGCGGAGCCGTTCGACGTCGTGCGACGGGTCATTGACGAGCCAGGCCGGGTCGTCGTGAGGGCCGAACGCGTTGTGGACGTTGCCGCCGCCGCGCGCGACCATCGCGGTCATGGCGGCGCGACCGAACGGCGTGGAGACCTCGGGGAACCCGGACAGGGACGCCGCGGCGGCCCAGTGGTGTCGGCTCCGCGCGGCGAGGGTGAGCGCGGGTCCGCCGGACATGGACACGCCGATCACGCCGCGGGTGCCGTTCAGGGCGTGGGCGCCGGTGAGCGCGGCGGGTAGTTCGGAGTCGAGGAAGGTGTGCCAGCGGTTGACGCCGAGGACGGGATCCTCGCGCTGCCAGTCGGTGTAGAGGCTGAACCGGCCGCCCTCCGGGCTGGCGACCAGGACGTGTTTGTCGGCGAAGAAGTCCTCGTAGTCGGTGTGATAGGCCCAGCCGACGTGGTCTTCTCCCCCGCCCACGCCGTTGAGCAGGAGCAACAGCGGTGCCGGCGACGGGCTCGCGGGGAGGAGGAGGAACGTGGGGACGGCCCTGGCCATGGACGGGGACCACACGTCGGCGAGTACCTTGCGGCCCTCGACCGGTTGGACGCGCAGGATCTGTGGCCGGGAGGTGTCGACCGGTGGCGGCGCGGTGGGGCGGGGCGAGGTGGTGAATCCGAGGGCCGTGGAGGTGTCGACGCCGCCGGCGGACTGCGCGCCTGCGAGCGGGTGGACCGCGCCGGTCAGCGCCACCGCGGCCGCGGCCGTGAGCGCGACGGCCGTCGGTGCGATGCGCCGACGGCTGGGTGACGGGCGTGGGCATATACGACGACGACGAGACACACCCGTCACTCTAGATTGCTTCTGTATCACGGGACAGGATGTCGATCCCGTGGCGGCCGGGAACGGTCCCGCGGCGGCGGGCGCGGCTAGAGTCCGCTGTATGAGCACTGGCCCGTCCGCCCACGCCCTGGTCCTGCGACACCGGGCCAAGCCGGGCCGTCGCGACCAGTTGATCGAGGTGTGGCGTCGGCACATGCCCGAGGCCGTCCAGGCCAACGACGGGCACGAGGCCTATGTGCTGTGCGCGTCCCACGTGGATCCGGACGTGATGGTGGTGTTCCAGCACTACCGGGATGCCGCGGCCGCCCAGGAGTTCCTCGGTAACCCCGCCTACCTGCGATACCTGGAGGAGTCGAGCCCGCTGCTGAGCGGCCCGCCCGAGGTGGAGGCCGTGGACCCGCTGTGGTCGAAGGTCGTCGCGGCGGGCGGGTGAGGCGGCGCGCCGAGCCCGGAGGCGCGGGTGCCCGGCTGCTCCCGGGGGGCCTGTCTGACACTCTTGCAGCGCACCTCGCGCGAGATACGCTGCCTCGTTGACTTACGCGCCTTGAATGGTCCAATCCCGCAGCGTGACCCGGGGTTCTGTGTGCATTTCCGCAGCGTAGGTCGGTTAGGCAGCGTATCCGGAGCCGTTCGTGCTGGCCGGATGCACACTCGGCCGTCGTCCCGGGTCCGGCCGGGCCCCGACTCGGCCCCGACTCCGCCCCGACTCGGCCCCGCCCCCGAGTGCGCGGATCAGGATTTGCCGGGTCCACTCGGTAAAGTCGGGCGCGTGACAGCCCGCAGACCGACCCCCGACCGCAGTGCCGCCGCCGATCGAGCCGCCTCCGATCGACACGACGCCGCGGTGTTCTCGGCTCTGCAGGACGGACCGGGCGCCCGGCCCGACCCGGCCGAGGTCGAGGCACGCCGGGTCCGGCTGCTGGCGGGCGCCCAGACCACCATGAACGACCTGGCGGACGTGCTGGCCCCGCTCGCGACGGCGTTCGGCGACGCCGGGCACGAGCTCTACCTGGTGGGCGGCAGTGTCCGCGACGCCGTGCTCGGCCGACTGGGCACCGACCTGGACTTCACCACGGACGCCCGACCCGAGACGGTGCGGGCCATCCTCGGCGACTACGCGGACGCGGTGTGGGACACCGGGATCGAGTTCGGCACGCTCTCGGCCGTCAAGCGGGACGGTGGCGGGATCGAGCAGCAGATCGAGATCACCACGTTCCGCGCGGACTCCTATGACGGGGTGACCCGGAACCCCGAGGTCGTCTTCGGCGACACCCTCGAGGGTGACCTCATCCGGCGTGACTTCACGGTAAACGCCATGGCGGTGCGTCTGCACCCGGACGGGCGCCAGGAGTTCGTCGATCCCCTGAACGGGATGGACGCCCTGCTCGCCGGCGTGCTGGACACCCCGGCGGCGCCGGAGCAGTCGTTCGCCGACGACCCGCTGCGCATGCTCCGGGCCTGCCGGTTCGTCTCCCAGCTGGGGTTCACCCTGGCGCCGCGGGTGTTCCGGGCGATGGCGGAGATGACCGGGGAGATCGACCGCATCACCGTCGAACGGGTGCGGACGGAGCTCGACAAGACCATCCTCGGCGATTTCCCGATCGACGGCATCAACATGCTGTGCGAGGCCGGGTTGGCCGACCGGGTGTTGCCCGAGGTGCCCGGCATGAAGCTCGAGCGCGACGAGCACATGCAGCACAAGGACGTGTACTGGCACTCGCTCACGGTGCTCAAGCAGGCCATCGACCTCGAACCCGAGGGGCCCGACCTGGTGCTCCGCTGGGCGGCGTTGCTGCACGACGTGGGCAAGCCCGCCACACGGGCGCCCAAGCCCGGCGGCGGCGTGACCTTCCACCACCACGAGGTGGTCGGCGCGAAGATGGTGCGCAAGCGCATGCGTGCGCTCAAGTACTCCAAGCAGATGATCGAGGACGTCTCCGGCCTGGTGTTTCTCCACCTGCGCTTCCACGGGTACGGCGAGGGTCAGTGGACGGATTCCGCGGTGCGCCGCTACGTCTCCGACGCCGGACACCTGCTCCCGCGCCTGCACCGGCTGGTCCGGGCGGACTGCACGACCCGCAACAAGCGGCGGGCGGCCAAGCTGCAGGCCAACTACGACTCGCTGGAACGGCGGATCGCCGAGATCGAGGAGAAGGAGGACCTCGCGCGGGTCCGCCCAGACCTCGACGGCAACGAGATCATGACGCTGCTCGACCTCAAGCCGGGGCCCGATGTCGGTCGCGCGTGGGCGTATCTCAAGGAGTTGCGCCTCGACCGCGGCCCGCTCGACCGGGATGAGGCCGAGGCCGCACTCCTGAGCTGGTGGGCGGGACAGAACGAACCGCAGCAGAACGGCGGGTCCGGGGGCTCCGCCGAGCAGAACGGCGACCCGGCATGATTGGCGGAGCGGTCGACCGCTACCTCGGTTCGGCCGCTGCGCGGGTCGTCGTCGCCGTCCTCGCCGTCGTCGGCACGCTGCTGCACACCGTCGGAATCCCGGGGCTGCAGCAGACCCCGCCGTACCGCATCGACCTCGACGTCTACCGCGTCGGCGGGCAGGTGTTCCGCGACGGTGGCGACCTCTACGGCGAGCTGCCGCAGCTCGCCCAGGGCGCCCACCTGCCGTTCACCTATCCCCCGCTGTCGGCGCAGCTCTTCTCACTGCTCACGCTGGTGCCGTTGGCGGTCGCGTCCGCGCTGATCACGCTGGCGACCATCGCGGTGCTGGCCTATGTCGTGCACCTGGTGCTCACGCGCACGTGCGAACGCCCGCAGCGGGAGTTGTGGTGGCTCACGGCAGCCATCGTGGCGGTGGCACTGTGGTTCGGCCCGGTGCGCGAGACGATCGGGTTCGGGCAGGTCAACGTCTTCCTCATGGCGCTGGTGCTGGTCGACGTGATCCGCGGCCGCGGCCGCTGGTGGGGCGGCACCCTCACCGGGTTGGCGATGGCCATCAAGCTCACCCCGGCGGTGTTCCTGCTGTACTTCGTGCTGCGGCGCGACTGGCGCGGGCTGGCCACGGCGGTCGTCTCGGCCCTCGCGTTCACCGGGATCGGGCACCTGCTCACCCCGGACGACTCGGCCCGCTACTGGACCTTCGCCATCCGTGACCCGGCCC